>NZ_PGTO01000009.1 GCF_003284725.1 Paramagnetospirillum kuznetsovii | reverse complement strand
GGCTCCGTCTTGATTCGCAACCAGACAGAATCACAACGCACTGAAATCACTCAACTTAATTTCCGGTCAGCCTCTAACATAAGGGCTTGGGTTCCTCGGCCTCGCCACCGGGACCGCCAAATGCCCTCCTGAACAAGGAACCGCCATCATGAGCATCTCGTCCGCCACCCCAGTGCCCGCGACCGTCATCACCCAGCACACCCTGATCACCCCCGCGCTGGAAGAACTGGCCCACCAGCACTCCAACAGCCCATATGGCCAGGTGGTCTCGCTGGCGGCGCCTCATTGGTCGGACACCTTCATCAAGACGGCCCGGTTCGGCTGGCTGCGGGTTCCCGCTTGGCCGACCAACGCCGTCCCTGTCTGATGCAAGGCGCGAGAAGCTTCTTGGAATCGGCCTCGGCAATCCTCATCTTTGCTGCATGCCGGACGGAGCCGACCACCCAACGATAACCGCCCATGCCGCCTTGGGAGAAATCCCGGCGGCCGAATGGGACGCTTGCGCCGGAGCCGACAATCCCTTCGTGAGCCATGCCTTCCTGAATGCCTTGGAGCAATCGGGAAGCGCTTGCTCGGCCACCGGCTGGCTGCCCCGCCATCTGTCCATCCGTTCGGGCGACGGGCGTTTGCTGGCGGTGGCGCCGCTCTATCTGAAAAGCCATTCCTACGGCGAATACGTCTTCGACTGGGGCTGGGCCGAGGCGTATCAGCGGGCGGGCGGCCGCTATTATCCAAAGCTGCAATGCGCCGTTCCCTTCACGCCGGTGACCGGCCCACGATTGCTGATCCGCCCTGGCGAGGACGCGGCGCGGCTGCGCCGGATGCTGGCCTCGGCCATGGTCACCCTGGCCCGCCAGATCGGGGCCAGTTCGGTGCATGTCACCTTCCCCACCGAGGCCGAGTATGGGGAATTGGCCGACGTGGGCTTCTTGCAGCGTCTGGGCAGCCAATACCACTGGACCAATGACTTCTATGGCTGCTTCGACGATTTCCTGGCCGCCCTGTCATCGCGCAAGCGCAAGGCCATCCGCAAGGAGCGCGACGCCGTCGCCCGCCAGAACATCGCCATCACCACATTGGTTGGGGACGATATCAAGCCTCGCCATTGGGATGTTTTTCACCGCTTCTATCAGGACGTGGTGGATCGCAAATGGGGCAAGGCCTATGTGAACCGCGCCTTCTTCGAGGCGCTGTCGGCCACGCCGGTCGCCGACAAGGTGGTGCTGGTCTGGGCCGAGGGCGACGGCCAGCCGCTGGGCGCCGCCTTCAACATGCTGGGGGCCGACACCCTGTACGGCCGCACCTGGGGCGCCGGGCCGCACCGGGACTTCCTGCATTTCGAGGCCTGCTACTATCGCGCCATCGACTTCGCCATCGCGCATAAGCTGGCAAGGGTCGAAGCCGGTGCCCAGGGCGAGCACAAGGTCAGCCGCGGCTATCTGCCCACCCCCACCTACAGCGCCCATTGGATCGCCGATGCCGGATTAAACCAGGCGGTTGCCCATTTCCTCGATCACGAACGCCCGCTGATCGCCGAGGACATCGACGATCAGATGAAGGACGGGCCGTTCCGCCAAACCTAGCCTTCAGGAATTTTAGCCACAGATAAACACAGATATATTGAGTAACTATCTTATTTGTGTCCCGCAAAGCGGGGATCTGTGTTCATCTGTGGCCCAATTTCCGTTTGGCATTACCTTTTCTCGATCACCATCTTCTGGCCGTGAACCGGCTCGCGGTATTTCTCCCGCATGCCCTTGACGGTCAACGACGCCTCGAACATGTGGGGCGAACAGGAATTGTCGGCGAACATGTCCCAGTGACAGGGGATCGCCTGCGCGGGATCGACGCGGCGCACCAGTTCCGCCGCCTGCCAATGGGACAGATTGGCGTAGCCGCCATTGATGGGCAGGCAGACGGCATCGGGCAGATGCTTCAGCCCGGCCTCGGCCAGCAGATCGCACCACGCGGTATCGCCGGTGATCCAAAGCTTCGGGCCACTTCCCGCCTGGACGATGAAGCCCATATGGGTCAGGTCGCCGGGATCGGTGGGCAGGGCGAAGGTGCCGGTCAGGCTAATATCGCCGACCTCGGTGCCCCGATTGGGCCAGGACAATTCACAATCACTGGCGGCGATTCCCGCATCCTCGAACACCACCTGGGTATCGCCCGGCCCGAGGAAGGCCTTGACCCGCCCCGAGCGGGCACAGGAGCACAAGGTGTCCGGGTCGGCATGGTCCTTGTGGGAATGGGTGCAGACCAGCATGTCGGCCTCCAGCGCCTCGGGCGCCAGGGGCAGCGGCACCTGGCGCGCCAGATTCAAGCCTCGGCGAGAGGGATTGCATGAATCCGACAGATAGGGATCGATGGCGAGCACCGTTCCGCCCGGCGACTTCACCATCCAGCCGTTCTGTCCCAGGAACCACAGGGCCAGGGTATTCCTGGCCACATGGGTCTGCCTGATCTCGGCCATCAAACCGTCCATGGGTGCCTCCTATAGACCGGAGAGCACTATCCCGCCAATTGCCCGTCAGGCCAAGCGTCGGTGTTGACCGGCCGCCCATTCCCGCGAACAATGTCGACCATGACCAATCTTCCGATCATCTTGGTGGTGGACGACGAGAAGCAGTCGCAAGAGGCGCTGCGCCGCGTGCTGTCGGACGAATTCCAGGTCTTGACCGCATCGACCGCCGAAGACGCGGAAGCGGTGCTGGAGCAGGAGATGGTCCATGCCATCTTGTGCGATCAGCGCATGCCGGGCACCCAGGGCGTTGATTTCCTCAAGACGGTGCGAGCCCGCTGGCCCGATCCGGTGCGCATGATCATCTCGGGCTATTCCGACGCCGAGGACATCATCGCAGGCGTCAACGAAGCCGGAATCTACCGCTACATCACCAAGCCATGGGAACCCGCCGAACTGGTGGAGACCCTGCGCGGCGCGCTGAAGCTGTTCCAATTGCAGCAGGAAAGCGCCCAGGCAAGCCTCGACCTCAAGGTCGCCCCGGCCATGCTGGAAAAGGTGATCGCGGGCAAGACCGGCACCCTGAAACGCCACCACCATTTCGACGGCATCACCCATGCGCCCGACTCGCCCCTGGCCGAAGTCATCGACATGGCGCGCCGCGTGTCGTCCTTCGACATCTCGGTGCTGATCACCGGCGAATCGGGTACCGGCAAGGAACTGCTGGCCCGCGCCATCCATTACGCCAGCCCAAGGGGCAACAAGCCCTTCGTGGTCGAGAACTGTGGCGCCCTGCCCGATCAGTTGCTGGAATCCGAACTGTTCGGCTGCAAGAAGGGCGCCTTCACCGGTGCCTACGAGGACCGGATCGGATTGTTCGAACAGGCCAGCGGCGGCACCATCTTCCTCGACGAGATCGGCGAGACCTCCCCCGCCTTCCAGGTCAAGCTGCTGCGCGTGCTGCAAGAAGGCGAGATCCGGCCGCTGGGCGCCCGACTGACCCGCAAGGTGGATGTGCGCGTCATCGCGGCCACCAACCGCAATCTGGAAGACGACGTCCGCGACAAGCATTTCCGCCGCGATCTCTTTTATCGCCTTGCCGCCTTCCCCGTGCATCTGCCGCCCTTGCGCGAACGCCCCATGGACGTGCCGCTGCTGGCCGAGCGGCTGCTGGCCGAGACCCGCAAGGGTTTCCGCCGCCCCAACCTAAACTTCGCGCCAGAGACCATGGCGCTGATGGCTGCCTATGACTGGCCCGGCAATGTCCGCGAATTGCAGAACGAGATCCAGCGCATGGTGGCGCTGGCCGACGATGCCCTGCTCGGCGCCGGTCTGATCAGTCCCCGCATCCGCGCCCGCGCCTGCCCCGCCGGACGCTCCATCGGCGATCTCGGCCGCCCGGAAAGCCTGAAGGACCAGGTGGAGGCGCTGGAATCCCGCATCATCGCCGAGGCCATGGGCCGTCATCACGGCAATATCAGCCGGGTCGCCGATGAATTGGGCCTGTCGCGCGTCGGTCTTAGGGCCAAGCTGCGCCGCTATGGCCTGGAAAAGGGCGCCTGACATGGCGACCTATGCCGACCCCCGCCCGTCTTCCGCCTATGACTTCGCCGGAGCCGCCGAACCCGATACCGCCTCGGCCCAGGAAACCGCCTGGATCGAGGTCATCCGCAAGATGGAGGAGGTCTACTCCGATCTCATCTCCTACGAAGTGGAACTGGAGGAAAAGAACACCGCCTTGGAGGAAGCCCAGCGCTTCATCAATTCGGTGCTGTCCGCCGTCTCCGACATTCTGATCGTCTGCGATCAGCGCGGCCAGATCCTGCAGGTCAATCTCGCCTTCCTGCGCCTGACCGGCCATGCCGAGGTGGATCTGTTCGAACGGCCGCTGGAAGACCTGCTGGTCGGCGACATCGAAACCCTGCGGCTGTGCAGTTGGATCGATTCCGGCAGCGGCGCCGACCGCGAGGTCCGCTTCCATTCGGCCGACGGCGGCCAGACCGAGCCGGTGGCGCTCAACTGCGCCACCCGGCTGGACCATCGCGGCCTGCCCGCAGGCATCGTGCTGACCGGACGGCCGGTCGGCGAATTGCGCCGCGCCTACGAGGCCCTGAAGCAAGCCCAGGCGCAACTGGTGCAGCAGGAAAAGATGGCGTCACTGGGCCGCCTGATCGCGGGCGTCGCCCACGAGCTCAACAACCCGATCAGTTTCGTCTACGGCAATGTCCATGCGCTGTCCAAATACTCGGAACGCATCGGCACCTATCTGGACGCCATCCATGGCGGCTGTTCCGAGGCCATGCGCGAAAAACTGCGCACGGAGTTGCGTATCGACGCCACCTTGTCGGACCTGCCGGCCCTGATCGAAGGCACCGCCGAGGGTGCCCAGCGGGTGGCCGAAATCGTGCGCAGCCTGAAACGTCTGTCCTTTTCCAGCGCGGGCGGCCCGGAAAGCTTCGATCTCGCCGAGGTGGCGGGCAAGGCGGTGCAATGGTCGGCCTCGGGCAATCGCGGCAATACGGCCGTGGGGGTGGAACTGGCGGAAAAGCTTCCGGTGCGCGGCAATGCCGGACAATTGCATCAGGTCATCGTCAATCTGGTGGAAAACGCCCTCGACGCCGTGGCGGGGCGGCCCGGCGGCCATATTTCCGTCAGCGGCAGCGTCAACGCGGGCCATGTGGTACTGACCGTCGAGGATAACGGCGCGGGGATCGCCGACGACATTCTGACCCGGGTGTTCGACCCCTTCTTCACCACCAAGCCGGTGGGAAAGGGAACCGGGCTGGGCTTGTGGATATCCTACGGCATCGTCCGCGACCACGGCGGCTCGCTGGAAGCAGACAACCGCCCCGGCGGCGGCGGCCGTTTCACCATGACCCTGCCCTCGGCCGCCCTGGACTGAGACAGCGGCCCGCCCGGCTGCTACACTGTCGGCGGAACAATAAAAAACGCTTTGGGAGGATCAAATGTCCATCGCTTGGGACGACGCCCTTAAGGTCGGCAATATCGAGATCGACGCGGATCACAAGGAACTGATCGGCCTCGTCGGCGACTTCGAGACCATGGTCAAGTCGCCGAAATCCGTTACGCCGCGCTCCATCCAGATCACCTTGGAGCGGTTGCAGCTCTATGCCCATGATCACTTCGCCCGCGAGGAATATATCCAGGCCATCGCCAAATATCCCGGCCTCGCCGAGAACAAGCGCCAGCACGATGCGCTGAGGAAGACCCTGGCCGATTACATCGCCAAGTTCGAGGCGGGCCAGTTCGGCGATCTCGGCAAGGCCGCCGACGAGATGGCCGCCTTTCTCAATCATTGGCTGATGAGCCATATCGTCGATGTGGACATGAAGATGCGCGGCGCCCTCAGCGACGAAGGTTGGCGCTGAGCGTCTATTTCGACTGCATGTGGTGGACGCCGTTCCAATCCGTGGGCGGCGGTTCCGCCATGTAGTGGCGGCAGCGGGCGATAAAGATGCCGGGCAGTTTATCGGCCGGGGCCAGCTCGGCCAGCCGGGTGTAGTTCGCCATGGCGACGTCCCACTGGCGGGCGGCATAGGCATTAAAGGCCGCCTCGGTCGCCCGACAAAGCTCAAGTTCCTCGGCGGTGGCCAGCAGCTCGGTCGGCCCATGACGCAGCGCCATCAGTTCATAGATCATTTCCCCGGCGACGCGCCCCTTGACCGCCACCATGTCCAGCGGACGGGCCAAGACCGACTCACCGGCGGCGGTCAGCACCGCCTTGCTGACGCAAATCTGGGTACCGTAGAGCTTGTTGACCCCCTCCAGCCGGGAGGCCACATTGACGCCGTCGCCCACCGCCGTATAGCTCATGCGCTGGTCTGAACCGATATTGCCAACAATGACATTGGCGGTGTGCAGGCCGATGCGGACGAACATGGTGGGCAGATCATGGGCGGCCCATTCGGCATTCAGCGCCAACTGAATCTTCTTGGCCCGCAAGGCGGCGGAACAGGCCCGCAGGGCGTGATCCTCGCACCAATTGGGAGCCCCCCAGAACGCCATCACCGCATCGCCGATATATTTATCGACGGTGCCGTCTTCTTGGCCGATGCAGGACGCAATGGCGTCCAGGTGACGGGAGACGTGGACCAAGAGCTCGCCCGCCTCCATGCGTTCGGACAGGCCGGTGAAATCGGCGATATCGGTGAACATCACCGTCAGGGTGCGGTCATGCCCGCCCAGTTCGATGGGACGGCCGCTGGCCACCAGATCGCGGACCAGATCACGGGGAACGAATTTGCCGAAGGTGCGCAAGGCCCGCTTCATCATGTTGAGCGAATCGATGACCTCGTTGACCTCGCGCACCAGGGCATAGATGGCGATCGGCCCTTCCAGGTCGAATTTCTGGATCTTGCGGATTTCGCCGGTCAGGCTGGCCAGAGGTTTGGAAATCCAACGCGACAGAACGGTCATGCCGACCATCCCCATCACCATCAACAGCAAGCCGATCACCACGATGTCGCGGGTGTTTTCCTTCAGCACGCCGACGAAATCGTCTTCCAGGACGATGACGCCCAACAGCCATTTCTTGCCGAATTCGGCGGGCAATTCGCTGAAGGAGGCAAGGAAGGCGCGCCTTTCCGACACGAACCGAACGATCTTGGCCGGATTGGCGCGGTAGGCGGCGAAGGCATCGCTGATCCGGGCGTCCTTGAGTTCCTGGGCCTTGACCAGGGATAGCGCCAAGCCGTCCTGGCGCACCGCCTTGGTCGAATCGGGATAGGCGATCAGTTGGTTGGTCTCGTCGACGATAAGACCGATGCCACTCTTGCCGAGATTCAAGCCAGCCAGGAAGTCCGACATCTGCTTGGTGGAGATGTTGGCCGCCGTGGCCCCGATCACCCTGCCGTCCTTGGTGATGATGGGATAGGCCGCGGCGATGCCGGGCTGGCGGTTGCTGGTGAACACCACCAGATCGGTCCAGATCAGGCCTCGCTTGGCGACGACCTCCTTGTACCAGCCCCGAGTGCGATGGTCGTAATTGAGGGTGTTGGAGGTCTCGGACCCCAGCACGGTGCCGTCACGCTTCACATAGGTCCAGACGTCGGAATAGCCGCCGCCCTTGTGATCCACCACCCGCAGGGCATATTCGGCACCGGCGGGCGGCGCGTTGTCGTTGGCGCCGAATTTCGCCGTCCCCGGCGGAATGGGAAACGCCTGCAGAAACAGCCCATCGGTCTCGAAGGCGAAATAGATGCTTTGCAGTTGCGGCGTGTTGTCCAACAAGGTCATCAGATAGGGAAACAGCGATCCATCGCGCGCCCTGCCCTCATCGACGGCCGCCAGCTTGGCGCTGGCCTCCACATGGGTGGCCACGGGGTCGAGCAGCGCCACGGTGCTGTTGATCCCCGAGACCGCGACGCGCTCGACGAATCGTTCGGTCAGATCAAGGACCGATCCAGCATTCTTGACATAGGCGAAGCTCACCAGCGCAAGGATGATGGCGGTCAGCAAGGTGGCGAAGGCGGTGACGATATTGACCTGTAGGGTCATCCCCTTCCCGCGCGGTCGCCGCCTTCTTTCCGGAGGTGCGGCCATGTCCATGGAACTCTTTTTCCCAGCAGCGGAATGAGCGGTCACATCATCCTTAACCAGTGCCATATTGGGATCGATCCGGCTATTTCCAGAGGACGGACATCACATTTCGCCACATTTAGCGCGTCACTGTGAATGAAGCCGCCTTGCGCACCCCCGTGGCCGCGCCTATCTTGACGCCATGCTAGCACCTTCCCTGACACTTTGCGCCGATGATTACGGCCTTGCCCCCGGTCTTGGCCGCGCCATCCGCGCCCTGATCGAATCCGGGCGGCTGCAAGCCACCGGCTGCATGACCGGCAGCGCCCATTGGCCCGCCGAGGCCCTCTTGCTGAAGCCGTTGGAAGGCAAGGCGGAATTCGGCGTCCACCTCACCTTGACCGACCACCGGCCGCTGGGCGCCATGCCTGAACTGGCGCCGGACGGCCGTCTGCCGCCGGTGGGCGCCATGGTCAAGCGAAGCCTGCTCGGCCGCCTGAACCAAGCAGAAATCGCCGCCGAACTCGAACGCCAGGTGGACGCCTTCGAGGCCGCCATGGGCCGCGCGCCGGATTTTCTCGACGGCCATCATCATGTCCACCAACTGCCCGTGGTGCGCGACGTGGTGATGGATCTCTGGACCCGCCGACTGAAATCCGGGAACGGCTGGGTGCGGTCGTGCTGGGAAAGCCCGCTTTCCATCCTGGCGCGTGGCGTCGATCCGGTACGGGCCTGCATCATCGCCCTGCTGGGCATCGGGCTGCGGCAGCGGCTGAAGGCGGCGGGCGCCCGCCACAACCTGAGCTTTAGGGGCGTCTACGACTTTTCCGGCAAGATCGGCTATGACGAGCTGTTCCGCCGGTTCACCGAATCGCCCAAGCCCAGCACCCTGGTCATGTGCCATCCCGGCGAAGTGGACGAGGCGCTGCGGGCCTGCGAATGGCTGACCGATCAGCGCGAGGTGGAGTATCGCTTTCTGGCGTCCGAGGATTGCCTTCAGTCCCTTGGACGGCGCGGACTCATGCTGACGCGGCTATGACCGGACGCTTCGTGGCATGGCGTCTGGCCGGGTTCTATGGCGCCATCTTCGCCGCCGTGGGCATCCATATTCCGTTTTGGCCGCTATGGTTGGCCGATCGCGGCCTCGCTCCATCGGAAATCGGCATTCTGGTGGCCGTCGGTTATCTGACCCGTCTGATCGCCAATCCCACCGTCGGCCATTGGGTCGATCATCGCGGCGACCGCAAGCGCCCCATGCTGATTCTCAGCATGGCGGCCGCCCTGCTGTGGCTGCTGTTTCCGTTCAGCCAGGGCTTCCTTCCCATCCTGGTGATCACGGTGGTCGCCATCTTCCCCTTTACCGGACTGATGCCGGTGGGCGATTCCCTGGCGCTGATGGTCACCCACAGCCGATCCTTGGACTATGGCAGGGTCAGACTATGGGGATCATTGGCCTTCATCTTGTCGGCGGTCTTGGTGGGTCGCGCCCTCACCCATTGGCCAGTCAGCGTGTTGCCCTGGCTGATTTCCGGCATGCTGGCGCTGACGGCGGTCAGTTGCGCCGCGCTGCCCGATGCCCGCGTGCCGATCCAGGACACGCCGCCGCCGCCGGTTCGCCCCCTGCTGAAGTCGGGCATCTTCCTGCTGTTCCTGCTGACGGCGGCGTTCAACCAGTCCGCCCACACGGTCTATTACGCCTTCGCCACCCTGCATTGGAAGGCGGCGGGCCTGTCCGACGCCGCCATCGGAATCCTGTGGTCGGAAGGCGTGATCGCCGAGGTGCTGCTGTTCGCCTTCAGCAGCCGGGTGGTCGGTCGCCTTGGCCCGGCGCGATTGCTGCTTGCGGCCGCATTGGGCGGCGCCGTTCGCTGGAGCGTCCTCGGCCTCACCGCCGACCCGGCCATGGTGGCGCTGGCGCAATTGCTGCATGCCGCCACCTTCGGCTGCGCCCATCTGGGGGCCATGCATTTCATCGCCCGCGCCGTTCCCCCGTCCTTGTCGGTCAGGGCCCAAGGCGTCTATGCGGCGCTGTCGGTGGGGCTGGCCCCCGGCCTCATGACCCCCGCCAGCGGCTATCTCTATGAGCAATTTGGAGGAGGGTCGTTTCTCGCCATGGCTGCGCTTTCGGCAGGTTCGGCGCTGCTGGGATGGCGATTGCTGCGCTGTTGGGACGGCGGACGCCTGCAACCTGAGTGAAACAGTTTGCCGCCGACGTGGGGTGGAGTAGAATCCGGCATGGGGAAGTTGTCTTTTGGGTGACCGGGGCATGACAGGAAAGTCCAAGACCGTCGCGGAGATGTCGCGGCAGGAAATGATGGAGATGCTAAGTCGCTTCGCCGGTTTGCCACCTCCCAAGGGGCACGACCAGGACGATTGGGACGACTGGCTGGTGTCCTCGGTGCTGCTGCGATGTCGGCGCGATGTCGGCGACGAGAACAAGGGCACCGCCGCCGCCATAGCGCTGCTGGCGCCGCTCAAGTTCTTTCCGCAGCTGCTGCCCCATTTGGAAGATCAGTTGGGCCGCCAGCTGACCGTGGACGAACTGCGCCCCGCCGCCGCCCTACGGAAGAAGAAGTAGGCGCCAAACCACGCCCACCGAACCGCAGGCGGCCAGGGTGGCAATCATGCCCAGATGGAAGCGCAGCATGGCCAGACCGGCCGCCGCCGCCAGGACCAGGGCCAGCGGGTCCAGGCTGGCGGGATCGGGAACGGTGAGGTGCAGGACACCGACCCGGCTTTCCGCGATGCGGCCGAACAGGACATGCAGCGCGAACCACGCGGCCAGATTGAAGATCACGCCGACCACGGCGGCGGTAATGGCCGCCAGAGCGCCCGACAGCGCCTTGTTGCCGCGCAGCGCCTCCACATAGGGAGCGCCGGCCAGGATCCACAAGAAACACGGCGTGAAGGTCACCCACACCGTCAATGTGGCGCCGACCGCGCCGCCCAGCCAGGGCCCTAAAACCCCCGGGTTGCGAAACCCGGCCAGAAAGCCGACGAACTGATTGACCAGGATCAGCGGCCCCGGCGTGGTTTCCGCCAGCCCCAATCCATCGAGCATCTCGCCAGGCCTCAGCCAGCCGTGAACCTCCACCGCCTCTTGCGCCACATAGGCCAGCACGGCATAGGCGCCACCGAAGGTCACCACCGCCAGCTTGCTGAAGAACAGCCCGATGGCGGCGAAGGCGCCCTCGCCCCAGCCCATGAAAGCCGCCAGCGGCGCCAGCCAAAGGACGAGACAGACGACCGCCACCCTCAGCGAGCGGCCCAGATTGGGCTTGGTGTGTTCGGCGCCGCTCTCGATGGCGCGGTCGGCGGCACCGCTCTCCTCCGGCTTGTCGGCCTTGGGCCGGAATGCGGGATGCCCGGCCCTGGCGGCCAGGAATCCCATCAATCCGGCGGCAAGCACGATCAAGGGGAACGGCACCCCCAGAAAAAATATGCCGACGAAGGCGGCGGCAGCGATCCCGTGGAAGATCCGATGCTTCAACGCCCGCTTGCCGATGCGCAGCAACGCCTCGATCACCACCGCCAATACCGCGGGCTTGATGCCGTAGAACAGGCCGTCCACCAACGGAACCTGATGGAACCCGGCGTAAAGTCCGGCCAGCACCATCATCACCAGGAAGCCCGGCAAGACGAACAGGGTTCCGGCGACAACGCCGCCCAAACCGCGATGCAGCAGCCAGCCGATATAGGTGGCCAGTTGCTGGGCCTCCGGTCCCGGCAGCAGCATGCAGTAGTTCAGGGCATGGAGAAACCGGGTCTCGCTGACCCATCGCCTCTCTTCCACCAAGATGCGGTGCATGGTGGCGATCTGGGCGGCGGGGCCTCCGAAGCTGAGCAGGCCGATCTTGAGCCAGACGCGCAATGCCTCTGAAAATCGAGGATGCCCGTCGCTCATAAGGTTTCCTTGCTGACGGCGGCATGCTCCATCAGGAAGATCTTGACCTGATCGGCGGGCATGGGCTTGGCCAGTAAATAGCCCTGCATCTCGTCGCATTCCTGGGTGAGCAGGATGATCTGCTGATCGGATTCCTCGATGCCTTCCGCGACCACCTTCAATCCCAGGCTATGCGCGATGCCGATGATGCTGCCCACCAGCATCATGTCACGGGAATCCCGCGCCAGATCGCGAACGAAGGAGCGGTCGATCTTCAAGGTGTCCACCGGCAGCCGCTTCAAATAGCTGAGCGAGGAATAGCCGGTGCCGAAATCGTCGATGGCAAGGCGGATGCCGAGGCGCTTGAGGGAGTCGAGCACCTCGCGCTGGCGTTCCCCCAGGTCGAGCACGAAGGTCTCGGTGATCTCGAGTTCCAGCCGATCGGCGGGAAAATGAGTCTCGGCGAGCACTTGCGCCACCTTCTGGGCAAGGTCGCCGTCGCGGAAATCGCCCCCCGACAAATTCACCGCCATGCTCAATTGATGCCCGGAATCCAGCCAGACCCTGCCCTGGCGGCAGGCCTTGCGCAGCACCAGCATGTCGATACGCTCGACCAAATGAATTTCCTCGGCCAGCGGAATGAAGTCGGCCGGCGATACCGGACCAAAGGTGGGATGGGTCCAGCGGGCCAGGGCCTCGAATCCGGTGATGACGCCGCTCCGCAGGCAGGCCTTGGGCTGGTAGTGGACATCGAATTGAGCCTCTTCCACCGCCAATCGCAGTGCCGATTCCATTTCCAGGCGCCGTTCCTCGCGCTGGGTCATTTCCGCCGAGTAGAAATTGTGCCGCCCCTTGCCCGCCGCCTTGGCCTGATACATGGCGGTATCGGCATGTTTCAGCAGATCCTCGCCACTCTTGCCGTCCTCGGGATAGACACTGATTCCGATGCTGGCTCCGACAAAGACCTCGCGACCATCGATCACGACGGGCAGCGCCAACTCGGCCAATATCTTATCCGCGATCATGGCGGCGTCGCCGGGTGACACGATCTCGTCGAGGATGATGGTGAATTCATCGCCGCCCAGGCGGGCGACGGTATCGGTCATCCGCACGCAGTGGCACAGCCGCTTGGCCACTTCCTTGAGAAGGTCGTCGCCGGCCCGGTGCCCCATGGTGTCGTTGACCTTCTTGAACCCATCCAGATCGATGAACAGCAACGCCGCCTGTCGGTCATGGCGCAAGGCATGAACGACCGCCCGCTCCAGACGATCCTGGAACAACACCCGATTGGGCAATCCGGTCAGCATGTCGTAATGAGCGAGATGCAAGATATGGCGCTGCGCCTCCACCTGCTCGGTGATGTCGCTGAAACTGCCGATGAAATAGCGCACCTCGCCGTCGTCGCCCTTGACCGCGACGATACTTTCCCAGGCCACGAAGATGCTGCCGTCGCGACGCCGGTTCCATATCTCGCCCTGCCAACGGCCGGTGGTGCTGATGGAGTGCCACATCTCGCGATAGAACGCCTCGTCATGATGGTCCGAGCGCAAAATCCTGGGATTGCCGCCAATCACCTCGTCGGCGGCAAATCCGGTCAATTCGGTGAAGACCGGATTAACCCGGAGAATGCGACCTCGGCCGTCGGTGATGATGGTTGCTTCCAAGGCATAGCGGAACACATGGGCGGCAAGGCGGTTTTCTTCCTCGGCCATCGCCTTGTCCACCAGGCGCGACGCCGACCGGCGCCCTATGGTCAGGATGCCCGCCAACCCCAGCAGCCATAATCCGCCATGGGATGCCGTCACCGAACGAACGGCATCGCGCTCGGCATTCTTATAGGGCGCCATGGGAACCGAAACCCCGATGCCGCCGCGCACGGATCCGTTGGCAAATCCAAGGTGTCCGTGGCATTTCTGGCAGCTCTGCTCCATGATGAAGGGCTTGATCAGGCGCAGATAGGACTGCCCGTCGATATCGGAGACGGCCAGCCGTTCCGCTTCCTTGCCGGTCTCGAAGGCGCGGATGGCGTCCGCCTCCCAGGAGTCCGCCTCATTGTTGGGGTTGAGATAGACGATGCCGACGATGCGGCCCTTGATGCCATAGAGATCGCCGTAATCCTGCATCATCTCGCGCAGCATATAGGCGGGATTCATCAAGGTCAGCTGGCGGCCCTCGGTGGTCACGAGATCCCGGTCGGGAAGATGGGCCATCCATGGACTTGGCGGCGTTTTTTCGGTGGGGTCCACATAGACGCCGCCATGGCCAGACGCCCAGGCGCGGTAAGCCACATCCTTGTCGAACGCGGACCGCGCGCTATTCAGGGCAAGTCCGAAGGCGATGGATTCCTGCTGCTCCACATTCCACCACAGCGACCCTCCCAACAGAAGAGTCCAGGCCAGAATGGCCAGGGCGGTATAGCGCAAGGCCAACCGACGGGCCGCCGGAAAAGACCCGAGACCGAGGGCGATCTCGTCCGTCCATCCATCCTCCGGGGTTTGCCGAGGAAACGGCATTCAGGACTCCACGTCCCACAAGACATTGATTATACGGCTGCACGGTTCGCGTCGCACGTCGTCGCCTTCTATCCCCTTGATCTTCCGCCCTGGGGAAGTCTACACGCCGACCGCCCCGCCGCCTAATACTTCAATTCTACGGATCCATGGCACATTATCGGGCATTCCAGCGGATAGCGCCGGTGCCCGTAACATCGTAGCCGCCCAGTGCCTCTGCCCGACCGACGAATTCAGCGGTCCGGGCGAAGGCCAGCAATGTTTGGACGGCCGGTTCGAAATAGGCCTGGCGATCAATGGCCAAATCGAACCGCTCTTTGCACAGGGGAATGAAGCCCAGCCGAAGGCTGTTGGCGACGGATTCCACCGCCAGCCCCGCATCGGCCACGCCTTCGAGAATGGCGAGGCCCACATCGGTCTCGCTGCGGACCGGCGCCGAGACTGTCCGAATGTCCTCACCGTTCAATTCGGCGTCGGCCAACAATCGTTCGAACAGAACCCTGCTTCCGGCGCCCTCCTGGCGCAGCACGACCCGCGCCTTCAACTTCGCCAAATCGGCAATGGAGGTGATTCCCAGCGGATTGCCGGTGGCGACCACAAGCCCCTGGCGCCGCCACGCCCATTCAATGAGAACCACATTGTGATCCGCCAGCGCCTGACGCGCCTGGGGCACATTGAACTCGCCCGAGTCCGCGTCCAGCAAATGAATTCCGGCCATCACCGCCTCGCCCGCCGCAATGCGCGCCAGACCATCGGACGAACTGCCCGGCAGAACCGCCAGGCCGCCACCCGCCTCGCGCAAGGCCCATTCCAGCAAGGGATCATGGCTGCCGGCCACCACCATGGCGGCAGGCCCCGCCTTTTGCGTGCCGGATGCCGAAGCACTGTTGCGCTTCAGCCACGCATCGATTTCAGTCTTGGGAAACAGCCATTTGCCCGTGACACGAGTACAGGGAATGCGCCGCTCCTTGAGCAGGTCGTAAACCTTACGCTCCTTGACGCGCAGATATCTGGCCACCTGGTGGGTGTCCATCATTTCCGGAAAATCCGTTGAAGAGTCCATGGCACCCGCTGAGAAATGGGTTACCAGAATGACGGCAGGTCAAAACGATGACAAGCCCGTCTCTGACGAGGGGGTTTGAATATGCCGCCATAACGGTATAGCGTTTCCAGCCAACGGCATACCCTGCAAGTATGCCTCCGATGGCGGCTTGGGCGGGGAGATGGCGATAATGATGAATGTTCTCGTGGTCGAGGACAGCAAATTCTTCGCCTCGGTGCTACGCAAGGCCATCGAGGACCGCTTGGGATTCCGCATGGTGCTGGCGGCAAGCCGGGCCGACGCGCGCCTCGCTCTCAAGGAGCACAAAGGGAGCTTCTTCGCGGCGCTGGTGGACCTTCACCTGCCCGACAGCAACGAAGGCGAAGTGGTCGACGACGTCTCGGCCAACAATATTCCCGTGATCGTGTTCACCGGCGACTTCAATGACGACATGCGCGAAATGGTGTTGTCCAGGAACGTGGTCGATTACGTCACCAAGAACAATCCCGGCAGCATCGAATACGTCCTGGCCATGCTGCGACGCCTATCCACCAACGCCTCGGCCACGGTCCTGGTTGTCGATGATTCCAAGACCTCGCGCATGCAGTTCACCCGCTTGCTGCAAAACCACAACTTCAAGGTCGTCGAAGCCAATGGCGGCGAAGAGGCTTTGAAGGTCTTGGCGGCCCATCCTGAAATCAGGCTGGCCATCATCGACTATCACATGGACGGCATGGACGGTTGTCGCCTGACCGAGGATATCCGCAAGACCCGATCCCGCGACAAGATGGTCATCATCGGCATATCCGCCTATGGCAGTAATGTCCTTTCCGCCCGCTTCATGAAAAGCGGCGCCAGCGACTTCATCAACAAGCCGTTCATTCCCGAAGAGTTGTTCTGCCGCATATACCAGAACCTCGACTTCATCGATCAGATCGAGAGTCTGACCCGGGTCGGCATTTCCCTGGCCTCGGCGCGCCAGGAGGCCGAGCGCGACTGGAGCGGCGACCTTGCGAGCAATCCGGCCTATTACGATCAGGTCACCGCCCTGCCCAATCGCCGACTGTTCATCGACCGGCTCGGCGTCGCCATGGCCACCGCCCGGCGAACCAGCGACAAGGTCGCCTTGCTGCTGTTCGACCTGGACCTGTTCAAGCGCATCAACGACAGTTTGGGACATGCCGCCGGTGACGGTGTTCTGGTGGAGATCGCAAGCCGTCTGACGTCTTGCGTGCGCGAAGGCGACACGGTCGCCCGCATCGGCGGCGATGAATTCGCCATGATCTTGCCCCAGGCAACCGATATCGACGCCGTCGCCAAATTCGCCGAGCGGGCGGTCTCCATGATTCGGACTCCGTTCGAAGTGGACGGACGGGATCTGTTCGTCACCGCCAGCGTCGGCGGCGCCGTGTTTCCCGACGATGGCGGCGACCTGGAGGCGCTGATCCAGCGGGCCGAGACCGCCATGTACAGGGCCAAGGACGGCGGCCGCGACGCTTTCCAACTTTACGCCCCCGCCATGAATGCCCGCTCCATGGAACTGCTGTCCCTGGAAAGCGAATTGCGACGGGCCGTCGACCGGTCGGAATTCCGCCTCGTCTATCAGGGCAAGGTGGACATGGAGAGCGGCCAACTGACCGGTGTCGAAGCGCTGATCCGCTGGCAGCACCCGACGTTGGGCGCCATCGCACCCAACGATTTCATTCCCATGGCCGAAAGCCTTGGCCTGATTTCCACCATCGGCACCTGGGTTCTGCGCGAGGCATGCCGCCAAGCCATGGAGTGGCGCGGCAAGGGGCTGCCTCCGCTTTGCGTCTCGGTGAATGTGTCGCCGCGGCAATTCCGCGACTGCGATGTGGCGGAAATTGTGGCCGAGACCTTGGCCACCTCGGGCTTGGAACCCCACAATCTGGAACTGGAAATCACCGAATCCCTTCTGATGCAGAGAGTCGACGAAGTCGCCAGCGTCCTGCGCGATCTTCGCGCCATCGGCGTCAAGGTTTCGGTCGATGACTTCGGCACCGGCTATTCCAGCCTCAGCTATCTCAGCCGCATGCCGCTGGATGCCCTGAAGATCGACAGAACCTTCGTCACCGACATACCCGACGCAGAGGACGCCGCCGAAATCGTCGGCACCATCATCAACCTCGCCCACTCGCTCAAGCTGAAGGCGGTGGCCGAAGGTGTCGAGACCGTGGCCCAGGCCATGTTCCTCCACCAGAAGGGCTGCGATCAGGTCCAGGGCTTCCTGGTGGCCCGTCCCATGGCTCCGGCCGAATTGATCTCGCTGATGGATCGTCGCCTGTTGTCCATTATCTGAATCAAAATCGGCCGGAGCATGCTCCGGCCGATTTCCTAAGCCATGGTATCCGGCCTATTCGCCGCCTGCGACCGCCGCCAGGGCCTTGGCAAGTTCGTAAACCCGCTTGCGCACCTGGGGATCGTTGATGTTGTAGTAGGCGCGGACCAGTTCCAGCGTCTCGCGCTTGGTCATGGGATCGGCCTCGAACGGCGCCGGATCTTCCGACAGCCCGACCGAACCCTTGATGATGTTCACGGGGCTCTGGCTCTGGGTATTGTCGGACATATCGTCGAAGAAATACGACACCGGCACGTCAAGCACCCGCGACAAATCGAACAGACGCGATGCGCCGATACGATTGGCGCCGCGTTCGTATTTCTGCACCTGCTGGAAGGTCAAGCCGATAGCCTCGCCCAGCTTTTCTTGGCTCATGCCCAGAAGAGTGCGGCGCAAACGCATGCGGGCACCGACATGGACATCAACAGGGTTGGGGGCGCCACTCTCGAGGCGGCCACGGGTCGACACGTTTCTCTTGACCAAGGTAAAACTCCCAGACGGCCGGTAATCATCGGCTCATTCTATCGAAGGTTCGGTACGATGCAACTCTTTTTAGCATAGCCGCACATACCAATGGCATGGATGGGCATCCTTTCCCCCGTGAATGAGGGATTTCCTTCGGCGAAGCCAGCTACTATTCTCTCCTCCCATCCAGGAAGCGGAAAGCACCTCCGAGAGGACGACGAATGAAAGCGTTGGCGGTATTATCCATGATCCTGGCGCTGGGTGCCTGCGCCGAGGTCACCACGTTCCGAAAGCCAGATGGCTCGACCTATTATTACGTCGATTGCGAAAACACCATGCGGTGGGCCGAGACCTGTCGCTTCGCCGCTCGACGCACCTGCCCCGACGGCTATGTCCCCTTGGCCATCACCCCCATCGTCGGGGCGGAGAACGACCGCCGCTACGCCCAATGCGTCGAGGAAAACCAAGACCGTGTTCAAGAAGGGCAAGCCGAGCAGGTCTGCGCCAGAACGCCGCACCGTGAAGGATTTTTCGCCTGTAAATAGCCCGGATCAGACGACCCGGACATTCTTGAACTGCCAGGGATCCGAGCGGTCCACATCCTCGGGAAACAGATCGCCGCGACCTTCCAGCGGCGTCCAATCGGTATAGACACCCACCAGCGGTCCGAGATAGGGCCGAGCAATTTCCAGAATGCGGACAAAATCGATCTCGTCGGGCTCGAGAATGCCGAGCCCAGGATTCTCCAGCGCCCAGACGATGCCCGCCAGCACGGTGGCGGTCACCTGAAGGCTGGTGGCGCTGTTATGCGGCGCCAGTTCACGGGCCTCGGTGATGGACAATTGCGAGCCGAACCAATAGGCGCCCTTGCCGTGACCGGCCAGCAACACCCCCAACTCGTCGATACCGCTCACGATCTCGTTCATCATCAGGCGCTGGCGCGGCTGCATCCGCCAGTTCTTGCCCGCCAGTTCATGCAGCGACACCACCGCGTCGTCGCAGGGATGATAGGCGTAATGGACGGTCGGCCGGTAGGTCACCGTCTCGCCATCGCGAACCGTGAAGTAATCGGCGATGGAGATGGATTCGCTGTGGGTGATCAGGAAGCCGTGGAACGGGCCTTCCTTCGGAGTCCAGGTCCGCACCCGCTGGCTGGCGCCCGGCCGCATCAGATAGATGGCGCTGCCGCGACCGAAATCGTGACGCCGTCCCTCGGGCGGCAGGCCCTTCTCGTGGCTGCCCCAGCCCAGTTCGGCGGGTTGGCAGCCCTCGCCGACGAAGCCGTCGATGGACCATGTATTGACGAATTCGCCCACCGCCTTGGGTTCGGCGCCCACCTGGGTATCGCGCTCGGCGATGTGGATGACCTTGACTCCCAGGAAGGCGGCAAGGCCGGCCCAGGCGTCGCGAGACTTGGGCGGTTCCACCGCCATGCCGGAATCGGCGGCGATGTTCAGCAGCGCCTGCTTGACGAAGTGGGAGACCAACCCCGGATTGGCACCGTGAGTGACCAGCGCCGTCGGCGCCGGTCCATCGACCCGGAGCGCCAGCATCTGCTCGCGCAGGGCATAATTGGAACGCAAGGAGGGGGAAAGGCCGGGATCGGTATAGCCACCGGCCCAGGGCTCGATGCAGGTATCGAGGTAAAGGGCACCCACATCGCGACAGAGCTCGACCAAGGCCACCGACGACACATCCACCGAAACATTCAGCAGGAAGTCGCCCTTGCGCAGCATGGGAGTCAGTCGGTCGCGGTAATCATCCGGGGTAAGCGCTTTGTTGATGAACGTGATGCCGTATTTCTTCGCGACATCGTGGCCCCGTTCACAGGCCGTGATAATGGTGATCCGGGCCGGGTCGATGTCGATATGGCGCAGAATCAGGGGCAAAACGCCTTGTCCGATGCTGCCGCAGCCGATCATGACCATGCGGCCGGTAAAGACAATGGTGTGCATAGCGGTCCTCCCCTTACCTCAATTCCGTCGCTTCATCTGCTGGAAACGACGCCCTCCACGCGGTCTCCGCGAAGAGACCGCGTTCCACGACAACGGCGGCAGGCGACCGAGGATACGGTCGCGACACCGCCGTCACATACTCGTACAGATTTCCGGGATGTAGCCCAGTTTATGGGTCACGAACATGTCCACCTCCCTTTCGGGCGCCGACAAGATCAGTCGGCTCTTCCAAAAAGGACGCGTCCGTCGTTGCATAACCGACAAGGGCCATAGGCACGTACGTGTGCGTCACTGGTCGGGTATATACCTGTGCTTTTCCCGCAACGCAACACTGTTGATCCCTTTATGACAATGGCGTGACTCTTATTCCTGCATTCTCCAATGCCGCTCGTAACACTTTGGCCAACGTTACTGCATTTGGATCATCGCCATGGACGCAGACCGACTGGGCATGACATGGAATCTCGCGCCCCGACAGCGAAACGATGATCCCGTCACGAACCATCCGCAGCACATGGCGGACCGCTTCGTCGGGATCATGGATCAAGGCGCCCGGCCGCGAGCGGGCAACCAGAGTGCCGTCATCGTCATAGGCGCGGTCGGCGAAGACTTCCTGGGCGACCCGCAGCCCATGGCGCTGTCCCGCTTCGACCATGGCCGAACCGGCGGGCGCCAGCAAGATGAGCCCCGGCACGGTCGTAGCCGTCGCCCGCGCTATGGCCAGTGCGGCATCCATATCCACCGCCGCCCGATTGCTCAGGGCGCCGTGCGGCTTCACATGGCCGAGCCTGCCGCCATTGGCGGCGACGATGCCCGCCAGGGCGCCGATCTGATAGGCGGTGACCGCCTCGATCTCGTCGGGGGCCATGTCCATGGGACGACGGCCGAAGCCATCGCGGTCGGGATAGGAGGGATGCGCCCCCAGGCTGACGCCACGTGCCATGGCGGCCCGGACGGTGCGGGTCATTTCCAACGCATCGCCCGCATGGAAGCCGCAAGCGATATTGGCCGAGGCGACGATATCGAGCATGGCCGCATCGTCGCCGCAGCCCTCGCCCAGATCGGCATTGAGGTTGATGGTTCTCACGGCGTTTCCCCATTGACCATGCCAGAGACCAGATTGGCGGAATAAAGCGCGTCGAGGTCAAGCTCGCCCGCCAGTGCTCGCAACGAGGATCGTGCCGATTGAATGGCACGTTCCAACGCATTCCGGGCCGTTTCCGCCTCGGCAAGGTCCACCACCCGAAAGCGCAAGCGGTCGCCGGGAACCATGCGCCCGACCCGTGGCAAATCGGCGGAAATCACCGTGGCGATCTTGGCATAGCCCCCCACCGTCTGGTGATCGGCCAGCAACACGATGGGCTGACCGTTGCCTGGCACCTGAATACAGCCGCGCACCAGACCGTCAGAAGCGATCCCCGCCTCGCCTTTGTGCTCCAGCCTCGGCCCTTCCAGGCGAAGCCCCATGCGGTCGGCATCCCTGCCGACGATGAATTCGGCGGATGCCAAGACCTCCAGCGCCGTCTCGGTGAAATACTCCGCCTGCGGCCCCAGCATCACCCGCACCGCCCCCCGGCCATGATCGAACGGCGCCGACAAGGCGAGAAGCGGCCCCTCGGAGGCGCGGTCGCGCCGCAGCGGCAGCATGCAGCCCGCCACCAGCGGCCGACCGCCCAACGGGCCGATTCCGGCGCGGACAAAGGTGGACAGGCTGCCCATCACCGGAGCGAGATCGAAGCCGCCCTCCACCACCAGCACCGCCGAGGCGGCGCCGTTCACTGCCCCCAGGGCCAAGACGTCGCCACGATGCAACAGATGACAGCGCCCCACCGCCAAGGCGGTGGCGGCGCCATCGCGGGACAGAATCGGCCGCGCCGGACCAACGACCGCCAGCCGAACGCTTTCGGCCTCCACTACTAGGCCCGGACCAAGCCCGCAGAATTCGATGCCCGCCTCGCCATCCACATTACCCACCAGGGCATTGGCGAGACGCAGCCCCACCGGATCGAGCACCCCGGCCACCGGCACCCCCTGGGCGCCATAGCCGAACCGACCCAGATCCTGAATGGTGGAGAACAAGCCGGGCGTGGTGAGTCGCAAATGGCTCATAGCGGCACGAACACCACTTGGTCGCCCGCCGCCAACAAGGCCGGAGGCTCCCGCGTTTGATCGAACAGAGCGATTTCAGCGCTGCCCAGCAGATGCCAACCGCCGGGGCTCTCCCACGGATAGATGGCGGTCATGTCGTCGGCGATGGCGACCGAACCGGCGGGAACCTTCAAGCGAGGCTCCCCCCGCCGCCCCAGCCGCAAGGCCTCAGGCAGGGTTCCCATATAGGCGAAGCCGGGCATGAAGCCCAGCATCCTGACCTGGTAGACCCGACCCGCGTGCAGATCGATCACTCGGGTCCGGCTCAGGCCGCAGGCCTGGGCGACCGCATCCAGATCTGGGCCGTCATAGCGAACCGGAATGCGCCAGGATCGCCCCTCGCCGCCGTCGCCGTCGCTCGCCCGGTCGGCCAAGCCGCGAATGCGGGCCTCCATCTCGGCCCGCGAGATGGACAGCGGGTCGAAGATGACCAGCAGGGACCGGAGCGACGGTACCGTCTCCACCAGACCAAGCAGCGGTCCGACACGGCGAATGGCGTCGTACAACGCGACGACCCGATCACCGTCGTCGAAATCCACCGCGAAGGCGGTATCGCCCACATCCTTGACCCGCATGGCGGCCCGCTCCATCACTCGCCCGCTCTGTCTATCCTAGCCGCCTTCAGACCGGCCTTGAAGGCGCGATCCTTCTTGATGGCGGATTCACGCCGCAGGGCCTCGCCGTGTTCCAGCGGTCCTTCGCTGTGGATGAGCCGCCATGGGCCGCGCCCACGGGTGAACTTGGCACCCTGGCCCCGGTTGTGGCGACGCAGGCGATCCTCCAAATCGGTCGTTATGCCGGTATAGGCCACCCCCGCGCCATTCAGTAAGACATAGACGAACCAAGACATGAATCCCTCGCCACCCTATCGGGCCGTTACATACCGTTCATACTGAAAGCATATTCTTTTCACATCCATGCCCTATCCTGGAAAATGGTCATGAAGGCCTCGTCCATGGAGCACCTGAGTGGGCAGCAACGCCGCAAATCCATACCATGTGCTGATCGTCGATGACGATCCCGCCGATGCCGAATTGGTATCGAAGGCGATCGGGCGCGGCCGATTCCCCTGCGTGGTGGATATGGCCGCCGACGGTGTCGAAGCCATGGAAAAGCTGCGCGGCCCCACGCCGGGCGCCCCGCGTCGGCTTTCACCGGATCTGGTGTTGCTGGACATCAACATGCCGAAGAAGAACGGCTTGCAGGTGCTGTCCGAGATTCGGTCCGACCCGAAGCTACGGCATCTGCCGGTGGTCATGCTGTCCACCTCGTCGGCGGACCAGGATGTGGTCACGGCCTATAAGTCCGGTGCCCAAGGCTATGTCACCAAGCCCATGGATCTGGCCGACCTGTTCAGCGCCATTCACGCCATCGAGGAATACTGGTTCAGCACGGTTCGCGCCCCCAGGTGCTAGATCTGCCGCAGTCGGAACCGCTGAACCTTTCCCGTCTGGGTCTTGGGCAGCACCTCGAGGAATTTGATCTCACGCGGGTATTTGTAGGGCGCGATGGCCGCCTTGACGTAGTTCTGGATGTCCTCGGCTAGCACTTCGCTGGCCCGTGACGGGTCGTCCAGCACGATGCAGGCGCGCACGATATTGCCCCGGGCTTCGTCGGGCACGCCGACCACGGCGCATTCGAACACCCTGGGATGTTCCAAGATGACCCGCTCCACCTCCTGGGCCGAGATGTTGTAGCCCGACGAGACGATCATGTCGTCGGAGCGGTCCACGTACCAGAACCAGCCCTCGGCATCCTCTTCCATGATGTCGCCGGTGACGTTCCACCCCTGGCGGACGAACTTGGCCTGCCGCTCCTCGTCGTCGAGATAGCGGCAGCCGGTGGGGCCGCGCACCGCCAGCCTGCCGCGATTGCCCGGCGGCAGCGGATTGTCGTCATCGTCGAGAATGCAGGCGCAATAGCCGGGCACCGGCCGACCGGTGGCGCCTTCCTTGGGCACCTCGGCGGTCTGGGCGATGAAATGGGTCAGCATTTCGGTCATGCCGATGCCGTTGATCAGCTTCAACCCGGTGGCGCGCAGCCAATCCTCGTACAACTTCACCCGCAGATGCTCGCCCGCCGAGGAACACTTGCGCAAGCTGGAGACATCGTAGCGGTCGATGATCTGGAGCATGGCGTGAAACGAGGTGGGCACCGCGTAGAGGCTGGTGCATTTGTGGCGCTGGATGGCGTCCAGGATCAGGTCCGGGGTCGGCTTGGCCACCAGCACCGCCGTGGCGCGATAGCGCAGCGGATAGGTCAGGAAGGCGGCAAGGCCATAGGTGAAGGCGAAGGACGGCGAGCCGACGATGATCTCGTCGGGCTCGACGGTATGGCTTTGCGGCCAGCAATCGGTCACCGCCAGGATGTCGCGGTGAAAATGCATGGCCCCCTTTGGGTTCCCGGTGGTGCCCGAGGTGAAGGTGATGGCCGCCACGTCGTCGGCGGCGGTGTCCACATTGGCGAAGCCGGAAGGCTTTTCCCCAACCATTCGATCGAAACCGGCGTCACCGTCACCCAGGGGGGTGAAATAGGCCACATGGGCGAGATCCGGCTTCTGGGCGCGGGTCAGCTCCATCTCCTCGGCCAGACTCTCCTCGCACAGGGCGATCCTGATCTTGGCCTTGTCCACCAGATAGCCCAGCTCCTTGGCGCGCAGCAGCGACATGGACATGACGCAGATGCCACCTGCCTTCAGCACCGCCAGCCAGCAGGCCGCCACCATGGGGGTGTTGCCCGATCGCATCAGCACCCGGTTGCCCGGCACCAGACCGAAATCCTCCACCAGCACGCGGGCGATGCGTTCGGCCTTGTCCAGCAACTGGGCATAGGTCCAGCTCCCCTCACCGTAATGGAACACCACCTTGTCGCCGAAGCCGTCGGCCACCGCCTGATCCAGCAGGGTGACGGCGGCATTGATCCGGTCGGGATAATCCTTGAGATGGGGCGCGGAATAATCGAAAACCGGCCACAGATCCGGCGGCGGCAGCAGGTCGCGGGCGAACTTGTCCACATGGGCGCTCGGCCCGCCGGGCAGATGCATGCTCATGTCCTCCCATGGATTTTTGCCTGATGGCGGCGGCCCTTTGGCGTCAGCAGCGCCTGGGCGAAGAAGTCGAAGCCCTCGGCGATGTACTCCTCGAGGCCGCACACCTCCTTGAGGCGCCAGTGCTTGAGCGCCCAGCTATGGGCGAAGGTCACCAACTGATAGGTCACCAGTTCCACCTTGACGTCGCGCATCAGCCCGGCCTTGACGCAGTCGGACAGGCAGGCGGCGATCATGCCGTTGGTCTCGATCTCGGATTGCTTGATCAGTTCGCGCCGGTCGTCGGGCAGCGACTTGGTGGAGCGGTAGGCCAGCACGGTGGCCTCGCGCCGCTGATCCACCACCCGGCAATAGGCGCCGATGGCGGCCCAGAACCGTTCCAACGGATCGGTCAGCCCGGCGATGGCGGCGGGAATCTCGGTCTTGTAGGAGTCCAGCACGCTGAGCAGCACCAGCAGCAGCACGTCCTCCTTGTCGGTGACGTATTGATAGATGAGCCCGGCGCTCACCCCGGCCTTCTTGGCCACGTCCTGAATGGTGGTGCGATAGAAGCCCTGATGGGAAAACAGCTCGGTGGCGGCGGCGACGATCTGGGCGCGACGGCGGGCCACCAGCGCTTCGTCGGAAACCTGGGATTTGACATCGTGGTTCATCACATCGCGTCCATCCATTCCCTCTCCCCTTGCGGGAGAGGGTGGCGGCAAAGCCGCCGGGTGAGGGGTCGGGATCGACTCATGTCCGCGATGCCGCGCGTAAGCCCCCTCACCCCGGCCCTCTCCCACGGAGGGGAGAGGGTGATGATGTGTGTTCCGTCTTCCATCACATGACCTCCCCACCGGCCACGGCGATGCTTTGCCCGGTGATGGAGCCCGATCCCGGCAGGCACAGCCAGCCCACCGCCTCGGCCACTTCCTCGGGCTGGATCAGCCGCTTCTGCGGATTGGGCGCGACAAGATCGGCCAGCGCCTCGTCGCGCGAACGACCGGTCTTGGCCATGATATTGTCCAGGGTGGCCTCGACGATATCGGTTTCGGTATAGCCGGGGCAGACGGCGTTGACGGTTATGGGCTTGCTGGCGAATTCCTTGGCCAGGGCGCGGGTCAGGCCGATCAGGCCGTGCTTGGCGGCGCAATAGGCGGCGCAATAGGCCAGACCGGTCAGCCCGGCGGTGGAAGCCACGTTGACCACCCTGCCCCATCCCAGTTCCAGCATGCCGGGAATCAAAGCCTTGGTGCACAGGAAGGCGCCGGTCAGGTCGGTGCGCAGGATGTCGTCCCACAGGGAAAGATCGGTCTTGGCCAGCGGCGCCGCCTTGGCGATGCCCGCATTGTTGACCAGGATGGCGATGGGGCCGAAGCGCTTTGCCGCTTCCCCGAACCCGGCTTCGATGGATGCGGCGTCATCGACGTTCACGGCGATCCCGGCAACCGAGCCTCCACACCCGGCCGCCGTCGCCGCCACCCGGGCGGCGTCGCGCCCGGTGATGGTGACGCTGGCGCCCAAGGACAGCAAGTGGCGGGCGATGGCCAAGCCGATGCCTCGGCCGCCGCCCGTGACCAGCGCGTGGCGGCCCGCCAGGGGATCAGTTCCCATGACGAGCCCCCCTCTCCCCTTGTGGGAGAGGGCCGGGGTGAGGGGGCCGCGCGTCCGCGCGGCATATCCGCCCCCTCACCCTAAATCCCTCTCCCACAAGGGGAGAGGGACTTGCCCGATGACCACCCTGGTCATGTTTCATTCCGATACTCCTCGAACACCTTGGAGGCGATGACCAGCTTCTGGACCTCGCTGGTGCCTTCATAGATGCGTAGCGCCCGGATTTCGCGGTACAGCGTCTCTACCTTGACGCCGGACACCACGCCGAGGCCGCCCCATAGCTGCACCGCCTCGTCGATCACCACTTGGGCCTGATCGGTGGCGAACTGCTTGGCCATGGAGGCTTCGCGGGTGACGCGGCCGCCCTTGACATCCTTGGTCCAGGCGGAGCGGTAGATCAGCAAGGCACTCGCGTCGATGGCAACCGCCATCTCGGCGATCTTGGCCTGGGTCAGCTGATAGTCCGCCAGCTTGGAACCGAACACCTTGCGCTTGAACACGCGGGCCAGGGCCTCGTCCATGGCGCGCCGCGCGAAGCCCAGGGCGGCGGCGCCCACCGTGGTGCGGAACACGTCCAGCACCGACATGGCGACCTTGAAGCCCTCGCCCGGCTGGCCCAGCATGTTGGCGGCGGGCACCCGCATGTTGTCGAATGTCAGCGAGCCCAGCGGATGCGGCGCGATGACGTCGATGCGTTCGGACACCGTCAGGCCGGGCGTGTCGGCATCCACCACGAAGGCGGCGAGGTTCTTGGCGCCGCTCTCGTCGCCGATGCGGGCGAAGACGGTATAGAAATCGGCGAGACCGGCATTGGAAATCCAGGTCTTGCCGCCGTCGATGACGTAATGGTCGCCATCCCTGACCGCCCGCGTGCTCATATTGCCCACGTCGGAACCGGCATCCACCTCGGAAATGGCGAAGGCGGCGATCAGTTCGCCCTTGCCCACCTTGGGCAGATAGCGGGATTTCTGCGCGTCATTGCCGAACAGGGTGATGGCGGCGCTGCCCAAGCCCTGCATGGCGAAGGCGAAATCGGCCAGACCGGCGTGACGCCCCAGGATCTCGCGGCCCAGACAGATGGCGCGAACGTCGAAATCCTTGGCGCGGCCGCCATAGGCCTTGGGGATGGAAGCGGCGAGAAATCCCGCCTTGCCCAGCTCGCGGACGAGACGGCGCGCCGTCTCGTCCATGGCCGGTCCATGCGCCTCGTCCTCCGGGCACACCCGGTCCAGATTGGCCTTGGCCCAGTCTTCCAGGTCACGGGCGAAATCCCGGTGGGTCTGGTCGAAGAACGGCCATTGGAGGAACGAGGCGTCGGACATGGTCAGTTACCCTCGAACTTGGGCGACTGCTTGGCGGCAAAGGCCACATAGGCACGCTCGAAGTCGTTGGTCTGCATGCAGATGGCTTGAGCCTGGGCCTCGGCCTCGATGCACTCGCCAAGACCCTGGTTCCATTCCTGCCACAGCATCTTCTTGGTCATGGCATGGCCGAAGGTGGGGCCGTCGGCCAGGCTGTGGGCCAGCTTGGTGGCGGCGTCCAGCACCTCTTCCGAGGAATACAGGCTGTTGTAGAAGCCCCAGCGCTCGGCTTCCTCGCCGCCCATGGCGCGGCCGGTATAGAGCAGTTCGGCGGCGCGAGAGAGTCCGATCAGACGGGGCAGCAGGGTGCAGGCGCCCATGTCGGCACCGGCGAGGCCGACGCGCACGAACAGGAAGGCCACCTTGGATTTGGCGGTGCCCAGGCGGATGTCGGAAGCCGAGGCCAGCATGGTTCCGGCACCGGCGCAGATGCCGTCGATGGCGGCGATGATGGGCTGTGGGCACATGCGCATGGCCTTGACCGCGTCGCCGGTCATGCGGGTGAATTCCAGCAATTCCGGCATTTCCATCTTGGTCAGCGGCCCGATGATCTCGTGCACGTCGCCGCCCGAACAGAAATTGCCGCCCGACCCGGTGATGACAACCGCCTTGACGTCGGTGGCGTAGCACAGATTGTTGAACAGATCGCGCAGCTCGCCATAGGAGTCGAAGGTCAGCGGATTCTTGCGCTCGGGACGGTTCAGGGTCAGGGTCGCGACCTTGCCGTCCACCTTCCAGTCGAAATGTTCGGCCTTGTAGTCGGCAGCCTTGAACTTACGCATGTGATCTCTCCTTGTTTTGAGGAGCGCGGCCATCTTGGCCGCACCCTGCGGGCGAGACGCCCGCGCTCCGAAATTGAGGCCTTAGCCCACCATGGTGATGCCGCCGTTGACGCTCAGCACCTGACCTGTGATGTAGTCGGCGCGGTTGGACGCCAGGAAGACGATGCCGTCGGCCACTTCCTGCGGCTTGCCGAAGCGGCGCATGGGAATGACCTTCAGGAAGGCTTCCAGGAACTTTTCCGGCTCCGACTTCAGCAAGGGGGTGTCGGTGGGGCCGGGGCAGATGGCGTTGACGTTGATGCCGTACCGAGCGCCTTCGCGGGCCAGCGACTTGGAAAAGGCGATCAGGCCGCCCTTGGCCGCCGAATAGACGCTTTCGCCCAGCGAACCGACACGGCCGGCGTCCGACGAGACGTTGACGATCTTGCCGCCCTTCTTCTCGATCATGGAGGGGAAGAAGGCGCGGATCAGCTCGATGGGGCCGTTGAGGTTGAGGTTCATCACCTTGGCGATGAAGGCGTCGTCATTGTCGACGAAAGGCTGGATATGGCCCCAGCCCGCCACGTTGCACAGCACGTCGAGCCGCCCGCGCGAGGCCAGCACATGATCGCGCACATTGGCGACGGAGGCCTTGTCGGTCACGTCGAGACGGACGAATTCCGCCTTGCCGCCCTTGGCGCGGATGGCGGCGGCCGCCGCTTCGCCCGCATCGGCGTTGATGTCGGCGATCAGAACGTCGCCGCCCAGCTCGGCGATGCTTTGAGCGGTGCACAGGCCGATGCCGGAAGCGGCGCCGGTGACCAGGGCGACCTTGTCCTTGAAGTTCATGGGAAGACTCCTTTTTTGTTTATCCCTCATTCGCCGGGCGCCCTGCCTCCGCAGGGCTTGGCTCCGCGCCACGTGGCGCGCCGGCCCTTGGCCGCAACGCCTCTCCGCTGAACTGACGTTCAGCGACTCGTCGGACTTCGATCATCGTTGGCCGCCCAGGAAAGCCTCGACCCGTGAGCGGGTCTCGGGCTCGTGCAGCAGCAGATCACGGGTGGCGGACAGTTCTTCCTCGTAGCCGTCGCGCCGGGGGTCGGCGGCGGCGGCGATGCAGGATTTGGAAGCGGCGACGGCGGCGCGGGGCAGCGCCCCCACCCGCTCGGCCAGGGCGCTAGCGAAGGCGGGAAGCTCGGCGCGCGGCACCGCCCAATGGACAAGCCCCATGGCCAGCGCGGAAGCGCCGTCGAGAATCTCGGCCCCCAGGATCAGCCGCTTGGCCACCGCGGGGCCGCACAGATTGGTCAGGCGCTGGGTGCCCCCGGCACCGGGGATCAGGCCGAGATTGACCTCGGGCAGCGCCAGCTTGGCTTCATGGGCGGCGACGCGGAAATCGCAGGCCAGGGCAAGCTCGAAACCGCCGCCCATGGCGGCCCCGCTCACCTCGGCGATGGTGGCGACGCCCAGCGTCTCGATGCGCTTCAACACGTTCTGCAGATCGCGCACGAAGTCGATCTGGGCGTCGACCTTGTCGGGATCGGCAAGATTTTCGCGCATCTCGGCCAGATCTGCCCCGGCGCAGAACACCTTGGCGGCACTGCGGATGTGCACGGCGCCGATGGTCTTGTCCGCCTCCACCTGGTCCATGGCCCCGTGCAGCGCCTTGATCAGCGCCTTGGACAGGGCATTGACCGGCGGGCTGTCCAGGGTGAGCACCACGACGGCGCCGACCCGCGAAATGGAGAGAACCTGCTGCGACATGAAAGCCTCAAACTGAATGGTCGTTCATTCTGACTGAATGATCATTCAGCTTAATGCGCATGTCAATGCCTATTTCCTGGCTCCCGTCATGCGCGGGCTTGACCCACTTCTGTCCGGCTTAAATTCGGCGACATGCTCCGCTGGCTGCCGAGGGTATTGACCACAAAGACACCAAGAGGGCGACACGGTTTTTTGCCTTCCGTCATGCCCGTGCTTGTCACGGGCAACCACGCCCATCCGTTTGGATTGTCCTTGCATAGGGATTTCAAGCGGAACCGCGTGGGTGGCCGGGACACGCCCGGCCATGACGAGCGAATAAGGCTTGGCCTTTTGCTCCGCCCTCTTGGTGTCCTTGGTGCCTTGGTGGTGAATCATCAACAGCCAACGGATCGTGTCGCCGACGCTCAAATCAGACAGCATTGGGTCAATGCCCGCGCATGACGATGATGGGAAGGGTAGAAAAATCGCCGCCTCTTACAGCGGAACGCCCTCCAGCGCCTTGCTGCCCGTGCGGTAGCGGAAGCTGCCTTCCCCCATGGCGATCAGCTTGCCGTCTTCGTCCAGCACCTCGGCCGAACAGAACACGATGCGGCTGCCGCCCGCCCGCATGCGGCCCACCGCCCGGATGATGCCGTGCCGGGCTTGCCCGAGGAATGACGAGGTCAGCGACAGAGTCACCACCCGCCGCACCCGACCGGGCACCGGGCAATAGGTGGCCGAGAAGCCGCAGGACGTATCGATCAGGGTGGCGAGCACGCCGCCATGGACCACACCGGCCCGATTGCAATGCTTACGCTCGACGGCTAATTCCAATACGGCATGGCCCTCCGCCCATTCGGCCAGATGATAGCCGAGCAGGTCTTGAAAGCCCGATGTCGGCTCGCCGTCCAGAAGGTCTTGGGTCATCGCAATCCTGTCAGTACGAAAATATCATCGGGGCTCAGGCGGCCGTCCGGCGGCAATCGGCCCTTCTTGATCAGCTCGTCCGGCATGCGCTTGCGCAGCACGATCTCGATGCCGCATTCGGCGGTCGGCGTCAGCGTCTGGTCGAAGCGCGGCAGGCGGAACCGGTGACCGGCGTCGAGCAGTTCGATCTTCAGAATCTCGGCCGCGCCCCCCAAACCGCCGAGAATATCGGTCACGTTGATGGAGCGCCGCGACCACGATTCGGCCTTGGAAATGGTGAAGGTCCATTTATGGTCGGCATTGAAGGTGGAAGGGAAAACCCCTTGCTCGTAGAGATCCTCGTCGGGCAGCAGCAGCACCATATGGCCGCCGGGCTTCAGCACGCGAAACCAGTTGCGCAACCCCTCCGCCGGGTCGACCAGATGTTCCAGGCAATGGCTGGAATGGACGAAATCGAAGGATTCGTCGGCGAGGCCGGTCAAGGTCTGGGCGTCGCCATCGCCCTGATCCCACACCCGCAACTTCCGAATCAAGGGAAACTGCTCGCTATAGAGAAACAGCGGATCGCCCCCGGCGCCGATATCGATGCCCTCGCCGCGGAAATAGACCGTCGAAAACCGGCTGTCGCCGAGCCTGCGCAGCACCGCCTTGCTTGTTCCCCCCGGCATGCTCTCCCCTCCGTCCTGTCGCCGTGATGGATGATGCGTATCGGCGGCCAAAAAGGTCAACCGCCACGACAATGGATGTCCACCCTGTTAGGTTTGCGTTCGGCCAACCAGGATGGAGAGACGGGGAATGATCGCGAGCCAAACGGTTTCGAGGGGGACGCCGGGCAAACTCGACGATGATGTCGCCTTCATCCTGGCCAAGGCCGCCGAACTGAAGCTTCCCTCCCTGGGGACCATGAGCCCCGTGGATGCGCGGGCGGAATTCGCCCGCAGGCTGTCGCGCACCAATCCCCCCGCCCCCGACGGCGTCGATGCCGAGACCATGGCCATCCCCGGCCCCGGCGGCGCCCTTCCCATCCGCCTCTTCCGACCCGCCGGTCAAGCCGAGGTCAAGGCCGCCCTGCTGTATTTCCATGGCGGCGGCTTCGTGGTGGGCGATCTCGACACCCATGATGCCATCTGCCGCAACATCGCGCTGCGCACCGGCTCGCTGGTGGCCTCGGTGGACTATCGCATGGGGCCGGAACACCCCTACCCCGCCGCCATCCAAGACGGCACCGCCGCCCTCCAATGGCTGGCGACCGGTCCCGGCAAGGGATGCGTCCTCGGGGTGGCGGGCGACAGCGCGGGAGGAACCCTGAGCGCGGTGGCAGCGCTGCACGCCCGCGACCTCGGCATCCGGCTCGCCGCCCAACTGCTGATCTATCCGGCGGTGGACCAGGGCGGCGATTATCCGTCGCGCGCACGCCTCGCCGAGGGCTATCTGCTGACCCAGGCGGATATCACGTGGTTCACCCAGCAGTATTTCGTCGGGCGAAGCGGTCCGGTGCTGGAGCCCGACGCCTCACCGCTGCGGGCCGACTCCCATGCCGGGCTGGCCCCCGCTTTGGTGCTGACCTGCGGCTTCGACCCCCTGGTGGATGAAGGCAAGGCCTATGCCGAGGCCCTGACCAAGGCCGGAGTTCCGGTGCGCGCGGTCTGCCTGGAAGGCGCCATCCACGGCTGCCTCGGTCTGGCCGCCTATCTCGCCTGCGGCCGCGACGCCCTGGACGAGGTTTGCGACACATGGGCAAGCGTTGTCGGGAACTGAGGCCGCGCAAGTGTCGCAGACCCGACAATCCGGGAACAGCTTCACCAAGAACCGCCATTTCCCGCCCTGGCACGCCGCTTGCTTTTGTGCACCGCGCCCGTCGGGAACGACCAAGCCATGCTGCGATGGCGAAGTCCCCAATATTTTTCCGGCTGTTCCCACCCATTGGGCTGGGATCGGCCTCCCCAAGCGGGTCGAGGACAGGACAAGACGTTGTTTTACCACGACAAAAAAATCGGCATTCGGATGCCTATTATGTTGCGGCACAGGCTTGAAGTGGGCCACCATGTCGCATACCATCAAGGTGACGCTTTTTTGAGCAATTTTAAAATGCCGGATCTCCGGATATCTCGCCCGAGGGAGGCCTAGGTTCGATGACCGTTCGTATCACTCGCCGCCGTGCCATTACCATCCTGGCCGCCGCCGCCGGTCTGCCCTTGCTCGCCAAGGCCAGTCAGGCCCAGGCCCGCATGCTGCGCTGGGAAGGCACCACGCTGGGCGCCCCTTCGACCATCCAGCTTTACCATAGCGACGAAGCCAAGGCCCGCGCCGCCATCGAGGCCAGCACGGCCGAACTGGCCCGGCTGGAAGCCATCTTCAGCGTCTATCGCGCCGATTCGGCCATCTCGGCCTTGAACCGCGACGGCAAGCTGGACGATGCCCCGGCCGAGTTCATGGAACTGGTCTCCCATGCCAAGGAACTGGCCCGCATCAGCGACGGCGTGTTCGATCCTTCCATCCAGCCGGTGTGGAAGCTGTATTTCGAGCACTTCACCGCCGCCCATGCCGATCCCGCCGGTCCCTCGGCCAAGGATCTCGCCGCCGCCCTTGCCCTGGTGGACTGGCGCGGCATCCAGGTGGACACCGCCGCCCGCCGCGTCGCGCTGGCGCGCCCCGGCATGGCCATCACGCTCAACGCCCGCGCTCAGGGTTACATCACCGACAAGGTGGCGGCGGTTTTGCGCAGCCACGGCTTCGAGAACGTGCTGGTGGACATGGGCGAGCCCCGCGCCATGGCCGCCAAGCCCGACGGTTCGGCCTGGCGTATCGGCATCGCCAATCCGGCCGATCCCTCCAAGGCGGTCACCGAGGTCAGCGTCACCGACAAATGCGTCTCCACCTCGGGCGGCTACGGCACCATCTTCGACGAGGCGGGCAAGTTCACCCATATCATCGACGCCCGCACCGGCAAGACGGCACCCGCCATGGTCGGCGTCACGGTGATCGCCGATACCGCCACCATCGCCGACGGTCTGGCCACCACCCTGATCCTGGCCCCCGAGGACAAGCGCCGCGCGATCCTCAAGGCAGCCGGGGCGTTGCAGGCCATTTTCGTCACGCCCGACGGCGTGAGCGCGACGGTGACGGTCTGACGCATATGAGCGACGCCGGTTCCTCCTTCCCCGATGCCGATGGCCAGACTCTGCTCGAGGGCTTTGCCCGCGTGGTCGCGGTCGAGGGCGGCCGGGCATGGCTGGAACCGGAAGAGACCACCAGTTGCGGCACCTGTCATTCCGCCGGGCTGTGCAGCATCGGCAAGGATGCGGGCAATGCCAAGCGCATGGCGGCCAAGCGCTTCCAGCTTCCCGGCGATCTGGGATTGAAGGTGGGCGAGCGCGTGGTGGTCGGCATCAGCGAGACCGCTCTGGTCAAGGGCGCCGCCACCGCCTACGGCCTGCCGCTGATCGCCCTTTTGGCGGGCGGCATCCTCGGCCAGGAATTTTACGCCACCGACGGCATGGCCGCCCTGGGGGCCTTCGGCGGGCTGGTGGTGGGTTTGGGATTGGCGCGGCTTCTGGCCGACGGCCTGTCGGCGCGGGGCGTGCTGACACCGCGTTTTCTGCGCAGGGACTACCACCTGCCGCCCGACGCGGCATGTACTTCGGATCACGGGTAAGGGGATAAGGGACGATGGAACATTACCTTCTGCTGTTCATCAGCGCCGCGCTGGTCAGCAACGTGGTCCTGATGCGCTTCCTGGGCCTGTGTTCGTTCATGGGGGTCACCACCCGCGTCGATACGGCGCTGGGCATGGGGGCGGCGACCACCTTCTGCATCACCATCTCGGCCATGATCGACTGGGGCGTGGAAAAAGTGCTGCTGGAGCCCTACGAGCTGGGCTATCTGCGCACCGTCGCCTTCATCCTGGTCATCGCGGCCGCCGTCCAGTTCACCGAGGCGGTGGTCCGCAAGGTCTCGCCCACCATGTTCCAGATGCTGGGCATCTATCTGCCGCTGATCACCACCAACTGCGCCGTGCTGGGCGTGAACCTGCTTCTCGTCGAAGGCAAGATGAACTTCATCGAGAGCACCGTTTTCGCCTTCGCCTCGTCGCTGGGCTATTCGCTGGTGATGGTGCTGTTCGCGGGCCTGCGCGAGCGGTTGGCGCTGTGCGCGGTGCCGCGCCTGTTCGCCGGGCCGCCCATCGGCTTCATCACCGCCAGCCTGCTGGCCCTGGCCTTCATGGGCTTTTCCGGCATGAGCACCAATTAGGAGACCTGTCATGTTGATCGACGTCGGAAGTCTGGCGGTGATGGGTGTGACCCTGGGGGCCGTTCTCGGAACCGCCGCCAAGCTGCTCGCGGTGCCCGTCAATCCCATCGAGGAAGAGCTGCAGGCGCTTTTGCCCGGCTCGCAATGCGGCCAATGCGGCTTCGTCGGCTGTTCGCAATACGCCGCCGCCCTGGCCAAGGGCGACACGCCCATCACGCTCTGCGCGCCGGGCGGCAAGGGCACCATCGAGGCGCTGGCCAAGAAGCTGGGCGTTTCGGCCGATACCCACGACCATGTGGAAAAGGGCCCGGAAGTCGCCTTCATCCACGAGGATCTGTGCATCGGGTGCCTGCGTTGCATCGGCGAATGCGGCTCGGACGCCATCGTCGGCGCCCCCAAGCAGCTGCATACGGTGATCTCGGACGCCTGCCACGCCTGTTCCAAGTGCTTCAAGATCTGCCCGACCGAGGCTATCGAAATGCGCCCGATTCCCCCCACTATCGCCGGCTGGCATTGGAGCAAGCCCGGCGACCACGCCACTCATTGAGGAGAGACGGTCGATGAAGCTGTTTCCCATTCTGGGCGGCATCCATCCGGAGTACCGCAAGGAGCTGACGAGCGAGAAGCCCATCGTCGCCCTGCCCATTCCGGCCGTGCTTTACCTTCCCTTGCAGCAGCATATGGGCGCGCCCGCCACCACCACCGTGGAACCCGGCGACCTGGTGAAGAAGGGCCAGTTGCTGGCCCGCGGCGCCGGAGCCATCTCGGCGCCGGTCCATGCCCCCACCTCGGGCAAGATCGTCGCCATCACCGAATTGACGGCGCCGCATCCCTCGGGCCTGCCGACGCTCACCATCATCCTGGAGACGGACGGCAAGGACGAGTGGGCCGAGCTTCCCGCCGCCATCGACGATCCCTTCGCCGTCACGCCTCAGGTCATCCGCGACCGCGTCGCCCAGTCGGGCATCGTCGGCATGGGCGGCGCCACCTTCCCCTCGGCGGTGAAGCTGGGACTGGGGACCGCCCACAAGCTGGAAATCCTGCTGCTCAACGGCGCCGAGTGCGAACCCTATCTCACCTGCGACGACCGCATCATGCGCGAGCATGCCGACGCGGTGGTTGACGGCGCCCGCATCATGGCGCACGCCCTGGGCGCTCCCAAGATCATCATCGCCATCGAGGACAACAAGCCCCAGGCCATCGAGGCCACCACCAAGGCGGCGGCTTCGTTCGACAATGTCTCCGTCGCCCCGGTGCCGGTGCAGTATCCCATGGGGGCCGAACGCCATCTGACCCAGGCCATCACCGGCCGCGAGACCCCGGCCCGCAAGCTGACCGCCGACGTGGGCGTGGTGGTCCACAATGTCGCCACCGCCAAGGCGGTGCATGACGCGGTCCGTTTGGGCCGTCCCCTGCTGTCGCGCGTGGTCACGGTCAGCGGCGGCGCGGTGGCCGAACCGAAGAATATCCAGGTTCCGTTGGGCACCCGCGTGACCGAGCTGCTGGCCTTCTGCGGCGGCGCCACCAATGCCAAGCGCTATGTCAGCGGCGGCCCCATGATGGGCCAGCCCCTGCCCTCGCTGGAGGTTCCGGTGGTCAAGGGAACCTCGGGAATCCTGGCGCTGACCCAGTCCGAGACCAAGGAAGCCGAACCGCAGCCCTGCATCCGCTGCGGCTCCTGCGTCACCTACTGCCCCTGCGGGCTGGTGCCGGTGGAGATGGCCTCCTTCATCCGCCATGAAAAGCTGGAGGAAGCCGCCAAGATCGGGGTTCAGGACTGCGTGTCCTGCGGGTCGTGCTCCTATATCTGCCCGTCCAATATCCCGCTGGTGCATTTCTTCAATTACGCCAAGGGCCGCATCGCCGCCCTTGATCGCGAGCGGCGCAAGACCGAACAGACCAAGGCCTTGGTGGAAGCCCACAACGCCCGGCTCGAGCGCCTAGCCCAAGCCAAGAAGGAAGCCGCCGCCAAGGCCAAGGCGGCAAAGGAAGCCGAAGCGGCCCAGGCCGAGGCAAGCGGAGCCAGCGCATGAGTATCCTCGTCGATAAGAGCGGACCGTTCACCCACGGCACCAATTCCGTCCAGCTTACCATGGTTACGGTGCTGGCGGCCCTGGCGCCCGCGACCCTGTTCAACCTCTATCTGTTCGGCTGGCCCGCCATCTTCCTGTTCTGCGTCACCATGGCGTCGTGCATGGCGGCGGAAGCGGCCTGCATCCGCATCGCGGGCGGCGACCCGTCGCGCGCCCTGTCCGACGGCTCGGTGATGATCACCGGCTGGCTGCTGGCCTTGAGCCTGCCGCCATGGGCGCCCTGGTGGGTGGCCACGGTGGCCTCGGTCTTCGCGGTCTGCCTCGCCAAGCACGCCTTCGGCGGGTTGGGCCAGAACGTCTTCAACCCGGCCATGGTGGGCCGCGTGGTGGTGCTGGTCTCCTTCCCGCTGCAGATGACCACCTTCGTGCCGGCCAAGCCGCTGTTCTCGGCGCAAGCCCCCAGCTTCGCCGAAAGCCTGCACGTCACCTTCGGCAAGGCGGTCAGCCTGGACGGCATCAGCGCCGCCTCGCAATTGGGTCTGATCAAGACCGAATTGTCGCGCGGCATCCCGGTCAGTCAGTCCATGGCCCATCTGCCCAGCCTGTCGGACATGATGCTGGGCTTCCATCCCGGTTCCATGGGCGAGACGGCGCTGCCGCTGATCTTGTTGGGCGGCCTGTTCTTGATGTGGCGCAAGGTCATTTCCTGGCATGTGCCGGTGGCCATGCTGGGCACCTTGTTCCTGCTGGGAACCCTGTTCAACGCCATGGACCCGGCGCGCCATGCCAGCGGCTGGTTTCACCTGATTTCCGGCGCGTCCTTCCTGGGCGCCTTCTTCATCGCCACCGATTACGTCACCTCGCCGGTGTCCAAATCGGGTCAGCTCGCCTTCGGCATCGGGGTCGGGTTGCTGACCTGGATCATCCGCACCTATGCCGGTTATCCCGAGGGCGTCGCCTTCGCGGTGCTGCTGATGAACGCCCTGACGCCGATCCTCGACCAACATTTCCGGCCGCGTGTCTTCGGACGCACCCGCAAGGGCGAGCCGCTGTCGCTCAAGGGGGACAAATGAGCACGATCCGGCCGACCTGGGTCCACGCCACCATCCTCGGCACCTTCTGCGCCGGGTTCGGAGTGCTGCTGGCCGCCACCGACATCGTCACCAAGGAGCCCATCAAGGACCGCGCCTTGGAAGACAAGATGAACTCGCTGGGCCAAGTGATCCCCAAGTCCATCCATGACAACAATCCGGTCGCCGATGCCGTCGCCATTCCCAACCCCCATGCGGGCGGCCATGGCGGCGTCTCCGAGACCGTGGTCTATCGGGCCAGCATGGGCGGCAAGTTCACCGGCTTCGCCTACGAGCTTGACGCCAGCGGCGGCTATGGCGGCCCGGTCAAGCTGATGCTGGGCATCGACCCCGATGGCAAGCTGTTGGGCGTGCGAGTGATCTCCCACAAGGAGACCCCCGGCCTGGGCGACAAGATCGACGCCGCCAAGACCGACTGGATCACCCGCTTCACCGGCCTTTCCCTCGGCAATCCGCCGGTGGAGAAGTGGAAGGTGAAGAAGGACGGCGGCCAGTTCGACCAGTTCTCCGGCGCCACCATCACGCCCCGCGCCGTGGTGGGCGGCATCCGTAACGGTTTGGAATTCTTCGCCGCCAACAAGGCCCGCATGATGGAGAAGAAGTGATGTCCGGCAAATACGGTCAGATCGTCAAGGACGGATTGTGGGAAAACAATGGCGTGCTGTGCATGCTGCTGGGCATGTGCCCGACCATGGCCATGACGGGCACCGCCACCAACGGCTTCGGCATGGGCATCGCCACCGCCGTGGTGATGGCGGCGTCCAACATGATGGTCGCCATGTTCCGCAATTACGTGACCCACGAGGTCCGCATCCCGGTCTATATCCTGATCGTGGCGGCCAATGTCACCTTCGTGGATCTGGCCATGAACGCCTGGATGCACGAGCTTTACAAGGTGCTGGGCCTGTTCATTCCGCTGATCGTGTCCAACTGCCTGCCGCTAGCCCGCCTGGAGGCCTATGCCGCCAAGGAGCCGGTGCTGCCCTCGCTGATGGACGGCTGGTTCATGGGATTGGGCTTCACCCTGGCGCTGACCATGATCGGCGCCGTGCGCGAGATCGTCGGCCAGGGCACCCTGTTCGCCGACGCCGCCTTGCTGTTGGGGCCCTCCTTCACCTTCCTGGAGACCAGGATCATGCCCGCCGACATGGGCATCCTGGTGCTGATCCTGCCGCCGGGCGGATTTCTGGTGGCTGGGCTGATGGTCGTGGCCAAGCGCATGATCGACCTTGCCGCCGGCAAGGAAATCAAGATGGCCGGTGCGCACAGCGTTTGAGGATGAAAGACGTCGGAGCGCGGGCGTCCCGCCCGCTGGTGCGGCCAGGATGGCCGCGCTCCAGCTATAAGGAAAAAGGGTCATGAAGGTCGGAGTCGTCTACGCCGTTCCCACGCGTCAGTCCTGGCTGACCATCGACGTGCCGGAGGGCACCACCGTCGGCCAAGCCATCGAGAAATCGGGAATCCTCCACCAATACCCCGAGATCGATCTGGAAACCCAGAAGGTCGGCATCTTCGGCAAGCCGGTGGCCCTGGACCTCGTCGTCGAGGAGGGTGCCCGCATCGAGATCTACCGCCCCATCACCTGCGATCCCAAGACCGTGAAGCGCCGCGCCAAGGATGGCGCTGAAGGAGCCGCCGGATGAGCACCCAAGACGATCTGACCGTCACCCAGGCGGTGGCCTATGCCGTCCTTTACGCCCTGGATACCGAGGCCGGGGGCTCCTGGAAGGCCTGGGCCCATATCTGGCTGAAGGGCGACGACCGTTCCGCCCATTCCGCCCAGGTGGCCGCCGCCGGGGCGACCACGCCGTCGGCCCGCTTCGCCGCCAATGCGGCGCGCCTGTTGGCCGAGGCCACTCAATTGCAGACCGAGGCCGCCATGCTGGCCTCGGAGAACCGCAACGCCGTCTGGCAACTGGATCAATACGACCAGCGCAACGCCCAATGCCTGAACGAAGTGGCCGAGGCCATCCGCATGTCGTCGTCGGACGGCACCATGGATACCGAGAGCCCCCGCTCCGCCGAACTGCGCGCCAAGGCACTGCGCGAGTTCTAACCCCGGCGCCCCATGCATGAAAAAAGGGCGGAAGACATTGTCTTCCGCCCTTTTCCCTTGGTCTGAACCGTCAACCGGTGGTGACGGCGGTTTCCACGTCCGAGGGATCGATACGCTTGTTGAGCGCTTCCTTCAGCATGTCGTGGTCCAATTCCTTTTCCCACCACGAGACGACGATGGTGGCCACGCCGTTGCCGACGAAGTTGGTGAGCGCGCGGCATTCGCTCATGAACTTGTCGATGCCGAACACGATGGCCATGCCGGGCACCAGGGCCGGATTGACCACCGCCAGGGTGGCGGCCAAGGTGATGAAGCCCGCCCCCGAGATACCGCTGGCCCCCTTGGAGGTCAGCATGGCGACGATCAGGATGGTCATCTGCTCGCCAAAATCCAGATCAACGCCCATGGCCTGGGCAATGAACAGGGTGGCCAGGGTCATGTAGATATTGGTGCCGTCCAGGTTGAAGGAATAACCGGTGGGGACCACCAGGCCGACCACCGGCTTGGAACAGCCCAGACGTTCCAGCTTTTCCATCAGCAACGGCAAGGCGCTTTCCGACGAGCTGGTGCCCAGCACGATCAGGATCTCATCCTTGATGTACTTGACGAACTTGAAGATGCTGAACCCGGCCATGCGGGCGATGACGCCAAGCACCACGAAGACGAACAGGGCGGCGGTCAGGTAGAAGGTGCCGATCAGGCCGATCAGGCTGCCCAGGGCCTGGGGGCCGTATTTACCGACGGTGAAGGCCATGGCGCCGAACGCACCGACCGGAGCCGCCTTCATGACGATGGCGATGACGCCGAACACCGCATGGGCGGAATCGTCGATGAAGGCACGCATTGCCCGGCCGCGCTCGCCCAGAACCATCAGCGAGAAACCGAACAGGATGGAGAACAGCAACACCTGCAAGATGTCGCCCTTGGCGAAAGCTCCAACCACGCTGTCGGGAATAATGTGCATGACGAAGTCCACCGACTTCATCTCGCCCGCCTGCTTGGCGAAGCTGGCCACGGCCGAGGCGTCGGGAATCTTGCCACCAAAACCGGAACCCGGCTTGAGTAGATTGCCGACCAGGAGGCCAAGCGCCAGGGCGAAGGTGGAGACCACCTCGAAATAGATCAGCGCCTTGACGCCGACGCGGCCGACCTTCTTGGCGTCCTGGATATGGGCGATGCCCGACACCACGGTAAAGAAGATGATGGGGGCGATCATCATCTTGATCAGCTTGATGAATCCGTCGCCGAGGAGCTTGATCCAATCATTGGTCGCGAAGGCCGGAAACAGGGCCCCCACCACGCCACCGATCACGATGGCCAATAGAACCTGAACATAGAGCTGCTTGAGCAGGGGAGTCTTTCCGGTCTTGGGCGTCATCTGGTCCTCTCTATCGCTGTCAATAAGCAGGGACTTCATTGCATCATGCCTTGTAACGACTTCGTCACACGGCTGTCGATTGTGGGTTTCCGATGGTTCGATGCCGAAATGCGCCCCCCTAGACGGCCATTGACGGCAGCGCGAGGGTGGGAAATGGTGTGTCCGTTAACTCCAAGATGGGAATCCCATGGACGCCGACAAGGAATCAAGCACCGCGACATTGATGCTGCGGGTCACGCTGCCCTTCGCGGCGGGCTATTTCCTGTCCTATCTCTATCGCACCGTGAATGCCGTCCTGGCGCCGGAAATCGGGCGCACCATCGCGCTTGACGCCTCGGATATCGGCCTGATGACCGGCGTCTATTTCATCACCTTCGCCGCCGCCCAGTTGCCGCTTGGACTCCTGCTGGACCGGTTCGGTCCTCGGAGGGTGGAAGCCATTCTGCTGATCTTCGCCGCCGCCGGAGCCTTGGCCTTTTCCCTGGCCGATGGCGTGCCGACGCTGGTGGTTGGGCGCGCCCTGGTGGGATTTGGCGTGTCGTCTTGTCTGATGGCGGCGTTGAAGGCCAATGTTCAGTTCTTTCCATCGGCCCGACTGCCCCTGATGAACGGAGTCATCCTGGGGTCGGGCGGCCTGGGCGCGGTGGCCGCGACCGTGCCGGTTCAAATGGCCCTGACCCTGACCGACTGGCGCGGCGTCTATGCCGGTGTCGCCGTTCTGACCGTCATGGCGGCAGGGTCGATCTGGCTGGTGGTGCCTGAACGGTCCTCGTCCGCCGCCCCATCGAGCCTGGGCATGCAAATCGCCGACATTTTGCAAATCTTTCGTCATGCGGGATTTTGGCGGGTGGCCCCGGCCTCCATGCTGTCCATGGGCAGTTTCATGGCCATTCAGGGCCTGTGGGCGGGACCATGGTTGCGCGACATCTGCGGCATGTCGCCGAGCCAAAGCGCCCAAGGCTTGACGGTCATGGCGGCCGCGATGGCGCTGGGGTATCTGTCGGTCGGCGCCATGGCCGATTGGTTCGAGCGCCGGGGCGTGCCTCCCATCACCCTTGGCGCGGCGGGAATGAGCATCCATGGGCTGGCCCTGGCCGCCATGGCCTTGGGATGGAGCGGCGCCCCGCTCGCCCTGGCGGCTCTCTACGGCTTCACCGGCGCCTCCAGTTCCATCAACTACGCCGTCCTCACCCGGCGCTTTCCCATCCAGGTTTCGGGCCGCGTCAATACCAGCCTTAATCTGCTGATGTTCCTGGTCGCCTTCTCGACCCAATGGGGGCTCGGATTCATCTTGGGCCTGTGGGACAAGGTGGACGGCCGTTGGCCGCCCCAGGCCTGGACGGTGGCGTTTGGCATCCCCGTGGCAGGCACTGTGATTGCCTTGCTCTGGCTGTTTCCCGCCTGCCGACGCGATGAGCGCCCATGAGGGAATGGGGTCGGGAAAGCAGTCTGAACTGGGGACTCGCCCTTTCGCTGCTGCTGCATGTGCTATTCTGGGCGGCCAGCCAGATCGAGTCCCTTCCCGATCTCAGCATCCATCTGCCCGAACCAGCCATGGAGGTCGATTTGGTTCGGGAAGAGCCAAAGCCTCCTCCTCCTCCCCCTCCCCCTCCTCCGCCCCAGGAACCGCCGAAGCCGCCACCGTCCAAGGTGGAGCCGCCCGCCCGCGACCCGGTTCCGGTGCCGCAACTGCGCCCCGGCAAGCTGGCGGAAAAGGCGGCGGCCCCCAAGCAGGCCGCGCCGTCTCCCGGCGTCAGCTTCGAGAAGGCGCCGCCGCCCACCGTCGCCGTGGGCGAGATGACCCAGACCGCCCAGGACATGGTGCTGGCCCAGGTGTTGAAGATGTGGAACTTCGACACCGAACCGGCCAAGGGAACCAACTTCACCATCTCCATGTCGGTGATCGTCAACAAGGACGGCACCCTGGCCGACGCCCTGCACAAGAACGCGCCGTGGAATCCCCAACTGGCCATTCGCGGCTATGATCGGATCAATGACGGCTACGTCAAACGCGCCATGGAATCCATGTTGCTTGCCCTGAGGCTGGCGCAGCCCCTGGCCTTGCCGCCCGACGACGGCAAGGGCTGGCCCCGGCGCATGGTGATCCGCTTCCGCCCCGGCGATCTTTGATCCAGCGACCTTTGATCGGGTTGTCGCCGCCGGTCACGGCTGCTATCGTCCGCAGCCCATCCATCGGCGCATCATGGAGGCCGTCGCCATGAAGGACATCAAGGTCGCAATACTCGGAGCCAGCGGTTACACCGGGGCCGAGCTGGTGCGCCTGCTGGCGCTGCACCCCGCCCTGACCATCAAGGCCATGACCGGCGACCGCAAGGCGGGCCAGCCCATGGCAGGCGTGTTCCCCCATCTCGCCTCGCTGAGCCTGCCCGACCTCGTCGCCATCGATCAGGTGGACTTCAAGACGGTGGACGCGGTGTTCTGCTGCCTGCCCCACGGCACCACCCAAGAGGTGATCGCGGCGCTGCCCGGCAATGTGCGGATCGTCGATCTGTCGGCGGATTTCCGGCTGTTCGACGTGGATACCTACGCCCAGTGGTACGGCCACGAGCACCGGGCGCCCGCCTTGCAGAAGGAGGCGGTCTACGGCCTGACCGAGATCGCGCGCGACAAGATCGCCAAGGCGCGGCTGGTGGCCAATCCCGGCTGCTATCCCACCTCGGTGCAGTTGCCGCTGATCCCGCTGCTGGAACAGGGGCTGATCGCTGCCGAGGACATCGTCATCGACGCCAAATCCGGCGTCTCGGGCGCCGGCCGCTCGGCCAAGGAAGCCAATCTGTTCACCGAGGTGGCCGAGGGCATCCATCCCTACGGCATCGCCAGCCATCGCCATGCCCCCGAGATCGAGCAGGGATTGAGCGAGGCCGTGGGCAAGCCGGTGATGGTGACCTTCACCCCCCATCTGATGCCCATGAGCCGGGGCATGCTGTCGACCATCTATGCCAAGACCAAGGGAGCCGACGCCAACGCCTTGCGCGCCACCCTGGCCGAACGGTTCAAGGGCGAGCACTTCGTCAAGGTGCTGCCCGAGGGCGTGGTCCCCGCCACCCGCCATGTGCGGGGCTCCAACTTCTGCCTGATCAACGTGTTCGACGACCGCATCAAGGGCCGGGTGATCATCACCTGCGTCATCGACAATCTGGTCAAGGGTGCCTCGGGTCAGGCGCTGCAGAACATGAACCTGATGTTCGGGCTTCCCGAAACGCTGGGGCTGGAACAACAGCCCATGTTCCCATGAGGACGTGAGAATGAGCGGTCATATCCTGCCCTTCCAGGGGGTTCGCCCCACCATCGCCGCCGATGTCTTCGTCGCGCCCACCGCCACGGTGATCGGCGACGTGGTGATCGGCGCCGACACCAATGTATGGTTCAACTGCGTCATCCGCGGCGACGTCCACGAAATCCGCATCGGCGAGCGCACCAACATCCAGGACGGCACCATCATCCATGTGACCGGCGGCAAGCTGGGCACGTATATCGGGTCCGACATCACCATCGGCCATGGCGCCATCCTGCACGCCTGCACCCTGGAAGACTGCTGCTTCATCGGCATGGGCGCCGTCATCCTGGACGGCGCCGTGGTGGAAACCGGCGCCATGGTGGCGGCCGGCGCCGTGGTCACGCCGGGAAAGCGAGTCAAGGCAGGCGAGCTGTGGGGCGGCAATCCGGCCAAGCTGCTGCGGCAATTGTCCGAGGCCGACCAAGCCTATTTCCCGGTCTCCGCGGTCAACTATGTGGCGCTGGCCAAGCGCTACATGGATGAGGCAAACGGCTGATCCCCTTGTCGGTTCGCCTGGGCTGACATATCCTGGCGCGAAGCATTCGACGGAGGAACAATGAAAAGGAAGCGGCCAAAGGACAGTCTTCTATCAAGACTGGCAAGGCCGTTTTCGGCGTTGAGCCGACTGGTGGGGAATCGTGCCCCCCAGGAGAATGCCGTCCAATCCTCCGCCGAGCAGGCGTCCGACGCCATCGTGGACGACAATTTCACCCTCGCACTCGAAGCCATGCTCTCCGAGGACGAGGCGCGGTTCCAGACCAAGCTTCAAGTGATCTCGCTGGTGGAATTCCGCGAAGCGGTGGGCAGCAAATGGCATCGCCTGTCGGAAAAGGTCATGATGATCGCCGAGGGCGTCATCAACCTGCATATCGGCCACGGCAATGTTTACGGCCGCCGAGGCCAGGATTTATTCGTCCTGCTCTTCCGCAATGTTCCGGACGCGGAAGGCCGCCGCAGGGCGGTCCTGATCGCCCAGGAATTGGGAACCCGTTTGGTGGGCGCGCAATTCGTCGGCAACGAGCGGCCACTGGCGTTGGCGGCGGAGCTCACCATCGAGGTTGCCCTTGCCCCGCACGGCGTCCTGAATCTTGATGCCATTCACGACGCAATCGGTGAAGTCCGCGCCATCATGGCGCCCGTCACCGACAGGGCGGGCTATCGCCCCCATCTGACCACGGCCGTGGAGGCGGACGCCCCCATTCGTCATTCCATGCTGCCGACCCCGCTGCCGGAGCAGCAGGATCTGCGGGCTCATCTCCATTCCACCAAGCTATCGGCCAGGGATTTCACGCCACGCCGCTCCATGCTTCCGGGAAGCTCCTTGACGGAAAAAAGCGCCCCCCAGATGGTCGCCGCCCCCAGTTGGACGGCGGTGGAGATCTCGGGGGGCAAGCCGTCTGGCCCTCGTCCCGGCGTTGACGCGGCGCCGCCCATGCCGGGAGACGCGGCGCTCTCCTTGGCGTGGCGCCCCACGTGGCTGGCCGCCGATGAAACCATCGGCGCCTATAAGGCCCATGTCCAACGGGTCGATCAACCGGGAGAGACCCCGTGGGAGGGATGCCGGGCCTATCCCAGCGGTGGCGGCGAAGCGGCACTGGCCCTGGACCGCTTCACCATCGGCGCGGCCGTGCGCGAGCTGCGTTCGCCCGATGCCTCCAGGTCGGCGGCCAAGGCCATCTTGCCCATCCACTGGTCATCGGTCACCTCGCCCCAGCGCATGTCGGTGCTGTCTCCCCTGGCGGATCTTTCCGAGGATGTTCGCGCCAACCGCCTGATCATCGACCTGTTCGGAACACCGGATGGCGTGGTCGATGCCCAATTGTCGGCGGCCTTGCAATCCCTGCGGCCCCTGTGCCGCGAGGTCAGCCTGAGGGTGCGGCTGTCCATGCCCCAGGCGGGGCGTGCCGCCCTGTGCGGCATCCGTACCATCGGCGTCGATTTGGCGGAACTGACCGAGGACGAACGGACCGACGACGCCAATCTGCTTCAATCCCTGCGCCGATTGCGACAAGACGCCGGAGCCGCCGGACTATCCGTCTATGCCTGGGGCATCCGCCGCCGCACCGTGGTCGCAGGCGTCGTCGGCGGTGATTTCGCCATGATCAGCGGACCGGGACTGATGAAGGACTTGCCGCGTCCGGCAAAGATTCTTCCCGCCCCCAAGTCACGCATCGCGGGACCGGTACCGTGAGCGAGCCCCGGCACCCGCCCGCAATTCCCGCCGTGGTCTCTTCCCTGGCGATCATGGTCATCATCCTGGGCTCCCTGGGCTGGGCGGTGCTGCACATGGCTTGGGCCCAGGACGTCACTTCCGTGGCACTGCTGCTCTATATCGCCGTGGAAGCAAGACGCACCCCGCGCGGCGGACAGGCCATGCTGCTCGCTTGCGGCGCGGCGACCATCGCCGCCTTCCTCTGGCTTGTCGACCCCATCGGCGTTCTCCGCCATGCCCTGGGTGAAGCTTCATTCCTGGCCGGTCTGTTCACGTCCCTGGGAATGCTGCGTGATTCGGCGCAAACCTCGGGCCTGGTGCGCCGCTGCGGCGAGGAAATGGTGCGCCAACCGCCGGGGCGCCGTTATGCCGTGTTGTGCCTGGGCAGCCACGTCATTTCCCTGGCCCTGAATTTCGGGGTTCTGCCGCTGCTGGGGACCATGGTGATGCACGGCAACACCCTGGACGCGGCACAGGGCGATCCCAAGGTTCAGGACATCCGCAAGCGCCGCATGATGACCGCCGTTCTTCGCGGCTTCGCCATGATGACGGTCTGGTCGCCGCTGTCGGTTTCCTTCACGGTGACCGAGGGGGCCATTCACGGATTGCCGTGGTGGCGTTTGCTGTCGCTCCAACTGATTCTTGCCTTGGTGCTGATGGCGGTCGGCTGGCTGCTGGACCGCTTCGCCGTACCGGCGGGCATGCGGCGCCCGGCCGGAGAGGTCGCGGACAGCGACTGGAAGCCGATCCTGCACCTGTCCCTCTTCATCTGCGTCATCGTCGCCTCGGCGGTGGCGGTATCGCAAGTCTTGTCGGTGCGCATGGTCATCGGCACCATGCTCGTGGTTCCCATGGCCGCGTTGCTTTGGTCGCTGGCCCAGCCCGACCGCATCACGGCGGCGTCGCTGGTTCGATCCGGCACCGGGTTCGTCTCCCGCCTCGGCGTCAGCCTGCCCAATTTCCGCTACGAAGTCGCCATGTTGAGCGGCGCCATGTTCTTCGGCACCGTCGCCGCCGGTTTCATATCGCCCGCCGCCACGGCCGAGGCCATCGCCAGACTGCCGTTGCCGCCCATCCTGATGGTCATCGCCATGGCATGGTCGGTGATGATCCTGGCGCAATTGGGGATCTCGCAGATCATCACCGTCAGCCTGTTCGGCAGCGCCCTCGGCAATCTCGCCCAGTTCGGCGTTCACCCCTTGGTGGCGGCAAGCGGTTTGATGGGGGCCTGGGGTCTGTCGGCCTGCTCCACCCTGGTCGGTGCCGCCGTGATGTCGGTCGCCCGCACGGCCGAGGTCTCGGTGGGAACCGTGGCGCGTGACTGGAATGGCCGCTTCGTCGTCGCCGGGGCCATCACCCTGGCGGTGTGGATGGTCGCGCTTTCCCTGGTGCTGCGATGAATGCGCGCAAGACCGCACTCGCCGCCACCGCCGTCCTGGCGGGACTTCTCGTCCTGGTCCTGGTGGTCCCCGCCATGCTGGACTGGAACCGGTTGCGGCCGGAAGCCGAGGCCGCCGCCTCGGCGGCGCTGCGGCGTCCGGTGCGCATCTCCGGCCCCATCGCGGTGCGTTTGCTGCCGACACCGACCGCCACCTTGTCCGGTTTGAGCGTCGGCGATGCCGGAGCGGAACGCCTTTCCGTCAGTCTGCGGCTGCTGCCGCTGCTGTCGGGGCAACGCCAGATCGACGAATTGACCCTTGCGGGCGGCAGGCTGGGGCCACTGAAAGCGGTGGAAGCCCGCATCACCCCCGAGGGCGCCATCCAGGCGCGGGGAAAGACGGCACTGTCGCCACTGGGCGAGGCCGACACGACGTTCGACGGCCAGATCGCCGAGGGCAAGGTGACTGGCCTGCTGCGGCTGGCCCTGGCGCGGGCAAGCGCCCAAGGACAGCTAAGCCTGTCGGCGGATGAGTTGGCCATTCCCGATCTCGTCGTCACCCTGGGCCAGTCCACCGCCAATATCGCTCTGGTGGCCGGTTTGGGAACGCAGCCGGTTCAGATCGACATCACCGCCAAGGGCGGCGTTCTGGACCTGGACAGCCTGACGGCCCCGCCCCAAAGCCAAACCGCCGCGCCGACCGTCACGGCCGCCGCTCCGCCTCCCCCACCAACCCAACAGCAGCCCGAGCCGACTGCCGCGCCTGCCGGACGGTTTTCCCTGCCCGGCAACCTCACCCTCAATCTGGACGCCGCCGTCGACGGCTTGCGCTGGAATGGACTGACGCTGGGACAAACGCAGATGAGTGCCCTGCTCGACCAGGGCATCGTGACCCTCGGCCATGCCACCACCCACTGGGCGGAGACAGGCGAGATCAGCCTGTCCGGCACCCTGGCGAGCAGGGACGATCGCCTTGTCCTGGCGCCGCTGGCGCTGACGACACCCGCGTTCCGCGCCACCGGCGAATTGAGCATCGCACCCACCGCGCCGGTCTCGGTCTCGCTGAAGCTGTCGTCGCAGGGGATGGAAGCCGGATACGATGGCACCCTGTCCAACGGCACCGTCAGTTTACGCGCCGCCAGCTTCGCCCAGGCCGCGAATCGGCTGACCGGCCACCAGCCGCGCGGCGGCGGCCCCTTGGCGGTTACCACACGGCTGCGCCTGGATGCGACCCAGGCGGTGTTCGATCAGCTTCAGGCCCGCCTGGGTGAAACCCTGGTGACCGGCACCGGAAGGCTGGATCTGGTCGGCCGCGTCCTGACAGCCGATCTCGCCAGCCCCGCCGTGGCCGTCGCTCCCTTCCTCGGTACCGACACCAAGCCGGGGGCAATCCAATCCTGGCGGCTGGACGAGGTCGCCGCCCGTGTGGTCGCCACCGGCTCGACCCTATCGGTGGAGCGGCTGAACGGCCGTATGCTGGGCGGCGCCCTGGCCGCCGCCGCCAAGGCCAATGCCGCCGGAATCGCCGTCACCGCCACCCTCAAGGGCGCCGATATCGGCGGCATGGGACTGGGCGCCGGAGGGGTCAAGGCCACCAGGGGTCGCCTGGACGCCCAAACCCGTCTGGCGGCGCGCGGCACCACTCAGGCGCAATGGCAGGCCAGCCTGACGGGCGACGGCAGGCTGGACGTCAGCGATGGGCTGGTGGAAGGCTTCGACCTCGCCGCCATGGACGCCCAGATGCGCAAGCTGGACAATATCGGCAGTCTGCTGGGGCTGGTTCAGGCCGGATTGTCGGGCGGAACCTCCAGTTTCTCGACCCTCGGGGCCAGTTTCAAGGCCGATCGCGGCGTGGTGACCAGCAACGACATCACCTTGGTGGCCGAGGGCGGCGGCGCCGATGGAACCGCCGTGGTCGATCTTCCCAAGGACATGATCGACGCCCGCCTCGCCTTCCGCCTCGCCACGCCGGGCTCGCCGCCGCTGGGACTGCGACTGCAAGGCCGCCTGGCGTCGCCCAACAAGATCATCGACGTCAACGCCTTGCAGCGCTACGTGGTCGAACGGGGATTGGGCAAGGCCATCAAGGGGAAAAGCGGCGGACTGATCGAGAGCCTGCTTGGCATCAAGCGGCACGACAAGAAAGAATAACCGCTAGGTCGGATCGACATTCAGGGAATTCCGCTGATTTCGGACCAGAATGCGTCCAAGACAGAAAATCGAGCCACAGATGAACACAGATAAGCACAGATGAATTGAGAAACTATCTTATCTGTGTCCCGCGCAGCGGGTATCTGTGTGCATCTGTGGCCCACTTCCCATCTATCCGCCAGAATGTCGATTGGCCCTAGACCGCGCACATGGACAGATTGACCAGGAAGCCACCGATCAGATGATGGGGATCGGCGCCGAATTCCTTGCGGAAGGCGGCATCGTCCTTGGGCGGCAGATCGACCAGCGGGTCGAACAGGGCGTGGAAGAACAGGCAGAACTCGCGCTCGCCGAACACCAGCGGCTCCTCGCTGGGATCGTGGTCGCGGGTGATGAAGGCGTTGGAGGCGACGCTGACGGTGGTCGGCCGATACTGCATCAGCTTGATGAACCAGTCCTTGCGCAGGTCATAGCGTTTGAACGATCCGGAAATCTGCACCAAGGTATGCCACAGCACGATCTTGGCCTCGGGATCGTCGTAGAAGGCATCCCACGAGAAATGATCGCCCAGATCGTCCCGCAGGGCGCCGACGATCTCCTTGCATTTCTCGCCGTAGACGTCGGCCTCCTCGCCCAGCACCAGATGCAGGAACGAGAAGATATTGGTGACCAGGGTCCGGTCCAGGGACTCGTCCTGGAACAGCGGGCTCAAGGGATGCAGCATCAGCCGTCCAAAGGCATTGGAGCGCCGCTGCTCGCGCTTCTCGCTCTCGACGATCTCCATCATCTCGCGGTAGGAGCGGTGATAGAAGTCGTCGAAGCCGACCGAGACCTTCAATCCCGCCACCACGTTTTCCAGCATGGCGCGACTGACCGGCTGGCCCTGCCCGGCCTGCTCCACCGCCTGGACCAGGGCGTCAAGGACCACATTAGTGGTCTTGCGCAGATGCAGCGGACCTCTGGCACCCATGGGACAAGACCTTTCAGCCGTTCAAGGACGGCAGGTTATCGCTCACTCATTGAATATAGAATTAACGGAGTTGGTTTTCCAGACGGTGCCGACGCGCTCATTCTTCCAACCATCGCAGCAATGCCCCGGTCACCGCATCGGGATTTTCCAAGGGCGCCAGATGGCCGCTGTCGGGAATGGAAACCAGGGTGGAGCCGGGAATCAACGCGGCCATCTCCTGGTGGCGATCCAGCGGTGTCAGGGCATCCTCGGCGCCGCACAGCAGCAGGGTCGGGCACCGGACCGAAGCCAGGGACTCCCGCGAATCCGGCCGTCCCATGATGGCGGTCTGCTGGCGGACGAAGGCGTCCCTCCCCACCGTGCGGGCCATATCCTTGGCCAAGGTGGTGATCGCCGCATCGGCCAGCGATTTGGCGCATAGCAGATTGGGCAGCATGGTGGGCATGATCTTGTCGAAGCCGCCCGCCTTGGCGATACCGATGGCGTCCAGGCGCCGCTGGGTCTGATCCGGCAGATCGGGGCGCGCGGTGGTGTCGAGCAAGGCGAGGCGCTCCACCCGTTCCGGCGAGCGGCGCATGATCTCCATGCAGGCATAACCGCCCATGGACAACCCCGCCAGACAGAAGCGGCGCGGCGCCACCGCCAGAACCCGCTCGGCCATGGCGCTCAGACTGTCATCCTGGGTGAGATCGGCGAACAGAACCTCGCGCCCCGCCGACAGGGTCCGGGCCTGATGCCGCCACAGGCGGCTGTCGTTGAGCAGGCCCGGCAACAAGATAAGGGTGGTGGTCATGGCAGGCTCCGCGATTACTTTATCAGCGCCGACAAATCCTTGAACTCCGGCGTTCCCGCCCGGTGCAGCCATTCGAAGATCACCATCTCCACCGTGGCGATCTGAACGCCGTTGGCGCCGAGCCGGTTCATGGCGTAGTGCCAGTTGGCCTCGGTACGCGATGCGCAGGCATCGGCCACCACCACCACGTCGAAGCCCAGTTCCTTGAACCCCAGGGCGCTTTGCAGCACGCAGACATGGGATTCGATCCCGGCGATGACCATTTGCTGGCGGCCGAACGACTGGGCGCGCTGGCGCAGGGCGGCATCGGCGGCGCAGGAGAAATGCAGCTTCTCCATGACCGCGCCGTCGGGGGCGAGGTCCAACAATTCGCCGACCGTCCGCCCCAGTCCCTTGGGATACTGCTCGCTGACGATGAGGGGAATTCCCAGCCGTTCCGCCGCCCGCATCAACAGTCCGCAGCCGCGATAGACCCGTCTGGGCTCCGACATCACCGGCGCCAATCCCATCTGCACATCGACGATGAGAAGGCTGGAGGCTTCCGCCTGGATCAACATGGATGTCTCCTCGAATTCGACAATAAAACTGTAACAGGGTCGGCAAATGCACGCACGCACGGTCTCGCGGTCCCTTTCAGCCGTTCCGAGTTGACTTAGGCGCACGAATCCCTATTATCCGGCCGCACATGACATCCCAAAACGAACATGGCCGTTCAGACGGCCCGGACAGCACTTCGACCACCTTCGAAGATCTAGGCCTCGGCCCGGAGCTATTGCAGGCGCTCGCCGAATCAGGCTACCGACACCCCACCCCCATCCAGGCACAGGCCATTCCGGTCGTCCTGATGGGCCGCGACGTTCTCGGCTGCGCCCAGACGGGCACAGGCAAGACCGCGTCCTTCACCCTGCCCATGATCGAGATCCTGGCGGCCGGACGCGCCAAGGCGCGCATGCCCCGCTCGCTCATCTTGGCGCCGACCCGAGAACTGGCCGCCCAGGTGGCGGACAATTTCGACAAATACGGCAAGTATCACCCGCTGAAGAAGGCCCTGATCATCGGCGGTGAGTCCATGAATGATCAGGTCGCCCTGCTGGATCGCGGCGTCGACGTGCTGATCGCCACGCCGGGACGCCTGCTCGACATGTTCGAGCGCGGCCGCATCCTGCTCAACGACGTCAAGGTGCTGGTCATCGACGAGGCCGACCGCATGCTCGACATGGGCTTCATTCCCGATGTGGAGCGTATCGTCGGCCTGCTGCCCAAGATTCGCCAGACCCTGTTCTTCTCCGCCACGCTGGGGCCGGAAATCCGCCGCCTCGCCGATGCCTTCCTGATGAACCCAAAGGAAATCTCGGTCTCCCAGGGCGGCGATACCGCCGCCACCGTGGTCCAGGCCATGGCGGTGGTCGAGGAAATCGACAAGCGCGAGACGCTGCGCCACCTCATCCGCATCGAGGAAGTGAAGAACGCCTTCATCTTCTGCAATCGCAAGCGCGACGTGGACGTGCTGTTCCGCAGCCTGAAGAAGCACGGCTTCGACGTGGTCCAGTTGCATGGCGACATGGCGCAAAGCGCCCGCAGCGAGACGCTCGACAAGTTCAAGAAGGGCGAAGCCCGCCTGATGGTCTGCTCCGACGTCGCCGCCCGCGGCATCGACATCTCGGCGGTCAGCCACGTCTTCAACTTCGACGTTCCCATCCATGCCGAGGATTATATCCACCGCATCGGCCGCACCGGCCGCGCCGGCATGGCCGGGCATGCCTTCACCATCGCCACGCCCGACGACGGCAAATTCGTGGTCGCCATCGAGAAGTTGATCGGCAATCCGGTGCCCCGCATCGAGGTCGAGGGCGTTCCCGCCCTTGAACTGGACATGTCGGCCCGCCGTGGGCGTGGTGGACGTGGCGCCGCTTCCGGCGGACGCGGCGAGCGTCCCGCCCGCGATGGCGGCGAAAAGCGCGAGCGCAAGCCGCGCCAAGCCGCCCCGACGGAGGAGGCACCGGCCGAAGTCGCCACCGCGACCGAAACCCCTGCGCCCGAAGCGCCCAGGCGCGCTGAACGCGGCCGTGGTCGTGGCCGCGATCGCGACGAGGCGAGAGGCGAATCCCGCCCCGTCGAATCTCGTCCCGCCGAATCTCGCCGAGACGAGCCCCGCCGCGACGAGCCCCGCAACGAAGATCGCAATCGCGGTCGTGGGCGCGACGAGCGCCCTGGTCGTCGCCGTGGCCGTGTCGATGAACTGGGCATCGGTGAAATGCTGCATGCCGATGGCGTCATCGGGTTTGGCGATCATCCGCCGGACTTCATCCTGGCCGCCGTCCCGCTGCCGGCCAAGCTAGCCCGTGGCAGTGACGCCGAGCTTGATCTGGCCGACACCGAGGACTGAGCCATGCAGACCATCTTCGTCATGGTGAAATGCGAGCTGGGCCGTTCGTATCAGGTCGCCGACGAAGCGGTGGACATCGAACAGGTATCCGAAGTCCATTCCATTTCCGGCCAATACGACCTGATGCTGAAATGCTATCTGGACGGCGACGTCGATATCGGCCAGTTCGTGGTCGATCACATCCAGTTGCTGCCCGGCGTGAAGGACACCTTCACCCTGATCGCCTTCAAGGCGTTTTCCTAAAGCCGGATGGTTTGAGGGCGGCGGCCTTCGTGATCACGCCAGCAGCGACACCGTCGAACCGGACGAATACCCGGAACGCGACTGGGAGTTTGCCGCAGTGCTTGGCCCGTTGCTTGACCCGGTCGATTGCGCTTCGGTCGCGCCCCGATCCTGAGTCTTGCCGTAAAGGAGGGCGGCGCGGCTTGGTGACTGGCTGATCTGCTCGCCGGTCGTTGTATTGCGCCAGACCTCGATCAACGCCCCTGTCAGCGCATCCTGCCTGAATACCGGACTGGAGTAGTACACCTCGGTGGCGGTGGATGTCGTCGTATTGGACGCGGACGCGCTCTCCCGCGACGACGACAGCGATGTGGTTGTCGAAGAAAAAACATCCGATCTGGAGACGCCGACGATATCCATGGAACGCGCCGTTCCTGTGCTTGGTGGTATAAGGCCGTCGCGTCAGGCGAACAGATTGACGACACTACCGACCGAAGCCGAATTGAGGCTGCCCGAACCGCTGTAATTGATCGCCAATGCAGCCGACTGATTGGCCAGCGCTTTCGCCACCGAATCCGACACCGATCCAGCGGCCGGAGCAGTGCTTGAATTGGCGCGAATCTTGTCGAACGCGGCGATCCCGGCGTTAACCGGGGCAGGTGTTCCGGTCACGCCATCGGCGGTTTGCAGGCGAAACACCGAAAGCTCGGCTTTGCCGGTGGCCTTCGCGATCGCGGCGGTCGCCTGACGCAGCGAAGCGTCGTCCGTGATCTTGAGATCGGCCAGCCCCAAGGCCTTGCTGCCGGAATCCTGACCGGCGATGTTGATCTTGCCGCCAGTTTCCGACACGACGGTGACGCCGCCCGGATTCTTTTCCAGCAGATTGGTGTCGCCGACCTTGGCCTTGGCGACCAGCTTGTCCACCTCTACCGCCACGGCGGCGATCTTGGCGTTAAGCTCCTTGGTCTGAGCCTCGGTCAGGCTGGCACCGGACTTGGTGGCGTCCGCGATCTCGGCTCGCAAGTCGCTCAACTTGGCGAATATCTGGGTGGAACTATCCAGGGCCTTGCTGACGGCGGCAGCCCCGTCCTTGCCGTTAACGACAGTAGCCTTCGACGCCTGCGCCGAGCTGGCCGCGACCTTATCGGTGCTCTCCTTGAACGCCTTGGCGCTGAGTTCGTCGCGCTGCCTGATCCGCTCGGCGTCCTGCGCCTGATTTGCGGCTTGGTTAGCGGCGAACTTCGCTTCGAAACTGACAATCTCGACCATAGTCAGATACCCCATTCGACATAGTGTTAATTTAACCCTAATCCATCACTTTGTAAATGACTCCCCACCGCTACCCTGCCCCACCCCATCCGGGTGGGGACACCCCCATCCACAAGATTTCGCAATCACCTCCCCCAGGGTGTTCCTTCGCTTGACCCGGACCGCCAGTATCGGCGAAAAACAGGTCGGCTTCGGGAGGCTGTCGTCGTTGAGATGTTTTCCTCATCGGTGCACCACCCAAACGCCGCCCAAATGGCTGAACACCACTGCTTTGCCCGCTGCTTCGTCCCACAAGCCCTAAGGACCACTCGATGACCGCTCAGGCCACCCACGCCGAAATGGCGAATGCCATCCGCTTCCTGTCCATGGACGCCATCGAGAAGGCCAAGTCGGGCCATCCCGGCATGCCCATGGGCATGGCCGACGTGGCCACCGTGCTGTTTTCCCGCTTCCTGAAATTCGACGCCAAGGCGCCAAAATGGGCCGATCGCGACCGCTTCGTGCTGTCGGCCGGTCACGGCTCCATGCTGCTGTATTCCCTGGGCTATCTGGCCGGGTTCGAGGATCTGGACATCGAGCAGATCAAGAATTTCCGCCAGATGGGCTATCGCACCGCCGGTCACCCGGAATTCGGCCATGTCGCCATCGCCGACACCACCACCGGCCCGCTGGGCCAGGGCATCACCAACGCCGTGGGCTTCGCCCTGGCCGAGAAGATGCAGGCGGCGCGCTACGGCAAGGAGGTGGTCGACCACTACACCTATGTCATCGCCGGTGACGGCTGCCTGATGGAGGGCATCAGCCAGGAGGCCATCTCCATGGCCGGTCACTGGGGGCTGGAAAAGCTGATCGTACTGTGGGACGATAACCATATCTGCATCGACGGCGACACCGCCGTCTCGGTGTCCGACGACCAGTTGGCCCGCTTCCAGGCCTCCAACTGGAATGTCTGCCGGGTCGACGGCCACGACGCCGAAGCCGTCGCCGCCGCCATCACCGCCGCCCGCAAATCCCCCCGCCCCAGCCTGATCGCCTGCAAGACCGTCATCGGCTATGGCGCCCCCACCAAGGCGGGCAGCGAGAAGACCCACGGCGCCCCGCTGGGCGCCGAGGAAATCGCTGGCGCGCGGGCCAAGCTGAACTGGCCCCATGCGCCGTTCGAGATTCCCGCCCATGTGCTGAATGCCTGGCGCGAAGCCGGGTCTCGTGGCGGCGCCGAGCGCGCTGCCTGGCAGTCGCGTCTGGCCGCCCATCCCGCCAAGGCGGAATTCGAGCGCACCAATGCAGGCAAGCTGCCGGAATCCTGGAAACAGACGGTTTCCGACTTCAAGAAGAAGGTCGCGGCCGAGGCTCCCAAATGGGCCACCCGCAAATCCAGCCAGGAAGTGCTGGAGGCCCTGACCGCCGCCATTCCGGAAATGATCGGTGGTTCGGCCGACCTGACCCATTCCAACCTGACCATCACCAAATCCACCAAGTCTGTGACGCCCTCGGACTTCTCGGGCCGCTATATCCATTACGGCGTGCGCGAGCACGGCATGGCCGCCGTGATGAACGGCCTCGCCCTGCATGGCGGCTTCATCCCCTATGGCGGCACCTTCCTGATCTTCGCCAATTACCTGTGGCCTGCGCTGCGCATGAGCGCCATGATGGATCAGCGGGTGATCTATGTGCTGACCCACGATTCCATCGGTCTCGGCGAGGACGGCCCCACCCACCAGCCCATCGAGACCGTCGCGGCATTGCGCGCCACCCCCAATGTCCTGGTGTTCCGTCCCTGCGATCCGGTGGAGACCATGGAGGCCTACGAGGCCGCCTTGGAAAACACCACCGGCCCGTCGGTCATGGCCCTGTCGCGCCAGAATCTGCCGACGCTGCGCACCAGCCATACCGAAGACAACCTGACCGCGCGCGGCGCCTATGTGCTGGCCGAAGCAAAGGGCAAGCGACAGGTCACCCTGCTGGCCACCGGCTCCGAGGTCAGCCTTGCCATGGACGCCCAGAAGCTGCTGGCCGACAAGGGAATCAACGCCGCCGTGATCTCCATGCCGTGCTGGGAGCTATTCGAGCGTCAACCAAAGGAGTATCGTGCTGCCGTACTGGGTGAAGGCACCGTCCGCGTCGCCGTCGAGGCGCTGGGGATCTTCGGCTGGGAGCGCTGGGTCGGCGATAATGGAGCCATTATCGGCATGACCGGGTTCGGCGCTTCCGCCCCCGCCGAAAAACTGTACGAGCATTTCGGCATCACCGCGAGTGCGGTGGCCGACGCGGCCATGGCGCGCCTCTAAGACGCCCCGCCCGCGAAAACGCCAGGAAGGAGTGATATAGATGCCTCTCGTTTCGATGCGCCAGCTTCTCGACCACGCGGCCGAGAACAGCTACGGCATCCCCGCGTTCAACGTGAACAACATGGAGCAGGTCAAGGCCATCATGGAGGCCGCCTCGGCCTGTGATGCCCCGGTCATTCTCCAGGCCTCGGCCGGTGCCCGCAAATATGCCGGCGAAGCCTTCCTGCGCCACCTCATCCTGGCCGCCATCGAGTCCTATCCCAATATCCCGGTCTGCATGCACCAAGATCACGGCACCTCGCCCGCCATCAATGTGCGCGCCATCCAGTCGGGTTTCTCCTCGGTCATGATGGACGGCTCGCTCAGGGAAGACGGCAAGACCCCGGCCAGCTGGGACTACAATGTGGACGTCACCAAGCGGGTGGTCGACATCGCCCATGCCTGCGGTGTCTCGGTGGAGGGCGAACTGGGCTGTCTCGGCTCGCTGGAAAGCGGCATGGCCGGCGAGGAAGACGGCGTCGGCGCCGAAGGCAAGCTGGACCATTCCCAGCTGCTGACCGACCCCAACGAGGCCGCCGAATTCGTCAAGCTGACCCAGGTGGATGCCCTGGCCATCGCCATCGGCACCAGCCACGGCGCCTACAAGTTCACCCGTCCGCCGACGGGCGAAGTGCTGGCCATCAAGCGCATCAAGGAAATCCACGCCCGCATCCCCAACACGCACCTTGTCATGCATGGTTCCAGTTCGGTGCCGCAGGACTGGCTGAAGATCATCAACGACCACGGCGGCGACCTGGGCAAGACCTATGGCGTGCCGGTCGAGGAAATCGTCGAGGGCATCAAGCACGGCGTGCGCAAGATCAATATCGACACCGATCTGCGCATGGCGTCCACCGGCTCCATCCGCAAGTTCTTCAAGGACGAGCCCAAGAAGTTCGACCCCCGCGACTATCTGAAGCTGACCATCAAGGGCATGAGCGACATCTGCAAGGCCCGCTACGAAGCCTTCGGCACCGCCGGCAAGGCCTCGAAGATCAAGGTGGTCAACCTTGAGGATATGAGCAACCGCTACGCCAAGGGCGAATTGGCCCCCAAGGTGCAGTAGCAGGTCACCCCACCCCTACCCCTCCCCATCAAGGGGAGGGGGGACTGAAACCCGCCCTTCCGTCCTAGCCCCTCCCCATCAAAGGGAGGGGTTGGGGTGGGGGACAGCGAAAGAGCCGTCCATGACCGTCAAGATCGCCCCTTCCATCCTGTCCGCCGATTTCGCCCGTCTGGGCGAGGAAGTCAAAGCCATCGACGACGCCGGATGCGACTGGGTCCATATCGACGTCATGGACGGCCATTTCGTTCCCAACCTGACCTTCGGCCCCGCCATCATCAAGGCGGTGCGCCCCTACACCACCAAGGTCTTCGACGTCCATCTGATGATCGATCCGGCCCAGCCCTATATCGAGGACTATGCCAAGGCGGGCGCCGACATCATCGTGGTCCATGCCGAGGCCGACAAGCATCTGGACCGTTCGCTCCAGCTGATTCGCTCGCTGGGCAAGAAGGCGGGGGTGTCCCTTAATCCGGCGACGCCGGAAAGCGTCATCGAATACGTGATGGACAAGCTCGACCTCGTCCTGGTGATGAGCGTCAATCCCGGCTTCGGCGGCCAGAGCTTCATCGAGGCGCAGTTGGACAAGATCGCCCGCATCAAGACCATGATCGGCCGCCGCCCCATCGACCTGGAAGTGGACGGCGGCGTCACCGCCGACAACGCCCACAAGGTGATCGCGGCGGGCGCCAATGTTCTGGTGGCGGGCTCCGCCGTCTTCAAGACCAATGATTATGCTGCTAATATCGCAGCCATTCGGGGATCGAAGGCGGCGGCATAAGGAGGCTGTCATGGACGTCAAGCAGGCTGTTTCGACGGCAAAGAGCTATGTGGCCGAGATTTTTTCAGGGGAAGGCATCACCGCCCCGACTCTGGAAGAGATAGAATTCGATGAGTCGCATAACGCCTGGAGTGTGACCGTTGGTTTTTTTCGTCATGACGACAAGCCCGTATCCGCATTCGAAGCAATGGAACGGACTCTGAGGCTTCCCTCCCGCAAGGACTATAAGGTCGTCAGCATATCGGATCAGACCGGCGAGCCCCTATCCATCAAGAACAGACTCACGGAATGACCGGTTCGCGGGCTTTGATCCTTGATTCAAACCTGCTCCTGCTCTACGTCGTCGGCGCGACCTCCCGCTCATACATCAACAAGCACAAACGCCTTCGGGCATACTCACCCGAGGCGTTCGATCTGCTTTGCGAGTTCATCAAAGCGGCATCATCAGTCATGTTGACACCAAACACCCTGACGGAAACATCGAACCTCATCGACCATATTGGCGAGCCTGCCCGATCCCGCATATGGGCTTTTTTCCGCCAGTTGCTCTCGGCCCGAGACGAAATGTATCTTGCAAGTCGGATGGCCGCCGAACGCGATGAATTTGTCAGGCTGGGATTGACAGACTCCATACTGCTCTGCTTGGCATCAACTTCGAATATTCTCCTGACCGTCGATGCGGCCCTTTATGAGGCTGCCGCCAGAAGCGGTTACAAGGTTGAAAACTTCAACCATCATCGTGAGCGCCTTAATATCCTGTGATGGCCGTTTTAGTTCAGAGGGGAAACGCCATGGTCGCCGACCGGGAACTTCAAGCGGGAATCGAAACCGGACTGCGGTTCGCCATGCTGATGACGGCGGACGGCTGTTTCCTGGACCTCACCTGGACCGAAATCAAGAAGTGGAAGCCCGCCGACGGCTTCTTGTGGGTCCATCTGGAACGCGACGATCCGACGGCCCAGGCCTGGGTGCGCGACCATTCCGGCATCGACCCCTTGGTGGGGCTTGCGCTGCTGGCCGAGGAATCGCGACCACGGGTGCAAGATGTCGGCGACAACCTTCTGGTGGTGCTGCGCGGCGTCAACAAGCAAAAGCCCGAGGAAGACGGCAGCATCGACACCGAACTGGTCCCCATTCATATCTGGATGGAGGCTGGGCGCTGCGTCTCGCTGCGCGACAAGACCCATAATCTGAGCGCCCTGCGCGACCTTCGCCTGTCCATGATGAACGGCAAGGGACCGCGCACCGCCGCCGGGCTGATGGCCCGCATCGCCGAGAAGGTCACCGATCACCTGGGCGATCTGGTGGAAGACCTGGAGGACGAGCTCACCGAACTGGAAGACCGAATCGGCGCCAATGAGGGCGGCGCCAGCATGCGCGCCGACATCGCCGAAAGCCGCCGCCATGTGGTCCAGTTCCGCCGCTATCTGGCCCCCCAGCGCGATGCCCTTTATCGCCTGCGTCACGACGACGCCTCGTGGCTGGATCAGGCGGCCAAGGAACATCTGCGCGAGGTCAACGACCGTCTGGTGCGCCATCTGGAAGACCTGGACGAAATCCGCCAGCGGGCCACCATCTTGCAGGAAGAGCAGGCGGCCATGGTGGCGGAACAGGGCAACCGCAACACCTTCGTCTTGTCCATCGTCACCGTGCTGATGCTGCCCATGACCTTCATCACCGGCTTCTTCGGCATGAATACCGGTGCCCTTCCCTTCGGCCTGGAAAATCCGAACGGCACCCTGATCGCGGGCGCCATCATCGGCGTCGTCGGGCTGATAACGGCGGTATTGCTGCGTTACGGACTGTTCGGCGGGCACAAGCGCTGACGCTGTCACAAAAGCTTCATGATTCTGTCGCGGAGGTGTAACCGAGCGCCGTTATGGTGCCCGAGTGAAAACTCGCTTTTCCGACACTTCGCACGCTCCACTGGAGGATTCATGATCAGGAAGACCATGGCCGTCGCCGCCGTCGCGCTCGCCGCCGTCGCCGTCACCGGCACCGCCCAAGCCCGCGACCAGATCCGCATCGTCGGTTCGTCGACCGTCTATCCCTTTTCCACCGCCGTCGCCGAGGCTTTCGGCAAGGGCGGCAAGTTCAAGACCCCGGTGGTCGAGAGCACCGGCACCGGCGGCGGCATGCGCCTGTTCTGTTCCGGTGTCGGCGAGAACTTCCCCGACATCACCAACGCGTCGCGCCGCATCACCGCCTCCGAGTTCGAGAACTGCGCCAAGAACGGCGTGACCGCCATCACCGAGGTGATCGTCGGCTTCGACGGCATCGTCTTCATCAACTCCAAGTCCGGCCCCAAGTTCACCCTGACCCGTGAACAGATGTACAAGGCCACGGCCAAGGACGTCCTCGTCGGCGGCAAGCTGGTCCCCAATCCCTACAAGACTTGGAGCGACGTGGATCCGTCCCTGCCCAAGGAACCGATCCTGGTCTACGGCCCGGCCCCGAATCACGGCACCCGCGACGCCTATGTGGAACTGGTCCTGGACCCCGCCTGCGAGCATCAGCCCGAGATCAAGGCGATGGACAAGGACGCCAAGAAGAAGGCCTGCCAGACCGTTCGCGAGGATGGCGCCTGGGTCGAGGTTTCCGAGAACTACACCGTCATTCAGCAGAAGATCACCTCCAATCCGGCCGCGGTCGGCGTGATCACCTTCAGCTATCTCGACCAGAACGCCGACAAGGTCCAGGCCGCCTCGGTGGATGGCAAGGTCGCCAGCTTCGAGAGCATCGCCAACGGTTCCTACCCGGTCTCGCGCCCGCTGTTCTTCTATGTGAAGAAGCAGCATGTGGCCATGATCCCGGGCATGAAGGAATATCTGGCAGAGTTCACCTCGGACAAGGCCTGGGGCAAGGAAGGCTATCTGGCCGACAAGGGCCTGATCGCTTCTCCTGACGCCCAGCGCAAGGAACAGGCGGCCAATGCCAAGGCCCTGAACGACATGAAGATGTAAGTCTATAATAGGGGGGCCGGTCACCGGCCCCCCGCTCCTTTTCTCAGGTATTTCGCCCCATGCAGACGCTGCTCCTCGCCGTAACCCTGCTGCTCTTGACCAGCCTGGCCTTCCGCGCCGGTCGCAAGCGCGCCTTCGCCATGGCCGACGGGGCGCCGCGCAATCTCCACTCGCTGCCGGGCTATTACGGGTCGTGGGTCGCCCTGTGGAGCGGGTTGCCCGCCTTCGCCATTCTGATCGCCTGGCTGATGCTGGAACCGAGTCTGGTTCGCACCCTGGTGATCTCCGATCTTCCCGCCGCCATGCAGGAACTGCCGACCGAGAAGATCGACGTCCTGATCAATGAGGTCCGCAACGCCGCCCAGGGCCACGCCACCGCCAATCCCGACCTTGCCATCGCGGCCGATCATTACATCCGGCTGCGCCAGATCGGTTTCGCCGCCATGACCGCCGTCTCCGTCGCCATGGCGCTTGCCGGGGCCGCCTTCGCCTATCGGCGCATCGAGCCCCAGTTGCGTGCCCGCCCAAGAGTCGAGGCCACGGTCAATATCTTCCTGGTGGCCAGTTCCACCGTCGCCATCTTCACCACCGTCGGCATCGTGCTGTCGCTGCTGTTCGAGGCCATGCGCTTTTTCAACATGGTGGGGTTCATCGACTTTTTGTTCGGGCTCAATTGGAGCCCGCAGATGGCCACACGCTCGGATCAGGTGGGCAGCTCGGGCGCCTTCGGCATGGTGCCGCTGTTCACCGGAACCATGCTGATCACCCTGATTTCCATGGTGGTCGCCCTGCCGCTGGGCCTGTTCTCCGCCATCTACATGTCGGAATACGCCCAGCCGCGTATCCGGGCCATCGCCAAGCCCGCGCTGGAGATCCTGGCCGGTATTCCCACCGTTGTGTTCGGCTTCTTCGCCGTGATCACCGTCGCGCCGCTGATCCACTCTGCTGGCGAGGTCTTCGGCCTTGCGGTGGCGTCGGAAAGCGCCATGGCGGCCGGAATCGTCATGGGGATCACCCTGATCCCCCTGATTTCATCGCTGTCCGACGACGTCATCACCGCCGTGCCCCACAGCTTGCGCGAAGGCGCCTACGGATTGGGCGCCACCAAGTCCGAGACCATCAAGCAGGTGGTGTTGCCCGCCGCCCTGCCGGGCATCGTCGGCGGCGTGCTGCTGGCGGTATCGCGCGCCATCGGCGAGACCATGATCGTGGTCATGGCCGCCGGTCTGTCGGCCAAGCTGACCTTCAATCCGCTGGAAGCGGTCACCACCGTGACGGTTCAGATCGTCACCCTTCTGGTGGGCGACACCGAATTCGACAGTCCAAAGACCCTGGCCGCCTTCGCCCTAGGCCTGATGCTGTTCGCCATCACCCTGGGCCTTAATGTGGTCGCCCTTCATATCGTTCAGAAATACCGGGAAAAGTATGACTGAGATGGCTCAAACCGATACCGCCGTGCGCTCCATGGATGCCGTGGCCGCCAGGCTCAAAAGCCGCTATGCCGCCGAGCGCCGATTCCGTGCCCTTGGGCTGGGAGCCATCCTGCTCTCGGTCGCCTTCCTGGCCATCTTGCTGGGCAGCATCGTTCAAAAGGGTTGGACCGGCTTCATTCAAACCCAGGTCGCCGTCGCGGTGACCTTCGATCCCCAGGTGATCGACCCCGACGGCAGCAGAGATCCGCTCGCCCTGGACACCGCCGATTACGCGACCCTGGTTCGCAACGGCATGGCGGCCCGTCTTGCCCCCGACGCCGATCGCAATGCCCGACGCGACCTGACGGGCATGGTCAGCACCATGGCCACCGAGCAACTGCGCCGCATGGTCGTCGCCAACCCGGATATCATCGGAACCACCGCCACGGTTTGGGTTCTGGCGTCCGACAAGATCGACATGGTGGTCAAGGGACAGGTGCCGCGTCAGTTGGGCGCCGCGGGCAATGCGCTGAACGACCGTCAGTTGGGCTGGGTCGCGCAGTTGGAACAGTCGGGCCAAGTCCGCACCACCTTCAACACCACCTTCTTCACCGCCGGTGATTCACGGGCGCCGGAGCAGGCGGGAATCTGGGGCGCTGTCGTGGGCTCGTTCTTCTCCCTGGCCATCACCCTGCTGGTCAGCTTCCCGCTGGGGGTCGCCACGGCGGTCTATCTGGAGGAATTCGCCCCCCACAACCGGTGGACCGATCTGATCGAGGTCAACATCAACAATCTGGCGGCGGTCCCCTCGGTGGTGTTCGGCCTGCTGGGCCTGGCGGTGTTCCTCAACGTCTTCCACCTGCCCCGCTCGTCGCCGCTGGCGGGCGGTCTGGTGCTGGCGCTGATCTGCCTGCCCACCATCATCATCGCCGGACGCGCCGCCCTGAAGGCGGTTCCGCCCTCCATCCGCCAAGCCGCCGCCGGTCTCGGCGCCTCGCCGTTGCAGATCGTCGCCCATCACGTGCTGCCGCTGGCCATGCCCGGCATGCTGACCGGCACCATCCTCGGCATGGCCCGCGCCCTGGGCGAGACGGCGCCGCTGCTGATGATCGGCATGGTCGCCTTCATCGTCGACATCCCCAAGAGCCCGGTGGATCCTTCGGCTGTTTTGCCGGTGCAGATCTATCTGTGGGCTGGCAGCCCGGAACGCGCCTTCGTCGAGAAGACTTCGGCGGCGATCATGGTGCTGTTGCTGTTCCTGGTGTCCATGAACATGGTCGCCATCGTGCTTCGCAAGAAATTCGAACGTAGGTGGTAGATATGAATATGGTTCAGCCCCAGGGCACGGCCAAGGTACGATCACGCGGCCTCGACGTCTTCTATGGCGAGAAGCAGGCCCTGTTCGGCGTCGATCTCGACATCCGCGCGGGCGAGGTGACGGCGCTGATCGGACCGTCCGGTTGCGGCAAGTCCACCTTCCTGCGCTGCATCAACCGCATGAACGATCTGGTGGACGGCGCCCGCGTGGCGGGCAGCCTGACACTGGACGGCGACGACATCTATGACCGCAGCGTCGATGTGGTGCAGTTGCGCGCCAAGGTCGGCATGGTGTTCCAAAAGCCCAACCCCTTCCCCAAATCCATCTACGACAACGTCGCCTATGGGCCGCGCATCCACGGCAAGGCGGCCGATCAGTCCGAACTGGACGAGATCGTCATGACCAGCCTGGAAAAAGCCGGACTGCTGAAAGAGGTCAAGGACCGTCTCCAGGAATCGGGAACCGGCCTGTCGGGCGGCCAGCAGCAGCGTCTGTGCATCGCCCGCGCCATCGCGGTCGAGCCGGAAATCGTGCTGATGGACGAGCCCTGTTCCGCCCTCGATCCCATCGCCACCGCCAAGGTGGAGGAACTGATCGACGAATTGCGGGAAAACTACACCATCGTCATCGTCACCCATTCCATGCAACAGGCCGCCCGCGTCTCGCAGCGGACCGCCTTCTTCCATCTGGGCAAGCTGATCGAGGTTGGCGATACCGAGCAGATATTCACCAACCCGCAGGAACCCCTGACCCAAGGCTATATTACCGGCAGGTTCGGCTGATGAACGATCACACGGTCAAGTCCTACGATGAAGAGCTGACCCATCTGACCAGCATCATCGCCCGCATGGGCGGCATGGCGGAGGCTCAGCTAAGCTCGGCCGTCCAGGCCCTGGCCAATCGCGACGACGATCTGGCCCAAAGGGTCGTGGCCGGCGATGCCCGCGTGGATGAACTGGATCAGGAAGTCCAAAGCTTCGCCGTCCGTCTGCTGGCGCTTCGCCAGCCCATGGCGGGCGATCTGCGGCAAATCGTCGGCGCCCTGAACATCTCGGGCGAGATCGAGCGCATCGGCGATTACGCCGCCAATCTGGCAAAGCGCTGCCTGATCCTCAACCATCTGCCGGTGACCGCCTCGGTGGCCGGAGTGGTGCGGCTGGCCGAGCTGGTGCGGGCGCTGGTCAAGGACATCCTGGACGCCTATCTGGAGCGCGATCTGGAAAAAGCCATCCAGGTCTGGGGCCGCGACGAGGAGGTGGACTCCATGTATAATGGCGTCTTCCATGAACTGATCGGCCAGATGACCATGGATTCCGGCACCATCACAGCCGCCACCCATCTGCTGTTCATCGCCAAGAACATCGAACGCATCGGCGATCACGCCACCAATATCGCCGAAGCCCTGCATTTTCAAATTCTCGGCACCCAGCCTCAAGGGCTAAGGCCCAAGGGTGACACTCTCGGAGTTCCGGAATGAACGCACGCGACTCAGGCCTGTCCGGTCAGACCAAGCCGCTGATCCTGATCGTCGAGGACGAGGCCTCGCTGGTCACCATGCTGCGCTACAATTTGGAAAAGGAAAGCTTCCGCGTCTGCGAGGCCGGTGATGGCGAGGAGGCGCTGACGGTGCTATCCGAGCGCAAGCCCGATCTGGTTCTGCTGGATTGGATGTTGCCGTCCCTGTCGGGCATCGAAGTGTGCCGCCAGATCCGCCGCAAGCCCGCGACCCGCGAATTGCCGGTCATCATGCTGACCGCCCGTGGCGAGGAGGGCGACAAGATTCGCGGCCTCAACACCGGCGCCGACGATTACCTGACCAAGCCGTTCTCGCTGCCCGAACTGATGGCCCGCATCCGCGCCCTGCTGCGCCGCGCCCAGCCGGTGCCGCAGAAAGGCTTGCTGACCTGGGGCGATATCAGCATGGATCTGGCCGCCCACCGCGTCACCCGCGGCGGCAAGGCCATCCATCTCGGCCCCACGGAATTCCGGCTGCTCCAATTCTTCATGCAGCATCCCGGCACGGTGTTTTCGCGCGAGGAACTGCTCGACGCGGTGTGGGGCCCCGATATCTATGTGGAGCCGCGCACGGTGGATGTTCATATCCGCCGCCTGCGCAAGGCGCTCAACTGCGACACCGAAAGCGATATCATCCGCACGGTGCGCGCCGCCGGTTACGCCCTGGACGTGGACAGCGCGGCATAACTTCTTACTTTTCAGCGCATTGCTCCCCCGCCGCTCCTGGCGCATTATGGCCGGACGGTTGGGGAGTGGTTCGTGTTCAAGATTTTGTGCCGCCAATTGAGACAGGTCGTCGTGGCCATTGGCATTGTTTGCCCTTTGGCTGCGCAAGCAGAGACTTGGACGGCCTCCTATCAATTCCCGCCCGGCGATCCCCGCGACGAGGCCATGCGCATCATCGCCGGTCAGATGGCGCGGGTCGGTCTCGACATCAAGCTGTTTCCCGCCGCGTCGTTGCTGCGCCCGACCGATCAGGTCAACGCCCTGATCAACGGCAGCGTCGATATGATCTTCATCCCGGCCGACTATCTGCAAGACCGTTTCCCCCAACTGGGAGCCCTGTCGCTGCCCGGCGTCATCCGGGGCCAGGCCCATGCCGAACGGGTCGGCGCGTCAACGGTGATGCGTGACCTGCGCCAAATGCTGGACAATGCCGACCTTGTGGTGCTGGCCGATTCGTGGATGCCCGGCGCATATGCGTCCAGGGGGAAGTGCGTCCTTACCCCCGCCGATTCCAAGGGGATGAAGGCGCGCACCATCGGCCGCTTCATGACCGAATTCTGGAGCGCGGCCGGAGCCATTCCGGTGACCGCGACCACCTCGGATACACTTCCGATCCTGGTCGGCAGCAACCTGATCGATATCGCCAATACCAGCGTCACCACCTTGATGACGCTGCGCATGGAAAAGAGCTTCGCCTGTCTGACGGTTCCAAGCAATGACGGCGCCCTGTGGTACCTTTACGAGACGATTCTGGTGTCGAAGAAGCGCTTTCGCGCCCTGGACGAACCGCGCCGCAAGGAATTGCTGGCCGCCGCCGCCCGCGCCCATGAGTCGCTGAACACCGCCATGTCGCTGACCGTTCGTCGGTTGTCGGGCAATTTCCTGGCGGCCGGAACCGAAGTGGTCGTTCTCGATGGAGAAAATCTCGCCGCGTGGCACAGGCTGGCGCGGCGCACCGCCTGGAAGACGTTCAAGGAACAAGTCCCCGGCGGCGGTGACCTGATCGACCGGTTGCAGGCGGTGGAGTGAGACGATGAAGGAAGCCAGCAAGGCCATGTTCCGCCGCCTCGCCCAGACGGATTTCGCCACCCGTTATTTCGTGGGCCAGGGGCTCGACATCGCGGCCGCCACCGATCCCATCGCCCAATATTCGGAACTGTTCCCCGCCATCAAGGGCGTCCGTCTGTGGGACGGCATCGACGGCGATGCCCAGTACCTGACCGGATTGGCCGATAACAGCTTCGATTTCGTCCATGCCAGCCACGCGCTTCAGCGCATGCCGGACCCGCGCGAAGCGCTGCGCCACTGGTTCCGGGTGCTGCGGCCCGGCGGCCATCTGATCGTGGTGGTCCCCGACGAGGATATGTACGAGCAGGGATTCTGGCCATCGCGCCACAATCACGGTAACCGCTGGACCTTCACGGTGTTCAAGACCAAGTCGTGGAGCCCGGTTTCCATCAACCTGTTGGAAGCGGTGCAGGTTCTTGGAGCCCAGGCCGATATCCGGCGTCTGGAGGTTTTGGCGGCGGGATTTCGTCATACCCTGCCCCGCTTCGACCAAAGCCTGACTCCCGTCGCCGAATGCGCCATCGAGGTCGTGATTCGCAAACGTCCTCAGGCCGAGGCCGTGGCCGGTGGGCGCGTCAATGCCGATGGAACCATAACCGCCAGTGACGTCTTCGTCATGACCGGGCTGCGGGTGGAACCACCCAAGGCCTGATCATTCCGTCAGGAAGGCCTCGACCGCCCGAAGCTGGCCCGCGACATTGAGATAGGGCGCATGGCCGCAGCCGGGCACCGTCACCAGTTGCGCCCCCGGGCCGCGCCGCGTCATTTCCTCCGCCACCTCGGGCAGCAGAACGTCGGAATTCTCGCCCCGCAGCACCAGGGTGGGACAATCGATGCCGTCCCATTCCGGCCAATAGTGCAGGTTGTCCGACTGATCGGCGAACACCCGCATGATCTCGGGATCATAATGCACGGTGATGCGCCCGTCGTCGCGGCGCCGCGCCGAGGTTTCGGCCATGTCGCGCCATTCCGCGTCGCTCAGCAACCCGAAGGGCAGATAGATCTGACGCAGGAAGGTCTCGAAGTCGCGCATATTGGCGAAGCTGGGCCGTGCCGTGACATAGGCGCGGATGCGGGTCACCGCCGCCGGATTGGGGCGCGGCCCGATGTCGTTGATCACCAGACGCGAAATGCGCCGCTTCATCTTACCGGCTGCCAGCGCCATGCCCAGCAGCCCCCCCATGGAGGTTCCAAGCCAATGGCAATGGTCGACGCCCAGTTGGTCGAGAATGGCCATGGCGTGATCGCCATAGCACTCCAAGGTGTAATCCCGGTCCGGCATGGCGGACCAGCCGGACAATCCCCGTCCCAGCGTGTCGGGACACAGGACTCGGTAGCGATCGGAAAAGTACCGCGCCGCCGTGTCGAAATCGCGCCCGGTGCGGGCCAGCCCGTGCCACATCACCAAGACCGGCCCGTCGGGCTGGCCCCATTCGGAGACGTGGATTTCCTGACCATAGGCATCGAGAAATAAGGACCGTCGTTCCGGACCAGTCATGGCAATGCTCTCTCCCCCCTCTCGGACGATGCCGAGTTGCTCCCCCCACCATTGTTGCCTGGGTTCGGAGAGCCAAACAAGTCCCGTTCGGCCTTTGCCTCAGTGGCTCATCAGAATGGGAACCGTCATATGCTCCAGCAAATGGCGGGTGGCGCCTCCCAGCACCATCTCCCGCAGGCGCGAGCGGCCGTAGCCACCCATGACGATCATGTCGCAATCCTCGTCGGCGACTCGGTTGAGCAGCATGGCTCCGGCGGCGATATCGTCCGAGCGGATATGCTCGCATACCGCCTTCACGCCATGGCGCGACAGGTGCTGACAGATGTCGGCGCCGGGAATATCGCCGTGCCCGGCCATTCCATGCTCGGGATTGACGGCGATGACATGGACCAACTCGGCCTCCCTGAGGAACGGCAAGGCGTCGTGCACCGCCCTGGTCGCCTCGCGGCTGGCATTCCAGGCGACCAGCACCCGGCGGCCGATGGAGGGAAATTGTCCGGCATGGGGAACCACCAGCATGGGCCGCCCCACCGCGACCACCAGAGAGTCGGGCAGCGCCCGGCCATCCGCATTGTCCGGCACGGTCTGGCCTACCACCACCAGATCGCAATAGCGCGCATGCAGCGCCACCGTATCCATCAGATCGCCTGCCACGTCGCGCCATTCGACCGATGTTTGGGCGGCCTCGGCCCTGGCCTCCACCATGGCCTTGGCGGCTGACGCGGCCTCGGCGTCGCCGCGCGCGAGAATGGCATCCATTTCGGCGCCGAACTGAGCGGTCAGCCGGGTCGGCACCAAGGTCCGGTCCCGCACATTGAGAGCGATGAGATGAGCCTGATAGCGCTTGGCCAAGGCAAGCGCCAAGTCAAGCCGCGAACCGGCTTGAACCGTGGAGTCCATATGAACGAGAATGTCCTTGAAGGCCATGACGCCCCCCTGTCTCAGCCGCCCTATTCAGTCTATGCCCCGCTGCCGGACGCCACCATAACAGGGGGGGCAGTGCAGACCTGCGTCAAAAGCCGGTCGGGTCGCAGGCTTGGCGGTACAGTTTCAGCACCTTGCACAGCTTGCGGGCGTCGTCCTTGCTTTTCAGCGGACCGGCCACCACCTTCCAGCGGGTTCCCTTTTCCCCCATGTCGACCTTGCGCATGGAAGCGGTCATCGACCCCAGTTCCTCGGGATATTTCCCCTTGATCCTTTCCCAGGTGGCCTGCGCCTCTTCCTCGCTCTTGACGGTGGCCAGGGCGACACCGTTGCCCGAGGGCGACTCCTTGGCGCCATTGGCCGAAGGCGCGCCCTGGCGCAAGCCGGTGGCGGTGCCGCTGACCGGCACCTTGGCCAGTTGGCCGTCCAGAACCCGTTCGATGGCGTCCTTTTCCCGCCGCGCTTCATCGGCCGAGACCAGACCGGAGGCGCGCAGCCTCTCGACCCGGCCGACCGCCGTCGCGGCCTCCATGACGTCCTTGGGCGGCAGCACCGGCAGATCGACCTTGCGGGGCTCGGCCGGCAGCAGGGCGTCGAGAATGGCGGTGCGCTCCGCCGAATGCTCGGTGGGCGATATGGCGCGGGTTTCCAGCGACTTGCCCAGTTCCTTCAGGCGATCGACCACCTGGGCGTCGGTGGGACCAGGACGCTGCAGGCCCAGAGCCGGAGTCACCTTGGTGGAATACGGTGTCAGCGCGCCCAGATTGGTGTTTCTGCGCTGGGCATATTCGTCGGGGGTGACCAAGCCCTCGTCCAGCAGGCGGCGCAGGATGCGGAAGCGATTCGCCACATTGGATTCGGCCTGGGTTCCGCCCTGCGCCGAGACGCCGCCCGGAGCCAATTGCTCCGCCGAGACGGTTCCACGCGCCGCCATGCCCGGCATCACGGGTTCAAGCTGCGGCAATTCGGAAATCCGGCCCGACTGGGCCGCCGAGCGCGGCATGGCGCGGCCGGTCAATTTGTCGATCACCGCCATGTTGGCCTGGGCGACATCCACCAGGGTGCGCACCTGCGGCGCGCCGTCGGCCAACACCGTGATGGTGATCTGCGGCCGGTTGGCGACGATCACCTCGTAATACTGACGGGCGAGATCAAAGCGGCCGGTGGCCTGATAGACCATGCCCGCCACATAGAGGGAATAGGATTCCTTCGGATTGTTGCGAAGCGCCGCCAGAGCATAGCGCTCGGCATTGGGATAATCGCCCCGCGCCAGCAGGTTCATGGCCTTTTCCGAATAGCCGTCGGCGAAGATGCTGGCGCCGTCCATGGCCTGATTGGGACCGCGCGGATCGTTGAGCGGGCCGCATCCGACGAAAGAAGCGGTAACTATAACGGCTGCGACGATCCGGCTGAAACCACCCATGGTCATCGTCCCTGTCCCCCTGGCAAGCAAAGACCTTTTCGTCACGTCAAACACCCCAAGGGTCAAAGCCCGGTCAGACCGCGACCATGGCATACTGCCGGGCATCATGCACCGGAGAAGGTTCACACTTTGCTAATAACGACGGAGATTGGCGGGACTCGTGTTTGCCGTTATAGTTCGGTTTCGCCCAGAGGAGCCTCATGGACGGCCAAGAGATAGAACTGAAGCTGGGCGTGGCGCCCGAGGATCTGATGGGTTCGGCCCTACGGTCCTGCTTTTCACCCCAGGGGTGCGTCCAGCCCAGGACGCGTCGTCTCTCCTCCATCTATTTCGATACCCCCGATTTCGCCCTTGCCGCCGCCGGGGTCTCGCTTCGCGTCAGGGATGTGGAGACCGGCCATGTCCAGACGGTCAAGACGGCGGGAACCGCCGCCTCCGGACTGTTCGTCCGACCCGAATGGGAAATCGATCTGTCCTCGCCCCAGGTGGATATCGACCATCTGCGCTCCACCGGCCTTGATATCTTCGGCGATGACGGCCTGATCGGTCGGCTGGAGCCGATCTTTTCCACCATTATCGAGCGCGAGATCTATGTGCTGGGCTGCAGCGGCGGCGAGGAGGGACCAGAATGGGAAATCGAGGTGGCGCTCGACCGTGGCCACGTGGCGGCGGGCGGCCTTTCGGAACCCATCTGTGAAATCGAACTGGAACTGCGCAAGGGCAAGGCCGATCGCCTGTTCACCCTGGCACGGCGCGTCCTTGACTCCGTGGCCGCCCGTCCGCTGGTCGCCAGCAAGTCCGATCGCGGATACCGACTGGCTGCCGGCCGCATCAATCAACCGCTGAAGGCGAAGGCGCCCTATCTCGATCCCGGACTGAACACGGCGGAAGCCTTTCAGGCCATCGCCCGCTCCTGCCTCGACCATCTTCTGATCAACGAGCAATGCCTGCTGAGTACCGGCAATGGCGAGGCCATCCACCAGATGCGCGTGGCGCTGCGGCGTCTGCGCTCGGCCATCAAGGTCTTTCGCCCCGTCATCGACTCGCCCCAATTGGAAGAGGCTAAGGCCGATATTCGCTGGCTGCTGAACCATTTGGGACCGGCCCGCGATGCCGAGGTCTTCCTGGCCGAAATCATAGACCCGGTGCTGGAGCGCCACCCAAACAACCCGGGACTGAACGCTCTGCGCGCCCATTGGCAAGGCGACCGCGACACCAAGATGAGCCAGGCGATCGACGCCGTGCGAAGCCGCCGCTTCGCCGTGCTGGTGTTGAAATTGGGCGAATGGGTCGAGGTGGGCGATTGGCTCGGCCCCCGCCCCCGTCGCCGACTGGAGGCCCCCATCACCGACTTCGCCCTAGCCCGCATGGGAAAGTCGGTGCGCAAGCTGACCGAAAGCGCCCGAACCTCCCTGAGCCGCCTCAGCCCCGAGGAACAGCATCAGGTGCGCATCCGCTGCAAGCAGGTGCGCTATGCGGGCGAATTCTTCGCCTCGCTGGTGCCACGCAAGCACATGAAGGTCTATCTGGCCGAGCTGGCGGAATTGCAGGAAGTGCTTGGCAATCTCAACGATATCGCCGTCGCCGGACCGAAGTTGAGCGGCAGGCATATGAGCGGCAACAAGGCCAAGGCGGCCGGTCTGGTGGCGGGCTGGCATCAGGCGCGGCGCGCGGCGCTTCTCGAAGAGGCGGAAAAAGCGTGGAAGCGCTGGCGCGCCTGCCCCCTGCCCTGGGATGAATAAGACCGTTTGTCGTTTAACGTGACCCGCACGCGGGCGAGACGCCCGCGCTCCAATCGGCGCGCTATTCTTGGAGCGCGGCCGTCCCGGCCGCATCCCACAACAGCCATCCGCCGAGCGGCATGACTACAACAGGAAGTTCCGGGCCAGCAAATGCACCGCCTCGGCCTCGGGCACCGGGCGGCTGAACAGATAGCCCTGGGCGATATCGCAATTGATGGCGTCCAGATGGGCCAGTTGCTCCGAGGTTTCCACCCCTTCGGCGATGACTTTCAGTCCAAGGCCGTTCGCCATGGCGACGATGGTTTCCACCAAAACCTTGCGCTCGTGGCGCTCCAACATGCCGATCATGAAGGACCGGTCGATCTTCAGCGTGTCGAAAGGATAGCGTTCCAGATAGCTGAGCGAGGAATAGCCGGTGCCGAAATCGTCGATGGACAATTGCACCCCCATGCTTTCCAGGGTGTTCAAAACCGAATCCACCTCGGCGCGCTCGGCCAGCAGCAGCCCTTCGGTGATTTCCAGTTCGAGATTGGTGGCGGGCAGACCGGAAGCGGACAAGGCGGCCCGCACGTCTTCGAGAAATGCCGCGTCCTGAAACTGCCTCGGCGAGACGTTGACGCAAACCCGGATATGGGCGTGTCCGGCATCCACCCAACCGCGCGCCGCCCGGCAGGCGGATTGAAGCACCATGCGGCCGATGGGAACGATCAGGCCGCTGGTTTCCGCCTGCGAGATGAAGCGGTCGGGCGGCATATTGCCCAATTCGGGATTCTTCCAGCGCAGCAGCGCTTCCATGCCGAGGACGCGGCCGGTGCGCACCTCCACCAGGGGCTGATAGTTCAGGAATAGCTGATCGGTCCCCACGGCTCGGCGCAATTCGCCTTCGATCTTGAGGCGGGTCTCGGCCTCCTCGTTCATGCGCGCCGTGAAGAAGCAGGAGCGATTGCGGCCGCCCAGCTTGGCCTGATACATGGCGGTATCGGCATTGCGCAACAGGGTCTGGGGGGTGCGGCCGTCCTCTGGGTAAAGAGCGAGGCCGATGCTGGCGGTGGCGATCAGGTCGCGGCGGCTGATGGTGAAGGGAACGGCGAATTCCTCCACCACCGCCGCCGCCACCGCTTCGGCGGTGGGCGCTCCGGCGATGTCGCCCATGATGACCAGGAATTCATCGCCGCCGAACCGCGCCACCATGTTCCCCGGACCGGCGGCCCGGCGGAGCCGCTCCGAGGCCATAATGAGCAGTTCGTCGCCGTATTCGTGGCCCAGGGAATCATTGATGGACTTGAATTCGTCCAGATCGACGAACAGCAGCGCCACCTTGCGTTCGGCGTCACGGGCGCTTTCGATTTCGTGGGACAGCCGCTCCAGCGCCTGCACCCGATTGGGAAGATCCGTCAATCCGTCGAACAAGGCCTGATGCTGGAGGCGGCGTTCCTGCTCCTTGCGAACGGTGACATCCTCCATGACCACCAGATAGTGGGTATCGTCGTCGCCGGGCGTCGAGACCGTGGAAGAGCGCACCTGCAACCAGCACGGAGAACCGCCGCTGGACTGGGCCTGGATCTCACCCCGCCATTCGCCGCCTTGGCACAATGTCCGCCACATCTCATCCACGGCCGGGCGCGCCTTGGGGGGAAACAATCCGAGCAGCGGCTGGCCGATCACCGAGCCGACGGGAATGCTCGACACCGCCGAATGGGCGGAATTGGCGTATTGGACGGCTCCCCCGCCATTGACCACCAGCACCGCCACGGGGCTTTGTTCCACCGCCTGGGACAACAGCCGCACCGTTGCTTCGGCCTGCTTGCGTTGGGTGAGGTCTCGAATGGAGGTCACCCTGACCGACTTTTCACCCATCCAACTGTGCTTGGAGTAGATCTCCATGGGAAAGACGGAACCGTCCTTGCGGAGTCCCCGGACCTCGTAGGGGTCTTCGTACTGCACCCGCACCATCTCCTTGGCACGGGGAATGTCGCGGGGATCGATGACATCCCAGGCCCACATCTGCAAGAATTCCTCCCGCGTATAGCGAAACAGATTCTCGAAGGCATTGTTGAAGTCGATGATCTTGCCCTGGTAGTGGATGCAAATGGCCTCCATGGCCACGTCGGACAGCCGCCGGAAGCGATCCTCGCTGTCTTCCAGGGTCTTGCGCGTCTGCCAATGGTCGGTGATGTCGCGCACCACGCCCTGAATGCCCAGAAAGGTTCCATCGGCGGCGAAATCGCCGCAGATGCTCATCAGGGTCCAGATGGTGCTGCCGTCCTTGCGCCGCTGGGCGACCTCTTGATTGACCGCCGCCCCCTTGCCCGCCAAGACCGCCGCGACCAAGGCGTCGCGGTCGGTGGGCCTGACATACATCTGGCTCGCCGGCATGCCGGTCATCTCTTGAGGGGAATAGCCCAGAAGCTGGGAGACATTGGGAGAAACCCATTCCACGACGCCATCGGCACCGGTGCGAAAGAAGACTTCACCGAGACGCTCGAATAGAATTGGCAGCATACCGGGAGGTGGGGCAGTCTCCGCTCCCCTATTTGGCGCACCCATGTCAGTCTCCCCGACTGTCGGCGCGATTACACCGCGCTCTATTTTGATTCTGCCGGAATAGTTCCTGGAAATATTTTTACGCGTTTAGGGGGACGTGGCAAGAATTTGCTGGGATCACAAACTGGCCATATGGGATCGACTATACCTTTAGATAGGAGAATTACTCCTCCAACTTCTTGCCGTTCAGATCATCCTTCGCCTTTTCCAGACCTTTACGGATCGCCTCCCTTTCGGCGCGGGTGCGGCCGAACACGACGCGATTGGTGTCGGCTTGTGCCGCCTTCTTCTCCTTGGCCTTGGTCTTGCGAACCCGATTGAGATTGATGATTTCCGCCATTTACGCCTCCAGCGCCAACCTTGCGCCATAGCTTAGCAGTCCTTGGCCACCCGTCATCGCGAATCACGCTTGCACCGCTCCGATGGGACTGCTATATCGACGGCCCTCGCGCGGGTGTAGCTCAGTTGGTCAGAGCGCCGGCCTGTCACGCCGGAGGTCGCGGGTTCGAGCCCCGTCACTCGCGCCATTTCCCCTTTTCATCACTAATCCGTTTGCACCATGGGCTCCTGCCCATGGCGATGGGCGATTCCGTTCATCGCCGCCATGAACTGACCAAATATTCATCAATACAAAATACTGCCTGTTTTTACGCCAAACAGCGTGCCTCCATACGGGCAGGTTGCGATTGATGCTTTTTTAACCGGCACAGCGCCGATTTTTGTCTTCTATTTAGGCACTTCAATTTCGCAGGAACCCGACCTTCATAAATATAGCATTGTTTTATCAGCGCTTTTTCAAAGTCAGCGAGGTGGCATGCAATTTGAACGCTGGCGGCCAGGCCGTGACTGCGGCAGCCCCCAGAGCAGAGGATGCAAATGGAGACGACGAAAACAGGTGTGGATGTACTTTTCATCCTCTTGGGCGCGGTGATGGTTTTGGCCATGCATTCGGGGTTTGCTTTTCTGGAGGTTGGAACCGTTCGGAAGAAGAACCAGGTCAATGCCTTGGTGAAGATCATTTCCGACTTCGCGGTTTCCACCCTTGCCTATTTTTTCGTCGGCTATTCCGTCGCTTACGGAACCAGTTTCCTGGTGGGAGCCGATGTGCTGGTCGGCAAGACCGGCACCACCTTCGGCGCCCAGGGCTATGATCTGGTCAAGTTCTTTTTCCTGGCCACCTTCGCCGCCGCCATTCCCGCCATCGTGTCCGGCGGCATCGCCGAACGCGCCAAGTTCAACACCCAACTCATGGCGACCGCCATTCTGGTGGGCCTCGTCTATCCCACCTTCGAAGGCATGGTCTGGGGCACCCGTCTCGGGTTTCAGGACATGATGAAGAATGCCTTCGGGGTGCCATTCCACGACTTCGCCGGATCGGTGGTGGTGCATGCCGTCGGCGGCTGGATCGGGCTCGGCGCCGTGCTGATGCTGGGCGCCCGCCTGGGCCGCTATCGCAAGGACGGCCGTCTGGTGGCGGTTCCGCCCTCCAATATCCCGTTCCTGGCCCTGGGGGCCTGGGTCTTGTCGGTGGGCTGGTTCGGCTTCAACGTGATGAGCGCCCAGACCATCGCCGAGATTTCCGGTCTGGTGGCCATCAACTCGCTGATGGCCATGGTCGGCGGCATCCTCACCAGCCTGCTGGTCGGCCGCAATGATCCCGGCTTCGTCCATAACGGCGCACTGGCCGGGCTGGTCGCGGTCTGCGCCGGGTCCGACGTGATGCATCCGCTGGGCGCCTTGGCCACCGGCGGCATCGCAGGCGCCATGTTCGTCTGGCTGTTCAATCTGTGCCAGAACAAATGGCATCTGGACGACGTTCTGGGCGTTTGGGCTTTGCACGGCATGTGCGGGCTGATGGGCGGCTTCGCCTGCGGCCTGTTCGGTCTCGAGGCGCTGGGCGGCATGGGCGGCGTCAGCTTCGCCGCCCAAGCGGTGGGCACCCTATGCGGCGCCGCCTTCGGCCTGGCGGGCGGTCTTGCCGTCTATGGCGGACTGAAGGCCGCCTTCGGCATCCGTCTCAGCGATGAAGAGGAATTCGCCGGAGCCGATCTGTCCATCCATCAGATCGGCGCCTATCCCGAGGAAGCCACCACCATGCATGACGACGGCCTCGCCATGTCGGTGCACGCCTCCAACGGACCCAAGCGGTCCGCCGCCGGTTACTGACCGGCCGTCACGGTCCGGGTGGCGGGAAACAGCACCGTCACCCGGGTTCCCCGTCCCGGTTCGCTGTCCAACGACAAGATGCCCCCGTGCAGTTCCACGAATCCCTTCGCCAGCGGCAGGCCGAGCCCGGTTCCTTCCTGCTTGGGGCTGATGGCGGATTCGGCCTGACCGAAGGGTTGGAGCACCATGGTCAAATCCTCGGCGGCGATGCCGACGCCGTTATCCTCCACCACGATGCAGATAGCGCCGTCTCGCATGTGGACGTCCAGGTGGAGCTTACCCCTCTCGGGCGTAAATTTGGCGGCGTTGGAGACCAGATTGAGCAGAATCTGCTTGATGAGGCGCGCGTCGCCGCGCAGTCCGGGCAGTGAACTGGCGATGTTGGTGGTCATCGTCTGATGCTTGCGGATGACCACATGGTCGATCAACCGGGTGACCGAGCGAACGATCTCGGAAACATCCATGTCGGACTCGCGCAGCACCACCTTGCCGACCTCGACCCGTGACACGTCCAGAATATCGCTGATAACCCCCAGGAGATGCTGGGCGGATTCCGTGATGTTGTCGAGAAAGTCGCCGTATTGCGCCAGGGCATCCTTATCCATGACGCTGGCGGCCAATTCGGCGAAGCCGAGAACGGCGTTGAGCGGCGTGCGCAATTCATGGCTCATATTGGCGAGGAACACCGTCTTGGCCCGGTTGGCCGTCTCCGCCGTCTCGCGGGCAGCCAGGGCCTGGTGTTCCGCCACCGAGCGCAGCTCCACCTCCTTGACCAGCTTGGCATTGGTCTCGCCCAATTCCAGATTGACCCGAGCCAATCCCTCCACCAGAGCGGCGCGGGCCTCGGCCGCTTCCTTTTCCGCCTTGGCGCGCAGCGTCTCCGCCTCGCGCAGCCTGATCTCGTCGAGGATGCGCTGATTCTGTTCCAGCAGGAATTTACGGCGCAGCAGCGCCCGCAAGCGCGCCCGCAAGACGCTCATCTCGGCGGACTTGCCGACGAAGTCGTCGGCCCCGGCTTCGAGTGCCCTCGCCACGTTCTCCTTGGTCTCGTAGGCGGAGAGCATCAACACCACCAGGGGGGCGTCATCCTTTGCCCGGCGCTCCGCCAGGGCCTTGCAGACCGCGATGCCGTCCATGCCCGGCATCACCATATCGACCATGATGCAGTCGAAATCGGAATGATCCAGCGCCGCCAGCCCTTCCGCTCCCGACGTCACCTGGAACACGTCGCAGCCCTCGTCGTTCAGTTCCATGGCGAGGCTTTGGCGATAGGTATTGCTGTCGTCGATGATCAGGACGCGGGCACGGCGAAACAGCGAACGGCCGACCTCGGCCCCCACCACCTTGTGACGCGACTTGCGCAGAAGGTTGTGAACCCGCAGCAGCAGGATGTCGGCATCCTCGGACTTGGCGACGAAATCGTCGGCGCCGCTTTCAAGTCCGTGCAGTTCCACGGCGGCGGTATCGTCGGCGGTCAACATCAGGAGCGGAATGCCCCGCGTCGTGATGTCCATGTGAATCTGACGGCACAACTCGTCGCCCTGGATGCCCGGCAGGTGATAATCGACGATGATCAGGTCGGGCAGTTGCCGGTTGACGTAGTCCAGCGCTTCCTCGCCCGAGGCGGCGATGGCGGTTTGGAACCCCTCCTGATCCAGGGTGAATTGCAGTCGAATGGCCTGGGTGACGGAATCCTCGACGATCAGGATCAGGCGGTCTTCCGTCATGGCGTCACTCCTGGCCCCACCAAGGCCTTCAGCCGGGGCGCGATGGTCGGCAAAGGCAGCATTTCGCGCACCGCGCCCAGCTTGGCCGCCGCCGACGGCATCCCGAACACCACGCAGGTCGAGGCATCCTCGGCGATGGTATAGGCACCGGCCGTTCTCATGGCGGCCAAACCTTCCGATCCGTCCGCCCCCATTCCGGTCAAAACGACTCCGATGGCCTTGCGCCCCAATTCGCGGGCCATGGAGTTGAACAGCACCGTTCCCGACGGCTTCTGATTACACACCGCCGGGCCGTCGGAGATGGACAAGCGGCCATGAATCAACACCAGGTGGCGATCGATGGGCGCCACATAGATCGTCCCCACCTCCGGCAGTTCGTCCTCGTGCCCGATCTTGACCTTAAACGGCGTGGCGCCGCTCAGCCACGACACGAAACCGTCAAGGAAGCTGGAGGTAATATGCTGGACCAACATGATCGGCAGCGGAAATCCTTCGCCCAGCCCGCATAGCAATTGCACCAAGGCCTGAGGCCCACCGGTGGAGGCGGCGATGCCGAGCATGGAAAAACTGCCGGGGGGCGGCGGAGCCTGAGGGGTGCCATCCGCGCTGCCGAATCGTAGACCGCGATCGATGCCTTGGCGCACCACCTTGACCTGGCTCATGATGGCCAATTGTGTGCACAGTTTGGCCGCCAGCGCCTCGAAATCCACATTGGTCACGCCCACCGGCTTTTCCACCACCGACAGCGCCCCTGCCCGCAGGGCGTTCATGGCGATGTTGAGTTCGTCGTCATCCACCTGGGCCGCCACCACCACGATGGGGGTGGGCCGCTTGGCCATGATCTGTAGGGTCGCATCCAGGCCATTCATCCCCGGCAGGCGGATATCGAGGGAAATGACGTCGGGATGCTCGGTTTGGAGCAGCCGCAGGCACTGCTCGGCGCTGTCGACCGCGGCGATGACTTCGAATCGGCTGTCGCTGCCGATAATGTGCTTGAGCAATTCCCGCACCACCAGGGAGTCCTCGACGATCATTACCTTGATCTTGCGTCTCATAAAAACTGCCCGATGGTTTCCAGAAGTTCCTTCTGGTCGAATTTGCGCTTTACCACATAGGCGTCGGCGCCAAGGGCCAGGCCACGTTCCCGATCCTCGCGCGCTTCCAGCGAGCTGACCAGGATCAGCGGGATGGATTTAAGCGCGCTGTCGGCCTTGATGGCCTGAAGCAAGCCGAACCCGTCGAGCCGAGGCATCTGGATATCGGAGATGATCAGGTCGATCTGTTCGGCGCGCAGGCGCCCCAGCGCCTCGAGTCCGTCGAAGGCCAGGCGCACCTGATAGCCCTGAGCCTCCAGAATACTCTTTTCCAAGGTCCGGGTGGTCAGCGAATCGTCCACCACCAAAATGACCGGCACCCGGCGCTCCACCGGCTTTTCCACCGTGGTCAGCACCCGGATGCTGCCCGATTTGCGGAAGGTCTCGACGATCTCGAACGGATTGAGCACCAGGGCGATGCCGCCGTCTTCCATCAGCATGCCGCCGGCCACAATGGTCCCACGGGCCCCAGGCACGCCGATATCCTTCACCAGCCCCTCGCGGATGGACAAGAAGGCATCCACCGCCACCGCCACCCGGCGGTCGCCGTTCTTCAACACCACCAGGGGCACGACATTGCGGGTCACCTTGACCGAACTTTCGCCCAGCGCCATCAGATGGGCCAGGGACAGCAGCGGCAATTGCTGCCCTCCCAGATAGACCACCGACTTTCCTTCCACGGTGGAGACATCGTCGGCCTTGACCCGGTACAGCCGGTCGAGGCCTTCGGTGGGAAGGGCATAGGCATGTCCCTGGCATTCCACCAGGAACAGGCGCTGGGTGGATACGGACAGCGGCACCGACAGACGGAAACAGGTGCCCGCGGGCTCGCGGTTGCGGACCTCGACGGTGCCGTTCATCATGGCGGCCGCTTCCCGAACCACCGACAGCCCCATGCCGCGCCCGGAAAGATCATCGATCTGCCGCGCGGTGGAAAAGCCGGGATCGAAGATCAGGTCCAGCAAGGCCTGCTGGCCCAGTTCCGCCGCCTCGTCCTCGCTCATGGCGCCGCGCTCGACCGCCTTGCGGCGGATAGCCTCGAAATCAACCCCGTGACCGTCGTCTTCCACCAGGGTCGCCAAGCGACCATCGGAAACGTCGAATCGCAGACTGATGGACGCCTGGGGCGGCTTGCCGACGGCGACGCGCTCCTCGGGCGATTCAACGCCGTGGGATAGGGCGTTGCGCAACAAATGCATGACGGGATCCTTCAACCCCTGCAACACCATGCGGTCGGCCTCGACGTCGAGCCCCGCCACATGGACTTCCACCTTCTTGCCGGCGTCACGGGCGATATCGCGCACCATCTTGCGGAAACCACCGAAGATGCTTTCGGCGGGGACCATGCGGACTTGCCGCACTTCCTGCTGCAACTCGCTGCCCAATTGGCGCAGGGTCCAGCCGGTGCGTTGCTGAAGCCGCCGACTGCTTCGCGCATCGCTGACCAGGGCGCGCAGGGACTGTTCCAGGGCCTCTAGATTATGATCCAATTGGGATGAGCGCTGGTGGTCGCCCATCTCGCGGACCATGGACGACGCGGTCTTGCGCACCCGACGCCACTGCTTGTCGAATTCCGCCAGACTGCGGTCGATATTGACCAGGGAATGGGTAAGCTGACGCTGGATCATGGTCTCGGTGACCAACTCGTTGCTTGATCGCAGCAACCGGTCGAGATGCACCGCCCTGACCCGCACGGTCTCGTCCGCCTTGACCATCACCGGCCGCTCCACCTCTTCGACCACCGAAGCGGCGGCCTGAGGAGGCGGAGGCGGAGGAGCAGGCGGAGGCGGCGCCTTCGGTTGCATCACCGCCTTGGGGACGACGGGGGCGAGCGACGGCGGGCGCCCCGCCAGCAGATCGTCCAATTCCGCGGTGATCGAATCCAGATTGGGCAGCGTGCCGGCGGCACTGTTGGCCGCCACCCAATCCTCGATACCATCGAGAACGCGACCGATCATGGCGGCAATGGACGGGTCGAGCTTGATCTCGCCGTTGCGAATGCGGGCAAACATGGTCTCCAGCCGATGGGAGACATGCTCGATGGGGGGCAGATCGACGGCGCGGGCCGCACCCTTCAAGGAATGGGCGCGGCGAAAGGTTTCATCGAGCTGCGCGAGACCGCTTCCATCATGCTTGCGGCTCAATTCATCGAGCAGGGCACGGATGGCTTCCAGATGTTCGCGGTATTCGATGTGAAAGGCTTCCAGCAGCCTTTCGCGGATGCCTTTCACAGCCGGTATTTCTCCAGGGTGTGCGCCAAAGCCTGCCCAAGTTGACCGAGATCCAGCGACGCCTTTTCAAGCTGGGCGGTGGTGACCGCCGTCTGCTGGCTGGCTTGGCGGATTTCGTGCAGGGCCTGGGTGACCTGTTCCAGGCCGATCTGCTGCTGATTGGTGGCGCCGACGATCTGTTGGAAGGCGTGGACGCTTTCTTGAATGTTGTCCGACATCTGGCGGATGACATGTTCCGACTGGGTCGTCCGCTCGCGGCCGCTTTCCACCCGCTTCAACGCCTCCTCGGTCAGCATCACCGAGGTGTTGATGCCCTTCTGGGTCTGCTCGAGGATGCCGCGCACCTGGGAGGTGGCTTCCTTGGCCTGATCTGCGAGATTCTTGATCTCGTTGGCGACCACCGAGAAGCGGCGCCCCTGTTCGCGGGCGTCGGCGGCCTCGATGGCGGCGTTCAGCGCCACCAGATTGGACTGCTCGGCGATTTCGTTGACGGTGGCGATGATCTCGCCCACCGCCTGGGTGCGCTCCGACAGGGTAATGATGTTTTCCGCCACGGTTTCGGTCTGTTCGCGAATGGCCTCCATGCCGACCGAGGCGTCGCGAACGGCCTGGAGACCGGTGGCGCCCGAGGTGGCCACCGCCTCGGCGGTGCCCGCGACCTGACGGGACCGTTCCGCCACCTGCTTGCCCGACAGGCTGATCTCTTCCACCGTGGTGGTGATTTCCTGGACCGCCGCCGCTTGCTGCTTGGTGCCCGCCGCCTGTTCCTGGGCCGAGGACAAGATGGCCGCCGCCGCCGCGATCAAGGAATCGCATGCGGACCGCGCTTGGCTTGCCACGTCGCGCTGGCTGTGGACCATCTGATTGAAAGCCACCTGAAGCACCCCGATCTCGTCCATGGAATTGACCTCGAGATCATCGATGCGCAGATCGCCGTCGGCCACCTTGCGGGCCGCCTCGGAGCAGGCCTCCAACGGCTCGGAAATCTGGCGGCCGATCTGGCGGCTGATGGCCATGCCGAGAAAGCCGATGATGATGCTGATCACCACCTGCAGCCAGATCATGGACTGAATGGCCGACGAGGCATGGTAGCTCAGCATCTTGACCGCCCCTTCGGCCAAATCGCTGACCTGCGTCTGGGCGATCAAGAGCTCGCGCAGCCTATCGGCGCGCTTGGGATCAGCGGCGGACATTCCCAAATAGGTGGTCGCCGCCTGTTCGTAAAGACGCAGCGCCACCGCCTGTTCGGCCAGTTTGGCGCGAATCTCGGCGGAGGGCGCCGGGGGCAGTTCGCCCTTGGCCTGGGTATCCAGGTTCAGGATGATCTCGCCGCCTTCCATCAGAACGGCCAGACTGTCGCGCATCAGGCGCAGCGTCGCCTGATGATCGGCGACGGCACCGTTACCCACCAGCAGAACCTCCTTGGCGAATTTTTGCGACAGCATGCGCTGGCGGCCCACCATGTCGGTGACCACCGAATATTGCGACTGGCTTCGCAGCACCATGACGTTGAAGACGATCAGTCCGGCGAGGACCAGCGTGAAGGCGACCGACACCGACGAGAACTTTCGGCGCAGCTTCATGGTCTTCCACAGGGAATGAGTGTTGGCATTGGTCATGGGAGCTTCCTTCACGAGGCACGTCTGGCGTCGGCCTTGGAGTCGTTAAGAACGTCTAGGGCGAGAATCTGGGCGATGTCGAGCAGAATCAAGGTCTCGGGAGAGATGCCCGCGACAAAGCGCTGGGGCAGCCCATTGCCGGTTTCATGCGGCTTCGTAAGCTTGGAGCCGTCAAGGCCGGCGATCCGCTCCACCCCATCGACCCGAAGGCCGATCTCGGCGCCGTCGGCACGGATGAAGATCACCCATCCCCGTCCCGCCGTGGCAAGCGGTTCCAACCCCAGCAATGAATGAAGGTCGATCACCGGGCGAATTTCACCGCGAAGATTGGTCACCCCCAGCAGATATTGAGGCTGGCCGGGCACCGGGGTCCAATTGCCCAACGGCATGACCTCGGACAAATAGGTCAGCGGCACCGCGTATCGTTCGGCGCCGATGGTGCAGATCAAGGCATCCAGGCCGGTCGGCACATCCGCGAGAGCGCCGCGCGGCCGCGCCAGACGAAGCGCCCGCGCCTTCAACAGCGCCGAATTGAAGGCGTTGTCATTCTCGGACTCCGCCCACTCGATGCGGGCGTGCAGCCGCTCCATCACGCTGGCGTCGCGCGTCGTGCCCCCCTGGCTGGTCATCACGCCCCTCCGATCATGGTCAAATGCATGGCGACGGCTTCACGCATCTGTCCCGCCATGATCTTGTCGCCATCGGCCACCGGATCATCGTCGGGAACGTCTTTCAACAGGCTCAACACATTGCGAAACGCCCGTGCCGCGGCGGCGGCATCGTCGCGACGCAAGAGAAACAAGCCGAGATGATAGTGCGGCAGAACCATCTTGCGGTCGAGGTAAATGGCGCGGCGCAAAGCCTTTTCACAGTCCTCGGCCTGCCCCACCTGCTCGAAGATCATGGCGCGGTAAAAGTGAGCCCATGCATCCATCGGAGTGCGCGCCAACAAGGCATCGCAAGCGGCGGCGGCGGCCTCCCATTGACCTTGATCGGCCAATTCCCTGATCCGGACGACGCCGCCATCAACCGGCGGCACGACGGGAGTGGGCGGCTTGGCGACGGTCGCGGTCCCTGGGCGCAGGGGGGGGCGAAGGGGGGGGCGCGGCGGTGGCGCGGCGCCACGCTGCGTCCGCGCGGGAGCCAGCCGCCCCGTATCCATGGCGGCAAGCTTGGGAAGCATGGCCGACGGAGATTTCGGCATGGGCGCGACATCGCTCGACGCGGGCAGCGGTGACATCTGGGCCGAATAGCCGTCCACCCGCTGATAAAGCACGGCGCCATCCACGTTGACCGTTTGAAAATCCTTGAACAGTTCCTGGTTGGGCTCGGCATGCCCCATCACCAGCCAGCCCTTATCGCTCAGCGTCTCGCGGAAACAAGGGATCAGCCCGGCAATGGTCTCGGCGCTGAAATAGATGATCACGTTGCGGCAGATGATGATGTCGAAACCGGCGATATTATCGATGATGGAGGGAAACTTGCTGGTGATCAGGTTGTGATACTGGAATTTGACGAACCGCTTGAACGAGGCGTTGATCTGCCACTGATTGCCGTGCTTGGTGAAGCAGGCGTCGCGGATGTCGTCGGACATTGTACGAAATGCCCATGTGTCGTAGCGGCCTTCGCGGGCACGGGCGAGGAATTTCTGATTGATGTCGGTGCCGAGGATGGTGACGTGCCAATCGCTGATTCGCGCGCCGAATTCGCGCTCCAACATAATGGCGATGGAATAGGGCTCGGGGCCGGTCGCACAACCGGCGCTCCAGATGCGCAGTCGCTTCAGTTGGCGGTTGCGCTCGATCACGTCGGGCAGGATCAGGTCGCGCAGCGCGTCGAACTGTTCCTTATGACGAAAGAAGTAGGTCTCGCCGATGGTCAACTCGGCGACCAAAGCGTCCATCTCATGGGAGTCGGACGTTAGACGGGCGAAATATCCAGCACAGTCGTCGGCCCCCGCTTCCGCCATTCTGGCGGATAGAATCTGGGCGAGATCGTGGCTTTTGTCGCGATAAAACGCCATGCCGGTGGTATCGATCACCAGCGACTTCAGGGTGGCGAACGCTGGGTCGCCAAGCACCGTCTGCGCCGTCACGGACACCTTCCCGCCCATGGCGGTCACGGCGCGGCATCCCCCAGTTCGGCCAGACGCGCCTGGGTCATCGCCTGGAAATCAGCCAGGCGATGACGCTCCTCGGCCAACAGCAGATTACGCCATGCCAGCAATTGCACCACCTGGCCGCCGAAATCCAACTGGTCGGCCAGACAGCCGTTGAAGGTCACGCCGTCGAAAAATCCCATGGTGGTGAAGCCATCCATGGGCCGAACACCGTCCACATGTTCGACCAATAGACCCAGCGGCTGCTCGCCCTCCACCGCGCGCATGATCAAGATGGACGCATCGATGCCGTAGGTTCCGTCCCCCAGCCCCAGCAACCGGTCGAGCCGAAGAACCGGAACCGCGCGCCCGCCCAGATTAAGAACGCCTTGCACCATCGACGGCGTCTGCGGCGGACGGTCAAGCCATGCGATGGGAACCACCTCGCGAACGGCCTCCACCGGCAGGCCAAAGACCTGTCCGCAAAGCCGGAATGTGACCACCCCGTTCAGTCCGCTCACCACGTCTCCCCAAACCTTGCAGAAGAGGCCTTCAGATGATTCCGACCATGCCGACAAGGCGCCTGACGCCCTCGAACCCGGCACCCAGTAGAGCGATGATGCCGATCAGCATGACCAGCAAGAACGCGACAAGCGAAAGCCGATTGTCGATAAAGAAATGGATCAGCCCCAGATGGGCCCGCTCGCCCCAGCTGCGATCGCCATAGAGCATGCGATCCAATTGGTCCTTCTTCTGGCGCAGACGCTCGTCGGAATCGGGTTTGATGGCGGCGGCATGCTGGGACTGCCAGCGGAACAGCCGCTCGACCGCCTGATCGCGCGGCAGGCGCGGCGGCACGGTTTCACCCGCCTTGGCGGCGATGGTCACGTGGCGGTCGATGAATTCCTCGGTGAAATCCAGATGGGCCTGGGCCGCCGCCGACCGGGGGGCATAGACGCAGACCGGCAGGCGCGAGGTCGCCGCCTCGATCACCATGTTGTCGCGGGGAATTTCGGTCCGATAGACGGTTCCGCCGAGGCGCGAGCGGATCAGCTCGTTGATCTTGCGGGTGGTCTTGGTCTTGTCGTTGATGGTGAACAGGACGCCTTGCAGCAGCAGGTTCTTGTTCAGCCCCTCCTGCACATATTTGATGGAGGGCAGCGTGCGCAGCAATCCGTCATTGGCATAGGGCGTGGCGGTCACCGGAATAATCACCGCATGGGCCGAGGCCAGGGCGTTGATGGGCAGAATGCCCAGGGCGGGCGGGCAGTCGATCACCACATAGTCGCAGTCCAGTTGGGTCTGCGCCAGGATGGTGGACAAGGTGCGCTGGGAGTTCTGCAATTCCGACAGCTTGATCTCGATCCCGGCCAGGCTGTAGGTGGACGGCAACACCCGCACATCCTCGAAATCGGTGGGAACGATCACATCGGCGATGGGCGCATGGCCGATGAACAGGTCATAGATCCCCTGTTTGATCTTGGGGTCGATGCCCAGACTCTTGGTGGAGTCGCCTTGGGAGTCGAGATCGATCACCACCACGGACTTGCCAAATGCCGCCAAGCAAACGGCAAGATTAGTGCTTGTGGTGGTCTTCGAGATACCGCCCTTCTGATTGAATATGGCTACGATATAGGGCTTCATGTCCGTAATTCGTCCATGAAGTGAATCTGTCCAATACTCAAATACCTAGGGCCCATCTTACTATCATCCCCCAGAAGGGCGTATTGCCAAACTTGGCCTCAGTCCTCGGAATGCGAGGAGGACGGAGTCTTGGTGCTGCATCGCGTACAGGTTAAGCATAGACCGATTCCCGTTGCAACAAAAGACAGGGATAAACTCTCTCCTTGCGTCCCAAGCCGCTCAAAGGAAATCGGTTTCATTGAGTTGTTTTCATCCGGGGGCGATCTAAAAAGAAAGAACAGCCTGTATGGAGGCTGCCTCTTTTCGTTACAAACACCAATGAAACTTCACATCCTCGTCCGACAAAAGAAAAGGGCCCGCAACGACCGTGCGGACCCTTTCCCCATGACTTCAGAGCGTATCAGGCCCTGAGCGCGGCCAGCACCTCGTCGAGCATCTTCTTGGCGTCGCCAAAGAGCATGCGGTTGTTTTCCTTATAGAAAAGCGGGTTATCGACGCCAGCATAGCCGGACGCCATGGACCGCTTCATGACGATGGAGGTCTTGGCCTTCCACACTTCCAGAACCGGCATGCCCGCGATGGGGCTGTTGGGGTCTTCCTGGGCGGCCGGGTTGACGATGTCGTTGGCGCCGATGACCATGGTCACGTCGGTATCGGGGAAATCGTCGTTGATTTCGTCCATTTCCATGACGATGTCGTAGGGCACCTTGGCCTCGGCCAGCAACACGTTCATGTGGCCGGGCATGCGGCCGGCCACCGGATGGATGCCGAAGCGCACGGTGACGCCCTTCTCGCGCAGATGCTTGGTGATCTCGAACACCGTGTGCTGCGCCTGAGCCACCGCCATGCCGTAGCCGGGGACGATGATGACGCTTTTCGAGTCCTTCAGCAGTTCGGCGGTTTCCAGGGCGCTGACGGAAGTGACCTCGCCCGCCGGTTGGCCGTCGGCCGGTGCCGCCACCGTGCCACCGCCGGTTCCGAATCCGCCCGCGATGACGCTGACGAAGTTGCGGTTCATGGCCCGGCACATGATGTAGGACAGGATGGCGCCGGAGGATCCCACCAGGGCGCCGGTGACGATCAGGAGGTCGTTGTTCAGCATGAAGCCGGTCGCCGCCGCCGCCCAGCCGGAATAGCTGTTCAGCATGGAGACCACGACGGGCATGTCGGCGCCGCCGATGGCCATCACCATATGGACGCCGAAGGCCAGGGCGATCAGGGTCATGATGATCAGGGCGAAGAAGCCGCCGCCGACGCTTTCGGCGTTGATGAAGCCCTTGCCCACCCAGATCACCACCAGCAGGCCGGCGAGATTGAGCATGTGACGGCCGGGCAGCAGCAGCGGCTTGCCGCCGATCTTGGCCGATAACTTCCCGAAGGCGATCAGCGAGCCGGAGAAGGTGACGGCGCCGATCAGGATGCCGATATAGATTTCCACGTCGTGGATGGTCTTTTCAGCCCCCACGAAGCTGTGGGCGGTATCGATATAGCTGGCGTAGCCCACCAGACAGGCGGCGAGGCCGACCAGCGAATGCATCAGGGCGACCAGTTCGGGCATCTGGGTCATCTGCACGGTGCGGGCGGCGTACAGGCCGACCGAACCGCCGATGGCCATGGCGATGACGATCCACGGCACGCCGCCCCAGGTGACCTGGGGGCCGAACACGGTGGCGACGACCGCCAGGGTCATGCCGATCATGCCAAGCACATTGCCGCGGCGCGACGTCTCGGGGTTCGAGAGGCCGCCCAGGCTGAGGATGAACAGGATGGTGGCACCGATATAGGAAACGGTGGCGAGACTTGCGGACATGGTGCCCCCCTTACTTGCGGAACATCGCCAACATGCGCTTGGTGACCGCGAAGCCGCCGAACATGTTGATCGAGGTGAGAATGATGCTGATCACCGCCAGCAGGCCGATCCAGAAGCCGGGCCGGGAAATCCCCTCGCCCAGCGGCGGAGAGATCTGAACCAGGGCACCGATGACGATGATCGACGAGATGGCGTTGGTCACGCTCATCAGCGGGGTATGCAGCGCGGGGGTGACGTTCCACACCACCATGTAGCCCACGAAGCAGGCCAGGACGAACACGGTGAAGTGGCCGAGGAAGGCTTCGGGGGCATTGGCGCCGACGAACCAGAAGGCCAGGGCGCCGATGCCGAAGGTGATGGCCAGGGACTTGGCGGACATGGGCTCGCCCGCGCCATGACCATGACCGGACTTCTTGGCCGCCACGGGAGCGGCGGCGGGCTTGGCCGCCGGGGGGGCGGGAAGCACCAGGGGCGGCGCGGGCCAAGTGATCTCGCCGTCCTTGATGACGGTCAGGCCGCGAATGGCATCGTCGCCCATATTGACGTCGATCGTGCCGTCCTTGGTCTTGCACAGATCCTCGGCGAGGCGCAGCAGATTGTTGCCGTAAAGGGTCGATGCCTGCTTGGACAGACGGCTCGGCAGGTCGGTATAGCCGACGATGGTGACGCCGTGGCGCACCACCACCTCACCCGGCACGGTCAGCTCGCAATTGCCGCCCTGCTCGGCGGCCATGTCGACGATGACGCTGCCGGGGCGCATGCTCTGGACCATCTCGGCGGTGATCAGCCGGGGAGCGGGCTTGCCCGGGATCAGGGCGGTGGTGATGATGATATCCACCTCGCGCGCCTGCTGGGCGTACATCTCGCGCTGGGCGGCCTGGAAGCCCTCGCTCATGACCTTGGCGTAGCCGCCGCCGCCCGAGCCCTCTTCCTCGTACTCCACCTTGACGAATTCGGCGCCCATGGACTTGACCTGATCGGCCACCTCGGCACGGGTGTCGTTGGCGCGCACGATGGCGCCCAGGCTGACGGCGGTGCCCAGCGCCGCCAGACCGGCGACACCGGCACCGGCGACGAACACCTTGGCGGGCGGAACCTTGCCGGCGGCGGTGATCTGGCCGGTGAAGAAGCGGCCGAACTGGTTGGCGGCCTCGACCACGGCGCGATAGCCCGCGATATTGGCCATGGAGGACAGCGCGTCCATCTTCTGGGCCCGGCTCAACTGGCGCGGCACGCAGTCCATGGCCAGGATGGTGACCTTGCGGGCGCTAAGCGCCTGCATCAGGTCGGGGTTCTGGGCGGGCCAGATGAAGCTGATCAGGGTGGCGCCATCCTTCAGCAGCGCCACCTCGTCCATGGTGGGGGCGCGCACCTTGAAGACGATGTCGCCTGCGCTCCAGGCTTCCTTGGCGCTGGCGGCGATGGTGGCCCCGGCGGCCTTATAGGCGTCGTCGGAGCAATTGGCCAGGTCACCGGCGCCGCTTTCCACGATCACCTCGAAGCCCAGCTTGATCAGCTTTTCGACGACTTCGGGTACGGTTGCGACACGCTTTTCGTTGGGGAAAACTTCCCTCGGTATGGCGATCTTCATCTTAAGACTATCCCCCTGTGCTGACGGGTTTACGTCAAATTTTGGGAAAACAATGCCCCTCCCGCGCCTGTTTGCCAAGCGGGATCGCAAGCGGGGAAGGTTGCCTACACCACGATCGCGCCCCCCGCGAGACGAAATCGGCTCCCTATGACCTCCGAGTGGTCTGGGTGGCGGGCTGGTCTCCACCCATCCGGGTGGTAAAGGGCATGACCAGAATCAAGGTCCACTTTTTCCGCTCAATGGTCATACTGTTCATCATGAGGCTTTCGACCACCGCCCTTGTCATCGCCCTGCTGAGCCCGCCCGCGCTGGCGGAACCGGTGGGGTATCGCTACGAGATCATGTGGGGCGGCTTTCATGCCGGTGACCTTGCCATCAGCCGCGAGGACTCGGCCACCGCCATCCATACCGGCATGACCATCCGCACGGTGGGACTGTTCGACCGCTTTCTCAGGCTCCGCTTCACCGCCGAGGGCGAAAGCCGTCCGGCCGGAACCGACGGCCTGTCGTCGGTCGGCTACCAGACGCGCTACCGCAATCGCTATCGGGAGCATCTGCTGCGGGTGGCCTATGACGGCGAGGCCCGGCCCATATACGACGAAGTGGTGGAAACCTTCGCCCCGCCGCCCGAGGACGACGAACCCAATCCGCCGGTACCCGCCGAGTTCCGCCGCTCGGTCATGGACCCGTTGACCAGCATGGCCCTGGCCGGACGCGCCGCCCGCGACGCGCTGACCAGCGGCCGCGCATACTTCAAGACCACGTCCTATGACGGCCGCAAGGCCTATGATTTCGAGACCACCGTCATCGGTCCCCGCCGCATCAATATCCGCGACCGCGAATACGACACCATCGGCCTGACCATGGTCCTGAAGCCGCTGGCCGGGTTCAAGCCCAAATTCCTGCATCTGTGGCAGGGCGCCGAATACGAGGTGGATATCGACCGCGACACCTTGCTTCCGATACGAATCCGAAGCGACAGCTTCGCCGCCACCACCGTGATCAACGTCATCGAGCCCTGCCACAAGCCCGCCGACCAGTGCGGTCCGCAACTGGCCGTCCGGGCCGAGTGAGACCCAGCCGCTACATGGCTTCAAGCTCGTCGATGAATCTGATCACCACCTCGAGCCCCTGGCGCCAGAAATCGGGATTGGCGGCGTCGAGACCGAACGGAGCCAGCAGCTCCTTGTGACGGTGCACGCCGCCGGACCGCAGCATGTCGAGATACTTGGCGGGGAAATCGGCGATTCCGCCCTTGGCATGGACGGAGTAGAGCGAATTGACCAGGCAGTCGCCGAAGGCATAGGCGTAGACATAGAACGGCGAATGGACGAAATGCGGGATATAGGTCCAGAAGTGACGGTATTCGTCATGGAACCGCAGGGCCGGGCCCAGGCTTTCCGACTGCACCCGCATCCACAGCTCGCCGATATGCTCGGGCGACAATTCGCCGCGACGGCGCTCGTCGTGCAGCAGGGATTCGAACTGATAGAACGCCACCTGGCGCACCACCGTGTTCAGCATGTCCTCCACCTTGGAGGCCAGCATGATGCGGCGGTTCTTGGGCGAGGTCTCGCCTTCCAGCATGGCGCGGAAGGTCAGCATCTCGCCGAACACCGAGGCGGTCTCGGCCAGGGTCAGCGGCGTGTCGGCCATCAGCGGCCCCTGCCCGCCCGCCAGCACCTGATGGACCCCATGGCCCAATTCGTGGGCCAGGGTCATGACGTCACGGGTACGGCCCTGGAAATTGACCAGCAGATAGGGATGCACCGACGGCACCGTCGGATGGGCGAAGGCGCCGGGCGACTTGCCCGGGCGCACCGGCGCGTCGATCCAGTCGTTGTCGAAGAAGCGACGGCCGATCTCGGCCATCTCGGGCGAGAACGCGCCATAGGCCCCCAGCACCGTGTCGCGGGCCTGGGCCCAGGTGAATTTGCGGTCGCTGTCGTCGGGCAAGGGCGCGTTGCGGTCCCAATAGTCCAGCTTGTCGACCCCGAACCATTTGGCCTTCAGGGCGTAATAGCGGTGCGACAGCGGGCCGAAGCAGCCCTGGACGGCGTCCACCAGGGCATCGACCACATGGTCTTCCACCTGGTTGGACAGATTGCGATAGGACTGCGGGCGCGGATATTTGCGCCACTTGTCGTCGATTTCCTTTTCCTTGGCCAGGGTATTGGTGATCAGCGCGAACAGCGGCGCGTTCTCGCCCAGCACCTGGCCCAGCGACTTGGCCGCCGCCTTGCGCTTGGCGCCATCGGTGTCGGACAACTGGTTCAGCACCTCGGCCGAGGTCAGCATGGCCTCGCCCATGGGAAAGCGCAGCCGCGCCATGGTCTCGTCGAACAGACGGTTCCACGCCGCCGTGCCGACCACATGCAGCTCGTGCAGCATCTTTTCCAGCTCGTCGGATAGCTGATGCGGCCGGAACACCCGCAGATCGCGCAGCCAGGGAGCGTAATGCCCGGCCTCGGGCGAGGCCAACAACTCGGCCAGCCGAGCGTCGTCCAGACGGTTGATTTCCAGGGTGAAGAACAGGGTATGAGTGGAAATCTCGGTCACCCGCTCCTGCATGCCCTGGTAGAACCGTCCGTTTTCCGGGTTAGACACGTCGCCGGAATATAGCAATTGGGCATAGGACATGGCGCGGTAGATGATTTCGCTGATGCGCTCGTACTCGGCGATGGCCTTGCCGAACGCGGCGCCGGTCAGGCCCGCCAGCTTGCCGGCATAAGCGGCCTCGAAGGCGCGGGCAGCCTCGGCGACGGCGATCAGATCCGCGTCCAGTTGGGGGGAATCCGGCGACGGATAGAGGTCGGACAGATTCCATTCCGGAAGAATGCCGAGATCGGAAGCGGGCTGGTGATTCATTCGCTGTCTCCTTGTGCGAACCGCGAATATAGGTATGACTGAAGGCGTCGAACAGGGAGTTTCGCGCATGCTCGATATTCGCGCCGCCACCAGCCTGCCCGCCATGTTCCTGGATCAGGCGGCATGCATGGGCGAACGGCCGTTCCTGTGGGCCAAGCGCGGCGGGTGCTGGCAGGCCCGATCATGGGCCGAGACCATGGACGAGGTTCTCACCCTGGCCGCCGGATTGACCTGCCTGGGCATCGAGGCGGGCGACCGGGTGGTGCTGATTTCCGAGAACCGGCCGGAATGGGCGGTGGCCGACTTGGCCATCATGGCGGCGGGCGCCATCACGGTTCCCGCCTATACCACCAACACCGTGGCCGACCACCTCCACATCCTGGACAATTCCGGGGCGCGACTGGTCATCGTGTCCACCAGCCATTTGGCCGAGCGAGCGCTGGCCGCCGCCGGACGGGCCGACCGCCAGCCCGCCGTCATCGCCCTGGAACCGCCGCCGCTGGCCCAATCCACCGGCATCGATCTGCATTCCTGGGGCTCGGTGCTCACCATGGGCCGCGAGGCGGGCATGGCCGAGCAAATCCGCCAAAAGATCGCAGAGGTTCGCCGCGATTCCACCGCCTGCCTGATCTACACCTCGGGCACCGGCGGCGTGCCCAAGGGCGTCATGCTGTCGCACGGCGCCATCTTGCACAATTGCTGGGGCGCCATCAAAGTGGTGGAAGAGCTGGGCATCGAGGACAACGTCTTCCTGTCCTTCCTGCCGCTGTCACATGCCTACGAGCACACCGCCGGACTGTATTTCCCCATCGCCATCGCGGCGCAAATCCACTACGCCGAAGGCATCGAGCACCTGGCCGCCAACATGGCCGAAGTGCATCCCACCATCATGACGGCGGTGCCGCGCCTCTACGAGAGCATGCGAAGCCGCATCCTGAAGGGAGTCGCCAAGGCCCCTTCCCTGCGCCAACGCCTGTTCCACGCCGCCGTCACCCTGGGCACCCGGCGGATCGAGGACGGGCGGCTGGGACCGCTGGACACCGTGGCCGACTGGGTGCTGGACCGCTTGGTGCGCGCCAAGGTGCGCGAGCGGTTCGGCGGCCGCCTCAAGGCCTTCGTCTCGGGCGGCGCCCCGCTGCCCTACGAGGTCGGGATGTTCTTCACCGCCCTGGGCGTGCGCATTCTCCAAGGCTACGGCCAGACCGAATCCGCCCCGGTGGTCAGTTGCAACCGGCCAAGCCGCGTCCGCATCGAGACCGTCGGCCCCGCCCTGGACGGAGTCGAGGTCCGAATCGCCGAGGACGGCGAAATCCTGGTGCGCGGCGAATTGGTCATGCAGGGATACTGGCGCGACCCCGACACCACCCACCTTGCCATCGACGCCGAGGGTTGGCTGCACACCGGCGATATCGGCGTGATCGATCCCGACCAGTCCATCCGCATCACCGATCGCAAGAAGGACATCATCGTCAATTCCGGCGGCGACAACGTGGCGCCCCAGCGCATCGAGGGCTTCCTCACCCTCCAGCCCGAAATCGCGCAGGCCATGGTCCATGGCGACCGCCGCCCCCATCTGGTGGCCCTGATCGTACCCGACGGCGAATGGATGGAAAGCTGGGCGCGGGCACAAGGCCGCGGCGACGGCGTCGGCGTCGTTCACGACCCCCGATTTCGCCACGCCATCGCCCTTGCGGTGGATCGGGTGAATTCCCAATTGTCTGCGGTGGAGAGAGTCCGCCGTTTCGTGCTGACCGACGAGTCGTTCTCCATCGATAATGGCCTGCTGACGCCGACCTTGAAGATTCGCCGCCACATGATTCGCCAGAAGTTCGGCGATACACTCGAAAGTTTATATGAAGAGCGCAAGTAACCGTTGGACGGACATCCGATGCAGAACCTTGACTGCATTGTGAACACCCTGTTAACGGACCGAGCCTCGCCACTTTTTTTCATGTCGGCATGTGAGCGGATGCATTGCAATTCGGCATTGGGATGCTCTAAATAGCGCCGTCGACATGCAGCGGAGGCTTGTCACCGTCATCCGTTTTTCACCCTGACGTTCGGTGGTTTCTCATTCCCATGGCCGATCTTGCTCCCAAATTCCCCAGCTCCCCAGCCCAGGCCATTGACCTGTCCCGGGTCAAGGCCTTGGTCTGCGAACCCAGTGGACTGCTGCGCCAGGGCATTCGACTGGCGTTGAACAATATCGGCGTTCGCACCATCAATGAGGCCAACACCTTTCTTGCCGCCCACAAGGCCTGCGAGGAAGGCGATCACGATTTCCTGATCGTCAATCAGGAGATCGAGGCCAATGACGCCACCTATATCCTGCGGCAGATGCGTGCTGGAAATCTGGGCAAGGATCCGTTCATCGTCACCGTGATGCTGTTGTCGTCGCGCGACGAGCCCAAGGTGCGCGCGGCCATGGACAGCGGCCCCGACGACCTGCTGCTGATCCCCTTCGCGCCGGATCAGTTGATGAACAGGCTTAGGATGCTGGTGGAACGGCGCAAGCCCTTCGTGGTGACCCACGACTATATCGGCCCCGACCGCCGCACCTCGCCGCGCCCCGGAGCGACCTCCGCCACCCAATTCCAGGTTCCAAACCCCATGCGGGCCCGTGGTCAGGGGGTGCCCCCGGACCGCTACCTGCAGGCGAAGCAGGATGCGGCTACGGCCATCGCGGTAGAGCGGATCAAGCGTCTTGCCGCGACCATTGAATGGGAATGCAACGCTCTGCTGGTGTCCTTTCGGGAAAGCAGGGCCAGTGGTGAGACCAATTTCCGCAGCCTTGTGAAGTTGGACTCGGTCTGCGAGGAAATGTCGGGACGCGTTACCAAAACCCTTGGCCATACCACGGATGTTATCGATGGATTTTTAATTGATATTCGAAAGCTAAAGAATAGCCCGAGCACCATGACCTATTCCGACGTCGAGCATTTATCCACGACCGGCCGCAAGATTACTGGCACATATACATCGCGATGATCGCTGACCTTGACCTCCGTATGGGATGCGTCCTTACTTTCAATGATGGCTAAATCCCCCATCTGCTGGTAGTATCAAATACTAGCAGTGCGAGCAGCGGGAGCCGCCTCATGTTAATGACCAGAGCCGACCCCGTAGCCTTCCAAGACCCCGAAGAGGTCTGTTCCAAGTCACCCTTTCGGGTGCTGCTGGTAGAAGACGATCTCATCCACTTCATGTATTGCGAAAACGTTCTCCAGTCCATTTACGGCGACAAGCTGGTGCTGGAACGCGCCGTCGATTGCAGTGGCGCCATCGACGCGCTGAACACCAAGGAATTCGAGATCTGCCTGCTCGACTACTTGGTCAAGGACGGCAATGCCAAGGATGTGCTGGCCCGCGTCGATTTCGGCCATGTCACCACGCCGGTCATCGTCGTCAGCGCCTTCGACGACCGTGAATTCGTCCTGGAGGCCTTGCGCCACGGCGCCGACGACTACGTCATCAAGGGTCGTTTCAGCGGCGGCGACCTGCGCCAAGCCATCGAATACGCCATCTATCGCAAATACAAGGAATTGCGCCTGCGCCAGCGGGCGCTTTACGACCAGTTGACCGGACTGGCCAATCGCAACCTGCTGTTCGATCGGTTGGACGAGACCCATCGCTTCGCGGCGCGTCATGCCGAGAAATTCGCGGTCATGGTCATCGACCTGGACAAGCTGAAACTGGTCAACGACACCAAGGGCCACGAAGCAGGCGATCGCCTGATTCAGGTCACCGCCGACGCCCTGGTCAGCTCGCTGCGCGCCAGCGACACGGTCGCCCGTGTGGGAGGTGACGAATTCGTCGTCATCATGAAGAATATCCGCGACAAGCAGGGGCTTGCCCGCCTGGGCGCCAACATCCTGAGAACGGTGCAAACCCGCACCGCCGCCGAATGCGGCATGATGGAATCCATCAGTTGCAGCATCGGCATCGCCGTCTTCCCCGACGACACAAAATCCCAGGCGGAAATGCTGCGCATGGCCGACGCCGCCATGTATGCGGTCAAGCGTAACGGCGGCGGCTCCTTCAAATTCGCCTGAATTCGGTCATGTTTGCCCCTCGCCGGGCGCAAGCTCCGCTTGCTTGGCCGCGGTCTCAGCGACCGCTGATCGCACCCAGCGTCGAATGTGACGCAGGACGCTCTATTCCGCCGCCTCGACCCGGTCGCGGCCCAGCGCCTTGGCGCGATAGAGCGCGGCATCGGCCCGACCCAGGCAGGCTTCAAGTCCCTCGCCGTCCCTGATCTTGCACTCGGCGACGCCGATGCTGGTGGTCAGGCGCAGCGGCGCCCCGCCGCTGACCGGAAGTTCCATCTCCGCCAAATGGGCGCGCACCCGTCCGGCGACCACCAGGGCCGCTTCCATGGCGGTTTCCGGCAAGGCGATGGCGAACTCCTCACCGCCCATGCGGCCGACGATATCCTGATCGCGCAACACTTCGCGACAAACGATGACAAAGGCCTTCAGCGCCTCGTCACCGGCGGCATGGCCACGTTCGTCATTGATGCGCTTGAAGTGATCGATATCGAGCATCAGCAGGGACAACGGACGGCCATAGCGTCCGGCGCGCTGGACCTCGGCCCCGGTCACCGCCATGAAGTGGCGGCGGTTATAGGCCGCGGTCAGGAAGTCCACCGTGGCGAGCTGAACCAGTTCCTTCTGGACGCAGGCCCGTTCCAGGGCCTGGCCGACACGACGGGCCAATTCCCGCACCAGATCGCGCTCGGAGACGGCGAAAGCCTCGTCCCCTTCCGGGGGGCGACTCTCGGGCCAGCAAATCTCGATGCGACCGGCGGGACGCGCCCCCGCGAAAACCTGGGCCTCCAACCGCCACTGGGTGTCCATGAAGTCGGAGGTCTCGACGATGCCGCCCGGCAACAGCCCGTTCAGACAGGTCAGACGGACACCGATACTTTCCGGCCGCAGCCAAGCCGAGGGAATCAGCGACACCACTTCTTCCATGGCGACCCGAAGCGGCAGTTCCGGAGACTCCAACGCACGGGAAACGCCATAAAGGCAATTGATCTGCCGCATGCGCCGCTCAAGCTGGCGGTTGGCCCTCAGCGCCTCGTCGCGGGCGTCGCGTACCGATATCTCGGCCCGCTTGCGCTGGATGGAATAGCGCAGCGAACGCGACAGCGATTGAGCGTCGATGCGCCCCTTCAGCATGTAGTCCTGAGCGCCTTGCTCCAAGGACTGCAAGGCCTGGGCATCGTCGTCGTGATTGGTCAGCACCACCACCGCCAAGTCGGGTGCTGCGTCGCAGAACCGCTTGACCGTCTCTTCCCCCACCGAATCGGGAAGCGTCAGGTCAAGGAACACCACGTCGAACCGGGTCCGACAAATGGCTTCCAGGGCGGCGGCGAGGCTGACGGCATGCTCGACCTCGATGTCGGGAAGCTTCTCCAACTCGGCCAAGGTCAGCAGCGCCTGGGTCGCGCTGTCCTCCACCAAAAGGGCATGCTGAACATTTGACACGGACACCGTCACTCCAATACGGGCTAGGGTATTGACTGTACCTCACTTCGGCGGATGCAAGCACCACCCGATTGCCATAAGATCGCCTGAATTCAGGGGGACCATAACCCTAGAACCCTATTCAACCGGAGACGTTCCATGCGCCGTCCCTATGCCTTGTCCGTCGCCATCGCCGCCGCGCTCGCCCTGGCGGCCTGCCAGAGGGTGGACAACACCGCGGGCGCCCCCACCGTCTATATCGATCCCGGCACCTCGGGGCCGGTCAAGGGCGTCGGCATCGAAAGCCAGGACGTCATCGCCATGACCGACCAGATGCTGCGCGACATGCTGAGCCAGCCCCGGCTGGCCAATGCGGCGATGCCGCCCAACGTCATCATCGATTCCGAATATTTTCACAATGAAAGCTCGTCGCGGCTGAACAAGAACTCCATCACCGACCGCCTGCGGGTCGGCCTCAACCGGGCCGCCGCCGGACGGATGCAGTTCGTCGGGCGCCACTATGCCGACATGGTGGCCAAGGAACGCGATCTGAAGCGCCAAGGCACGGTGGATAAGGCCACCCTGCCCGCGGCGGGCGCCCAGAAGGGCGGCGACTACCGGCTGGGCGGGCGCATCACCTCTTTGGACTCACGCGATCCCAAGACCGGCATGATGCAGCGCTATAACCAGATCATCTTCGAGATGGTGGATCTGGAAACCTCGGAAATCGTCTGGAGCGGCATCTACGAATTCGCCAAGGCCGCCCAGGACGACATCATCTATCGCTAGGAAACAAGGCAATGGCCGCCGCGGGCGCATCACGACTGACGAGCTGCCTGGTCGCGGCGGCCATGACGGTCGGCTGCGTCACCGCCCGCGAGCAGGAAACCAGCCCCGACCTCGGCAGCGTCCACGCCTATCTGGACGACAAGCCGACAGAATTACGCCGCCATTTCTTCATCGCCCAAGCCCAAGGCCAGCGCAACCGCGTCCTCAACGACATGCGTCTTGGACTGGCCACCTTCGCCTTGGGGCGCAATCAACTGTCCGAGCAATTGTTCGACGACGCACTGCAAGGCATCGAAGCGGTTTACGCCGACAACGAACAGGCCAAGAAGGCGCGCGAACTCCTGACCCGAGAACAGGTCAAGGACTTCAAGGGCGAACCCTACGAGCGGGTGATGGCCTATTACTATCGCGGCCTGCTCTACCTGCGCGCCGGAGATTTCGAGAATGCCAGGGCCAGTTTCAAGGGCGGCATGCTGCAAGACGCCTTCGCCGAGGAACAGCAATACCGCGCCGATTTCGCCCTGATGCCCTTTCTCCAGGGCTGGGCCGCCCATTGTTCCGGCAACGCCTCGCTGGCCGCCGAGGACTTCAAGGAATTCCGCGCCATCAACAAGGATGCGCCGCTGCCCCGCGACAAGGACAACGTCCTGGTGCTGGTGGAGACCGGCGACGCCCCGGTCAAGATCTCCGACGGAGCGCGTCTCAGGATCAAGCGCAGCGGCTCCACCGAGACCGCCCGCATCAGTTGGACCGACCCCGATCATCCCAAGGATCATCCGGAAGATTCCGCGGTCCTGCTGGAAGACATCTACCGTCAGGCCTCGACGCGCGGCGGCCGTCAGTTCGACGCCATCCTGGAAGGCAAGGCGGAATACAAATCCGTCGCCGACACGGTCGGAAATGCGGCCCTGATCGGCGCCATCCTGGCGGCCAAGGTCGCCACGGAAAGCGGCCCTCGGCGCGGCACCAAACGCAAGGATCGCGAAAGGGCCGAGGATGTCCAGCAGGGCGCCGCCATTGCGGCGGGCGGGCTGGCCTTGATCGGCCTGCTGTCCAAACTGACCGCCCATGCCATTGAATCCGAGGCCGACACCCGCTATTGGGACAATCTGTCCGACCGGGTCCAGGGTCTGACCATGACGCTTTCCGACAAGGTCACCGCTTTGCGGGTGGAATTCCAGTCGCCCGGCGGCACCATGCTGGGCGGCCGCGACATTCCCATTCAGCGCGCGGGCCGCTGCGGATTGGTCTGGATCAAGGACGGAACCGCCATCCCCCGCAATCCCCGCGCCCCCAACAGCGTCCCCGCCGACATCATGGCCAGCCCGGTCATCATCCCGGCGGCTCCGGCCTCGCCTGCGGCGCTGGTAACCGCCTCCCCGCCCGCCACGGGCCGGGATTCCAAGGAGTGATCCCCATGCGACGCCTGCTTGCCCCCGTTCTCGGTCTGCTGCTGCTCGGCGGCTGCGCCTCCATGGAGCCCGCCCCCCACTGCGACATGTCGCGGATCTCAGGCCAGCGCGATCTGGTGCCCGGTCCCGCCATGGTGCCGGGCGAAAGCTCGCCCTTGAAGGAAATGCCGATGAATTCGGTGAACATCACCGACCCGGCCATCATGAACAAGCTCTATGTCCGCTCCATCGCGGCGCGGCGGACCGCCACCGGCACGGTGGAGGTCGTCGCCCAGGTGGTCAACTGCACCGATTTTCAACAAACCGCCGAGGCGCGCACCCAGTTCTATGACAGCACCGGCGTAGCCTCCGAGCCGGTCAGCGCCTGGCAGCGTCTCCATCTGTCGCCACGCACCTCGTCGGCCTACCGCGAACTGTCCATGGGCGACAAGACCGTGGACGGCTACATGATCGAGATGAGGGAAACCAAATGAAGCTCTCCCCCCTCGCCTGCCTGATGGCCGCCGTCCTGCTCGGCGGCGCCGCCTCGGCCCAGACGGTCGGCCCCAAGGTTCCGCCTTATCAGGCCCCGGCCAAGGCAGACCCACCGGCCCGCGCCGCCGCGCCGGAAGGGAGTCCGGGCTTCGACACCGGCGTTCGGCCCGATCCGTTCAAGCCGCAAACCGACGTCATCGCCCGATTCGCCGACGCCTATGGCAAGGGCGGGCGGCCTCGGCTGGCCTTCTACTGGAATCGGCAACTGACCGACACCATGGCCCAGTGGTATAGCGAAAGCCGCACCATCTCCACCGACAAGTCCGCCAATACCACCGAGGGCGACCTTGCCCTGAAGCAGTCGGGCAGCAAGCAGAGCACGGTGGAAACCCAGCGCCGCAATGCCGACGAGCAGGCCCGCCAGTCGCGGCCGGAAACCTGGGAATGGGAATTCCAGGACGGCTTCCTGACCCCCTTCCTCACGGCCGACGCCCTGGTGGTGGACCGCACCGCCATCATGCGGATCATGGGGGCCGGCGGCGAGGATATCGATCCCCGCACGGTGGAAATCATGGCCTTGCAGAATATGGCCGACCTGCTGGTGGAAGTCCTGGTGGCCGACCAGCCCAAGGCGACCACCGGCTATGAATTGCGCGCCCGCATTCTCGACGTCAAGACCGGCAGGATCGTCGCCATGGTCAATAGCCGCTCGCTGAAGGAATGGCAGCGTACCGACAAGGCGGTCGCCACATCGCGCGGCTTCGATATTGCCGATGACGACGACGAAGGCTTCGGCCCCGAACGGGCCAACAACAACTACAAGGCAACACCATCCGGTTTCGAGAAAAAGCGCAAGCCGCCCAAACCCGCGGCCATCGCCCACAACCTCGCGACCAATGTGATGAGTGGCCTGATCCCGAGACTGGAAGCGGCCCAGCCGTCGGTGGCGGTGGCGCCCACGGCCAAGCCGCCTGAACCGAAGGTGGAGGATGCGGCTCCCATGCCCATCACGACACCCCCGGCGAAGGCGCAAGGGGAAGCCAAGCCCCCCGTCGAGACGAAATCAAAGCCCGCGCCCAATGACAGCGCGGTCCCCCTGCCGGAAGTGGAAGCCGAGCCCCTGCCCGCCCCGCCCAAGGCGACCGCGAAGCCGAGCCCGCCGACCGAGCCGACGGCATCGGCGGAAGAACCGCCGATGCCGCGCCCGACCAAACAATAACGGGATGCCTATCCCTCTCCCGCAAGGGGAGAGGGATAGGCGACCGGATTACTGGCAGTCCGAGACGACGACCTTGCAACCAGCCCCGCAAGCTTCCAGTGCGTTGGCCTTGGCGGCGCCTTCGGTGCTGCCCCAACCGATGCCCGAATAGCTGCGCGAAGCGGCATAGGCGCCGCAGGTGTCGTAACGCACCGCGACCTTGCATTCGCTGTTGCCGGCCTTCTTGCATTCCCGCTTGGCGTCGATGCCCGCTTCCTCGCGGGTCGCGCCGGTTCCGATGCCATAGCCGACCTCGTCGGCCTTGGAACCGGCCTCGTCGTCCACCGCGATGGCACCCGCCGCCATGGCTCCGACCGAGCCCACCAGCATTCCAACGACCATGGTCATGGCGAAAAATACATTACGCATTGTTGTCTCCTTCATGATGATAACCGCCCTCGAGAGTAAAGAAAAACGTAGTGCCGGAGCCGGGAGTCGACTCCAACCAGATAGCACCGCCGAAGCGATCGACGATACGACGACAAAGAGTCAGGCCGATGCCTGTACCCTCGGTTTCAGACGTGGGATTCAGGCGCTGGAAGATCTGGAAAATCTTTTCGAAATATTCCCGCTCGATGCCGATGCCGTTATCGGCGACCGCGAAGCGCCAAGTGCCCCGCGCGGCGCGTTCCGCCGTCACCGACAATTTGGACGGCCGCTCGGGCGAGCGATATTTAAGCCCATTGCCCAATAGATTCTGAAACAGGCTGACAAGGCGGGCGTCATCGGCCATCACCTCCGGAAGCTCGCCGATCACCACCTCGGCGCCCGCTTCCTCGATCTGCACCCGAAGATTATTGACGGCCCGATCCGCCGCATCCTTGGACGAACACCGGTCCAATGGCTTTGCCTGGCTGGCGATCCGGGAATATTCCAGCAGATCACCGATGAGCTGGGTCATGTGCTTGCCGCCATCGACGATGAATTCGATGAAGTCGTGGGCATCGGGTTCCAGATGCCCCTGATAGCGGCGCTCCAGCAATTGGGCGTAGCGAACGATATTGCGAAGCGGCGTTTGCAGATCATGCGAGGCGATATAGGCGAATTGCTCCAAGTCGCCGTTGGAGCGCTGCAATGCCGCCTCGATATGGCGCCGCTCCTCGACTTCAGCCGCCATTTGATCGCGGGACGCGGTGAGCTGGCTCCGGCTGGCGGCCAGATCGTCTAGCAGCGACAATATCTTTCGCGTGGCCAAGAACATCAGCACGCTGACCAGGGCCATGATCATGGCAACCCTGATGACGGTGGCCCGCAATTCGCCGACCACGGAGTCCATGCTGGCTCCAACGGTCACCACCAGCGGGAAATTAGGCAGCGCCCCGAAAGCGATCAGCTTGGGGACACCGTCCGTCAGTTGTCCCTGGGTGAACAAGACGCCGTCACCCGATTTGGCAAGTCCCTCGGTGAAGACCGGCGATTGGGACAGGTTGCGCCCCAGCTCACCGGGATTGGTCGCCGAACGGGCCAACAATACGCCGTCGCGCCGCACAAGGGAGATGCTGCCCTCCTCGCCGATTCGGCCCTTGGCGAAGGCGGAATTGAACAAGGACTGTTCGATGGCCACGAAGGCGATGGTGGCGCCGTGGGAGGGACGTGACATTCTGGTTGCCACGGACAGCGCCCACAATCCGGTGGAGCGTCCCCGGAAAGGCGCGCTGATGAAAATATCGCCGGGGGGATGGGCCATGGCTTCGCGAAAATAGTCGCGGTCGGCCACGTTTGCCAGCTTGGCGCCGGGCGCCTCGGGGACCAGGTGCAGGGTGCCGTCCTCATCCACCAGACGCACCAGCATGGATTCGTTGGTAATCCGCTGGAAGTCGCGAACCAGGGCGGCGAAGTCGGGGTCCGTGCGCGGATCGCGCTCCGGGTGGTCCGACACCCACCGATTGGCCGCCACCAGAAAGGTCTCGGTGATCTTGAAAATGCCGTTGACCTGCTCGGCCACCGCCCCCCGCTGGCGATCCAGCACCTGTTCCATCCGCGAGATGTGATTCCCCTTGAAATCGTGGGCCCACAGCCAGAACAACGCCCACAACACGGCGGTGGCGATCGTCATGGTCCAAATGACGGCATGACGCGCCATGCGCTCGGTCGTCGCGCCCGCTGCAGGTGAATTCACCGGAGAAGATGACGGGTCGGTCGACAGTTTAAGGGCACTCCAGGGACCGCGATGGAAATTACCGATTTCCCGGCGCAGACTAGATCAATCTCGCCGACTCCAACAGTCTGACTTGATCCAAGTCACATTTCGACTATTTCCCCCCATGCATTAGGACATAGCTGTCGTCATGGGGAATTTAAGCCTGACCTCCAGGCCCGGATGGGCGTCGTCGAGGACGAGGCTGGCGCCGTGCAGCCGCGCCACCGCCTTGACCAAAGACAGGCCCAGCCCATTGCCGGGGGTGGTTCGCGTCGCGTCAAGTCTGACGAAGCGCTCCAGCACCGACTCCCGCGCCTCCTCGGGGACACCCGGCCCTGAATCGGCCACCACCAGCTCCACCCCGCCCCCTGCCTGCGCGGCGGTCACCGCCACTGTCACGAAACCCTTGGGCGGCGTATATTTGACCGCATTGTCCACCAGATTGGCCATGGCCTGGAACAGCAGATGGCGGTCGCCCTTCACCATGGGTCCAGGCTCGGCGCGATAACTGAGAACGACCTCTTTCTCTTCCGCCAGCGGCTCGTAAAGCTCGACCACATCGGCCGCCAATTGGGCCAGATCCACCGGCTGAAAGCGCTCCAGCCGGGCCGCCGATTCGGCGTGCGAGATGGTCAGGATGGCGTTGAAGGTGGCCAACAGGTTGTCGGCCTCGGCCAGGGTTTCTTCCAGCGTCCGGCGATAGCCGTCACAATCCGGCGTGCCCAGCAAGACGAGATCGATGCGCGAGCGCAGTCGGTTGAGCGGGGTGCGCAGGTCGTGGGCGATATTGTCGGAGACGGTGCGGATGCCTTCCAGCAACCGTTCCAGCTCGTCCATCATCTCGTTGAAACTTTCGGCCAGCGAGTCGAACTCGTCGTCGGAGCCCGACAGGGTCATGCGCTGGCTCATATCGCCGCCGAAGATGCCGCGCGCGGTGCGGCTCATCTGCTCGACTCGCTGCAGCATGTGGCGGCTGGTGAAATAGCCGCCCACCACGCCCAGCAGGATGGTCAGCGCCAAGCCCCAGCCCAGCGCCCGATTGATGGCGGACTTGACCCGCTTGGCATCGGCCAGCGAGCGGCCCACCAGCAGGCGATAGCCGTCGGCCAGTTCATAGGATTGGGCCAGCACCTCGGCGCCCGGCCCCAGCCCTCCCACCGGCATGATCCGAAAGCGCACCCATCCCAATTGCGAGCCGACCTCGCTGGGCCATGCCCGCAGATTGCCCGCAAGCGGCACTCCGTCGAGGCCCATGACCAGATAGGTGCTGCGGCCATCCATATCCTGGCGGATGCGCTGGCCGATGATCTCGGACAAGCCCACCAGATCGCGGTCGCGATAGACCTCGGACAGGCCGTTGGCCTCGGCCTCCACGGTTTCTTGCACCTGCCATTCGATGTACATGGTGGTGCTCCACGATACCAGCACCAGCAAGGCGACGGCCGATACCGTGAAGATGCCCAGATAGCTGAGTGCCAGCCGGAAGGTGGTGGTGCGGAGGAGACTGGCGCTAGCGGGCCGCACGAAGCGTGTATCCGGCGCCCCTGACCGTATGGATCAGCGGCAGTTCGAAATCCTTGTCCACCTTCTGGCGCAGCCGCGAGATATGGACGTCGATCAGATTGGTCTGGGGATCGAAATGATACTCCCAAACATTTTCCAGCAGCATGGTCCGCGTGACCACTTGGCCCGCATGCCGCATGAGATATTCCAGCAGACGGAATTCGCGGGGCTGCAATTCGATGGCCTGGCCGCCGCGCGCCACCGAGCGGGCCAGCAGATCCATCTCCAGATCCTCGACCTTGAGACGGGTCTCGGGCTGGGCGGCGGAAACGCGGCGCGACAACGCCTCGATGCGGGCCAGCAATTCGGCGAAGGCATAGGGCTTGACCAGATAGTCGTCGCCGCCCGCCTTCAGGCCCCGGACCCGGTCGTCCACCTTGCCCAGGGCCGACAGGACCAGCACCGGCGTGGTATTGCCGTCGGCGCGGATGGCCTGGATGATGGCCAGCCCGTCCAGACCGGGCAGCATGCGGTCGATGATCATGGCATCCCACCGCTCGGAGGTGGCCAGGAACAGCCCGTCGGTGCCGGTGGCGGCGTGGTCCACCACATGACCGGCCTCCCGCAGGCCCTTGGCCATATACGCCGCGGCTTCGCTGTCGTCTTCGATGAGGAGGATTCGCATGGAGACCTTCGACCTTTCCTGGATCGACCTTAGCGCCTAAGCGGAGAACGGAAAAGCCCCCGCGCCAGGGGGGGAGACGCGGGGGCCTTTTTTTCCGGTGTCCGAATGCAGGGGGATGCATCCGTCTATTTGGTCGGGCCCGGTTCGGGGGGGACGAACGGGCACCGTCGGGCGGGGAGTTCGGGTCCGCCGGGATCGGAAGCCGTGGCGGCGGGGAGCGCAAACTTTCCGCCGAACACCGTCTTCAATCCTAGGACCAGACAATGACGCATTGGAGATTACCGCAGCATTTCCCGGCGATTAATCTTTGGTAATGAGGCGGAAGGGCGGCATTTTAGAACAGGCTGCCCTGAACCGGCGAAGGTGGCGCTTCCGCCTCGATCGTGAACGGCCCCGCCATGGGGCGGAGCAACGGCGCCATCTCGGCATAGGGCACCGCCGGGTCCACCCAGGCCGCCTCTGCCTCGGGCGGCAGGATCACCGGCATGCGTTCGTGCACCTCCGCCAGTTCGGTCGGGGCGGCGCAGGTAATCATGGTGAAGCATTCACCATCCAACAGGCCCGCGAAGGCGAACAGCCCCGATTTCGCCGGAGCCAGTTTGGTCTTGATCCGCCGCGTTCCCTCCGCCCGCCACTCCCACCAGGCCGAGGCGGGAATCAGCACCCGACAGCCCAGCAAGCGGCGAAAGGTCGGCCGCGAGGCCAATGTCTCGGAGCGGGCATTGATCAGCGGCCGGGAATCCCATTCCACCGCCAAGCCCCAGCGCGCCAGCGAGGCGCCGCCCACCCCGATCACCAGGGCGGAATCGGTGGGACGCGTCTCGGCGCGGTTGGGCATGCCCGGCGGAGCCAGCAGATTGAACCGCGCCGTCACCTGGCGGGAGTTGGCGTTCAGCTCGAAGCGGGAGCACATGGCAGATACCGACCGACGATGAGGAATTCCTTGTTGCCCTCCGGTCCCTTGATGGGGCTTTCGGTCAGGCCGACCACGCTCCAGCCGGGTCGCGACGCCAGCCATTGGCGGATGCGCTCGCAGACCTCGGCATGCAGTTCCGGCTCGCGCACCACGCCGCCCTTGCCCACCCTGCCCTTGCCCACCTCGAATTGCGGCTTGATCAGCGCCACCAGGACGGCGCCGGGACCGGCCAGGGCCAAGGCGGCGGGCAGCACGGTCTCCAGCCCGATAAAGCTGGCGTCGCACACCACCATGTCCACCGGCTCGGAAATCTCCCCGGCGGTCAGATGGCGGGCATTGGTGCGTTCCATCACCACCACCCTGGCATCGTTGCGCAGCTTCCAGGCCAGTTGCCCGTGGCCGACATCGACGGCATAGACCTTGGCGGCTCCGTGGGTCAGCAGCACGTCGGTGAAGCCGCCGGTGGATGCCCCCACATCCACCGCCACCAGGCCTTTCGGATCGATGGCGAACTCTTCCAGCGCCCGAACCAGCTTCAGCCCGCCGCGCGACACCCAGGGATGGTCCTGCCCCTTCAGGTCCAGGGCGCAGTCCTCGGCCAGTGCGGTGCCGGGCTTATCGATGCGGCGCTCGCCCGAGAAGACGAGCCCGGCCATGACCAAAGCCTGGGCGCGGGAGCGGCTTTCCACCAGCCCCCGATCCACCAAAAGCTGATCGACCCGGATCTTGGCCGCCATGGGAAATAGCCTCTTGCGAAATCAAGGATGGAAATTGCGCCAGCCTTCAATGACAATAAACAAAATTATAACGTACCGGGACGTCCGAAGCCTCAATGACAACTCTGCTGTTCACCCATCCCGTATGCCTGCAGCACGATACCGGGGACTACCACCCGGAGTGCGCAGACCGCATCAAGGCCGCGCTCGCCGCCTTGGAGAGCGAGGATTTCTCCATGCTGCTGCGCGAGGAAGCGCCGCATGTCACCATGGAGCAATTGATGCGGGCCCACCCGCTCAGTCATATCGACCATGTGCTGGAATCGGTGCCGCACAGCGATTCCCATCACCATCTCGACCCCGATACCATCTTGTCCCGCTATTCCGGCGAAGCCGCGCTGCGCGCCGCCGGAGCGGTGGTGGCGGCGGTGGACGCGGTGGCCAAGAAGCAGGCCCGCAACTGCTTTTGCGCCGTGCGGCCGCCGGGCCACCATGCCGAGCGCGACGGCGCCATGGGATTCTGCTTCTTCAACAACGCCGCCGTCGGCGCCCTGCACGCCCGCGACGTCCACGGCTATCAGCGGGTCGCCATCGTCGATTTCGATGTCCACCACGGCAACGGCACCCAGCATATCCTGTGGGACGAGGAAGGCATGCTGTATGCCTCCACCCATCAGGAACACGCCTATCCCAATACCGGCTTCACCGAGGAGACCGGCGGCAAGGGCATCATGGTCAACGTGCCGCTGCCCGCCGGAACCAATTCCTCCGACTATCGGACCGCCTTCGCCGATATCCTGATCCCGCGCCTGCGCGAGTATAAGCCGGATTTCCTGATCATCTCGGCCGGTTTCGACGCCCATGCCGCCGATCCCTTGGCCCATCTCCGCCTGACCACCGCCGATTTCAGCTGGATCACCCATCAACTGCTGAAGGTCGCCGAGGACTTCGCCGACAACCGAGTGGTGTCGGTGCTGGAAGGCGGCTACGACCTGCGGGCCTTGGCCGCCAGCGTTCGCGAACATGTCCGCGCCCTGATGGGGATGTAGCATTCTCCTCGACGAAAGTGTGGATGCGCGCTTGCCATTGTCGCAACGCAACCGTAAACTTCCGCGCTTCGTCGGATTCCGACAATGTGACCGGGACCCTGATGGCAGAGCTGCCGCCTGATATCGTCGCCTTGAGCTTCGAGGACGCCTTGACCGAGTTGGATCGCATCGTGCGCCAACTGGAGGAAGGACGCGGAAAGCTCGACGACGCCATCACCGCCTACGAGCGCGGCGCGCAGTTGAAAATTCACTGCGCCGCCAAGCTGGAGGAAGCGCGGGCCAGGGTGGATCGCATCGTGTTGGGGCCTGAAGGAACGGTGGCGGTCGCCGCCGCAGAAGAAATCACGTGATCCACAATCGAGTAAAATCCTTGACTGATTCTCCGCTGACTCCTCGCCTTTCCGACGCTCTGACCGTTACCAGCCAACAGGTCAATGCCGAGCTTGACCGCCTGCTACCGGTGTCCGACAGCCCCGATGCCCGCGTTCACGAAGCCATGCGCTATTCCAGCCTGGACGGCGGCAAGCGGTTGCGTCCCTTCCTGGTGATGCAGTCGGCCAGCCTGTTCAACGTGGCCGAAGCCGCCGCGCTCCGTGTCGCCTGCGCCATCGAGATGGTCCATTGCTATTCGCTGGTTCACGACGACCTGCCCTGCATGGACGATGACGACCTGCGTCGCGGCCGTCCCACCTGCCACAAGAAGTTCGACGAGGCCACCGCCCTGCTGGCGGGCGACGCCCTGCTGACCAAGGCGTTCGAGGTGCTGGCCAATCCGGCCACCCATGCCGATCCGCTGGTGCGCTGCGAGCTGGTGGCCGATCTGGCCCACGCATCGGGCGGCCAGGGCATGGTCGGCGGCCAGATGATCGATCTGCAGGCCCACACCCTGGACCTGGACGTGGCCGGCATCACCCGGTTGCAGCAGTTGAAGACCGGCCGTCTGTTCTCGTTCTCCTGCGAGGCGGGCGCCGTCATGGGCAAGGCCCACGGCGAGCTGCGCCTCGCGCTTCGCAATTACGCCCATGACCTGGGCCTGGCCTTCCAGATCGCCGACGACATCTTGGATGTTGAAGGCGACGCGGCCGAGGTGGGCAAGGCGGTCCAAAAGGACGCCGACGCCGGCAAGGCCACCTTCGTTTCCCTGCTGGGTCTGGAACGCGCCCGCGCCCAGGCCGACATGCTGGCCGAACAGGCCTGCCGACACCTCGACCCCTTTGGCGACAAGGCGGACTTGATGCGGGACGTCGCCCGCTATGTCGTCCAACGCCGTTCGTAAGGCATCAGATTCCATGACCCGTTCCCCGTCAAAGCCCAAGGCCAGCCTGCTGGACCGCGTTACCACTCCGGCGGATATCCGCGGCTTTTCCATTGAAGAGCTGGAGCAACTGACCCACGAAGTGCGTCAGGCCATGATCCAGTCCGTATCGTTCACCGGCGGCCATCTCGGCGCCGGTCTTGGCGTGGCCGAGTTGACCGTGGCGCTGCACCATGTCTTCGACACCCCGCGTGACAAGCTGATCTGGGACGTGGGTCATCAGGCTTATCCCCACAAGATCCTGACCGGCCGCAAGGACCGCATGACGACCATGCGCCAGGGCGCGGGGCTGTCCGGATTCACAAGGCGTTCGGAAAGCGAATACGATCCTTTTGGCGCGGGCCACAGCTCCACCTCCATTTCCGCCAGCCTGGGCATGGCGGCGGGGCGCGACCTGAAGGGCGACAACTTCAACGTCATTGCCGTCATCGGCGACGGCGCCATGAGCGCCGGTCAAGCCTATGAGGCCATGAACAACGCAGGGGCGCTGGGATCGCGCCTCGTGGTCATCCTCAATGACAACGACATGTCCATCGCCCCGCCGGTGGGCGCCATGAGCGCCTATCTGTCGCGCCTGCTGTCGTCGCCCTCCTATCACTCCATCCGCCACCTCGCCAAGGATCTCGCCCATCTGCTGCCGCCGCCGCTGGAACGCGCCGTCGGCCGCGTCGAGGAATACGCCCGTGGCATGGTATCGGGCGGCGGTACCTTGTTCGAGGAAATGGGGTTCTATTACGTCGGTCCCATCGACGGCCACAATTTCGAGCATTTGCTGCCGGTCTTGAAGAACGTCCGCGATTCCGAGGACACCAAGCCAGTCCTGATCCATGTGGTGACCAAGAAGGGCCGTGGCTATCCGCCGGCCGAGGCCGCCGCCGACAAGTATCACGGCGTCGGCAAGTTCGACGTCCTGACCGGCCAGTTGGACAAGCCCAAGGCCAATGCGCCCAGCTATACCTCGGTGTTCTCCAAGGCATTGCTGGCCGAGGCCGAGCATGACGACCGCATCGTCGCCATCACCGCCGCCATGCCGGCCGGAACCGGCCTGGACAAGTTCGGCGACCGCTTCCCCGCGCGCTGCTTCGACGTGGGCATCGCCGAACAGCACGCGGTGACCTTCTCCGCCGGTCTGGCCTGCGAGGGCTTCAAGCCGTTCTGCGCCATCTATTCCTCGTTCCTGCAACGCGCCTATGATCAGGTGCAGCACGACGTCAGCCTGCAACGGCTGCCGGTGCGCTTCGCCATCGACCGCGCTGGTCTGGTGGGTGCCGACGGCGCCACCCATGCCGGTGCCTATGACATGGCCTTCCTCGGCTGCCTGCCCGAGATCGTCATCATGTGCCCGTCCGACGAGGCGGAACTGATGCATGCGGTGGCCACCGCCGTGACCATCGACGACCGTCCCTCCGCCTTCCGCTATCCGCGCGGCGAGGGCGTGGGCGTGGAACTGCCCGAACGCGGCACCGTCATGCCCATCGGCAAGGGCCGCATCATCCGCGAAGGCAGTCGCGTCGCCATCCTGTCGCTGGGAACCCGCCTGTCGGAATGCCTGAAGGCCGCCGACGAACTGGCCAATCACGGCGTGAACCCGACCGTGGCCGATGCCCGCTTCATGAAGCCGCTGGACGAGGATATGATCCTGCGCCTGGCCCGCGAGCACGACGTGCTGTTGACGGTGGAGGAAGGTTCGGTGGGCGGTTTCGGCAGCCATGTGCTGCACTTCCTGGCGTCCAAGGGCGCGCTGGATGGCGGCCTGCGGGTTCGTCCCATCGCCCTGCCCGACTATTACGTCGAACACGACACCCCGAACATCCAGTACGAGAAGATCGGCCTGAACGCGTCGGGAATCGTCGGCAAGGCCCTGGAAGCGCTTGGGGAAAAGCGAAAGGTCGCCCTGGCCTGAACCGTCGATCCGGGCGAGTCCTTCATGGAGTCGCCCGGGATGGCCGCTTGGCAAATGTCAAATTCAACACCGTTTTTAGTGTTATGCGGAGCGCCGGCCCCATAAACACCATCAGAGCGGTGTGATAAGATTGAAATATATTGAATCAGTGTTATTATATATGTGCCCTGCTGAATTGGAGGATCCTTGGTCATGGAACTTGAGAAGCTTCAGGATAGCGCCCGCCGAGCCAGCGCCCTGCTCAAGGCCATGAGCAACGAACATCGCCTGATGATTCTCTGTCAGCTGTTGCACGGCGAGAAGTCGGTGGGGGAGTTGGAGCGGATCATCGGCCTCAGCCAATCGGCCCTATCCCAGCATCTGGCGCGCCTGCGGCGCGACAATCTGGTCCAGACCCGCAGGCAGGCCCAGACCATTTTCTATTCCCTGGCCGGTGCCGAGGCCAGCGCGGTGATCAACACGCTTTACGGCCTGTATTGCGCCCCCGAAGGGGCCTGCGCCGCCTAAATATTTCTAGGCCGCCCAAATATTTCTAGGACTGGCCGTTCGGCAGCCACTTCATGGTCTGCGGCACCTTGTTCGGGGCCTTCGCCCTTGGCACCCGCTTGCGCGCCTTGGCGGCATACATGCGCGCATCGGAAACGGCCAGCAGCTTCATGATGGAATCCGCCTCGTCTGGAAAGACGGCGGAACCGCAACTCAACCCCACCCGAACGCTATGCGACCCGATGGTATAGGGCACCCGATCAACCGCCTCCATCAACCCTTCCGTCACCTGCGCCACCGTTTCCGGCGACTGGATGCGCGGCAAGATGGCGGCAAACTCATCGCCGCCCATGCGAGCGACCACATCGCTTTTGCGGGTCGCCGACCTGATCCGATCCGACACCTGCTTTAGCAACTCGTCGCCTGCGGCGTGGCCCAGAGCGTCGTTGATCGGTTTCAATCCGTCGATATCCATGAACAGCACGGCCAGTTGTTCATTATTCCGCCGTGCCTGTTCGATCAAGACCTGGGCCTGCTCGTTGAACAACGCCCGATTGCCCAATCCGGTCAGCGGATCACGCAGGGCCGCCGTGGTAAGTTCCAACTCGCGACTCTTATGAAACAGGGAAAAGGCGATGGTCTTGAGAATCTCGTAGGTATCGAGCTTGTCCTTGACGACACAATCCTGGGCGCCATGGCGAAGGGCGGAATAGACCCACTCCTTGCGGGCCGCGTCCGCCAGCAGCACGAAGGCTGTGTGCGGCAGCACGCCATCCCTCGACGCGGCCAATTGAAATCCCGATTCCTTGGCCAGCACAAAATCGGCAAAGCAGATATCGACGCGCCCCCCGGCCAGTTTGGCCAGGGCTTCGTCGGCGGTCCTCGCCAGGTCCACCCTGGCATTGCCGCCACAACTTTGAAGAATCAGCGCCCTGACGCGGTCGAGCACCGCCATGTCGCCATCGACCAGCAGTACTTCCAGCGCCTTTGCGGCGGAACCCTGGCCAAAATCCGACGGCCGATCCATGTGGAATCCTCTCGTCAGTCAGAGGCTCCTAGATACGACAAAGGCCCCCCAGACCACATGCGAGATGCGCGGCCCGGAAGGCATCTGTTTAGAATGACTCTGCTCCCCATCAGTATGTATGAGGGGGCCGAGGAATGTCAACCATGCCGGGCATAGGGTTGGGGACGATGAACCGAAATAGACCCGGTCAGGCCCGGCGATAGCGCCAGACTCCGTCCCTGCCTTCCTCGCGCAGGACTTGGCCGTGACGCATCAGATGATGCAAATGGGCCAAGGTCTCACCGGTGGCGAAGCCCATCTGGTGGGCGTCCAGCTCCCGTTTGAACAGGACGCGCAGCACCTGACCGGCGGTCACCGGCTCGGCACAGGCGCTTAGAGTCTTGTCCAGACGTTCCCCATGATGCGCCTTCAATTCGTCGACCCGCGTGTGGAGGCCACGGAACGGCAATCCGTGCGACGGCAGGACCAGGGTATCGGCGGGCAGTTCGCGCAGTCGATCCAAGGCATCCAGGAACAGGGACAGCGGCTCGGCCTCCGGCTGCTGCGGCCAGACGCCGACGATAGGGCTGATGCGCGGCAGGATCTGATCGCCCGAGATCAGCACATTGGCCTCGGCGCAGTACAGGCAGGCATGCTCGGGAGAATGGCCGCCGCCTTCGATCATCCGCCACGAGCGGCCGCCGATCACGATGTCGTCGCCATGGCGAATGCCCACCACGCGAACCGGAATGACGTCGATGCGGGCGCGATAGGTGTTGCCACGCGCCCGAACCCCTTCCAACTGCTCGGCATCAAAGCCGATACGGCGGTAATAGGACACCTGATTGGCGGTGAATTCCTCGCTGTCCTCCAGCCACAGCATGCGGCCGAACAGCCATTCGCGCTGCGAGGCTGTCAACTCGATGCCCAGCCTTTGGCACAGCCAACCGGACAGCCCCATATGGTCGGGATGAAAATGGGTGGCGATCAGCCGGGTCGGGCGCCGTCCCGCCAAAGGCCCCGCCAGAAGCTCCTCCCACAACGCCTTGGTCTCGTCATTGCCAAGCCCGGAATCCACCAAGGCGACACCGTCGTCGCCATCATCCAATGCCCATAGATTGATATGATCCAAGGCGAAGGGCAGCGGCATGCGAATCCAGCGGATGCCAGGGGCAACCTCGAGAACTCGGCTGGATTCGGGCGGCGTGGCGAAGGGATAGTCAAGACTTGCACGGGTCACGGTCGGGTCTCCGATAATTCGGTAAGTCTTTGCATATTTGCGCTTGGGCGGCAAGATTCAACGGTTGTCGGGTTGGACGCGGCCAAAAAGAAAGGGTCGGCAAAGCCGACCCTTTCATCATGTTGGACCGATTGATCTAGGCCGCGTCCTGGGCCGTGGTCCATTTTGCGAACACGGAAAGCGATGCCTCGTAGACCTCGATCAGGGTGGCATGACCATCCTTGGTCGCGGCATCCAGCAAGCCCTGTACGGTGGACTGAATTTCGTCGACACCGGCCATCAAGCCGACCGCCTTCATCTCCTTGCGGTCCAGATCGAAAAAGTCATTGGTTCGCACCCGCGCCTCGGCCTGACGCTCGGACGAGTTTACGCCTTTGCTGGCCGAGAGGAGACGACTGAGAAGGATTTCGGCTTTGCTCATTTCATTCTCCATGGAGCGTCAAACCAATATTTGGGAGACTGCCCACAATCGGCAAATCATGATCGAAATGCCGCACGAAGAACGCTACACCACAACACAATCGGCAAGATACGAAATACTATTTCCCATATTCATTTTGACGACTTCGCATCATTATTTGTCGCCCTTCGCACAATTTTCTTATGATTTTAAATAATTGTTTGGTTTACGACAAATATTTTCCATGCAAAAAGCCTCCCCCTGTGTAAAGGGGAGGATTTGAAATACGCCGGGATCAGACGCTGACGACGCGCGAGGATGGGAAATGGACGCAGGCCGTGGTGCCCTTGCCCTCAAGACTGTCGATGGACAGGGTGCCGCCATGAAGCTCCATCAGCGATTTCGAGATGGGCAGGCCGAGGCCGACGCCTTCGCGCTCCTTGATCAGCGTCTTTTGCCCCCCCTGCTCGAACGGCATCAATACGCGGGCCAGATCGGCCGCCTTGATGCCGATACCGTTGTCGCGAACGCAGATGGTGACACCGCTTTGGTCATGGGTGGCGGTCAGGGTCACGGCCCCTCCCGGCCGGGTGAACTTCAAGGCATTGCCCAGCAGATTGAGCATCACGCGCTGGATGGCGGTCAGGTCGCCGAACAGCATCGGCAAATCGGCCGGTACCGACGAGGTTAGGGCAATGCCGCCGGTCTCGGCCTGGGAGGACAGCAAGCGGACCGAACTGGCGATGACGTCGGTGATATTGACATTATTCTCGCGCAGATTGGCGCGCCCCGCCTCGATCACCGACATGTCCAGCACCTGGCTGATCAGTGACAGCAAGTGCTGTCCGCTATCGACAATGATGCCGATATATTCCTTGTAGCGCTCATTGCCGAGATCGCCCCACATCTCGTCGGCCATGATCTGGGCGAAGCCGAGCACCGCGTTCAGCGGCGTCCGCAACTCGTGGCTCATATTGGCGAGGAATTCCGACTTGGCGCGATTGGCGCTTTCGGCCAGATCCTTGGCCTCGCGGAGTTCAATTTGGGTATTGTTGATGCTTTCCAGACTGGATTCGAGGCTCTTCTGGGTGGTCCGCAGCTCGGTCTCGTCGATGAAGGTAAGAATGGCGCCTGCGGTCTGCTCCCTGAGATCGCGATAGGGAACGGCCCCCATGCGGTAGATGCGGCCCTCCGCCTCGATGATTTCTTCATGCGAGGTGCCATCGGTCACCACATTGACCAGCAAATTGCGGAGATCGCGAATGTGGAACTGGCTGGGTACCGCCGTGATCAGTTGCCCGGCATCGGACGGCAGCAATCCGAACAACCGCGCCGCCTGGGGGGTGAACCGGGTGATGCGCAAGGCCCTGTCCACCACCAGCATGGGAAAGCCCACGTTATCCTGAATGTTCTGGAGATCGGCATTGGCCGCCGCGAGTTCCGTGGTGCGAACCTGGAGTTCCTCGTTGACGGTGGTCAGTTCCTCGTTGGTGGATTGCAATTCCTCGTTGGAGGTTTCCAACTCCTCGTTGGAGGATTGCAGTTCCTCGTTGGCGGCCTGCATTTCCTCGTTGAGGGCCTGAAGCTCCTCGTTGGAGGTCTCCAACTCCTCGACCACCGTCTGAAGATGCTCGCGGGTGGCCGTCAGTTCCTGTTCCAGCTCGGAGAGGCGGATTTCGTTGGCGGGACTGAGCGAGGCCTCGATCGGCCCGCCTTCGATGCTGGGTTCGATCTTTTCGCAGCTCACCAGGAACATGCCGTCGCGCCCAGCATCGGGGCGCAACGGCCGCACCACCAGACGCGACAGGATATCGCCATCGCGAGTCTTCAGCTGTCGCTTGGTGCCGTAGGTAACCCCGGCGGATTCGCGGGCGCGATGGACCAGGCCACGAAGATCGATGCGGAACTCGTCGGCGATCAGCTTGCCCAGATTCTGGTTGGGACGGCCCTGGGGGAAACGGACAAAACCGTCCACGTCGCCGTGATAATAGAGAATATCCAGGTTCTCGTTGACCGCAACGCTGGGGGGCATGCAGGACTCGACGAAGCCGTCGCGCACCACCGCCTCGATGGAGGCGCCGCCGGTTGGCAGCAAGGTCTCGGTCGGCTCGGTGGACTTGAGCCGGAACGCCCCGAACACCGGATTGCTGGAGCGCGGCCCCACCATGCGCTTTTGGAAGATTTTCGACGTGGTCTTGATGGCGCGGAACAGATCCGAGCAGCGGCCGACCGATTCCGACTTGCCCAGGAACAGATGGCTATCCGGGTTCAGCGCGTAGTGGAAGACCTGGAACACCCGGTCCTGGAGATCGGAATTGAAGTAGATCAGCACATTGCGACACGAGATAACGTCCACCTTGACGAAGGGCGGATCCTTGATGAGATCCTGACGGGCGAACACCACCATCTCGCGAATCGGCTTCTTGATCTGATAATTCTGCCCCATGGCGTCGAAGTATTTCGACACGAAGGCCTTATCCAAGCCATCAACCGTGCTGGCCGAATACGTCCCCTTGCGGGCATGGCGCATGGCGTCCAGGTCGATATCGGTGGCAAAGACTTGGATCTTATAAGACCGGGCCGAATCGCCCAACAGATCGGTCAGCATCATGGCGAAGGAATAGGCTTCCTCGCCGGTGGCGCAGGCGGGAACCCAAATGCGGATGGAATCGCCCGGCCGCTTGGTGGCCAGCAGATCGCGCAAGATCACCTTCACGTCCTCGAACGCCTTGCCATCGCGGAAGAACGACGTGACCGAGATCAGGATATCCTTGCACAGCAAGTCCAATTCGGCGGGCTGCCGCTCGACGAATTCCAGATAGGCGCCAAGGGTTTCGATGCGGTTGGCCGCCATGCGGCGCTCCAAACGACGGCGAACCGTGTTGAGCTTGTATTGGGTGAAATCCACATCCGTGCGCTTGCGCACCAGCAGAAAGATTTCGTTGATGGTGTCCTGGGTCTTGGGCTCTTCCGATTTCTGCGGCACCACCGGCCGCGGAAACCGCGAGATGGAGGCCAGTTCGGGGCCGATGGCGTCGGGCGGCAAGGTCTGATCGACGCAGCCGGAATCGATGGCGGCCTTGGGCATGCCGTCATACTTGGCGGTTTCCGGTTCCTGGGCGACGGTCAGGCCGCCGCTGGCCTTGATGGCGCGCATGCCGTGCGCCCCGTCGCTGCCGGTTCCCGACAAGATGACGCCGATGGCGTGCTGGCCCCGATCCTCGGCAAGCGAGGCGAAGAACACGTCCACCGAAGGCTTCGGCCCCAGCGGCGCCGAGGGCTCGCGCAGCCACAAGGTGGAATTCTTGACCCGCACGTCCTTGTTGGGCGGCGTGATATAGATGGTGTTGGCGGCCAGGACGGTGCCGTCCTTGATCTCCTCCACCGGCAGCTTGGTCTCGCGCGACAGCAATTGCACCATCATGGAGCGATAGGCGGGCGAGAGATGCTGGACGATGACATAGGCCATGTTGGCCTCGGTGGGCAGATTGGCCACGAAAGGCCGCAGAGCCTCGAGGCCGCCGGCCGAGGCGCCGATTCCCACCACATGAAGATTGCTGCGCCGTCCCTTGGCCTTGGACTGCGAGTGGTCGGTTTCATCCGGTTTGGAAATTGCCCGCTTCGTCTTGGTTTCCGCGCTTCGCACCACTGGCTTACGTGCCATGCCCCCTCCGCAGATGCCCCCCTGGGCAAAAAAAGTCGAATCGTCACACCACACTTGAACCACATCTTATAATCAGTAAGATTTAGAGGCCAATTATTTTAAACCGCTTTTCTCATTTCATTTTCAAATGAGGGATATTAAGGACCGGCATTGCAGATGAAGCCAGGGAGCCCGCACACGAAAACCAAAGCCCAACTGGAGGCCGATGTTTTGGTGCTGACGCGCGAGGTCGAGGCGCTTCGCCGCAGGCTCGACAGCGGTCCGGACGATTCCCGACGGCTGATGACGGAGACTCTGCACAGCCTTCAGGTGCATCAGGAAGAACTGAGAACCCAGAACGAGGAACTGCGTCAGGCGCACGACAGTATCGCGAAAATCAGCGATCGCTACCGCACTCTGTTTGAATATTCCCCGGTCGGCTATTTTATCATCGACGAGAACTTTACCGTCGTTGACGCCAATATCGCCGCCATGAGCCTGTTGGGCCGCACCAAGAGCCGGATATCGAGCAAGCCCTTCCTGTTGTTCGTCGACAAGGGCGAACGCCACCTCCTCGACGACCATTTCCGGGCCGTGCGAACCGGCGTCCGGGCAACCACGGAAGTGTCGCTGATCTCCGATCACCGCCCCCCCTTGCCCGTGATCCTGGAAAGCGTGCATCTTGGCAACGAGGATGGCGGCGGCTGGCGCTGCCTGACCACCGCCACCGACATCTCTGATCGCAAGCATGCCGAAATCGCCCTGCGCGAATCAGAGACCCGCTTTCGCGCTATTTTCGAGCAGAGCCCACTGGCCATGCGAATCGTCGATAGCAATTCAAAGCCCCGCATGTCCAATCGCGCCTGGGTCAAGCTGTGGGGCGACTCCCCCGTGGGCAGCGGATTGAGCGAATTGCTGCCCGACGGGCTGGCGGGACAAAGTCTGGAAATTCCAGCCGTTCATGTGGATTCCGAGAATGGCGGCGGCGAGCGCTGGCTGCACGGCTATGTCTATCCCATTCACGGCGACGAAACCTCGGTGCCCGAGGTTGTTCTCGTCCACGAGGACATCACCGAGCGCAAGCGCATGGAAATGGCGCTGGCGGAGAGATCCGAACTGCTGCGCCGACAATACGAAAACCTCCGGGCCTTAAGTGAAATCGCCGCCTTGCCGACGCCTTACGTCGGCATGCGCCTGACCGATGCCCTGGGCCTCGCGCGGCGTCATCTCGGCCTGTTCATGGGCATGATCAGCCGGGTCGAGGGGACGCGATTCACCGTCGAGCACCACTCCGCCGCCATGGAGGAAGGTGCCACACCCGACGGCACCATCTTCGACCTGCCCAACACCTATTGCGCCCTGGCCATCGACCACGACGACGTCATCGCCATCTCGCATATGGCGCAATCCCCTTTCGCCGATCACCCCTGCTACCGCACCCATGGGCTGGAGACTTATATCGGCGTCCCGATCCGGGTCCGGGGAAAGGTCTATGGCACCGTCAGTTTTTCGTCGCCAAGACCGATCGACAGAAATTTCGACGACGGCGACCGCGAATTCGTCAGACTGCTGGGGCGCTGGGTCAGCGCGGTGTTGGAAGAGGAATCGGTTCGCCGCGATCTCGCGCAATCCAACGCCGAACTCGAGCAATTCGCCTATGTGGCCTCCCACGACCTGCGCCAGCCGCTGCGCCAGGTCTCCAGCTACGTCTCGTTGCTGGCAAGGCGCTACGCCGACAAACTGGACGCCGATGCCCGCGAGTTCATCGCCTTCGCCCATGACGGCGCCGTGCGCATGGACCGGCTTATCGTCGACCTGCTGGAATTCTCGCGCATCGGCAGGGGGGACAAGCCCATGGAGCCGGTGGCGCTGACCGACATCATGGCGGAGGCCCTGGCCGTGCTCCGCCATGCCATCACCGAGGCCAACGGGCGCGTCGATCTGCAATCCTCGCTTCCCACCTTGAAGGGCAACGCCTCGGACCTTGTCCGCCTGTTCCAGAATTTGATCGGCAATGCCTTGAAATACCGCCTGCCGGAACGCAACCCCATCGTCTCGATCAGCGCGGAATCCGGCCCCATGTCCCATGTAATTACCATCCGGGATAACGGAATCGGCATCGAGGGCATTTACCACGGCACCATCTTCGGGGTGTTCAAGCGCCTGCATACCCCCGACAAATTCGAAGGCACCGGCATCGGACTGGCCATCTGCAAGAAGGTGATCGACCAGCATAACGGCCGCATCTGGGTCGAATCCGTGCCCGGCAAGGGCTCCGCCTTCCATGTCGAACTCCCCAGCGGCCTCTGATCCATCCATGCGAATCGGCGTCGATCTTGGCGGCACCAAGATCGAGGCCATCGCCCTGGATGCGGACGGACGCATTCTCGATCGTCGCCGGGTCGCCTCGGCCCGCGACGATTACGACGGAACCATCCGCGCCATCGCCGCCTTGGTCTCCGGCCTGGAATCCGGCTTGGGCCGGACCGGCAGTATCGGGGTCGGCATCCCCGGCACCATTAGCCCCAGGACCGGACTTGTGAAGAACGCCAATTCCACCTGGCTGATCGACCGTCCGCTGGACCGCGACCTGGAAAAGGCACTTGGGCGACCGGTTCGGCTGGCCAACGACGCCGACTGCTTCGCCCTGTCCGAAGCCACCGACGGCGCCGGAGCCGGAATGGATTCGGTGTTCGGCGTCATCCTGGGCACGGGGGTTGGCGGCGGCATCGTGCTCGGCGGAAGGCTGGCGGCCGGTCCCAACGCCATTGCCGGCGAATGGGGACACAACCCCCTGCCCTGGCCCACCGATGCCGAGCGACCGGGACCGCCTTGCTATTGCGGGCGAAGCGGTTGCATCGAGACGTTCCTGTCGGGCCCAGGTCTGGCCCGCGATCACGGCGAGGGCCTGAGCGCCGAGGCCGTCGCGGCCTCCACCGCCCCATCGGCCCAGGCGGCGATCGCCCGCTTCGAGGAGCGCCTTGCCCGCGCCCTGGCCTCGGTGATCAATATCCTCGACCCCCATGTCATCGTTCTGGGCGGCGGCCTGTCCAAGATGGAACGGCTGTACCACGGGGTGCCGGAGCTTTGGGGCCAGTGGGTCTTCTCGGATGGCGTGGCGACACAATTGCGGCCGCCGGTCCATGGCGATTCGTCGGGTGTTCGCGGCGCCGCCTGGCTGTGGTGACGTCTGCCACTCGACGTTTGATGTGCCCCGCAGGCGGGCGGGACGCCCGCTTTCGACAAGAGCCAAGACATCGGCCGAGCGCCATTACCTTAACCTGATTAAAAAGCTGGGTGATTTGACCGGCGTCATGTCTTTGCCTCGGTGAGTTCATCAGGCTGGCAGGCTGTCATAGGTTGATGGGGAACCTGGCCCGATGGACACCAGCAAATCGAACCGAGCCGCGTCGGGAGCCGCCTATTCCGTCCATGGCCTAAAGGCCGAGGACTTGGCCGCAATCGGACGCTTGCCGTTGTTTTGCGACCTGCCTCCGGCCATCCTGGCCGACATGACGGCGGAAGCGAGCGTCACCAAATACCAGCGCAACGAGATCATCTTTCACCAGGGCGACATTCCCACGGCGCTACGGGTGGTTCTCGACGGACAGGTCGGATTGACCGGAACCGTCACCGATGGCGGCGAAACAATGGTGGAGATCCTGAAAGCCGGCGAGATGTTCATCGCCGCCGCCGTCTTGACGGAAAAGCCGTTCCTGATGAGCGCGGTGGCGTTGCAGACCGCGCGTATCCTGTCGCTGCCCGGCGATCGTTTCCGCCGCGATGTGCGCGAAAGCCCGGATATCGCCTTCCTGATGCTCGCCTCCATGGCCAAGCATTTCAGCATGCTGGTCCGCGAGGTCAAGGATCTGAAGCTGAAATCGGCGGCGCAACGCCTGGCGCTCTATCTGCTGGGCCTCACCGCCAAGCGAGAGGGATCGACCATCGTTCGGTTGCCCCACAGCAAGAGCGTCATCGCCGCCCGCGTCGGGGTGCGTCCCGAAACGCTGTCACGCGCCTTCGCCCATCTGAGGGAACGGGGCGTGGCGGTGGATGGCCATGCCGTGGCCATCGCCGACATCCCCGCCCTACGGGTCTACTGTCACGAGGGCGAGGAAATCATTTAACGACCTGTTCTGGCTTAAAAACCGGTCTAGGGAACGACCCCGCAGGCGACCCGGGGACCGCCGCCGCCCAAGGGCTTGGGCTGATCGGCGTAATTGTCGGCGCCCGCATGGATGATGACGGATCGCCCCTTGAGGTCGGCCACCTTGAGATTCGGCACCGTTACCGCATCGCTCGCCGTTCCGTCGCCGTTAACGGCCAGGGCAGGCATGTCGCCCTTGTGCCCGCGACCCCACGGGCCTTCGTGCTTGCCGCTCTTGTCGGGATCGAAGTGGCCGCCCGCCGCCAGCCCCGCCACCGGCTTGCCGTCTTGGTCCTTGGGGGCGCAGCTGGGATTTTCGTGGACATGGAAGCCATGCGGCCCAGAGGATAGACCGACCAATTTCGGTGTCACCACCGCGCCCGCCTTCGAATCCTTGACCGTCAGGGTTCCGATGGAAGCACCGATTCCGGAAGCATCGATGGCGTTGATGGGAATGACCAATTCGGCCGCGACGGCGCCTCCGCAAATCAAGCCAAGGCTAGCTGCCCCCAGTAGTGAAAGTCTTGCCATGATGCCTCCTCTGTCCGCGATTTCCGAATCACTGCGAGGTGGGATCGCATCGGCAAAATTTCAACCTGACTCTGTTGTTCAAGATTCGTCACATTTTGCGCGCAAGCTGGTTTTCAACCGGGCTCGCCACCAGTATAGTCGTTGGACCACCCGATGATGGCCGACAAGGGGGGCTGGATTTGAGCCTGCGCAACGCACCTGAGATTTTTGATATTCTTCTTGTCGAGGACAATCCCGGCGACGCGCGACTCGCCCAGGAAGCCCTCAAGGAAGGCCGTATGACCAGCCGCCTCAAGGTGGTTGTCGATGGCGTCGAGGCCATGGCCTATTTGCGCCGTGAGGGCCAATACGCCGGGTCGCCGCGCCCCAATCTGGTGCTGCTGGACCTCAACCTGCCGCGCAAGGACGGCCGCCAAGTCCTGGCCGAAATGAAGGCGGAAGAGGAATTACGCCGAATTCCCGTCGTCGTCCTGACCACCTCCCAGGCGGAACAGGACATCATGCGCAGCTACGACCTGCACGCCAATTGCTACATCACCAAGCCCGTGGACCTTGACCGCTTCATCTCGGTCGTTCGATCCATCGAGGAATATTGGTGCTCGGTGGTGACCCTGCCGCCCCGCTGACAGAAGACCGAATGAGCGATCAAGCGCCCAACACGTCGGCACTTTCAGTTCTCGTCATCGAGGACAATCCCGGCGATGCGCGCTTGGTGGAGCTTTATCTCCGCGAAGACCCCGCCCATCCGTTCAAGGTCACCAAGGCGGCCCGCCTGAGCGAAGGGCTCGGCATTCTCTCCCAACACGCCATCGACGTGGTCCTCCTCGACCTGTCCTTGCCCGATTCCTTCGGAATGGAGACCCTGGCCAGCTTGCGCGCCGCCTCCTCGGTTCCGGTGGTGGTGCTGACGGGAACCGCCGACGAGGCCCTGGCCCTGGAAGCCCTGCGCCAGGGTGCCCAGGACTATCTGGTCAAGGGCCAAGGCGACGGCGAATTGGTCCGCCGCGCCATCCGCTATTCCATCGGCCGCTCCCAGGCCGACGCCGAGTTGCGATCCAGCGAAGCCCGCTTCCGCGCCCTGTTCGACAATGCCGGCACCGGCGTGGTTCTGTCCAATCCCGATGGAACCTATGTCCATTGCAATCCGGCTTTCTGCGACATGATCGGCTATTCCGACGCCGAGTTGCAGGGCTTGGAATACCGCAAGATCACCCATCCGGACGATGTGGAACACCACGCCCATCTGCGCGCCGAGATGATGAACGGCAAGATCGAGAGCTATGACGTCACCAAGCGCTATGTGGCCAAGGACGGAAGGATCGTCTGGGCGCGCTTGACCGTGACCGCCGTGCGCGATTCGGCAAGTTCCGAAGTCCGCTACACCGTGGCCGTGGTCGAGGACGTGACAGAGCGCAAACGCCTTGAAGACCATATGCGCCTGGCCGCCACGGTGTTCGAGAATACCGGCGAAGGCCTGTTCGTCACCGACGCCAAGCGCCGCATCATTCACGTCAACCCCGCCTTCACGGAATTGACCGGCTATCTGCCCGAGGATGTCATGGGCAAGACGCCGCGAATCCTGTCGTCTGGCCGCCATTCCGCCGATTTCTACGATCACATGGTCAGCACCCTGGCCGAGACGGGGAAATGGCAGGGCGAAATCTGGAACCGCCGCAAGACCGGCGAAATGTTCGCCGAGTGGCTGAATATCGGCCTTGTCCGCGATGAGCGTAACGAGGTCACCAATTACGTGGCGGTGTTCTCGGATATCACGTCGCGCAAGCAAGACGAGGAACGCCTGAATTATCAGGCCAACCACGACCCGCTGACCCGGCTTCCCAACCGCACCTTGTTCCAGGAACGCCTGTCGCGCGCCCTGACCCGCGCCAATCGCGCCCAAACCATCGTCGCGCTCTTGTTCATCGATCTGGACTACTTCAAGCAGATCAACGACACGCTCGGGCATTTGGCGGGCGACATCTTGCTGCAGCAGGTGGCCGAGCGCCTGACCGCCTGCGTGCGCCAGGGCGATACCGTCGCCCGTCTGGCCGGGGACGAATTCACCGTCATCCTCGAAGACGTCGCCGAGGCGCATGACGGCGCCGTGGTCGCCCATAAAATCCTCGGCGCCCTGTCGACCCCGTTCGATCTCCAGGGCAAGGAAGGGCGGATCAGCTCATCCATCGGCGTGGCGCTGTATCCGACCGACGCAGGCGACACCCAATCCCTGGTCAAGCTGGCGGATGCCGCCATGTATCGGGCCAAGCATCAGGGCCGCAACGCCTGCCGGTTCCATTCCGAAGCCATCAACGCCCAGGCATTCGAGCGTCTGGCCCTGGAAAACGCGCTTCGGCACGCCCTGGAGCGCCAGGAGTTCATGCTCCATTATCAGCCCATCTTCGATGCCGGGACCGGCCGGGTGGTCGCCGTCGAGGCGCTGTTGCGGTGGCAGCATCCCGAAATCGGCCTGGTCATGCCCAACCAGTTCCTTCCCCTGGCGGAAGAGACCGGCTTGATCATTCCCATTGGACAAAGCGCGCTTGAGGTCGCATGCCGTCAGGGGCGCGAATGGGCCGATCTGGGAATCGGACCGCTTAAGATCAGTGTCAATCTGTCGGCTCGGCAATTGCACGCCCCCGACTTGGAAGAGACCATCGCCGCCGCCCTGGAACGCGCCCAACTTCCAGCGGGCATGCTCCAATTGGAGATCCCGGAAAGCTGTGTGACCGACAAGGGACACGATGCCAGCGCCCTGTTCGCCCGGATCAATGCCCTGGGCGTCAGCATCGCCATCGACGACTTCGGTTCGGGCTATTCGTCTTTCGCCTTCCTGCGCCGACTGCCGACCAATTCGCTGAAGATCGACCAAAGCTTCGTGCGTGGCTCGCCCGCCGATAGCGAGGACGGTGAAATCATCACCGCCATCGTGGCTGTCGCCCGCGGTCTGCATCTTGCGGTCATCGCGCCCGGCATCGAAACCGGCGACCAATTGGCCCGACTCGCCAAATATGATTGCGATCAGGTCCAGGGCTTCTTGTTCGCCCACCCCATGTCGGCGGCTGAAATGACCGCCTATCTGCGGCGCGGCCACATTCCCGCCGCGCTGGCTCCCAAGGAATAGCCCTAGGGCCAATCGACATTCAAACCGATAGAAGGGACATGGGCCACAGATGCACACAGATACCCGCTGCGCGGGACACAGATAAGGAAATACCTCAATTCATCTGTGCTTATCTGTGTTCATCTGTGCCTAAAATTTCTGCCGGACAGATGTTCCGGCCAGAAATCAGCCGAATTCCCTGGATGTCGATACAGTCTAACCCTTACCGTCCACCAGCAATTCCATGGTCTTTTGCAGATTGGCCTTCTGTTCATCGACGACGGCGGCCTGATCCTTCATGCCCAATTCCGTCAGGATGGACGACATGGTCCCCAAGGTCAGGATCAAGGACGGCACCGCCGCCGACGGGTCGGCATGCACCACCTGATGGAACAGATTGACCGATTCCAGCACCACCTCCAGCGCCGCCTGGGTATTGCCCGCCTGATGGCGGCGCCCCCCCTGGTTGCCCAAGGCCTGGGCAAGAACCAGCTTGTATTCGTCGGAATCCTTGTCGAACAGCAAGCGCGCCAATTCCACGGATTCATCGGCGCATTGCAGCGCCACATCGACGCGGCCCTCGCCCGCCATGGCCAGCGAGGCCTGCTGCAAGGTCAGGCTCAGCAATTGCACCATGGCCGCTGGCGGGCCGTCGGGAAACAAGCCGATCATCAACCGGCGGGTATCCACCGCCTCGCCCCACAGGCCAACCTCGGCAAAGGCCATGGCGGCGCGATGCAGCGCTTCGACCATTGGGCCGAGAAACGGAATACCGGCCTCGCCGCCGCCCTTGAACACCTCGGCCGCCTCGGCCAATTGGTTCAGGCAGGATTCGGCATCGCCGTCGCGCATATACTTGCCCGCCAGATTGATCAGGCTGGAGACCAGGACGAACCGCGCCTGATCCGGCTTGCTCTCCATGGCCGCGCGCGACAGAGCCACCGCTTCGGCGGCGGTGGCGGCACTTTCCTCGGCGGCCCCGGCATCGCTCTGACGATTGGATAGGGCGTTGAGCGCGGAAGCCAGTTGAATGGAGAAATTGTCCGGCTCTACCTCACTCAGCACCCGCAAGATATGGACGCCTTCGGTGACCGCGCCAAGCGCGGCGGCCACATCACCGCTTTCCCCAAGCAGGCTTCCCAGCCGCAGCAACGCGTCGGCATGGGCGGGATACAGCGTATCCGGCCGTGATTCCGACTTGTCGCGGAATTGGTCCACAACCTCCTGTAGCCGCTCGATTTCGCGGGCGGCATCCGGGTTCGCGGGTGAAGACAATGCAAAGGCCCCTTCCGACTCTACGCTTCCTGGTAAGGAGGCACGCGATGATGGTTCAGCATTTTCCCGCAGGCAGCATCTCGATGGTCTCCAACTTGCCGCGCAAGGAGAAGGTCTTGAAGATCTGCTCGATATCCTCGGCCACCCCGTTGGGGTGGTAGGTCAAGGACATCTCGAATTCCGGCAGGGATTCAGTGCTGCCATTGGGGAAGAATGCCATGCGCATGGGCCAGACCTTGGAATTCAACAGCGGGCTGGTCAAGGCCGCCGGTTGGCTGGCCACCGCGCGCCCGATCTGGGCGCTGGTATCGAACGGGCCTTCGTCGCCCTGGCCGTCGAACAGCGGCCGCACCAACAAACGCCCGCCCTTGGTGGCGGTGTCGATCAGGCGAATGGTGTGGGTGGTGGGAAACAAGGTGCCTTTCGGCAGTTTGATGGAATGGGTTGCGGGCCGCGTGTAACGGGCGACGCCGCCTTGTCCGGGCCCGTTCAGCTTGGCGGTGCCCTCCACCTCCTCGGTGATCTGGCCGTCGCGGGATTGGCGAACGCGAAAATGGTAGACCAGTCCATCCTTGGATTCCCATCCCAGGAAATCGGTGGACGTCTCCACTTGGCCGCCCTCGGAATAGGAATAGGTGATGGCAAGGCGGAATTCGGTGACCCAGCCGTCGCAGGAATCGGCGAATTGATAGGTCCATGACCCGGTCGCGTTGGCCATGCCGCTGCCCGAACGCGACGAGGCCAGTCCCATCTTGTAGGTGGCCCGGTGGGATGCCAACTCGGCCGGCATGGCGACGGCCATGGTGGCGATAGAGGTCAAACCGGCGATTGCTCCCGCCAGGACCAGTCCACGACACCGTTGCATGCATTCCTCCAGTGGAAAACGAGCCTCATTATACACAGGCCCGCGCCAGGAACCAGACCGGTCGATGTTGCCGCCCTTGCTGGGCAAATTCTTCCCCCTCGCACAGTTTTTGCCTGGCTGGCCTGAGGCCACCTCATTGAATTCATTACAATCAATCTCGGCATGGCCCTTGCAAAGCCATAAGCGGACGTATTGTTTTAGTATGGATTGGAGTGAGAGAATGACCTTCGACTTCGCTCCCGACTGGATGACCACCCTTTTGAACGGCGCCCCCTACTCGGCCGCCGAGCCCGCTGGCTCGGTCATGGGCAAGGGATTGCCGATTCCCGCCTATCCCGACAATGCCGAGGTCGCCGCCCTGTTGAGCGAGCTGTTCGCCGAGGGAACCTTGTCCGCCGAGCAGCTTTGGTCCCTGGCCGATCTGCCGGAGATCAAGGCGCATCTGCCCGGCGCCCTCGCCGCGCTGCCCGCGCATCGGAAACCCCCAGCGCTTCGGAAATCCCAGGCCTGACCACCATGACTCTCATCAGCTCCGCCCTGTCCCGCCTGTTCTCCGATCCCTGGGAGCGCTCCATCACCGAGCGGACCCGGCAAGAGCCGCGCATGACAGGCGCGACCTCCCCCCAGGACGGGCTGATTGAAAACCAGACCACGCCCATGGCGGCATTGCCGCCCCCCGCCCAAAGCGATGCCACGCCGCGTTACGATCTGCGTAATATTTCGCCCCGGAATTTCGCCGATCTGACCCACGAGCTTTACCTGGACGGCACCCTGAGCTGGGACGAGTTCAAGATGGTGGGATTCCCCAGCGAGTTGGACCCACGCTTCGACGAAACCATCGGCGCCCTGACCGGCGAAAAGGCCAATCCCGACCAGCCCAGGGACATGCTGGGCCAGTGGGAACAGCGGGTCGACTTCGAGAAGCGCTACAATCCCCACCCCGATCAGGTGAAGATCGCCGAGGATGCCCTGGGCAAGCTCAGCTGGCTGAACAGCGCTCCGCTGAGTCTGAGCGCTTGAGGGACGGGCGGGCGAGACGCCCGCGCTCCCAAGGATAAGGCTGTACTTGGAGTGCGGGCGTCTCGCCCGCCCGGCTCCCTACTCCGCCTTGACCTCTTTCTTCGGCTTGGGCAGATCCAGCTTGATATGCAGTTCGCGCAGCCGTTCCGGCGTCACCTCGGCCGGGGCCTGCATCAGCAGATCCTGGGCCTGCTGATTCATGGGGAACAGGATCACTTCGCGGATATTGGGCTCGTCGGCCAGCAGCATGACGATGCGGTCGATGCCGGGAGCCGAGCCGCCATGGGGCGGAGCGCCGAACTTGAAGGCGTTGAGCATGCCGCCGAAATGCTCCTCCACATGGGCGGCCGAGTATCCGGCGATCTCGAAGGCCTTGTACATGATGTCGGGGCGATGATTGCGGATGGCGCCCGATGACAGTTCGACGCCGTTGCAGACGATGTCGTACTGATAGGCGTTGATGGTCAGCGGATCCTGGTTCAACAGCGCCTCCATGCCGCCCTGGGGCATGGAGAACGGGTTGTGGGAGAACTCGATCTGGCCGGTCTCCTCGTTGCGCTCGTACATGGGGAAATCCACGGTCCAGCAGAACTTGAACACGTCCTTTTCCAGCAGGTCCATCTCATTGGCGATCTTGGTGCGCACCAGACCGGCGAACTTGGCCGCCACGTCTTCCTTGTCGCAGGCGAAGAACACCGCGTCGCCATCCTTCAGATTGGCGGCGGATTTGATGGCGGCGACACGTTCGGGCTCCAGGTTCTTGGCGATGGGGCCTTTGGGACCGTCGGCGGCGAACTGGATATAGCCGAGGCCGCCAGCACCGTTCTCGCGCGCCCATTCGTTCATCTTGTCGAACCACGAGCGGGGCTGACCGGCGGCGCCCGGGGCCGGAATGGCGCGAACCACGCCGCCCTTGTCCACCAGCTTGGCGAACAGGCCGAAGCCAGAGCCGCGGAACGGCTCGGTCACATCGGCGATGACGATGGGATTGCGCAGGTCGGGCTTGTCCGAGCCGTATTTCAGCATGGACTCGGCATAAGGAATGCGGGGGAACGGCGCGGGCGTGACCTTGCGGCCATTGCCGAATTCCTTGAACACGCCTTCCAGCACCGGTTCGATGGCGGCAAAGACGTCGTCCTGGGTGCAGTAGCTCATCTCGAAATCAAGCTGGTAGAACTCGCCGGGCGAACGGTCGGCGCGGCCGGCCTCGTCGCGGAAGCAGGGCGCCACCTGGAAATACTTGTCAAATCCGGCGACCATGAGCAACTGCTTGAACTGCTGCGGCGCCTGGGGCAGCGCATAGAACTTGCCGGGATGGATACGGCTCGGCACCAGATAGTCGCGGGCCCCCTCGGGGCTGCTGGCGGTCAGGATCGGGGTCTGGAACTCGGTGAAGCCCTGGTCCTGCATGGCGCGGCGCAAATACGAGATCACCTTGGAGCGCAGCATCATATTGGCGTGCACGTCTTCCCGGCGCAGATCGAGGAAGCGGTACTTCAACCGCATATCCTCGGGGTATTCCTGCTCGCCATAGACCTGGATGGGCAGCGGGTCGGCGATGGACTGGATTTCCAGCTCGGCCACGTAGAGTTCGATGGCGCCGGTGGGCAGGCGGGGATTGATGGTGTCGGCCGAACGGCTGACCACCTTGCCGGTGACGGTAATCACGCTTTCGGGCCGCGCCTTTTCCAAGGTGGCGAAGACCGGGCTGGAAATATCCAGCACGCACTGGGTGACGCCGTAATGGTCACGCAGATCCACGAACAGCAGATTGCCGTGATCGCGCTTGCGGTGGACCCAACCGGACAGGCGAGCCTGGATGCCGGAATCGGAGGCCGTCAACTGGCCGCAAGTGTGCGTTCTGTAGGCGTGCATGGTGACCCTTCATGAGACCTGATCTCGAAACCCGGAAGAAGGCATCCGGACCCCATTTTTGTCAAGCGGACATAACCGAATCTTTACGAGTCCGGGGCAAACTGGGCTCAAGTTTTCCGGTGTGCGCGCCATCGGGGAGCCCGGCGACCAGAAGGTCGTCCACTCATACCAGGATGGTAGCCATGTCCCACGACTTCCAAAGCGTGCGCGCGCTGCTGCGCGCCCCCGATTCCCAAAGCCACAAGATCGTCACCGGCACCTTGATGAATCATGGATGCCGCCAGATCGTCTCCGCCGAATATGGCGGCGAGATCGACCATTACCTTCGCTCGGACATGATCGACCTGCTGATCTGCGACGCCGACCAGGGCCTGGTCGAAGCATGTGACACGGTGCGCCAGATGCGCAACCGCGACGCAGGCGACAACACCTTCGCCTGTTCCATCATCCTGACGTCGCGCCCCGAGCCGGACGCGGTGATCCGGTTGATCGACAGCGGCACCGACGCCATTCTGGTCAAGCCGTTCCAGCCGCAAGCCTTGGCCAACCAGATCGCCACCATGATCCGATCGCGCAAGCCCTTCGTGATCACCAGCGACTATGTCGGCCCCGAACGGCGCGACGACGCCATGCGCCCCGGCGTCGATGCCGCGCCCCGCGTCCTGGTCCCCAATCCCCTGCGCGAGATCGTGACCGCCACCTCCAGCCGCGATCAGTTGCGGGTCAAGGTCCGCGCCGCCTGGGACGTGGTCAACGAGCATCGCATCGAACGCCAGACCCTGCACCTCGGCTGGCTGGTCGAACGCATCCGCACCGCGTTCGAACGGCGCCCCCCGGCCGCCGACGCCGCCGTCCTGCTGGGGCAACTGCTCAACAATACGTCGGAGCTGAGATTGCGAGTGGCGGGAACCGGCTTCGACCACGTCGCCCATCTGGCCACCACCATGATGGAGATCTGCGGCGGCCTTGGGCAAAACATCAACGCCCCCGACGAGCGCTGGCTGGCCGTGCTGCCCAAGGTCGCCGACGCCATGGCAAAGTCCTTCACGCGCGAGCGCGAAGCCGTCCGGGCCAGCCGCCAGATCAGCGAAACCTTGACCCGCCGCATCCGCGCCGAAGTCCCCAACCTTCCGCGGTCGTTTCACTGAACGTCCTGTCATTAAGCGTCGGGGCGCGGAATCATCAATTCCGCGCCCGTCTTGCCCTTGCCGGGCTCCATGCCAGGGTGTATCACTTTGGCATGCCGATGATCTCCGACACCCAGTCGCTCGCCGCCTTCTGTCAGCGCCTGAAATCCGCCAGCTACGTCACCGTCGATACCGAGTTCATGCGGGAGAAGACCTATTGGCCGATTCTCTGCCTGGTGCAGGTGGGAGGCCCGGACGAGGCCCGCGCCATCGACCCGCTGGCGCCCGGCATGGACCTGACCCCGCTGTTCGAGCTGATGGCCGACACCAATGTGCTGAAGGTGTTCCACGCGGCGCGCCAGGACATCGAGATCTTCCTGCATCTGTCCGACGCCATCCCGACGCCCCTGTTCGACACGCAAGTGGCCGCCATGGTCTGCGGCTTCGGCGACGCGGTGGGCTACGAGACCCTGGCGGCGCAACTGGCCAAGGCGCGCATCGACAAGACCATGCGCTTCACCGATTGGGCCATGCGGCCGCTGTCGGAAAAGCAGATTCAATACGCGCTGGCCGACGTCACCCATCTGCGGGTGGCCTATGACAAGCTGGTGCGCAAGCTGGAAAAGAACGGGCGGCTGGAATGGCTGTCCGAGGAAATGGGTCTGTTGACCGAGCCCGGCACCTACCGCGTCGACCCGGAACACGCCTGGAAGCGGCTCAAGCCCCGCTCCAACTCGCCCCGCTTTCTCGCCGTGCTGAAGGAACTGGCGGCCTGGCGCGAGCGCGAGGCCCAGGACCGCGACCTGCCGCGCCAGCGGGTGCTGCGCGACGAGACCCTGACCGAGATCGCCGCCCATCACCCCACCGACGTCAACGAGCTGGGCCGGACAAGGGGCATCGGCAAGGGTCTGGTCGAGGGCAAGATGGGCCTGGGCATCCTGGATGCGGTCAAGCGCGGCATGGAGATCCCCGACTCCCAATGCCCGACGCCGCCGGAACGGGTCGAGGTGCCCAAGGGATTGGGGCCGGTGGTGGACCTGCTCAAGGTGCTGCTGAAGATGAAATGCGACGAGCATGGCGTCGCCAGCAAGCTGGTGGCCAATTCCGCCGATATCGACGCCATCGCCGCCGACGACAACGCCAATGTGGCCGCCCTGCACGGCTGGCGCCGCGAGCTGTTCGGCGAGGATGCCTTGAAGCTGAAGCACGGCCGTCTCGGCCTCGGCTTTTGCACCGACGGCCGCCGCCTGCGGCTGATCCCCACTGAACCGGTGGACCCGGCTCCGCCGCCCAGCCCCATCGACTGAGGTGGGCGCGCCTCCCGGCTATTCCGATGTCAAGCGGGCGGCCCAGACGGCCGCCGCCGCCGCCCTATCCCATGGCGAGGGCCAGGCCCAGGCGGCCCGGGCCGCCATCGCCGCCGCCGACCACTTCTTCGCCACCATCCGCAAGACCTTGAAGCTGGATGCCGTGCTGGCGCGCATGGCCTGCCGCGCCGGCTGTTCGTGGTGCTGCCACCAGATCGTCGGCGTCACGGCGGCGGAACTGGCGCTGCTGGCCGAGACCATCGCCGCCATGCACCCGACGCGCCAGGCCGAGATCCGGCAACGCGCCGAGGCCGCCATGGCCAAGGGGCGCGGCATGGATCAGGCCCAGTGGTGGGCGGCGCAAATCCGCTGCCCCTTGCTGGAAGACGACGGGTTGTGCGGCGTCCATGCCGCTCGGCCGCTGCCCTGTCGCGGCTACAACTCGGCCGATGCCGATCTGTGTCGCCGCTCCTATCTGGGGGAAAAGCTACGGGCGCCGGTCTTGGCGGCCCAACACGGCGTCTGGGGCCATGCCCAGTCGGGCCTCGCCGAAGCCCTGGCCGAGGCGGGAATCGCCCCCGGCCCGGTTTCCCTGGCCGAGGGCATCGACGGATTGTTTACTTCCCGAACAACCCCTTGACGGCACCGGCGGCATCGCCGGGCACCATGGACTTCACCTTATCGGCGGCGCCGCCCAGCAGATTGCCGAAGCTGGTGGCCGCCTTGAGGGCACCGTTGACCAGGGAATCCATCACCTTCTGCGCCACTTGAGAAGCGCTGGCGCCACCGGACTCCTTGCCGATTCCGGTCAGGACGATGTCGGGCAGCTTGGCGGTTGTGTTGGCGCCGGGAATGCCGCCCGCCGCCAGCTTGACCTGACCGCCGGTCATGGCGAGACGGTCGATGACGACCTTCTTCTCCTCGCTCTTGTCCGAAGCCTTGGCCGGTTCGGCCTTGGCGCCGCCCTGCTTGGCGGTGAAGGCCTGCACGTTCTTCTGGATCTGGTCGAGATTGCTGCCGCCCGAGGCCATTTCATAGGAGACGGCGGGCGAGGCCACCAGCACGTCCTTGACCACGATAGGATTCTTGCTGAGCGAGCCGGTGTCCAGGGTCACGCTGATCTCGCCAAGCCTGAAGGCGGGATCGCTGGAAAATCCCGGCGGATTGGCCACGGAAAGACCGGTGATGGAGGCCTTGCCGTCGGTCAGCGAAATCTTGACGCCGCCCACCGAGACCTTCACGCCCGCCACCTGGGTGCCCACATCCTCGATGATCTTCTTGACGATGGTGTCCAGCGACGAGAACAGGAAAACCGCCGCTCCGACGATCACGGACAGAACGACGCCACCGATGATAAGCAGCTTCTTCATGGATACCCCCGACCCCGGTTGATTGGACGCACAGTGTCCGTCAGCCGGGGTCGGTTGTCGAGGGAATGAATCCCCTACATCCGCATGCCGCCGCGCAGCTTGAAGCGCTGGATCTTGCCGGTGGCGGTCTTGGGCAGGGCGTCGACGAATTCCACCCAGCGCGGATATTTGTAGGGCGCCAGTTTGGACTTCACATAGGCCTGGAGTTCCTCGGCCAGCACCTCGCTGCCGTTTTCGCCGGGGGCCAGGACCACGAAGGCCTTGGGCTTGATCAGGCCTTCGCCGTCGGCCTCGCCGACCACGGCGGCTTCCAGCACCTTTTCGTGGGAGATCAGGGCGGCTTCCACCTCGAAGGGCGAAACCCAGATGCCGCCCACCTTCAGCATGTCGTCGCCGCGCCCGGCATAGCGGTAATAGCCGTCCTCATCGATGTAATACTTGTCGCCGGTGAAGGTCCATTCGCCCCGGAAGGTCTTCAGCGACTTCTCGCGCTGGTTCCAATAGGCCACCGCCGAGGAGGGGCCGCGCACGATCAACTCGCCCATCTCGCCCTGGGGCACTTCGTGGCCGTCGTCGGCGACGATCTTCATCTCATAGCCCGGCACCGGCTTGCCCGAGGTGCCGTAGCGGACCTCGCCATGGCGGTTGGACAGGAAGATGTGCAGCATCTCGGTGGAGCCGAGGCCGTCCAGGATGGCGGCGCCGAACCGCTCTTCCCAGCGCTTGCCCACGTCCTCGGGCAGGGCCTCGCCCGCCGAGACGCAGGCCCGCAGCCGGGTCGAGGCGGTCTCGCGCTTGTACTGGGGATCGGCCAGGATGGTGCCGTAGAGCGTCGGCACGCCGTAGAAGATGGTGGGCTGGTGATCCTTCAAGATCTTCATCACCGATTCGGGGGTGGGGCGATCCTTCAGCAGCACGGTGGTGGCCCCCACATGCAGCGAGAAGGTCATGCCGTTACCCAGGCCATAGGCGAAGAACAGCTTGGCGGCCGAGAAGGTGACGTCGTCCTCCTGGATGCCCAGCACCTGCTGGCCGTAATGCACCGCCGTGGCGGGCAGGTCGCGCTGGAGATGGACGGCGCCCTTGGGCGCCCCGGTGGAGCCCGAGGAATACAGCCAGAAGGCAACGTCGTCGCGGGTGGTCTCGGCGGTCTTCAGCTTGGTCTCGGCCTGGGCCAGCAGATCGGACAGCAGCGGATGGCCGAAGCCGTTCTTGCCCGAGATCACCACTTTTTCCAGCAGCGGCAGGTCGGGCAGGATGGGCTCCACCTTGTCGAACAGCTCCTCGCTGATGACCAGGACGCGGGCCCTGGAATCCGACAGCATGTAGCCGTAATCGCCGGTGGTCAGCAGGGTGTTGAGCGGGATCGGCACGATACCGGCCTTGATGGCGCCCCAGAACACCGCCGGGAAATCCACGGTGTCCAGGGTGATCATGGCGATGCGGTCCTCCATGTGGAGGCCGAGCCCTTTCAGCATGTTGCCGGCGCGGTTCACCTTGTCGGCCAATTGGGCGTAGGTGTGGCTGCCGTCGGCGTCGATATAGGCGACCTTGTCGCCGCGCCCCTGCTTCAGGTGGCGGTCGATGAACCATGTGGCGGCATTGTAATCGCGCGGAATATCAAGCGCGTGCTCGGACGAGGCCATGGGGGACGTCATAGGGGTATCTCCTTCCTGTCTTCGTGTCGCTTCTGCCTTGTCGGTCACAAGCCGATATGTCGTTCGAGTATGCTCGAATCGCTTTTCAATGTTTCAGGCCCACCGTCATAGACCACCTCACCCTTGACCAGGATGACGTGTCGGTCGGCCAGATCCAGCAGCACGCCCACATTCTTGTCGACGATGATGGAAGCGATGCCGGTTTGCTTGATGGCGCGGATGACGTGCCAGATGTCGCGCCGGATCAGCGGGGCGAGTCCCTCGGTGGCCTCGTCCAGGATCAGCAGTTGCGGATTGGTCATGAGCGCCCGGCCGATGGACAGCATCTGCTGCTCGCCCCCCGACAGATGGGTGCCCAGATTATCCAGACGCTCGGCCAGACGGGGGAAAGTCTCCAACACCCGCTCATAGGTCCAGTCGCGCCGCCCGTCGGTCCCGGCACGCGCCGCCATCAGAAGATGCTCGCGGACCGTCAGGTTGTGGAACATGCCGCGTCCCTCGGGGACATAGGCGATGCCTTGGCGGATGACGGCCGAGGTCTCCATGCCGGTGACGTCGCGCCCCAGGATGGCGACCTTGCCCGAACGCGGCGCGACGATGCCCAGCATGCTTTTCAGCAGGGTGGACTTGCCCATGCCGTTGCGCCCCATCAGGGCCACCGTCTCGCCCTTGGCGACCCGGAAGTCGATGCCGTGGAGAACGTGGCTGGCGCCGTAATAGGTATGGAGGGCGGTGGCGTGAAGCATGTCAGTAGGCCTCCGCCCCATCGCCCAGATAGGCGTCCTGGACCGCCTTGCTGGAGCGGATCTGGTCCAGCGGCCCGCTTTCCAGCAAGGTACCGTTGACCATGACCGACAGGGTCTGGGCGATGGCGAAGACGGCGTCCATGTCGTGTTCCACCAGGATCAGGGTGTAGCGCCTGGCCAGATCGCGCAGCAGGCCGACCATATGTTCGGATTCCTCCTTGCCCATGCCCGCCAGCGGCTCGTCCAGCACCAGCACTTGCGGCGCGGTGGCGAGCACCATGGCGATCTCCAGCTGCCGCTGCTCGCCATAGGACATGGTGCCCGCGACGCGGCCGGAACGTCCCGTCAGTCCGGCCGCCTCCAGAGCATGCTCCGCCTGCTCGGACACCGCCTTGTAGGAGGAGGCGGATCGGAAGAACTTCATGGAACTGGCCAGCCGCGACTGCGCCGCCAACCGGCAATTCTCGAAGCAGGAAAACGACGGGAAGATATTGGTCTTCTGATAGGACCGGCCGATGCCCAGCCGGGTCACCTTATGGGCGGCCAGACCGGCGATATTGGCGCCCTTGAACAGGATCTGCCCCCCCGACGGCGGCAGATGGCCGGTCAGCAGGTTGACGAAGGTGCTCTTGCCCGCCCCATTGGGGCCGATGATGGCGTGGGCTTCCCGCTCCTTGAAGCCGATGGACACCGCGCTGTTGGCGACAAGGCCGCCGAACACCTTGGTCAGTTCCTTGGTCTCCAGGATGAAGTCGGACTGGCTCATTCCCCAGCCCCCTTGCCCTTGCTCCATTGCAGCAACAGCCCCGCGACCCCCTTGGGCAGCAGCAGCACGATGGCGATGACCATGGCGCCCATGGGCAGCAGCCAGTGATCGGTCATGGATTCGAAGGCGAAATGGGCCAGCTCAAGGATGAAGGCCCCCAGAACCGGACCGAACAGGGTTCCCATGCCGCCCAGGATCACCATCACCAGCACATGGCCGGACTGGTGCCAGCCCAGCATGGCGGGGCTGACGAAGCCGTATTGGGTGGCGGCCAGAAAGCCGCCCAGGCCCGCCAGGGTTCCGGCGATGGTAAAGGCCACCAGCTTGTAGACCATGGGGTTGAACCCCAGTCCCTGGACCCGGTATTCGTTGACGCCGATGGCGCCGAGCACCCGGCCGAACGGCGAGGCCAACAGCATGCGCAGCAAGGCGTAGACCCCCACCAGGACGCCCAGCGCCACATAGAAGAAGGTCAGCTTCTGCTCCAGATCCAGCACGGTGATGCCAAAGGCCTCCACCGTCGGCTTGACGTAGATATAGGCGCCGTCCGAGCCGCCCGCCGCCTTGGAATCGTTGAAGAAGTAGTAGCCCATCTGACCGAAGGCCAGGGTCACCATGATGAAGTAGATACCGCTGGTGCGGATGGAAAGGTACCCGACCACCAGCGAGGCCAAGGCGCAGACGGCCAGGGCGGCGGGCAGCACCACCCACAGATTGGCGGCCTCGTATTGCGGGCTCATCATGGCCAGCACATAGCCGCCCAGGCCGAAGAAGGCGGCATGGCCCAGGCTGACCAGCCCGGCGACGCCCACCAGCAGGTCCAGGCTCATGGCCAGGATGGCCAGGATCATGATGCCGGTCAGCTTCTGCATCAGGAAGGCGAACTTGGCGGCGAACACCAGCTTGCCCCACAGGGGGAACAGCGCCAGCGCCGCCAGCAGCACCACCAGGACAATGGCAAGCCGCTTCGGAAGGTGAAGGGTCATATTTCTTGCCCCTCAATCGCCGGGCGCGTGCGTCCGCCCCATAGGTCTCGCATCGCTGAAAGCGATGCTGAGGGCGCTTGGCTTTCGCGGCACGAGCCGCGCCGGGCCTTGCCCGCAACTCCTCGCTTGGTCGCTCGTCGGATCATGCGAAGAGCCCCCTGGGCTTCCACAGCAGCACCGCCGCCATGACGCCGTAGACGGTGAAGCTGGCGAAATCGGGCACGAAGACCTTGCCGAAGGTGTCGGCCAGGCCGATCAGCATGGCGCCGAGGAAGGCGCCCTTGACGGAGCCGACGCCGCCGATCACCACGACAACGAAACACAGGATCAGGACGGTGTCGCCCATGCCGGGCGCCACCGAGCTGATGGGGGTGGAGATGGCACCGGCCAGACCGGCCAGGGCGGCACCGACCGCGAAGACCACGCCGAACAGCAGCTTCACATTGATGCCGAGTGCCGCCACCATGTCGCGGTTGGAGGCTCCGGCACGGACCCACATGCCGAACCGGGTCTTGGCGATCACCACATACATGACCACCGCCAGGGCGGCGCAGATTCCAGACAGGATGACCCGATAGACGGGATAGGACAGGGTCTCGGTCAGCCGGACTGACCAGTTGACCGCTGTCGGCATGGCGATTCCGTGGACATCGTTGCCCCACAGGATGCGCTGGGCTTCATTGAAGATCAGGATCAGGCCATAGGTCAGCAGAACCTGATCCAGATGGTCGCGCTTATATAGGGTGCGGACCAGCAGCGCCTCGATGACATAGCCCACCAGCGCCGCCAGCGGCAGCGACAGGACCACCGCCGCGACCAGGCTGCCGGTCAGTCCCGCCAGCCACCACGCCAGATAGGCCCCCAGCATATAGAAGGCGCCATGGGCGAGATTGATGATCCCCATGATGCCGAAGATCAAGGTCAGCCCGCTGGCGACCAGGAAAAGCAGCAGCCCGTACTGAACCCCGTTCAGCAGTTGGATAAGGAAGAACCAAACGTCCATGCTATCTCCCGGACGGGCGAGACGCCCGCGCTCCAAACACGCACCATTGCCTGGAGCGCGGCCGTCTTGGCCGCATCAGGCCATCTTGCAGCCGGTGGCGGGGTCGGCCAGGGCCTTGTCCGCGACACCGATGACGATCTCCTTGCCATTCTTGACCTGGCGCAGATAGATGTCCTGCACGGGATTGTGGGCCTTGGACAGGGTGAAGGCGCCGCGCGGGCTCTTGATCACCGCCTTTTCCATGGCCTCGATCAGCGCAGGTTTGGCGCCTGCGTCGCCCTTGACGGCGGCCATGCCCTGGACCATCAACTGGGCGGCGTCATAACCCTGTACCGCATAGACATCGGCTTCCTTGGCGAAAGCCTTGGCATAGGCGGCGCGGAATACCTTGTTTTCGGAGGTGTCGAGCGCGTCGGCGTAATGCAGGGTGGTCAGAACCCCCTCGGCGGCCTCGCCCTGGGCCTTCAGGACGCCGTCGGTCAGGAAGCCCGGCCCCATCAGCGGTATCGACTTCAAACCGGCGGCGGCATAGTCCTTGACGAACTTCAAGGCGCCCGCCCCGGCAAAGAAGACGAAGACGCCGTCGGGCTTCAGCGAGGCGATCTCAGTCAGATTGGCCTGGAACTCGTCGGAGGGGAACGGCACCAGGATCTGCTTGGTGACCTTGCCGCCCGCCTTGGTGAAACCAGCCTCGAACCCCGACAGCGCTTCTTCGCCCGCGGCATATTTCCACGACATGGTCACCACGTTCTTCAAGCCGCGATCCACCGCAACCTTGCCCATGGGATAGGCGGTCTGCCAGTTGGTGAAGGAGGTCCGGAAGATATTGGGCGCGCAGAGCGGCCCGGTGGCGGCGCCCGCACCGGCATTGGCGATGATGGTGATGGTGCCCGATTCCCGCACCACCTTGACCATGCCCAGCGCCACGCCCGAATGGACCGGACCCACGATGAAGTCCACGTTCTCGCCGCTCACCAGCTTATTGGTGTTCTCCGGCCCCTTGGCGGGATTGGCCTCGGAATCCACCGCCACGTATTGGATTTCACGGCCGCCCAGCTTTCCGCCGCGCTCCTCGATGGCCATCTTGAACCCGTTGGTGATGGCTTCGCCCAGGCCCGCATAGGTTCCCGTATAGGGAAGCAGGAAGCCGACCTTGACCTTGGCGGTATTGCCGATGGCAAAGCGAGTGGGCACGAAACCCGATGCTCCGGCCGCCGCCATTGCGCCGACCTGAAGCACGGAACGGCGCGACAAACCCTTGACGAAATCCATGACGATCCTCCCAGCCCCGGGGTCCAAGCCCCTTGTTGTCTCCCTGCGCCCCCGGCCGACGCCGGTTCACAGATCCCGCCCGAACCGCCATGCGGCCGGATCATTGTTGCGGCGAGCCCGCGCTCGCCGTAATTCGGTATTCTAATGCGTATTTGACCGCTTTGCAACGGCGGTCGAACTGAGTGTCCGGCCAATTCATGACCAAGGTCAACGGCCAAGGCCACCTTGCCCGGTAAAGCCGGGAACTTTCGACTCTTGCTGCGAGACCCCCTTGAAATCGACACAATCCTAGGGGATAAGAGACACACCGCGCCAACTTTCCATCCCGCGCAACTGGAGATTCCCGATGCTCACCACCAAGTATCTGGGCCTGGCCCTCGGAGCCGCCCTTCTCGCCGCCCCCTTCGCCGCTTCCGCCCAGGAGGCCCCCGCCGGCTTCAATCAGTGCAAGGCCTGCCATGTCATCGGCAAGAACGGCGTCGGCCCCAATCTGGCCGGTGTGTTCGGCCGCAAGTCCGGCACCGTCGACGGCTTCAAGTATTCCGACGCCATGAAGGCCGGCCCGACCTGGGACGAAGCCAACCTGACCAAGTATCTGACCGACCCCAAGGGCACCGTCCCCGGCAACAAGATGGTCTTCGCTGGCATTAAGAAGCCCGAGGATCTGGCCGCCGTGGTCGCCTATCTGAAGGTGGTGAAGTAGTCTTCCCCAGCCGTTCCGATTTCGCGCCGCCGCCTTCCCCCGAAGGCGGCGGCGTTGTTTTTCAGGCCTCGACCTCGCCCTTGAGCACGTCGCCCCTCGGGTCGATGGACAGGCGCGAGGTAATCTCCAATCGACTGTCGTCCAGCGGGTCGATACCCGGATGGGATTGCCGCCACGCCGCGACGGTGGCGTCACGCTCCTCGGCCAATCGCGCGATGGACGGGGCGTAAAACGAGACCAAGGCCTCCAGCCACGCCGCCACCGGCTGGCAGTCCCCTCTGGCCGCCACCTTGAACAGCGGCAGCATGGCCTTGACCGCATGAGCGTCATACCAGGCCTCGCCGGTCACCCAGCGGTTGGTGGTGAACAATTCGGTGGCGTCGCCGCTTGGCCCCAATCCGACGGCCATCAGATGACAAGGCGCGTTGACCTCGCGGGAGGGCAAAAGCGGCACGACACCCGGAGGCATTCCCCGTGAACGCTGGAACAGATGAATATGGCCGCATTCACCGTCTCGATGGACGTGATAGTAGAATTGGGCGTGACTGGTGAAGTCATAGACATCGCCGACGGGAAAGTGGCGGTGCGGACTAGGCTGTGAGACGCCGCCGAGCAGCAGCGAGACCGGGCTGGCGCCGCTGTCGGCCATGGCCCGCCAGAGGGCCAGCATTTTCCGTCCAGCCTCCCAACTCAATGTCCAGCCTCGCCGTGAATTCTCTGGGCTCCCTCGTGCATGCGGATCGGAATTCCGTCGCGTGTCGCATCCGCCTTGCTCAGTCCCCGCAACGCCGGATGAAGCCGGGTGAAAGCGCCGAAATTGCTCCACACCGCCTTGACCACATCGGCGGCATCGTCGTTGGACAGACTCTTGGTCACCAGCAAGGTCTTAAGACCGATGGCCGCCACGTCTTCCTTCTGGCCGTCATAGGTACCGCCCTTGACGACGAACCGCGAAACCGAGGGAACCTTGCGCAGAAACGTATCCATGGATTTGGAGCGGATGGACACCAGGGTGGCGCCGCACTCTTCCACCGCGGTCTGCACTTCGACCATGGGGTGGACGCCGGTAAAGACGGCGGCATCGATATTGCCCTGGCAGAGTTCGGCGCCCTGTTCCGCCAGATCAAGTTCCACCAGGACCGAAAGATCGCCCTGCGACAGGCCGGAAGCGTCGATCACCGTCTCCGCCATGGCGCGCTGGAACGACCCCGGCCGACCTAGATTGACCCGCTTGCCTTTCAGGTCGCCCAACTGTTCGATTCCCGCGCCGGGCCGCGTGAGCACCACCGAGACCTCGCCATGCAATGCCATCAGGGCGCGCAGATCGGGCATGGGGCCAGCCCCCTTGAATCCCTCTTCCCCGGCCGCCGCCAATTGCGCCGCCCGCGACTGGACCAGGGCCAAATCCACCTCGCCCGTGCGCAGCAGGTCGAGATTGGCCGCCGAACCGGAACTGGGCACAACGGCGCAGCCAAAGCCATGCGGGCGGTCTTTATTGATCACCCTGCAAATGGCCCCGGCCACGGGGAAGTAATAACCGGTGACTTCGCCACCGGCGATCAGCAACGTCTTGCGTTCAGCGGCGAGCGAAATGCCGGGAAGGCACATGGCCAAGACAAGAACCACCGCCGAAGTCGGGTTCCATTTCAATGATTCATCCTCCAGCAGGCGGGTCAGGCGGGCGGATCATAGCCAACCCCTCCGCCGTTCGAAAGAGTAAGAGGCCGATTCTCATGAATTATGACGAAATTTGAATGGATTTGCATATTTCCGATTGCCATCGGGTTTTCGAATTGACACAATCGCCACAACCAATAACCGGAGGGGAGAGACCGGTGCGGAAAGTTAGTCTGCTGCTTGTGGCGGCAATTGCCTTGGTGGTTCCGTTCAAAGCGAACGCCGCCCTGCAATGCGTGGCCTACGCCCGCGAAATTACCGGCCTTAATATTAAGGGCGACGCCTGGAGGTGGTGGGAGGCCGCCGACGGGCTCTATAAGCGCGGCAACGCCCCGAAGGAAGGCGCCGTTCTGGTGTTCAAGCGCCAGGGCAGCATGGTTCATGGCCATGTGGCCGTGGTCCGCAAGACCACCAGCTCTCGCATCGTTCTGGTCGATCACGCCAACTGGGCACCTCGGCGCAGCGCCGACCGTGGCAAGGTCCAGGAATCCGTCCCGGTGATGGATGTGTCGCCCAACAACGACTGGACCCAGGTCCGCGTTTGGTACGAACCCAGCGCCCAATACGGCGACAAGACCTACAAGACCGTCGGCTTCGTCTATAATCCGGGCAAGCTTGCCCCGGTGGAACAGGCCTCCGTGCGCGACGAATCCGCCGTGGCGGCCTTGCCCAAGGCAGACTCGGCCATCATGGCGAGCGCCGCTCTTGCCGATCCGGCTCCCACCCTGTCCGTCCCGGCCGTGGCGCCCGTCGTGGCTCCCATGCAGGAAGCCGCCATGCCGGAAGTCCCCAAGCAGGACTCCCCCAAGTCGGAAGCCATTAAGTCGGGCAAGTTCGACGCTGGCCGCTGGGCGGAGCAGGCCTAAGAACCAACACTGGCGGATCAGCCGGTTATCCTGACCTTCGGACTCCAGCCGATGCCGCGCCCGCTTGACCGGGCGTGGTATTTTCCCCCTGCCCCGGTGTAGGAAAAGTGTGGGTAAGTTGCCATCATTGTTTGCTTAATTCGGACTAAGCGGTAAGAATACCGCGCTTACGGGGGGGTACAGGGTCGGGAGTCCCTGGGGTTAAGGATCAATGTCCATGGCTAATCCGCAAAGCCGACAGATCGCAATCGTCATCGCCGAGAAGAACCCGCTGCTCCAGAGCTCTCTGGTCAAGCTGTTCGCCGGTGATGATCGCTTTCATGTGGCCGCCGTCGCCAGCGATGGCGAGAAGTTTCTGGAAACCGTCGAAAAGACCCCTTTTGATGTTGGGGTCATCGGGTGGGAAATGCCCTACCTTGACGGTCGGGGGGTGCTACAGGCCTTGCGTGGACGCGTCGATGCCCCGCGCCTGATTGTCTATACCGGCAGCCCCAATCCCGATGTGCCGCGCCAAGCCATGACGTTGGGCGCCGCCGGTTTTTGCTCGAAGCGCGAACCGCCGGAACAACTGCAGGACACCATCATCGCCGTCGCGGCGGGCCGCATGGTGTTTCCGTTCATCGACGTCTCCAGTCTGGCCAGCGACCCGCTTGCCGGGCTGACCCCGCGCGAGCGGGAATTGCTGGCCGCCCTGGCCAGCGGCCTGACCAATCAGCAGATGGCCAGCCAACTGGATATTTCGCTCAACACCGTCAAGTTCCACCTCAAGAACCTGTACGATAAATTGGGCGTCGGCAATCGCGCCCAGGCGGTCGCCTTCTATCTCAAGGGACATGAGGGACGCTAGATCATCGTGCGCCAAATATGACGCACGATGATCTAGCATTATGTCTGCCCCTCACCGGGCGCGGCCCTCCGGC
>NZ_PGTO01000008.1 GCF_003284725.1 Paramagnetospirillum kuznetsovii | reverse complement strand
TGGCCAGCGGCCAGGTATGCCGCGCAAACAGGCCGGACACATGACTGCCCCAGACCGGTGGTGCCTGCTTCACATTTTCCTTGCAACGCAGGGGCCGTCCACACATGAACACAGATCCCCGCTGCGCGGGACACAGATAAGGAAATACCTCAATTCATCTGAGTTTATCTGTGTTCATCTGTGGCTAAAATTCCTACGAGACAGACGTTCCGGCCCGATTTCAGACGAATTCCCCGAATGTCGATACAGCCCTAGATATCCTTGGCCTTGAAGCCACACAGGTCGCGCACGACGCAGGCGGGACAATCGGGCTTGCGCGCCTTGCACACATAGCGGCCGTGCAGGATCAGCCAATGATGGGCGTGATTTGCCCAGCGTTTGGGCGTCTTCCTGACGAGGCCGTTTTCCACCTCGAGAACCGTCTTGCCGGGCGCCAGCCCGGTGCGGTTGGCCACCCGGAAACAGTGGGTGTCCACCGCGATGGTGGGTTCGCCGAAGGCGATATTGAGCACCACATTGGCGGTCTTGCGCCCCACTCCGGGCAATGCCTCCAGCGCGTCCCGGTCATGGGGCACCTTGCCGCCATGTCTGGCCAGCAGGATCTGCGACAGGGCGATGACGTTCCTGGCCTTGGTCTTGTACAGGCCGATGGTCCGGATGGCCTGGGCCAGGCGTTCCTCACCCAGTTCCACCATGGCGGACGGGGTGGCGACGGTGGCGAAGAGTGGCCTTGTCGCCTTGTTGACGCCGGTATCGGTGGCCTGGGCCGACAGGACCACGGCCACCAGCAAGGTATAGGGAGAACTGTATTCCAGATCGCTTTTCGGCTCGGGATTGGCGCTTGCCAGCCGGGCGTAGAACTGGTCGATATCGGCTGCCTTCACGCCAGCACCCTCAGCGCCTCGGCATGCACCCGCGAGTCTCCGGCGGCGCAGACACGGCCGTCCGAGGCGATGGTCAGCGGCTTGCCCGCCCAGTCGGTCATGACGCCGCCCGCGCCTTCGACCACCGGAACCAGGGCGCAGTAGTCGTAGGGTTTCAGCCCCGCTTCCACCACCAGATCGACGAAGCCCGACGCCGCCAGGGCATAGGCGTAGCAGTCGCAGCCGTAGCGCACCCGCTTGACCTTGCCTGCCACGCGGTCCCAGGCCGGGCGGGTCTGGGCGCAAAACAGTTCCGGCGCGGTGGTGAAGGCATAGGCATGGGCCAGATCGGGACAGGCGCGCACCTTGGCCGGTTGGCCGTTCAAGGTAGTGGGACGGCCCGCCACGCCCATCCAGCGTTCATCGGTGAAGGCTTGGTCGATGATGCCCAGCACCGGGACGCCGTTATGGGCCAGGGCGATCAAGGTGCCGAAACTGGGCTTTCCGGTGATGAAGGCGGCGGTGCCGTCGATGGGATCAAGCACCCAGACCCATTCCGCCTCGCAATTGGTGCGGCCGTGTTCTTCCCCCAGAATGCCGTGATCGGGGGCCTCGGCGGCCAGGATGGCGCGCATGGCCGCTTCCACCTCGCGATCGGCGATGGTCACCGGGCTGGCGTCGGACTTGTCGTCCACCGCCACCGGGGTGCGAAAATATTTGCGCACCACCGGTCGGGCGGCGTCGGCCAGCCGTTCGGCAAGGGCCACGAATTGGGAAGGCAGAGTGGTCATGGATGCGGTCTCGGCTGCGTCATCTGGCCGAGAGTGTGGCGCGAAACGGACGGGATGGATAGTCCCGTCGGCGTTTCGGCCACCGTTCTCAGCTTGACGCCAGCGCCTTGGCCAGGGCGTAGACCTGATCGCGCACCTTGGGATCGCTGATGCGGTAATAGGCGCGGACCAGTTCCAGGGTTTCCCGCTTGGCCATGGGACTGCGTCCCTGGTCATCGACGGAGGCCGGAGCGCTTCCCTTGATCACGGCGGCGGGCGAGGCGGCCTGGGCCGCGTCCGAGAGGCCTTCGAAGAAATAGCTGATCGGGACATCGAGGGTGCGAGACAAGTCGAACAGCCGCGACGCACTGATGCGATTGGCGCCGCGTTCATATTTCTGCACCTGCTGGAAGGTCATCCCGATGGCCATTCCAAGACTGTCCTGGCTCATGCCGAGAAGGGTCCGGCGCAGACGCAGGCGGGTGCCCACATGAGCGTCGATGGGATTGGCGCTGCCGTCGGCCAGTCTGCCCCGACTGGGACGCCGCTTGTCTTGGGGATCAATTCCGGCAGGGGGCGGGCTTGGTGAATTGCGGAGTGGCATCGTGCGATATTCCTAAGGCTTTTGACGTGATCATGCCCATCACTAAAGTATGTTGTGGTTGCGGCGCGCCGAATCAAGAGGCAAGAATTGATGTTGTGATCCCGTGATGGATGCCCGCATTGGTTCGATCCGGGCCGAAAACCGCACCATTGGCCGGAACCGGCTTGCGTGTTATGGTCCGGCCCGCATTCAGCGGACGAAAACGGTCACGCCCTTGAGCAAGCAAAAGATTTCCTTCGATCACTCCACCCTGGTGTTGGTGCGCCGCCTGTTGAAGGAGGGCATGCGCCCTTACCTGGGCAAGGTGGTGCTTGCCGTGCTTTGCATGGTCGTGGGCGCCGGGGCCAATGCCGGCTATGCCCTGCTGATGGACCCGGTGGTCAATAAGATCTTCACCGAGCGACAGTCCGACTTCCTGTGGCCGCTGGGCCTGGCGGTGCTGGGCACCTTCGCGCTGAAATCCGTGTGCAATTACGGCGAGGCGGTGTTCCTGTCCAAGGTGGGCCTCAGGGTCATCGCCGACATGCAGTCGCGGCTGTTCGCCCATCTCATGCGGCTCGACGTCGCCTTCTTTCACGCCAATTCCACCGGTCGCATCCTATCGCGGCTGACCAACGACATCTCGCAGATGCGTTTCGCGGTGTCGGACGCCTTGACGGGCGCGGGCAAGGATGCCTCGTCCCTGATCTTCCTGGTGGGCGCCATGTTCTATCAGGACTGGCGGCTGTCGGCCTGGACCTTCTTCATCTTCCCCATCGCCATCCTGCCCATCGCCAAGCTGGGCCGCCGCATGCGCAAGGTGACCGACAACACCCAGGAACATCTGGGCCAGTTGACCACCTATCTGGAACAGGCTGTCCAGGGCATCCGGGTGGTCAAGGCCTATGGCATGGAGGACTACGAGAAGGCCAAGGTGCATTCCCTGGTGGAGATGCTGCAAGACCTGACCTACAAGGCGGCGCGTGTGCGCTCGGCCTCGTCGCCCATCATGGAGCTGCTGGGTGGTGTCGCCATCACGGTGGTGATCCTCTATGGCGGCTCGCGGGTCATTTCCGGCGAGACCACGCCGGGCGCCTTCTTCTCCTTCATCACCGCCCTGATGCTGGCCTATCGGCCGCTCAAGTCGCTGGCTTCGCTCAACACCAATCTCCAGGCCGGTCTGGCCGCCGCGTCGCGGACCTTCCAGGTGCTGGACGCGCCGCCCGCCATTCTCGACCGGCCCGATGCCAAGGATCTGGTGGTTTTGGAAGGCAATGTCCGCTTCGAGGGCGTGTTCTTCACCTATGACGGCAGCAAGGCGGTGCTGGACGGCATCGATCTGGTGGCGCCGGGCGGCAAGACGGTGGCGCTGGTGGGGCCGTCGGGGGCGGGCAAGTCCACCGTGCTTAACCTGCTGCCCCGCTTCTTCGAGGTCACCGACGGCCATGTGCAGGTGGACGGGCAGGATATCCGCACCGTCACCATGGCGAGCCTACGGGCCAAGATGGCCCTGGTCAGCCAGGAAATCACCCTGTTCGACGATACGATCAGGGCCAATATCGCCTATGGCCGCTTCGGCGCCACCGACGAGGAGATCGAGGCCGCCGCCCGTTCGGCCGCCGCCCACGACTTCATCGTCAGCCTGCCCGATGGCTACGACACCGTGGTGGGCGAGCGCGGCTTGAATCTGTCGGGCGGTCAGCGCCAGCGCCTCGCCATCGCCCGGGCCATGCTGAAGAACGCCCCCATCCTGCTGCTGGACGAGGCCACCAGCGCGCTCGACACCGAATCGGAACGCCAGGTCCAGACGGCGCTGGAGCATCTGATGAAGGGCCGCACCACCATCGTCATCGCCCACCGCCTGTCCACAGTGGTCAATGCCGACCTGATCCATGTGATGGATCGCGGCCGGGTGGTGGAATCGGGGGACCATGCGACCCTGATGGCGCATGACGGCATCTATGCCCGGCTTTACGCCATGCAATTCGCCGACGAGCCCCTTCCCGCCGGAGCTTAAGTCATGGGGCTGGCCAAGCGCATCGGCAAGAGCGAGGGGTTGCGGGGCCTGCTCTGTTGGCTGGGCTCGCTCTATATCCGCTTCGTCCATGCCACCGGCCGCTGGCGGGTGATCAACGGCGAGCACGCCAACCGGCTGTGGGACGAAGGCCAGCCCTTCATCCTGGCCTTCTGGCACGGCCGCATCCTGATGATGCCGAAAAGCTGGCGGTCGTCGGTTCCCATCCACATGCTGATCAGCCAGCACCGCGACGGCCAGCTGATCGCGCGGACCGTGTCGCATTTCGGTATCCAGACCGTGGCGGGATCCTCGACGCGGGGCGGCAGCGCCGCGCTCCGCGCCATGCTGAAATCCCTCAAATCGGGCCAATGCGTCGGCATCACCCCCGACGGTCCCAAGGGGCCGCGCATGCGGGCGTCCGCCGGCATCGTCAATGTGGCCCGCCTGGCGGGTGTTCCGGTGCTGTGCGCCACCTTCTCCACCCGCAGGCGGAAAGTGCTGCGCAGTTGGGACCGCTTCGCATTGGCCCTGCCGTTTTCCACCGGCGTGTTCGTCTGGGCCGATCCCATCACCGTGCCCCGCGATGCCGACGAGGAAGCGCTGGACCTGCTGCGGCTCAAGGTCGAGGACAGCCTCAACGCCATCACCCTGGAAGCCGACCGTCTGATGGGCGTGGAGAGCCCGGAACCCGAACAGGCGGAGGCGGCGCCATGATCTACCGCCTCTATCGCGGCCTGACCACCATGGGGGCGCCGCTGATCTCGCTCTATCTCGACCGCCGCAAGCGGCGCGGCAAGGAGGATGTGCAGCGATTCCCCGAACGGCTGGGGCGTCCCGGCCGCTCGCGCCCGGCGGGGCCGCTGGTCTGGGTCCATGCCGCCTCGGTGGGCGAATCCCTGTCCATGCTGCCGCTGATCGAGCGGCTGTGCGCAAGGCGTCTGACCGTCCTGGTCACCACTGGCACCGTGACCTCGGCCAAGCTGATGGGCGAGCGCCTGCCCAAGGGCGCCTTGCATCAATATGTGCCGGTGGACCGCATGGCCTATGTGCGCGGCTTCCTCGACCACTGGCGGCCCGATCTGGCGCTGTGGGCGGAATCGGAATTCTGGCCCAATCTGCTGGTGGAAAGCCGTCGGCGCGGAATCGGGCTGGTGCTGGTCCAAGGTCGCGTCTCGGCCAAGTCGTTCGACGGCTGGAGCCGGGCGCCTGGCTTCATCCGCAGGCTGCTGTCCGGCTTCGATCTCTGCCTCGCCCAGACCGAGGACGACGCAAGGCGCATCCGCGCCCTGGGCGGCCGCGACGTGCGCTGCCTGGGCAATCTCAAATACGCGGTGCCGCCGCTGCCCGCCGATGGGGCGGGGCTGGCGCGGCTGAATGCCGCCGTGGCGGGCCGCCCGGTCTGGCTGGCCTCCAGCACCCATCCCGGCGAGGAAGCCGTGGCGGCCTCGGTTCATAAGGCGCTGGCCGCCCGCTTTCCCGGTCTGCTGACCCTGATCGTTCCCCGCCATCCGCCCCGTGGGGCCGAGGTGGCGGCGGAACTGCGCGGCCTTGGCCTTAGGGTGGCCTTGCGCTCGGCGGACGAGGCCCTTGGCGCCGATACGGACATCTATGTGGCCGACACCATCGGCGAGTTGGGGCTGTTCTACCGGCTGGCTCCCATCGTGTTCGTCGGGAAAAGCCTGGCGGTGGGCGGCGGCCAGAATCCGTTCGAGCCCGCCCGCATCGGCGCCGCCGTGCTGTTCGGCCCCGCCATGGAGAATTTCCCCGACATGGCGCCGCGCATGGTGGAGGCCGGGGCGGCGCTGGAAGTGGCCGATTCCGATGCTCTGATCACAGTGGTGGGCGAGCTGCTGGCGACGCCCGAGCGGGTCGCCGCCCTGACCGCCAAGGCCGCCGCCTGGGCCGAGGCGGAGGCTGGTGTGCTGGACGCGGTGGAGGCCGTCCTGGCCCCTGCCCTCGGCGCCTTGGAGAAACGCCATGCGCGCTCCTGATTTCTGGCGCGACGACAATGTCCTGGCTGCCTGTCTGGCGCCGCTGGGGGCGGTTTATGCATGGGCGGTGGCGCGCAATCTGGAACGGGCCGAGGAATATCGCCCGGCGGTTCCCGTCATCTGTGTCGGCAATATCGTGGCTGGCGGCGCTGGCAAGACGCCGGTGGCCATGGCCCTGGCGCGGCGCCTGCTGGCGGCGGGGCGCAAGCCCCATATGCTGACGCGGGGCTATGGCGGCAGCGAGGTGGGGCCGCGGGCGGTGGATCTCGACCGCCACGATGCCGCCCGCATGGGCGACGAGGCCCTGCTGCTGGCCGAGGTGGCGCCCACCTGGGTGTCGCGCTGGCGCCCCGACGGAGCGGTGGCGGCGGTGGAGATGGGCGCTGATCTCATCATCATGGATGACGGCTTTCAGAACGGCAGCATTGCCAAGGATCTGTCGCTGGTGGTGGTGGACGGAAGTTACGGTTTCGGGAACGGACGCCCCATTCCCGCCGGGCCCTGCCGCGAGCCTGCTGCGACGGGACTGCGCCGCGCCGACGCGCTGGTGATCATCGGCGAGGACCGCGCCGGGACGGCGGAACTGGCCGAGCAGGCCGGGATCCCGGTCTTGCGGGCCCGGCTGGCCCCCGGCCCCGAGGGCGCCGCCCTGATGGGGCGCAAGGTGGTGGCCTTCGCCGGGATCGGACGGCCGGAAAAGTTCTTCGAGACCCTGAAAGGCTGCGGTGCCCGGCTGGTGACCACCACCGCCTTTCCCGACCATTACGCCTATGACCGCTCCGAGATCGAGGATCTGCTGCGCGAGGCGGCGGCCAACGACGCCCAGGTCATCACCACCACCAAGGACCGCGTCCGCCTGCCCGAGGATTTGCGGCGCAAGGTCGCGGTGCTGCCGGTGACGCTGGACTGGGACGATGCCGATCTGCTACCTCCCCTGCTGGACCGCATCGGAGTGAACCTGTGAAGCGTTTTCGCCAGCGCCTGGAATATCTCGCCGCCCGGATCATTTGGGGGCTGTTCGGGCTGTTGCCGCTGGATGCCGCCTCGGCGGCGGGGGGCTGGCTGGCGCGGACCATCGGGCCGCTGATGGGGGCCAGCCGCATCGGGCGGCGCAACCTCGCCCGCGCCTTTCCCGACAAGAGCGCGGCCGAGATCGAGACCATCCTGCGCGGCATGTGGGACAATATCGGCCGTGTCGCCGGAGAGTTTCCCCATCTGGAGCAGATTTCCACCCAGCGGGTGGAGCTGATCGGTGGCGAATATGTCGATCTTTTGCGCGACGACGGTCAGGCGGGCATCTTCATTTCCGGCCATTTGGGCAATTGGGAATTGAACGGGGCGGTGGCGGTGGCCCGTGGCCTGCCGCTCAATCTGGTCTATCGGGCCGCCAACAATCCGTGGATCGAGGATCTGTACCGCAGGGGCCGCAAGAGCGCGGCGACGGCCTTGATCCAAAAGGGGTCGGAAGGCGCCCGCCAGGCCCTTCTGGTGCTGAAGCAGGGCGGCCATCTCGGCATGCTGGTGGACCAGAAGATGAATGACGGGGTTGCCATCCCCTTCTTCGGCCGCGACGCCATGACGGCCCCGGCCGTGGCCCAGTTCGCCACCAAGTTCAAATGCCCGCTGGTTCCAGCCCGGGTCGAGCGCCTGACGGGCGCCAATTTCCGCCTCACCGTCTATCCGCCCATGGAATTCCCCCATACCGGCGATCCCCACGACGACAACCGCTTGCTGCTGATCCGCATCAATGCCTTGCTGGAAGAGTGGGTGCGCGAACATCCCGACCAGTGGCTGTGGGTACATCGGCGCTGGCCGGAATGACGGTTGCTCTCGCGGGCGGGACGCCCGCGCTCCCAGCCCCGCGCATTCGCCCATCGGAGCGCGGGCGTCTCGCCCGCACCACCATGAATGCCGTCAAACAATGACCTCTGTCTTCACCGCCTATCTGGCCGCGCCGGGCTTCGAGGCCGATCTTCGCGCCGAACTGGGCGAGGTTTCGGCCGAATACGGTCGGCTGTTCATCGCCGAGGGACCGCCGCACCCCGCCGCCTGGGCCCAGAACATCTGGCTCGACCCGGTTCGGCTCGAGGTCGCCTCCATCGGCGAGGCGGCCAAGGCCTTGAAGGCCATTCAGCGCAATTGGTGGCCCTACGACTTCCATCTGCACCGCCGCACCGCCCTGTTGGTGGACAAGCTTCCCAAGGTCTCGGCCAAGCCGCTGGTGTTCGGCCAGGCCGCGCCGACGGCGCCGCTGGGCTCGTTCACTTGGCTGGACGAGAAGACCGTGCTGGCCTCGGCCCGCTGCTCCAGCCCCTTTCCCAACGGCGAGGCGGTATTCGTGGAAGACCGACAGGCGCCGCCCAACCGGGCCTATCTCAAGCTGTGGGAGGCTTTGACCCTGGCCGGGCATATGCCGGGACCGGGGCAGACCTGTCTGGACCTGGGCGCCAGTCCGGGGGGGTGGACCTGGGTTCTCGCCACCACCGGGGCGCGGGTGATCAGCATCGACAAGGCGCCCCTGGCCCCGGCCATCGCGGCGCTTCCCAATGTGGATTATCGCCAGGGCAGCGCCTTCGGTCTGGAACCGGCCGAGATCGGTCCGGTGGATTGGCTGTGCTCCGACGTCATCTGCTACCCGGAACGGCTGCTGCGGCTGGTGGAACGCTGGCTGGCCGAGGGGACGGCCGGCAATTTCATCTGTACCCTGAAATTCCAGGGCGACACCGATTTCGAAACGGCGAGGCGATTCGCCGCCATTCCGGGCTCGCGCCTGCTGCATTTGTCCCACAACAAGCACGAACTCACCTGGATACGCCTCAGTCCCGTGCTTGCCTGATTATATCCATGGGAGTAAACCATTAGCCTCTAGTAAAAATAATGCGGGTTTGGGGGCTTCATGGCCGTAGCTACATTACCACCGCCGGTCGAGATCGATACGGACACCAAGAAGGCGGTCATCGAGGGCTTGAAGAAGGTTCTCGCCAAGTTTCAGCAGGCAGGGGCGGTGGATGGGGCCATCGTCTACCAGCAGATCATTTCCGATCCGCATGTGCTGCAATCCTTCATCGAGACCTTCCAGGCCAAGCGCGATCAGGTGGACGATATCGTGCGCGCCAAGGACGGCAAGCCGGTGCGCGACGAATCGACGCCGCTGATCTGCGGCGTCAGCCTGGGCCAGATCCAGCAATTGCTGGTGCGCACCTGCGCCAAGAAGATCTTCGAGGCCGACAAGCCCATGGAGACCATCACCGAGACCATCACCAAGAAGAGCATGTTCGGCCTGATCAAGAAGACCGAGCAGGTGGAGCGCTTGTCGGTGGACCCGGTGGAAGAGCGCAAGATCCGCGAATTGTCGCGCTATATCGCCTTCGGCTGGCAGTTGCCGCTGTTGGATGCCTATCGCTCCAATCTGTCCTATCCCCAGATCATCGAGATCGGGGAAGACATCGTGGCGCTGCCCTCCGTCGCCCATATCGAGGCGGTGTCCCAGTTCGACGCCGAGAAGCTGAAGAAGGCCAAGGCGGCGGTGGGCGCCGATTTCGGCGCCATCCTGGCCGACCGGCCCCAGGCCATCCACGGCATTTCGGTGTGGAACAAGGATATGTACCAGTTCTATCGCCAGACGCTCGGCGACAAGGCCTGGGCGTTCTTCGCCCGCGACACCGCCTTCTTCAATGTCTGCGCCGCCCTGGACAAGTCGGTGATCAAGATTTTCGGCGATGTGCTGTGCTATATCGCGCCCGACAATCTGGCGGAGTTCCAGCGCCTTAACATCGACAAGGTGGAAGTGCTGATCGTTTCGCTGAAATCGGCGTTCGGCGGCAGGCTGCCCCAGCTTCTATCCATTCCGTCCTTTTCCAAGGACATCTTGCGCAAGCAGGTGGATTCGCTGCTGCACATGACGCAGGAGAAGGACAAGCTGATGACGTCCTTCGCGTTGACCTGCAAGGCCATGGCTCCGGCGGTGGACGAGTGGCTGGCCACTCTCAAGCATTAGAATTCGGCTATTTCACCGCGACGTGATTGACGACCCATTTGACACCGTCGGCGTCGCGGGCGAAATCCATGGCGGCGGCCACGTCATCGGCCGAGCGGGCGCTTCCCAATAGGGTGGCCACGCCATCGACCATGCGCACCACATAGGCCCCCGAGACCTTGGCCTCTCCCAGCAGGCCCGCATAGATGCGCTGTTCGCGGGCGATGTCGGGAACGAAGGCGGCGGCGGCGGGATTCTCGTCGAGCACCAGATCGTTGTGCACCGTCCTTACGCCGTCCACCGCCTTGGCCAGTTGCTCGGCGCGACGGCGGTGCTCGGGCTTGGCGACGGCTCCGGCCAGCAGGATGGCGCCGTCCCAGGCCAGCACCGACACGCCCTTGAAGGCGGCCGCGTCGCTTTGACGCAGGCTGCCGAGCACGGCGCGTCCCACGGAATCGTCCTGATTGCGCTCGGCCCGGGCGCGGGTGACCGAGGCCGACGATGCCCCGCTGGGGCCGCCGTTCTCCGGGCTGGAGACGGTGCAGGCCGACAAGGCCAGGGCGGCCAAGACCAGGAGAAGCTTAAACGGCTTGGCTGTCGTCATTATCGCGGACCTCGTCAAGAGCGGCTTCGGTGGCGGCGTCCAGGTGGCGTCCGCGACGATAGCGTTGGAACAGCCAGACGCCGAGCACCCCGGACGCGATGAACAATATCACGCTGGCGCCGATGCGAAAGACCGGATCAACCTGGATGCCGCTGCCCAGCAGGGCGAAAACCATGGTCTGGGGCAAATAGCCCAGCAATGATCCGACAAAGAACGGAACCGCCAGGACGCCCGAGACGCCCGCCGCCAGATTGGTCAACAGATTGCTGCCCACCGGCAGCAGGCGCAGCAGCAGGGTCATGGACAAGGTATTGCCCGCCAGGAAGGCGTCCAGCCGGGCGATGCGCTCGGGAAAGCGGGCGGCGACGAAATCGCGCCCCATGACACGGGCATAGAGAAAGGCGCTGACGCAGCCCAGCAGCGAGGCCAGGCTGGACCACAGCAGCCCCTCGGCGAAGCCAAAGGCATAACCGGCCAGGAAGCACACCGCCTGGCGCGGCAGGCCGATGGCGATGACGAGACCTCCCACCAGCACGAACAAGGCGTCGCCGCCCAGTCCCTTGCCGCGAATTTCCGAATCCACCCAATGGGTGTCCAACGCGTCCTTGAGCCCCAGTCCCTCGATCAGGAAGCCCACGGCCGCCAAGGTGGCGATCAGGACCAGACCGCGCGCCAAGGCGCGGCGATTGAGGAGAGGGTGACGGGGATCTGGCGAATTCATTATCCAACCGAGTGTAAAGGAACGAGGCGGCAGGGACGGCCGCGCTCCAAGCAAGATGCCGCCCCCAGGAGCGCGGGCATCTTGCCCGCATGGGCCTTAATCCCTTATCTCGACCACCGGATTGCTGGCCCGGCGGTTCAGCCACATGACGCCGAACAGATCGACGATGCCGACCCAAAGGCGGTTCCAGACCCCGTATTTGGAAACGCCGCGTTCACGTGGGCGGTGATTGACCTTGACCGTCTGGACCGAGCCCCCGGCGCGGATCACCAGCGCCGCCATGAAGCGGTGCATGTGATTGAAGCGCGGCAGATCGAGGAACAGGGCGCGGGGCAGCAGTTTGATGCCGCTGCCGGAATCCGGGCTGCCGTCGTTCAGCAGCTTGGAGCGGACGGTATTGGCGATCTTGGACGACAGGCGCCGCACTTCGTTGTCGCGGCGATTGGCCCGCCAGCCGGTGATCATCAGGCCGGGGCGGACGGAATCGGGGGCGGCGCGCCAGCGTTCCAGCAGGGCAGGCAGGTCGGCGGGGTCATTCTGGCCGTCGCCGTCCAGGGTGGCGATCAGGCTGCCGCGGGCGTGCTTGACGCCGGTGGCGACGGCCTGGCTCTGGCCGCAGCTTCCCTGGTGGCGAATTACATGAAGGCGGGGATGGATCAGTCGCGCTTCGTCGAGAGTGGCCGGGGTGGCATCGTCCGAGCCGTCATCCACATAGACCACCTCGAACACGACCTTGCCCTGGAGCGCCATGTGGATTTCGCCCAACAGCGGCAGGATGTTCTCGGCTTCGTTCTTGACGGGAACCACCACCGACAATTCCGGGGGCAGCTCGGGGAGGGCGAAGCCGGTCACGACAGACCCGCCCGCCCCATCTCCAGGAACTTTTCGCGCCGACGCGCCCGCAGCACGCCGCCCTCGACGCCGGACAGGTCGCGCAGCGCGGAATCCAGCGACATGGACAGGGTCTGGAACATCAGGTCGATGTTGCGATGGGCGCCGCCCATGGGCTCGGGGATCACCGCGTCGATGACGCCCAGCTTGTGCAGATCCTGGGCGGTCAGGCGCAATTGTTCGGCGGCGTCCTTGGCGTTCTCGCCCGATCGCCACAAGATGGAGGCGCAGCCTTCCGGGCTGATGACCGAATAGATGGCGTGTTCCAGCATCAGCACCGTATTGGCCGAGGCCAGCGCGATGGCGCCGCCCGATCCGCCCTCGCCGATGATCACGGTGACCAGGGGGACGCGGATATCGAGGCAGGTTTCGATGGAGCGCGCGATGGCTTCGGCCTGGCCGCGCGCCTCGGCATCGACACCGGGATAGGCGCCAGCGGTATCCACCAGGGTGACCACCGGAACCTGGAAATGGTCGGCCATTTCCATCAGGCGCACCGCCTTGCGGTAGCCCTCGGGCTTGGCCATGCCGAAATTGTGCTTGATGCGGCTTTCGGTGTCGTGGCCCTTTTCGTGGCCGATGACCATGACCGAGCGGCCCTTGAAGCGGCCCAGGCCGCCGATGATGGCCTCGTCCTCGCCGAAGGCGCGGTCGCCCGCCAAGGGCGTGAAGTCCTCGATCAGGGCTTCCATATAGGCCAGCGTGTGCGGACGCTCGGGGTGGCGGGCCACCTGCGTCTTCTGCCAGGGCGTGAGCTTGGCGTAGGTCGAGCGCAACAGCTTGTCGACCTTGGCCTGGAGCTTGCTCACCTCGTCGGCGATATTGACGTCGCCGCTATCGGACAGGTGCCGCAGCTCCTCGATTTTGCCCTCGAGCTCGGCGATGGGCTTTTCAAATTCAAGGATATGCATGGGGGCAAGTCATACTAGCAGCCGCGTCTCGGGGCAAGAGGGGACGCAGCATCCGCCGCTAGGAACCGACCGGGGCCATGGACAGCAGGCTGACGAAAAGCGGCCCGAACACCTTTTCCGGCTCGCTTCCCCAGCGTTCCATGAAGGCGGCTTTGCGTTCGGGCGTAAAGGCTTCCAGCCGAAATTCAGAGAACAGCGCCAGCAGAAGGCGGCTCATCTGGGCCTCGTTGAATTCGCGGGTCAGCTTGTCCTCGGCCTTCTTGGGGATGAAGGCGTTGGACGCGGTGGAGACGGAGGACGGGCTGGAATTCATGATGATCAGGAACCAGTCCTTGCGCGGCTCGAACCGGCGGAAGCTGCGCGCGATGGCCACGGCCACGGTCTCGAAGATGTTCAAGACATCGAAGTCCCGATAGAAATCCTCCCATGCCACCATGCATTCCGGCGTGCGATGGCGCTCGGCGGCTTCGTTGGCGCGGGTGCGCAGCTTCTCGAACGGCTCCTCGCCGATGATCATGCGCACGGCGGCGAAGAATTGGGCGAGGTTCTTGCGCTCGATGCCGGAATCCGGATCGTCCAGCAGGGTCGCGAAGGGTTGGGTGATGATACGGCCGATGAAATCCGTCCGCTGGCGTTCGATGCGGCGAAGGGTGAAAGCGGAATCACAACCGCTTTCCCAATTGGCGTAATACTCGGACAACGGGCCGCGCGCCGACAGAACCGCGTTGGCGATGCGGCGCACCACATCCATGGTGACGGCGCCGTCATGGGCGGATTCGTCGAGCAAATCGATCAGGGCGCGGACGGCCACGCCAGCGACGCCGCGACACCGTTTGCCCCCAGGCTCACGCATGAGCATGGCGGTATCGGTTTCCACCGCCGGAGCAGCACTTTCCGCCCCCATATAAACCTGCCTTTGCTAACTAAAGATAAATAATACAAGTTAATACAGGGCTATCTTACATCAAATTATAGATTGATTGAAGTCTGTCCTTTCGATGCCAACTTTCGGCCTGTTCGATGGGGGCGGATGCTACGGCTATTGCGCTGCAATATTAGACTGTTGATATCCGCCCCTTCATGGGCTTGAACGTAGATTTCCGCAATCAGCCCCTACCGTATGGCGGTGTCATGCACTAGGTTTCATGGGACGGACTCCTAGCCTCCCATGGGAACAGATAGGCTCATGAATGACGAGTGCATCAGCGGCCCCGCCGGGCCGGAGCGTTTGGCGGCGCTGCGGGCGGAATTGCGGCGGCGCGGGCTGACCGGCTTCGTGGTGCCGCGCAGCGACGAGCATCAAGGCGAATACGTGCCGACATCCGCCCAGCGCCTCGCATGGCTGACGGGTTTCACCGGTTCGGCCGGCATGGCGGTGGTGATGCTGGACCGCGCCGTTATTTTCGTCGATGGCCGTTACACCTTGCAGGTCAGGGCCGAAGTGGACGTGGAACGGTTTCACCCCCTTCACCTGATCGACCAGCCGCCGCCCCGCTGGATCGGTGAAACATTGGCCGAGGGGGATCGGCTGGGCTTCGATCCCTGGCTGCACACCGCCGATCAGGTCAAGGCCTTGCGGCTGGCCTGCGAGCGCCGCGGCGCCGAATTGGTGGCCTGTCCCGACAATCCGTTGGATGTGGCATGGACGGATCGGCCATCGCCGCCCAAGGCGCCCATCGGCCTGCACGACGAGTCGCTGACGGGTCGTTCCTCCGCCGCCAAGCGCAAGGAGGTGGCCGCAGCGCTGGTGGCGGAACGGATTGATGCCGCCGTCATCACATCGCCGGAATCCATTGCGTGGCTGCTGAACGTCCGGGGCGGCGATGTGGCCTATACCCCGCTGCCGCTGTCCTTCGCCATTCTGCACGGCGACGGCACCGTGGACTGGTTCGTGGACCCGGCCAAGGTGCCGCCAGGGGTGGCGGAGCATCTCGGTTCCCAAATCAGGCTGACGGTGCCGGACGGATTCGATGCCGCCTTGGGGCGGCTGGGCCGGGACGCCAAGCGGGTTCGTATCGATTCAAGCACCGCTCCGGCTCAGGTGGAGGACCGGCTGGATTCGGCAGGCGCCAAGGTGGAACGCGGCGTCGATCCCTGCCAATTGCCCAAGGCCTGTAAGAACGCCGTGGAATTGGATGGCAGTCGGGCGGCGCATCGTCGCGACGGTGCCGCCATGGCGCGCTTCCTGGCCTGGCTGGACGCCCATGCACCCGGCGGCCAGGTGGATGAACTGGGGGCCGCTGATGCGCTGGAAGGATTCCGTCGCCGTGGCGCGAATTTCCGCGGGTTGTCGTTTCCCACCATTTCCGGTGCCGGTTCCAATGGAGCCATCGTCCATTACCGCTCGACGGCGCAGACCAATCGGCGCTTGCGGCCGGGCGAGCTTTATCTGGTGGATTCGGGCGCCCAATATCTGGACGGTACCACCGACATCACCCGCACCGTCGCGGTGGGCAATCCGACGGCGCGCCAGCGGCGACACTTCACCTTGGTCCTGAAGGGCCATATCGCCCTGGCCATGGCGGTGTTTCCGGTGGGAACCACCGGCAGCCAGTTGGATGTGCTGGCGCGGCGGCCGCTGTGGTCCGACGGGCTGGATTACGATCACGGCACCGGCCATGGCGTCGGCAGCTATCTGTCGGTTCACGAAGGGCCGCAGCGTATTTCCAAGGTGGGAAATTCCATTGCCCTGAAGCCGGGAATGATCCTGTCCAACGAGCCCGGCTTCTATAAAGTCGGCGCCTACGGCATCCGTATCGAGAATCTGATCTGTGTGGTCGAGGCGGGCACGCCGCGCGGCGCTGAGTGGCCGCTGTTGCGGTTCGACGTACTGACCCTGGCGCCCATCGATCGCAGACTGGTGGATGTTTCGGTGCTGAGCGAGGAGGAGGTCGGCTGGCTCGACGCCTATCACGCGCGGGTGCGGGCCGAGATCGCTCCCTTGGTCGAGCCGGAGGTGGCGGCGTGGCTGACGACGGCGACGGAGCCGCTCAGGCCGCCGAGGTCCAGCCGCGCTCGCGGGCGAAATCGGCCGTGACGAAATCCATGGTGGCCCGGTGCTCCAGGAACCATTGGGGTAGCGCCTCGGTGAAATAGTCCAGGCATGATTCCCCGGCCCGTAACTTGGCGATGATGCCGTCGGCTTCGGCCAGGACGCGATGATGTTCGTCGCTGTGTGGCTCGATGGCGAAAAAGCCGGTGCGCGCCATCATGTCCTCCTCGCGGGCGAAGTGCTCCTGGCAGTGCTGCCGGAAGGCGGTCATCTCCGCCGTCAAGTCCTTGCCGTCGACCGCCAGCGCCGCCATGCGGTTGATGGTCTCCACCGCTTCCTGGTGATCATGGTCGACGAAATCGACGCCCAGCAGCAAGGCATCGCTCCAGCGAATGACGGAATGGGGGGCGATCATGGAAGGCATTGGTCCACGGGGATGGTCTAAACGCCGGAAACATACCCAAAAATAGCGGAGGCGCAAGAAGAACCCATAAAAATAGTATGGGTATGGTCTTCGGGGATCAGCCTGCCAGCAGCTCGGTCTTGTTGCGGAAATAAGAGCAGGCCAAACAGGGGCTGTCGCTGCGCAGCTTCTCGGCGAAACCGATGCGGACCACCCAGCAGCCGTCGGTGGGCGACAGATGGAGGTCGTGGCCGCGACTCTGGCTGCACGCCGCCGCGATGGCCTCGTCGCACCCGTCGCAGGGCATGGCACAGGCTTCCTGGGGGGCCGGGGCGCAGGATGGCGGCATGTGAGCCAAAGCAGTCTCCCTCTGCGTCTTGGGACTCAACAAGGCTGACGGTCAGGTCAGCCCACGAGGCTGGGGGGTGTCGTCACATGCCGCAAACGGTCCAACAGCTTGGACCGCAGCGGTGACCCCTCGTGAAGATCACTGGCGCATCGCGCCGCTTCTTCGGCGCAGGCGTCGTGATGGCTGCATGTATCGTCCAGGGGGCAGAAGGCGATGTCGCCCAGGATCATCATGGCATCGACCCAAACGCCGCACTCGATGCAGTTGCTGGTCGCCTGGAACTTTTGCTGGCAGTCGTTGGGCAAGTCGCATTTCATCATGCGGGGATGATAGGGGGGTGCCCCCTGAATCACAACCACATCTTATATGCGGAAATATGGGGGCCGAACATGTGTCCACGCATGGAGAGCCCGTTTTTCCTCGGTCTTAGATGGCGGCTTTTTTCAATCCCGCCACGATGTCGAGATAATCTGGTTCGCGATCCGGCGACAGGAAGCCGTGGCGGATCAGGAAGTCGATGATCACCAGATTGACGTTGAACTTGAAGTCGTCGGAGGTCCGGACGCGCTCGGCGATTTCGGCCACCGGCATCAAGGTGAAGTCCGAGATTTCGCCATCGGTATTGCGCGGCGTGAAGTCCTGGGGCACCTCCAGGTCGTAGCAGAACATGACGTCGGGCTTCAGCCCCCAATCGTCTTCCATGCAATAGGCGATGGCGCCCACCGGCCGCGCCGTTCGCGCCAGTTGGACCGGAATATCGGCCTCTTCCGCCGCTTCCTTTTGCAGGTTCTCCTCCAGGCTGAGCCCCACCGGCTGGCCGCCCGCCACCATGTTGTCCAGTTTGCCGGGAGCCACCGTCTTGTCCAAGGCGCGCCTGCCGACCCAAAGATGGAGGCCATCGGGCCTACGGACGAGGCCGTTGACGTGAATGCCGTAGGCCCGCATGCCGAACAGGCTGACGGCGCCGCGATCCACGCTCATCAGCGGTTCGTCGCAGAAGCGTCCGCCGACGCGATAGCGTTCGCCGCGCAGCTTCGGGGTGCCCCAATCGCGGCACAACTCGTCGGCCACTTCGTCCAAGGCCTGGCTGCGGGCACCGGGGGTGACGAGGCCGGGATGCAGGGTGACGGTGGTCTTGGTCGCCCGGAACGCCTCGGGAAAGGCGGCCAGTCTCCGGGCCACGTCATGGCGAACCCAGCCGATCCGGTGGTCTTGCATCATCAGGGGGAGGAATTTCGCCATGTCGTGCCGGTTGCAGGTGGCGATGTGGTCCATGAATCCCATGGGGTGCTCTCGATCTAAGGGACAGCAAGGGTCTTCCGGTTGGCTGTGCAAGTCAAGCCGTCCGAGCCCCTGTTCCCGCGCCGCGAAACGCGGTAAAAGGGGGGAATGAGGATCCTATATCATCATCCGTTGTGCCCCTTCTCGCGCCTCGTGCGGGTCGTGATGGCCGAAAAGAAGCTGGAATTCGAACCCCAGATCGAAAAGTTCTGGGAGCGTCGCGCCGACTTCACCGCGCTCAACGCCGCTGGCGAGGTGCCTGTCCTGGTCGAGGAAGGCGGCACCGTTCTGGCCGATGCCGTCGCCATCGCCGAATATCTCGACGAGGTCCATCGCGAGCCGCCGCTGCTGCCCTCGGACCCCTTGGCCCGCGCCGAGGTCCGCCGTCTGGTGGGCTGGTTCGGCGCCAAGTTCTTCGCCGAGGTCACCACCAATCTGGTGGGAGAAAAGGTGTTCAAGCGGCTGTCCGCCCAGCATGGCGAACCGGATTCCCGCAAGATCAGGGCCGGGTTCGCCAATATCCACGAACATCTCAATTATATCGGCTGGTTGACCGAGCGGCGCGCCTGGCTGGGCGGCAGCGCCTTCACCCTGGCCGATATCGCCGCCGCCGCCCAGGTCTCCACCATCGACTATCTGGGCGACGTGCCGTGGGACAATCATCCCGGCGCCAAGGACTGGTATGCCCGCGTCAAGTCGCGCCCCAGCTTCCGCGTCCTGCTAAGCGACCATCTGCCCGGCGTGCCGCCGCCCCGGCATTATGCCGACCTGGATTTCTAGCCTCGGTCTGTTGGTCGCCCTCGTCCTGGCCGTGCCGGTCCAGGCCGACGTGGTCACCGGCTTGCCCGGCCCCGGCCGCGACAAGGTGGTGGCGCTGACCTTCGACGGCTGCGAGGGCCGGGGCGCCCCGGCCTTGCTGGATCAGTCCATCGTCACGGTTTTGGAGGCGGAACGGGTTCCCGCCACCCTGTTCGTCACCGGATTGTTCGCCCGGCGCAACGCCGAGGGTCTGAAGCGGCTGGCCGCCTCGCAGGGGGTGGAGGTGGAAAACCATTCCTTCGACCATCCCCAGCACATGGAACGCCTGGACGGCCCCGCCATCCGCAAGCAGATCGAGGACGCCGACCGGCTGATCGAGGAGGTCACCGGGCGCAAGCCCCGTTTCTTCCGCTTTCCGGCGGGCAACTACGATCCTGCGTCCTTGGCGGCGGTGGAGGGCACCGGCAAGACGGTGGTGCATTGGAGCTTCGCCTCGGGCGATCCCGTGCGGGGGCTGACCCCGGCGCATCTGCGCGACTATGTCCTGTCCAAGATACGGCCCGGCGCCATCCTGATCTTCCACATCAACGGACGGGCGCCCGCCACCGCCGAGGCCCTGCCCGGCATCCTGGCCGAATTGCGCAAGCGCGGCTACCGCTTCGCCCGGCTGGACGAGGTGGTGCCATGACCGCCTTCCCCCGCGAGCGCCATTCCCTGCCCGGCTGCCGCCTGCGGCCGCTGGAGCTGGCCGATCATCCCGCCATGGCCCGCTATTTGGCCGGGATGGACCCTTGGGCCAGCCTGGGCTATGGCGCCGAGGCGCTGGAACGCTATTTGGGGCGCGACGACGAGGCGCTGTACCGCTTCGCCGTCGAGCATGGCGACGATGATCAAGCCGGACTTCTGGCGCTTCGCTCGCCCTGGCTGCGCGGTCCCTATATCGAGCTGCTGGCCGTCTTTCCCGCCCATCAGGGCAAGGGGCTGGGGCGTGCCCTGATGGACTGGACCGCCGGACGGGCGGCGCAGGTGTCGGCCAATCTTTGGGCCTGTGTTTCCGGGTTCAATGCCTCGGCGCGCGGCTATTACGCCGCCCAGGGCTTCGTGGAGTTGGCCAGTCTGGACGATCTGGTCGCGCCCGGTTTCGCCGAAATCCTGGTCAGACGAAGGCTAGGCTGATCAGGGCGGCCAGCCCGAACACCACCAGCATGCCGCCCGACAGGTGGTTGAACAGCCGCATGCGATCCGGCGTGAAGCGCGACCGCGCCGCCGAGGCGACGCCCGACAGCACCAGCCACCACAGGGTGGAGCCACAGAAGATTCCCGCCACCAGCAGGGCCGATTGCGGCCCGCCCGGACGCACCGACGGGCCAAGGGCGGCGAAGACACCGGCGACGCCCAGGATGGTGCCGGGATTGGTGGCGGTGATGCCGAAGGTCAGCAGGAAATCCTTGAGCATGCCGGGGCCTTGGCCGGGAACCGCCTCGACGCCGATGGCCGCGCTGCGCCATGTATGGCCGCCCAGTCCAAGCATGAAGACGCCTCCCACCAGTTTCAGGGCGAAGACCTGGCCGTCGATGAAGCTCATCACCGCGCCGATACCGAAGGCCGCCACCGCGCCGAACAGGGTATCGGCCATGGCGGCCCCCAGCCCGGCGACGAAGGCCGCCAGCCTGCCGTCGGCCAGCGCCTTGCGGATGCACAGCACCCCCACCGGCCCGATGGGGGCGGCGATGGAAAAGCCGATGGCGATGCCGCGCAGGAAAGGGGTGATGTCCAAGAACCTGTTCTTCCGCCGACTGGAAAGCGGCGCCAGCAAAGACGAAAAGATCGGGATTGGCAATGGTGGATGCGGGCGGGACGCCCGCGCTCCCAGCCGGAATGGAACGCGGGCGTCCCGCCCGCCGGTGCCTACCGCATCCCCGCCTGCTTCAGCGAGCGGTCGATCCAGGCCTTGCCCAGCTTCTCCCAGGTGGAGTTCTGGCTGAGCCGTTCGTTGAGCGAGACGAAATCCACCTTGTCCAGCGGCTGGTCCTGATCGGCGCAGGTGAAGACGATCTTTTCCTCGCCGGTGACCGGATCCCTGTGGCGCTGGAGGCACTGGGCGCAGACTTCCTTCAGCATGCACTGCATGGGCGAGTTGATGGAGCCGATGGCGGTGTGGCCCTTGACCAGCCAGGGGGCGAGGCGATCGTGGCGCGCCTTGGCCACCGCCGCCATCATGCGGTCCGAGCCGATGGCGATGACGCGGTCCACCGCCTTGAGGTCGATGGCCTGATCGCCGAGGCGGCCCTCGCCATAGGCCACCATGGCCTCGACGATATTGCCGACGAAGGTCTTGTCCTGGGGGCGTCCGGGCTCGAAGGCATCGCCGCCGTCGACGCACCAGATCACCACATCGGCGGCCGCCTCGATATCGGGCACCTTGAAGCGGTCGAGGGCATTCTTGTAGCCCGCGAAATACAGCACCTTGGACCCGGCGGCGCGGAAGGCGTGGCCGATGGAGAACAGCACGGCGTTGCCCAGGCCGCCGCCCGCCAGCAGCACGGTCTCCTTGCCGCAGACATGGGTGGGCGCCCCGGTCGGCCCCATCAGGACCACCGGCTCGCCGGGGGTGAGATGGGCGACCAGATCGGATGAGCCGCCCATTTCCAGCACGATCAAGCCCACCAGCCCCTTGTCCACGTCCACCCAGGCGCCGGTCAGGGCCAGGCCTTCCATGGCGAGGCTGGCGCCCTGGACCTTGCGGGCCAGCATCTCGAAATTCTGCAGCCGGAAGAACTGGCCGGGGCGGAAGGCCTTGGCCGCCGATGGGGCCTTGATCACCACTTCGACGATGGTCTTGGTCAGGCGGTTGACCGCGTGGACGCTGGCGCGCAACTGCTCGTTCAGCCGGGCGATCAGCGCCTTGCTCGCCACGGCGGAAGCGGGGCGGCGCTCCATGGCGCGGGTCACCACCGGATGGCCCTGCTTGGCCGAGGCCATGGCGGAGACCACGTTGCCCGCGTAAGAGGGGTGCAGGTCGCCGAAGAAGCTGATGGTGCGGTCGAAGCCGTCCACGTGCATCAGCACCTGCGAGAGCCCCGGCTTGGCCAGCAGTTCCGGCTTGACCGGATGGCCGTCCTCGTCCACCGCCTGGAAGAACTTGCCGTCCAGGGTGATGTCGGATCGTTCGCGCGCCAGGCTGGTATTGGGCACGGTTCCGGCCGCCACCAGGATGGCGCGGGCGGGCAACCGGTGCGGCTGGCCGTCGCGGTCCTTGAGTTGGATGCCCGAGGCCGAGCCGAAATCATCCACCTCGATGGCCACGGGAGTCAGTCCCTCGGCGAAGCGAATACCCTCCTCCAGCGCCTTGGCGATTTCCTCGTGGTTGCGATAGGCGGGGCTGTCCACCAGACCGCGACGATAGGCGAGCGTGGCGCCGCCCCAGGATTGCAGCAGTTCGTGGATATGGGGCTCGCGGCCTTCCGAAGCGGCGGCGAGGCGCTCGGCCCGGATGGCGCGGGCATGGCCGATGAACTCGTCGGCGATCTCGTGATCTTCTTCCGACCAGTGCAGTCGCACCGCGTGCTCGCCGCGCTCGGCCACCAGCAGCTCGTGGCGGGACAGGAACTTCTCCACCTGGATGGGGTAATAGGCCAAAGCCTCGGTGCAGGTGTCCACGGCGGTCAGGCCGCCGCCGATCACCACCACCGGCAACCGCAATTGCAGATTGGCCAGGGTGTCGGCGCGGGCCGCGCCGGTCAGCTGCAAGGCCATCAGGAAGTCCGAGGCCTGGCGCACGCCGCGCGCCAGGCCGTTGGGCATGTCGAGAATGGTGGGCTTGCCCGCCCCCGTGGCCAGGGCCACATGGTCGAAGCCCATGGCGAAGGCGTCTTCCAGGGTGATGTTGCCGCCGAAGCGCACGCCGCCGAACAGGGCGAACTCGGCCCGGCGCTCCAGCAGCAGGCGGATGACGTCGAGGAAGTTCTTGTCCCAGCGCACCGTGATGCCGTATTCGGCGACGCCGCCGAAACCGCCCATCACCCGCTCGCCCAGCGGCTGCCACAGGGCGCGGATGTCGCGCACCGGCTTGAAGGCCACGCGCTTGCCATGGGGATCGACGCCGGACCGTTCGGCGGCCAGCGGCTCGATCTTCAATCCGTCGATGGCGACCACATGGTGGCCGTCCTGCATCAGATGATGGGACAGGGTATAACCGGCCGGTCCCATGCCCACCACCAGCACCTTGCGCCCCGAATCGGGCCTGGGCAGCGGGCGGCGGATATTGGCGGGGTTCCAGCGGGTCAGCAGGGAATAGACCTCGAAACCCCAGGGCAGTTCCAGCACGTCCTTCAGGGTGCGGGTCTCGGCTTCCGGGACATTGACCGGGTCGCGGTTCTGGTTCTGGTAGACGCAGGCGGTCATGCAGTCGTTGCAGATGCGGTGTCCGGTGCCCGCCGCCATGGGATTGTCGACGACGATGATGGCCAGGGCGGCCAGGGCATGGCCCGTGCCCTTGACCTCGTGCATCTCCGAGATCTTTTCCTCCAGCGGGCAGCCTTCCATGGTGACGCCGACGGCGTTCTTGGACAACGCGCCGGTCTTCTTGTCGGTCAGTCCCTTGGAGCAGGAATCGCGGCCCTGGTGGTGGCACAGGATGCAGTAGTTGATCTCGTCCAGGGCACCGGCCAGATCGGTGCCGGAATCGGTCAGGTTGAAGCCCTCGCGGCGGCGCAGATGGTCGGCCTCGACCGCCGCCACGCCGCAATGGTCCACCGGCACCGTCGCCACCATGGCCAGCGGGTCGTGCTTGGTGGGAATCTTGAACAGCACGCCGGAGGCATGGGATGTGCGGGCATTGGCGGCCACCTTGGCGGCGGCCAGTTTAGCGGCGAATTTCAGATCCTCGGCATGGGCGGCCTCGTCGTCGAGCCAGCCCAGCACCTTGCGGGCGAAGCCCAGTTCGCTGAAGGCCTCGCCGGTGCGCACCGCGTAGTCCAACGCCAGATAGTTGGGGTCCAGCGTGGCGGCCTCCTCGGCGGACACCTCCTTGACGGCGCGCTTTTGCACGAACAGACGCTTGGCCTGATAGAGCGGCGCCAGGGAGTCCTGGCGCTCGCGCAGTTCGGCGGTGGCGGCGCGGATGCCGAACAGCTCGGCCAGGAAATCGTCCAGATGAGGGGCGACGGCGATGATCAGCGCGGATTCATCCTTGGTCGCAAGAGCCTCCGGCACGGCGCGGGCCGCCAGCAGGCGGTCGCGCAAGGCGGCATCGGCGGCGCCGAGCGCCTCGAGAAAAGCCTGATCGATCCGTTCCAGACCCTGGCGTTCATAAAGCTCGGGAAACGAAATGCCATAGCCGAGGGCCGGATGGGTCATGTCCACACTCATGGTTGGGGAAGCCTTGGGAAAATCTAACAGATAAACCCTCATATGGCATTGTGTAGAATCCCTCACAACACCAAAATTTTTGTGGAGAATTGCTCCAGACGAGAAAGCGGTATCAAATCCGTTTACCGGCAGCCTTGAGTTTCGTCACGCCTTATGTAATCCCCTTCACAGTTGGCTATGATATTCGGCGCTATGGTGAGACCATCTCGGTTCATGTCCCGTGATCTGAAATTATCGAGCGATGTGATGAAGCCTTATGCATTCGCCTGCGCGGTCCTGATCCCCCTGCTGGCCGTGGGCGCGGCCATTGCGGAGGAAATCGGCAGCGTCTCGACCGTATTCAAGATGGTGGGCGCCAACGACAAGATCGTGGTGGAAGCCTTCGACGACCCGAAGGTGACGGGCGTCACCTGCTATCTGTCGCGGGCCAAGACCGGCGGCATCAAGGGATCATTCGGTGTCGCCGAGGATACCGCCGACGCCTCCATCGCCTGCCGCCAAGTCGGTCCCATCCACGTCGTCGAATCCTTGAAGGACGGCGATGTGGTGTTCAAGAAGGACACCTCGCTGCTGTTCAAGACCTTGCAGGTGGTGCGTTTCCACGACCGCAAGCGCGATGTCCTGGTCTATCTGGTCTACAGTGACAAGATCATCGACGGCTCGCCCAAGAACTCGGTCTCCGCCGTGGCCATGGAAAAGGGGTGGAAGCCGTGAACGCGATCCCGTTGCCCGAAGACCAATGCCGCCTTCGCGACGATCTGCTGGCGCGGCTGGCTCGCATCGACGACGCGCCCGCCATGCTGCATTTCATGGCCGAAGTGCTGCACGTCTTGTTGCGGCGTCAAAGCGACGAGCCGTTCCTGGCCGCCATTCAGGACGCCTTCGCCGCCGGTCTGGCGGGCCTGAGCTGGGAGGAGCAGAAGTCCCTGGCGGCCGAGGTCATCCGGGTGGTGATCGACAAGCGACCAGAAATCGCAAGGGCATGGCATGCGGCCGAGGAAGCCCGGCTGGAAGCGGAAAAGAACCCGCATCGCCGCGCGGTGGACATGCTGGACTTCGCGCACGATGCGCTGGACGAAACGCCTTACGACTTCGCCTCGGCCGAAGCGCGCATCGGCGATCACCTGACAGAGTTGATGGACCGCCGCCTGTCCCTCATGAAGGTTCCGGCCCCGGCCATTCCCTCCATCGGCTACAGCCATACCCAGCCCTTCTTCCTGTTCGATCCCAGATTCGGAGCGGTGCTGAAGGCCTTCGTCGCCGGGCCGCTGCTCAAGCGTTGCCGCATCGGCCTGGAACGCCGGGTCTATGTCAAGGTGGACCAGTCGGTGCTGACCGATCCGGAAAAGGCCAAGGCGTTCTGGACCGAGATGCGGCCGCTGGTGTGGAAGGCGGTGGATGCCCGTCTGGAAAAGTTCGCCCAGCACCATAAATCCGCCGAGACCAAGCTGGCCAACCAGCAAAAAGGGGTGGGCTTCGACCCCGAGGTCAAGATCGTGGACAAGGAAGTGGTCCGCGCCAAGACCTACAACATCATGGGGGTGGAATTCGCCCTGGGCAAGGAGACCACCACCAAGAAGGTCAAGGTGACGCTGCCGCCGGCCAACCAGCTGAACAAGGACGAGGAAGAGGCCTTGATGCTGATCGCCGAATTGCATGACGGTGCCGTCCATGCCGGAATCCGCCTGCCATTGACCGCCGATTTCCAGTTCCTGCGCACCCTGCTGGATTTCAACACCCGCCTGTTCGTGCAGTCCCGCGACGAATTGCTGGGGCTTGCCGGTCACGCCGAGACCACCACCCGCTTCCTGCGCGATCGCCTGCGCGAGGCCGAGAAGCATATGAACAACATCCTCGCCGATATCCTGGTGATGATGATGTTCACCCAGCACGGCGACATGCGGTTCGGTCTGGCGGAGTTCTATGCCGTCTGTGTCGGAGCGGCGCGCGACAAGAGTTCCATCGAGGCCAAGCGGCCGTTCATTCCCGCCGAATTGGCCCGACGTCCCAGCCAGCTGGCCATTCAGCTACGCGAAAGCCTGCGTCGCCGCCTGCATGTGGATGTGGTGCTGGGCGCGGCGGAACGCTATCTGGAATGTCACAAGGTCATGGGAAAAAAGCTTTACGGCGTTGAATTGGCCGAAGCCCGCGCCTTGATCGAGGCTTTCCCCATGGTCTTCGCCGGTGATCCCGAGGAAGCCGCTCTCGTCCAGGTCGGCCAAACCGTCTTGGACCTCATGGATGGCAAGATCGTCGATATTTCGGTCTGCCTGGTCCAGATCGGCCGACTCTACGACCGGGTCGGACGCAAGGCGACGGCGCAGGCGTGAACCCCCGCGCCGTCGGTTCCCGTGACTACTTCTTCTTCGGCTTGGACGCCTGGGCGCGGTCGATGGATTCCTGAATGATGGCGGCGGCCTTCTCCGGCCCGCCCCAACCCTTCAGATTGACCCACTTGCCCACTTCCAGATCCTTGTAGTGGACGAAGAAGTGTTCGATCTGCTGCACCAGGATCTTGGGCAGATCCTCGTAGCTGGTCACGCCGTCGTAGAACGGATGAAGCTTGGAATGGGGCACGGCCAGGATCTTCTCGTCCATGCCGCCTTCGTCTTCCATCATCAGGACGCCGATGGGGCGACAGCGCATCACCGCGCCGACGGCCACCGGAATGCGGCCCACCACCATCACGTCGGCCGGATCGCCGTCATCGGACAGGGTGTGCGGGATGAAGCCGTAGTTCACCGGGTAGTACATGGCGGTGTTGAGGAAGCGGTCCACATACATGGCGCCCGATTCCTTGCAGACTTCATATTTGACGGGGTCGCCGCGCAGCGGGATCTCGATGATCACGTTGATGTCGCGGGGCGGATTCTTGCCGATGGGGATCTTCTTGAGGTCCATTGCTGCTTGGTATCCCTAGTCTGAGAAGGCGCTCTCCGGCGCCGTGAAGGCATAGCCCAGGTCGCGGGCCACGGCCGGATGGGTGACCCGTCCGTGGTGAACATTGAGGCCCGCGCGGAAATGCGGGTCCTCGGTAAGCGCGCGGACAAGGCCCTTGTCGGCCAGTGCCAGCACGAATGGAAGGGTGGCGTTGTTGAGCGCGAACGCCGAGGTTCGCGCCACCGCGCCGGGCATGTTGGTCACACAGTAATGGACAACGCCCTCGTCTACAAAGGTCGGATTGGCATGGGTGGTCGGTTTCGAGGTGGCGAAGCAGCCGCCCTGGTCGATGGCCACATCCACCAGCACCGATCCCTTGCGCATGGCGGCCACCATGGGGCGGCTGACCAGCCGGGGTGCCGAGGCGCCCGGCACCAGCACGGCGCCGATCAGCAGGTCGGCCTCCAGCACATGGTGCTCGATATTGTCCAAGGTGGCGAAGGCGGTCTCCACCGTGTTCAGCAGCAATTCGTCGATCTGGGCCAGCCGCGCCAGCGAGCGGTCCAGCACCACCACGCGGGCGCCCAAGCCCACCGCCATGCGGGTCGCATTGCCGCCCACCACGCCGCCGCCCAGCACCACCACCTTGGCGGGGGCCACGCCGGGCACGCCGCCCAGCAGGACGCCGGAGCCGCCTTGCTCCTTTTCCAGGCAATGGGCGCCCACCTGAATGGACATCCGGCCCGCCACCTCGGACATGGGGGCCAGCAGGGGCAGGCGGCCCAGGGAATCGGTGACGGTCTCGTAGGCGATGGCGACGCAGCCCGACTTGACCAGGGCCTCGGTCTGGGCCGGATCGGGGGCGAGGTGGAGATAGGTGAAAAGAATCTGGTTCTCGCGCAGCAGGGCGAATTCGGCGGGCTGCGGCTCCTTGACCTTGACCACCAGATCGGCGGTGGCGAAAACCTCGGCCGCCGTGCCCAGGATCTCGGCCCCGGCGGCGCGATAGGCGGCATCGGAACAGCCGATTCCCTCGCCTGCACCGGTCTCGACCACCACCTGATGCCCGTGATGAACCAATTCACGCACCGAGCCCGGCGTCAGACCGACCCGGTACTCGTGACTCTTGATTTCCCTGGGGATCCCGACGCGCATGCCGACATGGCCTTTGGAATGATTCCTGAAACCAGCATGACCGCTTGGAGCTCCGGTTTCAACCCGGTTTGGAGCGGAGCGACCATGCGCGTTGAGCGCGCGCGCCGCGTGGCGCGAAAGCCAAGCGACCGGAGGGAGCGCCGACGACTGAGGCTATTGAACGTGCTGATTAACCCGGCTCTGCTGTCGCATCAGCCAGGGCAGCAGGACCAAAGCGGGGACGGTCACCACGGTGGTCAGGAAGAAGAAATCCACCCAGCCCAGCATATCGGCCAGCTTTCCGCTGGCCGACGCGAAGACGGTGCGGCCGACGGCGGTCAGCGATGACAGCAGGGCGTATTGGGTGGCGGTATAGGCGACGTTGCACAGGCCCGAGATATAGGCCACCAGGGCGGATCCGGCCATGCCCGCCGTCAGGTTCTCGGCGGCGACGCAGACCGCCAGGGCCCAGATGTTATGTCCGGCCATGGCCTGGACCACGTAGAACAGGTTGCCCAGCGATTGCAGCACCCCAAAGACCAACAGGGCGCGCATGACGCCCAGCCGCGCCACCAGGGCGCCGCCGATGATGGTGCCGAGGATGGTGGCGCCGAAGCCGAAGATCTTGCTGACCCAGGCGATCTCGTCCAGGCGGAACCCCATCTCGATATAGAGGGTATTGGCCATGGCCCCGGCCATGGCCTCGCCCATCTTATAGCCGATGACGAACAGCAGCACCGCCAGCCAGGCCGGGCGCGCCATCAGATCGGCGAAGGGGCAGACCACGGCGCCATACAGCCAGGCCGCCACATTGGCGGTGGCGCCCTTTAGCTGCGGGCGGCTGGCCAGGAATTCGGCGGCGCGGCGCTCGCGCTCCATGGTGGCGGCCGAGACCCTGATCTCCGGTTCCGGCCCCAGCAGCAGGACGGCCAGGCCCAGGGACAGCAGCGCCGCCATGGTGGCGTAGGCGGCGAACCAGCCGAAGCTTCCGGCGATCAGCAATGCCCCCGCCCCCGCCGCCAGCATGGCGAGGCGATAGCCGGTCTGGACCGCGCCCGCCCCCGGTCCTTGCTGGGAATCGTCGAGGATTTCCACCCGATAGGCGTCGATGACGATGTCCTGGCTGGCCGACAGGAAGGCCACCGCCACCGCCAGACTGGCGGTCAGCCACAAGTGCTTGAGCGGGTCGGTGGACCCCAGCGCCAGGATGGCGACGATCAGCAGCACCTGGATCAGCACCCCCCAGCCGCGCCTGCGACCCAGCAGCTTGGTCAGGATGGGCAGCGGCAGCCGGTCGATCAGCGGCGACCACAGGAACTTCAGGGCATAGGGGGTTCCCACCAGGGCGAAGATACCGATGGCGGTGCGCGAGATGCCTTCGCCCTTCAGCCAAGCCGACAGGGTGGAAAAGGTCAGCAGCAGCGGCAATCCGCTGGAAAATCCCAGCAGCAGCACCATCACCACCCGGCGATCGAGATAGGCGGCGAAGCCTTGTTTCCACCCATTCATCGGCATAAGGTAGTGGCGAGAGTTTGGGGATAAGACAAGGTATGGCCACCAGATGCTGTTGTTGGCGCAGTCTAGCAGGCTGAATGACGTCGCGCATCCCGCTCGTGGCCAAAATCCAACGGGGGTATCTCGACGGCGCCGCGTTGGCACGATTCTGGATCATTATGGGTCATTGGGGATGCCGTTGATCGTAAGAGCAATGCCTGGAAGGATCTTCTTGGCCGTCCACCGTCGGCAAATGCAGACAGACGCGCAACCTAAAGGCATGATCAATACTGGACGCCTTTCCAGATTCTCGTCGCTAATTTGGCGGCGGCGTCCTGCGAGATCCTTCAGACAAGCTTAGTTTGCGTGCTTTTGGCGGAAAAGTGTCATGCGATGTGATCTTAATTCGGCCTTGCCGCCAAATGACCAGCGGCGCCGCGAGAGTAAAAAAGAGCGATAGATCAACATGTCCCAGCCCCCCCCTTCATCGGCACCGACTAAAAAAAAATATAGCGTGATTTCTCTATTTTCCGGTGCAATGGGGCTGGATCTAGGACTAGATCGGCTCGGGCGATTCGAAATTCTTGCCTGCGTCGAGAAGGAAAAGTCGTTCTGCGACACGATTCGGGCAAATCATCGCGCGGGCCGATTACATCCTTCGCTTCAAATCTACGAAGGGGACATCCGACAATTCGATCCGCTACAAGTCCTTCAAGATTGCGGATTGAAACCCGGCGATGTCGATTTGGTGATAGGCGGGCCTCCCTGCCAATCATTTAGCACCGCAGGACGGCGTGGGACGGTTCAGGATCCGCGCGGAACCTTGTTGTGGGAATATCTGCGCTTCATCGAAGCGATTCGGCCGCGTTTTTTCATCATGGAGAACGTGCGGGGGTTGCTATCCGCCGGGCTGCGTCACCGTCCTATCGCTGAGCGTAACGGAAAGCCGCTTGAACCGGATGAAATGCCGGGCTCCGTTGTGAGGCTATTCGCCGATGATCTCCAAAAAATATCAGGCGGCCCATACCATATGGATTGCTTCGAGGTGAACGCAGTCAATTATGGCGCTCCACAACTCCGGGAGCGCGCGATCTTCATCGGCAACCGCTTTAATACGACAGTTGATTTTCCTGACCCTACCCACGGTCCAAAATCCTCGGAGGAAACTAGGACGCTCTTCGAGGCTTCGCACAAGCTTCAGCCATGGCGCACGTTAGGGGATGCCATCGGCCAATTGAACGAGCCTGGCGATGTGATTATGGATTTCAGCCCACGAAAGAAAAGCTTCCTCAGCATGGTTCCACCAGGCTCGAACTGGCGCAGCTTGCCGATACCGCTGCAACAAGAATCTATGGGCAAGGCGTGGTTTGCCAAGGGGGGGCGCTCGGGCTGGTGGCGACGTCTCAGCTACGACCTTCCGTGTCCCACATTAGTGACGATGCCCAACCATGCAAGCACTTCCCTTTGTCATCCAAGCGAGGTTCGCGCGCTTTCGCTTCGCGAATATGCGGCAATTCAGGAATTTCCCCTTAATTGGAAATTCAGCGGCACTGCGAGCCAGCAGTACGCCCAGGTGGGTAACGCCGTTCCTGTGCGCCTTGGCGAAGTCACAGGGCAAGTTGTCGCGCAGGCCATGGACAATCTGGCCGAACAGGATTGGCGACCAAACCCGCGCCCCCCGGACCACTATCGGGTCATCTACGTTCAATCACATGTCAGAACACGCCAATGGTTCAAGAAGGGCGAAACATTCGTTTGGTCAGACGGCGAAGAAAATGAACACGCGACTTATGAATCACCCCAGACGCTCCGCCGCGTCAGCGCTATGTGAGGATTGAAACGTGGCCCTGAGTTCTCGCAGCAATCCTTTTTTCAACGCCCTTAAATCACGGCGCCATAAATATGATCCCGCTGAAATTGGCCAACTCTTCGCCAAGGTTGACCAGCAGCGTATTGACCATCTTGCAAATGCTCTGACCGGCTATATCAGTACCAATTTGCCGGCTGCCTTTGAAAAGCGGGATGGTCTAGCAGACTACCGCACGAATCCATACGTGCTCATGACCTCAGCGAGCGTCATGGGTCTCGGAGACCCGGAAAAATTTGGTGACTTCCTTTTTAACAGCAAGCTCTACATGGCCTTGGAAACGTCCTTCGGCAAGCAGATTGAAGCCGCCTTTGTCGGGCAGTACCCAATCCAAGCGACGCAAAAGTGGACAGATGCACCGGAGAAAGTCGCCGAGTTCGCTGAACTGAATGGACTCAACCGAGAGGAACGCGCGCAGCAGCGCATTGGTTCCGTCTGGCGTGAGATAGACCGCTCTTGCGTTGTTGGCAACCGGCGGTACATGACCTCGATTAAAAGCGGCCCGAACACCATCAATGATACACAAGTCGCAGGGATGACCGCGGCAATCCTCAACAATTATCAAGCCTGGATGGCCGAAACCACGAAGACATATCCGCATGTTGATCAACTTGACATCGTTCTGGGCCTGACCTACGGAACCGATCGGACGACCAACAACAAGGAAAACCAGATTCTGGTGAAGCTTCTTCAACAGGGCTTTGTCGAAGAGGACGCGGGGACAAAGCCCGGTGTTTTGATTGACCATGCCACCCACCGCGTGCGCGTCTACCGCTGTATTGGGCGAGACTTCTGGGCCTTTATCGGCCAACCTGATGCGCCAGACACAACACAATACGTCTTTCTCGAAGTATTGCTTGCACTCTCGAAAGCGCTTGGGCAAGGTATCGCGGCTGCTGATCTCGAGATGCGGATCAATGCCAAATTGCAACATTTAGCGTTGGCACTGACAAAGCTGAAGTTCCCGAGGAACAGTCTACCTGAATGGGTTCGGGACGACTTCACGGAAAATCAGCTATTCTGGTTCGCGACGGCCATGACGGCGTTTTACGATGAGGGCATTTGATCGCCGAGCGCCTTAATACCTCACCCCGGTGAGGTAAAGCCCGTCCGCCTTGGCGGTCGGCCCGCCCGCCTTGCGGTCGCGGGCCTCCAGGGCGCGGGTCACGTCGTCGGGGCTCCACTTACCCAGGCCGACCTGTTGCAGGGTGCCCACCATGTTGCGCACCTGATGATGCAGGAAGGACCGGGCCTCGGCGATGATTCGGATCTCGTCGCCTTGGCGAGTCACCCGCAGCAGGTCCAAGGTCTTCATGGGCGACTGAGCCTGGCATTCGCGGGCGCGGAAGGTGGAGAAGTCGTGATGGCCGAGCAGCCGCTGGGCGGCGGCGTGCATGGCGTCGGCGTCCAGCGCCACGGGCACCCACAGCACCCGGTGCTTGTCCAGGGCGGGCGGCGAGCGGCGGTTGAGGATGCGGTAGAGATAGCTGCGGCCGGTGGCGGAGAAACGGGCGTGGAAATCGTCGCCGACCTGCTCGGCCGTCACCACCGCGACCGGATTGGCGCCCATATGATAGTTCAGCGCATCGCGCACCGTGTCGGCGGGATAGTCCTTGGCGAGGTCCAGATGAGCCACCTGCCCGGTGGCGTGCACGCCCGCGTCGGTGCGTCCGGCGGCATAGACGGCGACCGTTTGGCCGCTCAGCTTCGCGGCGGCGGCTTCCATCACCGCCTGGACCGAGGCACCGTTGTCCTGGCGCTGCCAGCCGACGAAGGGGGTGCCGTCGTATTCGACGAGAAGCTTGTAGCGGGGCATCAGCCCAGCACCGTTCCCTTGGGGATGGCATGGCCGCGCAGCATGTCCGCCGTGGTCATGGCCGCCTTGCCGGGCCGCTGCACCTTGACCGGCCGCAGCGCGTGCTTGCCGCAGGCCACGCTCAGCCGGTCGTCCAGCACGCATCCCGGCACGCCGTCGCTGGGGACCAAGGTCGCCTCCAGCACCTTGATACGCTCGTCGCCGAAGTCGAACCACACGCCGGGCCAGGGATTCAGCGCCCGGACCTTGCGTTCGATCTCGGTGGCGGGACGGGTCCAGTCGATGCGGCCCTCGTCCTTGGCCAGCTTGTGGGCGTAGGTGACGCCCTCGGCGGGCTGCGGCGTGGCGGGCAGGTTGCCGTCGTCCAGCCGGCCCAGCGCCTCGACGATCATGCGCGCGCCCATGGCGGCCAGCATGTCGTGCAGCCAGGGGGCGGTGGCGTCGGGCAACAGTAAAATACTTTCCCGCAGCAGCATGGCGCCGGTATCCAGCCCGGCATCCATCTGCATGATGGTGACACCGGTGTCGGGATCGCCCGCCATGATGGCCCGCTGGATGGGAGCGGCACCGCGCCAGCGCGGCAGCAGCGAGGCATGGACGTTGAGGCAGCCCAGCCGGGGGGCGTCCAGGATGGCCTGGGGCAGGATCAGGCCATAGGCGGCCACTACCGCCACATCGGCCTCCAGGGCGGCGAAGCTCTGCTGTTCCTCGGGCGATTTCAGGCTTTTCGGGGTGCGCACCGGGATGCCGCGCGCATGGGCGAAGGCATGGACCGGCGAGAGCTGTTCCTTGTGACCGCGCCCGGCGGGGCGCGGCGGCTGGGAATAGACCGCCGCCACCGTGTGGCCGGCGTCGAGCAGCGACTCCAGGATCGGGACCGAGAAATCGGGTGTCCCCATGAACACCAGCTTCATGCGGATTCCGCCTCCTTGCGCATCTTCAACAGCTTGCGCAGGATCATGTTGCGCTTGAGCGACGAGATGTGGTCGATGAACAAGATGCCGTCCAGGTGGTCCATCTCGTGCTGGATCACGGTGGCCAGCAACTCGGTGGCGTGGATTTCCTTCTGGGCGCCGCTCTCGTCGAGATAGCGCACCTTGACCTCGGCCGGGCGCACCACGTTGGAATAATGCTCGGGCACAGACAGGCAGCCTTCCTCGTAGGTACGGTCCTCATCCGAAGCCCAGACGATCTCGGGATTGGCCATGCGGATGGGGTTGCGGGTCTCCTCGGTCTTGCCGGTGTCCATGACGATCACCCGTTCCAGCACCCCGATCTGCGGCGCCGCCAGACCGATGCCCGGCGCTTTGTACATGGTCTCCATCATGTCGCTCATCAGGGCGCGGACGCGGTCGTCCACCGTCTCGACCCGCTTGGCCTTGGTCTTGAGGATGGGATTGGGAGCGGTCAGAATCGGAAGGACGGCCATGGCGCAAACCCTGAAGGAAATATCACCCTCCGACATAGGCCGGGGCGACCCGAGCGTCAAGCACGCTTCCCCATGAACGGCACTCGCGGTAGAACCTTTTCATGACCGAATCCCGTCCCCGCCTGCGCCTGTTCGTGCCGCATCCCCTCGCCGAGGGGGTGGCGGTGGCCTTGGATCGCGACCAGACTCACTATGTGGCCTCGGTGATGCGGGCCGCGCTGGGCGAGACCGCCTTGCTGTTCAACGGCAGGGACGGCGAATGGGCGGCACGTATCGACGGCCTCGCCAAGGCGGGCGCCGCCCTGGTGCCGTTGCGCCAGACCCGGCCGCAGGCGCCCGAGCCCGATCTGTGGCTGCTGAGCGCGCCGCTCAAGAAGGACCGCACCGATCTGGTGGTGGAGAAATCGGCGGAACTGGGCGTGTCGCTACTGTGGCCGGTGTTCACCCGGCGCACCAATTCCGGCCGCGTCAATGTGGAGCGCCTGCGCGCCCATCTGATCGAGGCGTCCGAGCAATGCGAACGTCTGACGGTGCCGCGCCTGGAAGAGCCCGCGCCGCTGGACAGGATCCTGGCGGCATGGCCCGACGGTCGCGTCCTGCTGTTCCTGGACGAGGCGGGCGGCGGCATGCCGTTGGCCGAGGCGGCGGCGGTCGGTCCGGCGGCGTTGCTGGTGGGGCCGGAAGGCGGCTTCGATCCCGACGAGCGTCGGCTGTTGCTGTCCAAGCCCTTCGTGCGGCCGGTGGGGCTGGGGCCGCGCATCCTGCGGGCGGAGACCGCCGCCATCGCCGCCCTGGCCATCTGGCAGGCCGTGGTGGGCGACGGCCGCTCACCTCCGCTTCGCTAGCCGCTCGGCGAAATCCTCGGGCGGCACCGGGCGGCTGTAATAGAAGCCCTGAACCACGGCACATCCCATTTCGCTCAGGAAGGCCAGTTGGGTGTCGGTCTCGACCCCCTCGGCCACCACGTCCAGCTTCAGGGTGCGGGCCAGGCCGATGATGGTCTGGACGATGGCGGCGTCTTCCGGGTCGGTGCCGAGATCGGACACGAAGGAACGGTCGATCTTGATGGTGCTGATGGGAAAGCGCTTGAGATAGGCGAGGCTGGAATAGCCGGTGCCGAAATCGTCCACCGAAACCCGCAACCCCAGATCGCGGATCTGCCGCAGGGTGATGATGGCCTTTTCCGGGCTTTCCATCACGGCGGATTCGGTCAGTTCCACCTCGATGGCGGTGCCGGGAATCCCGGCTTGGTTCAGAATGGCCTGGACGCGATCCACCAGGTCGAGGTCGCGGAACTGCCGCACCGACAGGTTGACGGATACCGTAATGGGGGGCAGTCCCGCCTGGCGCCATTGGGCGACCTGGCGGCAGGCCTCTTCCATCACCCAATAACCGATGGGAACGATCAGCCCGGTTTCCTCCGCCACCGGGATGAAGTCACCCGGCGAGACCAGCGTTCCGTCCGGCTTGCGCCAGCGGATCAGGGCCTCGGCGCCGCAGACCTCGCCGGTCGGCACATGAATCTTGGGCTGGTAGAACAGTTGGAATTCGCCGTTCTCCATGGCGCGGCGCAGGCTGGCTTCCATTTCCAGGCGCTCCACGGCGCGCTGGGTCATGGAGGGATCGAAGAAGCGATAGGTGCCGCGCCCCGCCGCTTTGGCCTGGTACATGGCGACGTCGGCATTCATCAGCAGTCCATTGGAATCCCGGGCGTCCTGGGGAAAGACGGCGATGCCGATACTGGTGCTGGAATGGACGGCATGACCGGCCAGGTCATGGGGCAGGGACAGGCTGGTGATGATCTTTTCGGCCACTTGGGCCACTTCGGTGGTGTCTTCGAAGTCGCTCAGGATGACGATGAATTCGTCGCCGCCCAGGCGGCCCACCGTATCGCTGCGGCGCACCGCGTCCTGAATGCGCAAGGCGGTGGATTGCAGCAGCTTGTCGCCTTCCTGGTGGCCCAGGCTGTCGTTGACCACCTTGAAGCGGTCGAGATCGAGGAACAGGACGGCCACTTGGCGGCCTTCGCGCTGGGCGATCTCGATGGCGTGTTCCAGGCGATCGCCCAGCAAGGCGCGGTTGGGCAGTCCGGTCAGGGCGTCATGATAGGCCTGATGGCGGATCTGCTCATCCTTGCGGCGCAGCTCGGTGACGTCGGTGAACACCGAGACGAAGCGGTTGTAGCGGCCATCGTCGCCGCGGATGGCCGAAATGGTCAGCCATTCCAGATAGGCCTCGCCGGATTTGCGCCGGTTCCACAATTCGCCCTGCCAGCCGCCGGTGGAGACGAGACTACGCCACAGCTCGGCATAGAACTGCTTGTCGTGGTGATGGGATTTCAGCAGGCGCGGGGTCTTGCCGACGGCCTCGTCCGCCGCATAGCCGGTAATCTCGGTGAAGGCGGGATTGACCGACAGGATGATGCCGTTGCCGTCGGTGATCAGGATGCCTTCCTGGGTGGTGTGGAAGACGCTGGCGGCCAGTTGCATCTCGGCTTCCGCCTGCTTGCGCTCGGTGATGTCGCGCCAGGTGCAGTAAATGGCCGGGCAGCCCTGCAGGGTGATGGCCGACAGGGTGACCTCGGCCAGGAATTCGCTGGAATCGGCGCGGGTGTGGACCCATTCGAAGCGGTGGATGCCCTTGTCCATGGCGGTCTGCATCATCTTCTCCGCCTTGGCGAACGAGGTCTGGCCGTCAGGCTGGAATTCGGGCGACAGCTTGGAGGGATGAATGTCGGTCAGTTCCGTCTTGGAGGAATAGCCCAGGAACCTGACCGCCGCGTTGTTGCATTCGATGAAGCGGTTGCCTTCGATGATCCAGGCCGGGTCGGGCGAGGATTCGAACAGGCTGCGCATGCGGCCTTCACTCTCCCGCAGATCCACCTCGGCTTGCCGGGTCTTGGTCACGTCGCGAATGATGGCCAGGGTGAAGGTCTCGCCGTTCATCTCGTAGCAATTGGCGTGAATTTCCATCTCGAAGACGGCGCCGTCCTGGCGGATGCCGCGGGTGACGTATTCGGCCTCCACCACCTCGCGCCGATTGCGGCGCTGGACGCGTTCGCGGACTTCGGCGCGGAAGTCCGGGGCGATGGTGTCGAGAACGCTGAGTTCGGCCAGCTGGGCCGCCGAGGAATAGCCAAACATCCGCAGATAGGCTGGATTGACCAGGACATAGCGGCCGTTGCGGTGAAGGCAGATGGCGTCGAGGGCATTGTCGATGATCGCCCGGAGGGTCTGCGCCGGATCGTCGCCAGCCTCCGCTTCACCGTGCATGGCCCCCCCCCCTCCACGACCAATCCCGTATACATAATATGGGACATGCCCGATTGCGGCCACTGTGGATTCGAGACATTGGATTTGCGGCGAGGCTGGTGCCATGATGCCGCCCCGTTCACGTCCATGGCGCCGAGACACCCATGCCCCCCAAGCACAATCCGCTCAAGCTCAATCCCCTCCAGATGAAGACGCTGGTCCTGTTCCAGGAATTGGCGCGCCATCCCGAATCCTCAAGCCCGCTGGACAGCGGCGATGTGTTTCTCAGCCAACTGCCCCATCCCCACGGCAATCACTTTCATGTGGGCCATAAGGTGGCGCTGTCCAAGGACGCCAGCGGGCTGACCAACCAGGCGGTATGGACGGTGCTGGAACGCAAGGGCCTGATCAAGGCCAGCTTTCCGGTGGCCGTGACCTTGACCGCCGCCGGGATCGCCTATGATACTGGCATCGCCGATCAGATTCTTCACGGTTCCGACCACTGATGCCCTACACGGTCAAGGAAGTCTTCCTGACGCTGCAAGGCGAGGGCGCCCAGGCCGGTTGCGCCGCCGTGTTCCTGCGCTTCGCCGCCTGCAATCTGTGGAACGGCCGCGAGGAGGATCGCGCCACGGCGGCCTGCCGCTTTTGCGACACGGATTTCGTCGGCGGCGAGAAATTCCCCGACGCCGAGACCCTGACCGAGCGGGTCGCGGGATTGTGGCCGGTGGGGCAAGGATCGCGATTGGTGGTGATCACCGGCGGCGAGCCCGCCCTGCAACTGGATCAGGTGCTGGTGGACGCCCTGCATGACCGGGGGTTCCGGGTCGCCATCGAGACCAACGGCACCCTGGCGCTGCCCGACGGCATCGACTGGGTCTGTGTCAGCCCCAAGGCCGGAACCCAACTGGTGGTGACCCAGGGCGACGAGCTGAAGCTGGTCTTCCCCCAGCCCGGCCTGGATCCGGCCGGATTCGAATATCTCGGCTTCAGCCATCTGCTGCTCCAGCCCATGGACGGACCGGAGCGGGACGCCAATACCCAGGCCGCCATCCGCCATTGCTTGACTCATCCGCGCTGGCGTCTCAGTTTGCAGACACACAAGATCATCGGAATCGCCTGATGCCCGCCTTTCGAGTCAGCCGCCGCATCGAGATCGATGCCGGCCATCGCATCATGACCCACGGCTCCAAGTGCCGGAACCTGCACGGCCACCGCTATGTCATCGAGGCCGAGTGCGAGGCCCGGCAGCTGCATGCCGACGGCGAACAGACCGACATGGTGGTGGATTTCGGCTTCCTCAAGGAAGAGATGATGCGCCTGATCGACGCGCCCTGCGATCACGGCTTCATCGCGGCTTCCGCCGATGACGAGTTGCTGTCGCTGTTCGCGCCACAGGGGCGCGACGCCGATCCCTGGCTGGCCGAGATCAGGGGCAAGGTCGCGGCAAGCGGCGCGGCGCTGACCGTCGAGACCCGCATGCTGACCAAGCTTTACGTGGTGCCGTTCCAGCCCACCGCCGAATGTCTCGCCAAGCACTGGTACGGACTGCTGGCCGAGCCGGTGAAAAGCCGCTCCGACGGCTGCGCCCGGCTGGTCTCGCTCCGCGTCTGGGAAACGCCAAACTGCATGGCCGAATACGCGCCGGGGTGATTATTTCCCGCGTTCAAGCGCCCGCCACGCGATGTCGCGGCGGCAGAAGCCTTGCGGCCAGTCCAGCTTGTCCACCGCCTGATAGGCCCGCTCGCGCGCCTCGCTGACCGTCTTGGCCGTCGCGGTGACGCCCAGCACGCGGCCGCCGGTGGCGACGACCTTGCCGTCCTTCAGGGCGGTTCCGGCATGGAACACGGTGACGCCCTCGACCGCGCCCGCCGCATCCAATCCGCCGATGACGGTGTTCTTGTCATAGGCGCCGGGATAGCCCTTGGCCGCCATGACCACCACCAGGGCGGGGTCGTCGTGCCAGTCCAGATGGATGCCGTCCAGCTTGCCCTCGGCCCCGGCCAGCAACACCGGCAGCAGATCGGATTTCAGGCGCGCCATCAACACCTGGCATTCGGGGTCGCCGAAACGGACATTGTATTCCAGCAGCTTCGGCCCTGACGCCGTCACCATGATTCCGGCGAACAGGACGCCGGTATAGGGCTTGCCCGCATCAGCCATCGCCTTGACCAGCGGCAGGATGGATGTGCGCATGATTTCTGCCTGGATTTCCGGCGTGACCACCGGGGCGGGGGAATAGGCGCCCATGCCGCCGGTATTGGGGCCGGTATCGCCGTCGCCCACCCGCTTGTGGTCCTGGGCGGCCACCAGGGGGAGAGCGGTGGCGCCGTCGCAGAGCGCGAAGAAGCTGCACTCCTCGCCGTCAAGGAATTCCTCGATCACCAGTTCGTCGCCTGCGGTCCCGAACACTTTGTCGCCCATCATCATGTCGACGGCGGCCAGGGCCTCGTCCAGGCTCATGGCCACCACCACGCCCTTGCCCGCGGCCAGCCCATCGGTCTTGACCACGATGGGAGCGCCCTTGGCGCGGATGAAGCTCTTGGCGGCCTCCATGTCGGTGAAGCGGCCGTACCACGCGGTGGGCACGCCCGCCTTGGACGCCATGTCCTTCATGAAGCCCTTGGAGCCCTCCAGCTCGGCGGCGGCGGCCGAGGGGCCGAATACCTTGATGCCCTCGGCGCGGCACGTGTCGGCAAGGCCCAGCACCAGCGGCGCTTCCGGGCCTATCACCACCAGATCGACGGCATTGGCTTTGGCGAAGGCGACCAGCTCGTCCACCTTCTCGGCCCCGATGGCGACGCAGTCGGCGACGGCGGCGATCCCGGCATTGCCCGGCGCGCACCACAGTTTGGCGAGCAGGGGGGACTGCTTCAGCTTCCAGCACAGGGCATGCTCACGCCCGCCCGAACCGACCACCAGGACTTTCATCGCCAGACTCCCTTGAAACCGTGGCCGGGTTTTAGCACTTCCGTCCCCGTTTGCAAATCGGCCCGCCACGGGCCATCATCCCCCCATGACCGACGAGCCAGCCCCCAGATCCAATATTCCCGAATACTCGGTCAGCGAGTTGTCGGGCTCCTTGCGCAAGACGGTGGAGGAGACCTTCTCCTTCGTGCGCGTGCGGGGCGAGATCTCGGGCTTCAAGCGCCATTCCTCCGGCCATATGTATTTCGCCCTCAAGGATCCCGAGGCGGTGCTGGACGCCGTGTGCTGGCGCGGCCAGGCCAGCCGTCTGGGCATCAATCCGGAAGACGGCATGGAGGTCATCGCCACCGGGCGGCTGACCACCTATCCGGGGCGCTCCAAATACCAGATGGTGGTGGAACGCATGGAACTTGCGGGGCAGGGCGCCCTGCTGAAGCTGCTGGAAGACCGCAAGAAGCGGCTGATGGCCGAAGGCCTGTTTGCCCCCGAGCGCAAGCGTCCCATTCCTTTCCTGCCCGACGTGATCGGCGTGGTGACCTCGCCCACCGGGGCGGTGATCCGCGATATCCTCCACCGGCTGGCCGAACGCTTTCCTCGCCATGTGCTGCTGTGGCCGGTGGCGGTGCAGGGAGAGGGCGCCGCCGCCCAGGTGGCGGCAGCCATTCGCGGCTTCAATGCCTTGGCCCCGGGCGGCGCGGTGCCGCGCCCCGATGTGCTGATCGTGGCGCGCGGCGGCGGTTCGCTGGAAGACCTGATGGCCTTCAACGAGGAAGTCGTGGTGCGCGCCGCCGCCGAATCCGAGATTCCGCTGATCTCGGCGGTGGGTCACGAGACGGATACCACCCTGATCGACTTCGCGTCCGATCTGCGCGCCCCCACGCCGACCGCCGCCGCCGAGAAGGCGGTGCCGGTGCGCGCCGAGCTGATCGCCGGTCTGGCCGAGCAGCAGGCCCGTCTGGTGGGCGCCATGATGCGCGGGCTGGCCGATCGCCAGGGCCGTGTGGCCCAGACCTTCCGCGCCATTCCCCATCCCCGCCGGGTGATCGAGGATTGCGCCCGGCGCCTGGATGACCGGGGCGAGCGGCTGGACAATGCGCTGCCCAATCTGGTGGAGCGCCGCCGCATCGAGCTGGACCGGCTGTCGGCTCGCCTCGCCCACGGGCTGCGCGCCGCCCGCGCCGCCGGGCAGGCCCTGGCGGAGCGCGAGGCTCTGCAATTGGATCAGCTATCGCGGCGCCTGAGCGAAGCCATGCCAAGGCTGCTGGATGACCGGGCCTTGCGGGTGGAAAACGCGGGAAAGCTGCTGGAGAGCTATTCCTACCGCAAGGTGCTGGAGCGCGGCTATGCCGTCATCCGAGACGAGCACGGCCATCCGGTGGTCGCGGCCGCCGAGGCCAGGCCAGGGGCGGTGGTGGCGGTGGAATTCAGCGATGGGGTGGTCCAGGCGGTGATGCAGGGCAAGCCCTCGCCAAGTGCGCCCAAAATGCGCAAACCCCCGCCGCCCGACGGGCGACAGGGGAATTTGCTGTAACGGATGGGGATGGGCCTACTTCGCCCGTGTGGTGGCGTAGACGCCGCGCTGTTCGGGAACCGGCTTGAACTTATCCGAGATGCCCAGCACCGTTTCGGCGCCGCCAAGATAAAGGAAGCCGTCATCGGGCATGATCCGGCTGACGTTTTCCAGCACGCGGGTCTTGGTGGGCTGGTCGAAATAGATCAGCACGTTGCGACAGAACACCACGTCGAAATTGCCCAGCGGCTTCAGGTCATGCAACAGGTTGTATTCGCGGAAGGTCACCATGGCGCGGATGGCCGGGTCGATCTGCCACATCTCGGCGGTCTTCTTGAAATACTTCACCAGCAGTTGGATCGGCAGGCCGCGTTGCACCTCGAACTGGGAATACAGACCCGCCTTGGCCTTTTCCAGCATCTCGGTGGAAATATCGGTGCCGACGATCTCGATCCGCCACCCGGCCAGCTTGGCACCTTCTTCCTTCAGGACCATGGCCAGGGTATAGGCCTCTTGTCCCGAGGAGGAGGCGGCCGACCAGATGCGCAACGTCTTCGGGCCGCCGCGGGCGGCGAGCATGTGCGGCAGCACCAGCGCCTTGAACTGGTCGAACGGCTTGATGTCGCGGAAGAAGAACGACTCGTTGGTCGTCATGGCCTCCGTCACTTCGCGCAGCAGGTCTTCCCCCGCCGTCCGCAGGCCGGACACCAAGTCGTCCAATCCCTTGAGGCCGCGCTTGCGCGCCACCGGGGTCAGACGGCTTTCGAGCAGATAGGCCTTGTCGCGGGTAATGATCAGACCAGAGCGGTCCTTGAGCATCTTGGCGACATAATCGAAATCTTCGGGCCGCATGATATTAGCGCCTCGTCGCCAGCTTCATGATCCACGGAGCAATTTCAGGCAGCGGCAAGACAGCCGAGCAAATGCCCGCCGTCGCCACTGCTCCCGGCATGCCCCACACAACCGAGGTGCCCTCATCCTGGGCAATAACCGTTCCGCCGGATGCCACCACAGCCTGTCCCCCCTTAAGTCCATCGGACCCCATTCCCGTCAGAATGCAGGCGACGACCCGCTTGCCATAGGCGGCACAAATGCTGCGCAGCATGGGGTCGACGGCAGGCCGACAAAAATTTTCCGGCGGATTCTTGTTAAGCCTAATAATTTTGTCGGTGCCCTTGACCTCCACCACCATGTGAAAGTCGCCGGGCGCGATATAGACACGGCCGCCCCGAATGACCTCGCCATCGACGCCTTCCTTGGCGTCCCAGCCGGACACGCGGCTGATGTGTTCGCCCAGGATGGTGGTGAAGGTGGCGGGCATGTGCTGGGTGATCAGAATGGGTTGGGTAACCGTGCCCGTCCGCATGGCGCCCAGCAGGGTAAACAGCGCCTGCGGGCCGCCGGTGGAAGAACCGATGGCGATGACATCGGGGTGTTCCGCCGGGTGGTTTCGCAGGTTCAACGGCCCCGGCGGGTGGATGGCCACCCTGGCGGGAGGAAGCGGCGCCAGCGGACGCGGCGTCAGCGGCGGCGCACCGGCCGGGCGCGGCAGGCGGTTGGGCGAGCGGTGACGGGCCTGACCCAATGCCCGGATCTTGCCGACCAGTTCAGCCTTGAAATCTGCTCCGCCCGCCAAATCCTTGGTCGCGGTCGGCTTCGGGATATAGTCCGCCGCGCCCATTTCCAGGGCGCGCAGGGAAATATCGGCGCCCTTCATGGTCAAGGTGGACTGCATGATGATCTTCAGGCCGGGATCGGCCTGGAGCAGTTTCGGCAGCGCCGTCATGCCGTCCATGATCGGCATTTCGATATCGAGGATGACCACGTCGATTTCGTTGCGGTCCAGGGCGGCCAAGGCCATCTGGCCGTTCCCAACCGAGGCGACGATCTGGATGCCTTGTTCGGCATCCAGGATGCGGGTCACCAGCCCGCGCACAACCGCGGAATCATCGACCAGCATGACCCGGATGGGGTCGCCGGTGGCGGCGTGGCTCTGTGACAATGGGGCCTCGGTGGTCATGGGTGCGATATATCCGCAAGTTGCCTAGAGCAGGCCCACCTGCGAAAACTTCGCCTGCAGGATTTCACTATCGAACGGCTTCATGATGTATTCATTGGCGCCCGCGGTGATGGCCTCCTGGATATGCTCGATATCGTTTTCCGTGGTGCAGAAGACGACGATCGGGTGATCCCCACCTGGCAGGGCGCGCATGGCGCGCAGGAAGTCGATCCCGTTCATGACCGGCATATTCCAGTCCAATAGGACGGCATCCGGCATGGCGCGCTTGCAGGCCTCAAGAGCCTGGGCGCCGTCTTCGGCCTCCTCGGTCTTGAAACTCAGCTCGTGCAGGATCTTCTTGGCCACCATCCGGATGACCTTGGAATCGTCGACGATTAGACAGGACTTCATGCCCAAGCTTGCCTCCGGTGGAAAGATCGCCGCCCCTGGCAGGGACAGCCTACCTCTTCAATGCACAGTTTACCAACGCCTATACTATTCGTTCCGCGAGAAATCCAGCAGCTTGCCCACATCAAGCACCACCAGCAGCTTGTCTTCAAGCCGATAGATGCCGATGGAGAATTCTCGCCAGTGGGGATCCAACGTCGGGGGATTACGTTCGAACTTGGCGGCCGGCAGCGACAGGACTTCGCCCACCGAATCCACCATCAAGGAATAGAGTTCGCCGCTCATATCGACGACGACGCTCATGCCTTTCTTGTCCGCCGCCCGGTCCGGCAGGCCGAGGCGCAGCCGGACGTCGATGGCGGTTACGATACGGCCGCGCAGGTTCAGGCTGCCCGCCACTTCGCGGGGAGCCAGCGGAATGCGGGTGATCTTCTGGGGCCCCAGGACGTCTTGGACCGTCAGCACCGGAATGCCGAACAACTGGCCTTCGATGAACATGGTGACGAAGTCCTGGGTCTCGGGAGCGGCAAGCTCCGTCACCTGGCGCTTCCCGGCTGGAACGATCTGGTTCATGCGGCACCTTTGGAGGCTGCGATGGTCGAAGCCAGGGTCTGTAAGAGGGCATCGCGGTCGAACTTGGCGATGTAATCGTTGAAGCCGACCTGACGCCCGCGTTCAAAATCCTTTTCGGTGGCGTGGGACGACAACGCCACCATGGGGATCTGCGCCCAGCGGGCGTCGGAACGGACCGCCTGGGCAAACTCGAAGCCGCTCATTCCCGGCATTTCGATGTCGCTGATGATGGCGTCGAATTCGTCGCCCCGTTCACGCAGCGCCAAGGCCTTGTCGGGGCCTTCCACCGAGATGACCTCGTAGCCCGCCACCGACAGCAGCGGGGTCAGCAGGTTGCGGAAGAACGGCGAGTCGTCGACCAGCAGCACGCGGGGCTGTTGGTAGTCGGAATTGCCGAACTCCTTGTCGTTGCGGCCGAACCAATCGCCGAACGCCTGCGGCAGGTAGTAGCCGGCGTCGATGATGGTGGTCGCCTTGCCCGCGATGACCGCGGTGCCGATGATGCCGGGATTGCCGTCGGACAGTTCGACGCGCAGGCGGTCCTCGACGATATCGACGATCTCATCGACCACCAGGCCCATGGTGTGCTCCTGGTCGGAGAACACCAGCACCGGCTGGCGGCCCTCCTCGCGGAAGTTCATGGAGCCGTCGATGGAGATCAACGGCATCAGATGGCCGCGATACTGGACCATGGGCTTGCCGTGGCTGTGTTCGATCTCGCCGACCTCGATTTCTTCCAGTCGGGCCACCAGGGCCAGCGGCACCGCCTTGAGATCGTCGCCACCGGCGCGGAACACCAGCAACGAGGTCTTGGACTCGGCGTGGCTTTCGCGCACGGCCTGGGCATCGCCCGCCTGGGCACCGCCCAGCAGACCGGATTCGCCGGTGGCGCCCGCGATGCCGTTGGGGTCCAGGATCATGATCACCGAGCCGTCGCCCAGGATGGTGTTGCCCGAGAACATGGCGATGTGGCGCAGGATGGGCGCCACCGGCTTGACCACGATTTCCTCGGTATCGAACACCCGGTCGACGATGATGCCGAAGGTGTAGGTGCCCACCTGGGTCACCACGATGAAGGTTTCCTGTCGCTCCTCGCCGTCCTCGGCCAGCAGCAACTGACGCTTCAGCGAGACCAGCGGCAACAGACGATCGCGCAGGCGAAGAACCGGCGCGTTGTTGATCATCTCGATGCCGTGCTCGGAGTTGTTGGTGACGCGCACCAGTTCCAGCACGCTGATCTGCGGGATGGCGAAACGCTCGGAGGCGCATTCAACGATCAGGGCGGAGACGATGGCGAGAGTCAGCGGGATCTTGATGATGAAGCTGGAGCCCTTGCCGGGCACGCTCTTCAACTCGACGGTGCCGCCGATCTTTTCGATATTGGTGCGCACCACGTCCATGCCGACGCCACGGCCCGAAACGCTGGTGACCTTTTCGGCGGTGGAGAAGCCGGCCTTGAAGATGAACTGGTAGATCTGCTGCGGCGTCAGGGCTTCCAATTCGGACTCGCTGGCGAGTCCGTTCTGGACGGCCTTTTGCTTGATGCGCTCCAGGTTGAGGCCGCGACCGTCATCGGAAATCTCGATGATGATGTGACCGCCCTCGTGATAGGCGTTCAGAACCACCTTGCCCACCTCGGGCTTGCCGATGCGCTTGCGCTCTTCGGTGGGCTCCAGGCCATGGTCGGCCGAGTTGCGCACCATATGGGTCAGCGGATCCTTGATCAGTTCCAGCACCTGGCGGTCGAGTTCGGTCTCGGCGCCCAGCATCTGAAGGTCGATCTTCTTGTTCATTTCGACCGAGAGGTCGCGGACGATACGCGGCAGCTTGGCCCAGGCATTGCCGATGGGCTGCATGCGGGTCTTCATCACGCCTTCCTGAAGGTCGGTGGTGATGTGGCTGAGGCGCTGCAGCGGGGTGGCGAACTCGCTGTCATCCTTGCCGCGAACCATCTGGAGAAGCTGGTTGCGGGTCAGCACCAGTTCGGACACCAGGGTCATCAGATTTTCCAGCAACTCCACATTGACGCGGATGGTCTGGGCGGCGACGGCGGATTCCTTGGCCTCGGCCGGAGGTCCGGCGACGACCGGAGCGGCGACGGCGGGCGGCTGCGGGGTGGGCGCGGGAACGCTGGCGACGGGAGCAGGCTCGGGCTCGGGCTCGGGTTCGGGCTCGGGCGGCGGCGCTGCTGCCGCAGCGGCGGCGGCGGCGGCCTTGGCCGATTCGGCGACGGACTCGAAGGTCGGCATGGGCGGCGGCGGCGGCGGCGGGGGAGAGCCTGCGGCACGGCCATCGGCCATGGCATTCAACTGGGCGATCAGATCGTCGTCGCTGCCCTCGGGCTCGCATTCGTTCTGTTCCAGGTGACCCAGGATCAGCTTGATGCGGTCGATGGACTGGAGAATCAGCGTCACCGCGGCGGGCGTGACCTCAAGCTCGCCTTCGCGGAACTTGCCGAGCACGTTCTCGCCCGCATGCGCCACATGTTCGAGGCGCGGCAGGCCAAGGAAACCGCAGGTGCCCTTGATGGTGTGAACCAGACGGAAGATATTGCCGAGGATCTGCGGATCGTTCGGGTTCTGCTCTAAATTCACCAAAGCCACGTCGAGCGTGGAAAGACTTTCCGACGTTTCGGTCAGAAATTCACTGAGGAGATCATCCATGGTCGTCTCCAGTAGGCCCCTACAAACCGTCTTCGGGCGGTTTCAAAACTCCCCGCGCCGACAAAAACCGAAGGCGCAGGATCGACTAATAGCACGGCTGGTTTGTCTTTAGAAGAACCCAGACCGGGATAAATCCGCTTTCGTAACGAAATTCGTCAGATGCTGATCCGCCCACCGTTCGGTTCTTGTACGATCTTCAAAATTCCGCCGTTTTTCTCCATCAACCGCCGGGCGAAGCTGGCCTGGGCAATCCGAGGTCCGTTCGGCGTAATGCCCGATGTCAGCGCTTGGGCGATGTCGTCCCCCAATTGCGCGCCTTGGCCGACAAAGCTTACCGCGATGCCAAGACCGCTTCCCGGCGGCGGCGCGATGTCCACCGTCACCTTGCCGCCGCGCGCCAGCGCGTCGCGGGCCAGCAACACCATGTTCAGCAGCAGCCGAGCCGTCTCCCCGCTCAGGCGCTGGGGCGCGCAATTCCAATCCAGCGCCAAGTCGGCATTGCCGCTTGATGCCACCGCCCGCAGATAGCCCGCCGTAAGATCGCGCACCGCCGCCGCGGGCTGTTCCGATCCGGCCGGACCGAAGGCGGCGCGGAAAAATCTCAGCCTGGCCGAGGCGCCCGACGCGCTGGCGGAAACCAGCTGCGCCGCTTCGGCGTCGTAGCCGTCTTCCAGCAATTCCGCTCCGGCGGCGGCGGCGCCGACCGCCCCGGCCATGTCATGGCACAGGCGGGCGCACAGCAGCTCGGCGAGAAAGAGATCGTCGGTGGATGTCATGGGGGGATTAGAGCCAAATGCACCGGGGAGGGACGCTCGAGCAACCATAGTGAACGCGCGGGAATGGCGAAAGGTGATTCACCGTTTCAGAATTGCCACACTCTCCAGATGGGCAGACCACGGGAACTGGTCAATAGGCGTAAGCGAGGTTACCGTCCATCCGCCATCGGCCAGCACGCGGAGGTCTCGCGCCAGGGTCGCCGGATTGCACGACACCATCACGATGACGCGGGGACCGCCCTTGGCGGCGGCGGGCTTGGCCAGTTCCGCCACCTGGGCGCTTGCCCCGGCCCGGGGGGGATCCAACACCACCGAGCGATAGGCGACCAGTTCATGGGCCGCCAGGGGGCGGCGGGCAAGGTCGCGCACTTCGGTGGTGATGGGGAGAGCTTTGCTCCGGGCGGCGGCGTCCAGCGCCGCCAAGGGGCCTTGCTCGCCCTCCACCGCGTGGACCGGACCGAGCAGCGCCAGCGGCGCGGTGAAGCTGCCGCATCCGGCATAGAGGTCGAGCACCGGAAGACCGGCGGTCACCCCGGCGGTCACCAACTGCGTGATGGCGATCTCGCCACCGCGAGTCGGTTGCAGGAAGGCGCCGGGGGAGGGTTCCACCATCACCCCCGAAAACCCAACCTCCGCCGGGCGGCGCCGCGCGATGGGCTCGACGAATCCGGTTCCGGGGCGTCGCCAGGAAAGCCGCGCCAGATCGGCGGATTCGGCGAATGCGGCCAGTCTCTCGCGGTCGAACAGGTCCAGGCGCGCCTCGGCCTCCACCAAGACGTCAAGCCCCCCTTCGGTCAGGGTGGCGGTGACGTCGCCGCCGGTGCCTTCGGGGACGATGGCGGCCAGCATGGCGCGCAGCGGCGCGAGCAACCCCACCAGGACGGGCTCCAGCAGCAGGCAGCGCTCCACATCGATGATGGTGTGGCTGGCCCTGGCGTTGAAGCCCAGCAGGGCCGCGCCCTTGGCTCGGGTAAAGGCGAAGGTGGCGCGACGGCGGCTGGCTGGCGGCACCCGGATCAGGGGCGCGATGGCAAGATCGCCGAAGCCGTGGCGCGCCAGCGGAACCGCAAGCAGATCGAGCTTCCAGGCGGCATAGGCGTCGTCGGCCAGATGCTGAAGACCGCAGCCGCCGCAGCGGCCGAAATGGGGGCAAGGCGGCTCGACGCGATCCGGGCCGGGCTCCATGACCTCGATCAGTACGGCGGCCAAGCCGTCACCCCGTCGGCTTTCGACGCGGGCCACGACCCTGTCGCCGCTCACGGTGAAGGGAACGAAGACCGCCTCGCCGTCCAGCCGGGCGACGCCGTCGCCCCGCGCGCCGATCTCGTCGATCACCAACGCGACGGTGCGGGCGGCGGGCGGCGCCGCGCGGCTTTTGCGGGCTTGGCCGGAATGGCGGCGCGGTGGCTTTCTCATTTCAGGCGGGCGCGGGTCAGGTCGGCGAGAAAGCGGGCGAATATGTCCGATACGCCCTTTTCCATGGCGGCGGCCACCGTGGTGACAGTGTCGGAATCAGTGGGGGTCTGGGCGTCGTAGGTTTCCAGCAACACCAAGGTTCCGTCACGGGCCGAGACCACGCTCAACTGGATTTCGATGCTCACCATGGAACGGTCGGCCAGTTGTTCGAAGCGGCGCACCTTACCGCGCAGGCTCCAGTCGGCCAGGACGCGCAGATCGGGCGTCACCACCCGGTCGGCGGCTCCGGCCTTGGTCAGGAAAGCGGCCAGCCGATCCTGAATCATCAGCGCGGGCGGCTCGCTCCAGTAGTCGTATTTATAATGGGCAAGCGGTCCGCCGTCCTTGGCGGAAAAGGCTATGGCCCGTTCGGTCAGCGCCCCGTCAGCCGCCAGCCGGTCCACCTCCAGCGCGCCGGTCAGCACCGGCTTGGCGAGGCGGGGCGCCGCGGCAGGCTCGATCCGGTAATAGTTGTCGGGCGGCGCCGCCGGTCCGGCACATGCGGCCAGGGCGAGAAGGGGAAGAAGGAAGAAAAAACGCATTCTCATTGCCGTACCCCTATTTCCGCCCCGGCCCGTCGTCGCCGCGCTTGGTTCCGCCGATCAGCACGCCGGGGTTCTCGCGGATCTGGCGGCTGAATTCGTGCAGATTGCGGGTGGTTCCGTCCAGATTGTAGGTAATGGAATCGATATTGCGCGACACCGCTTCCAGGGTGTGGCGCAGATCCTTCAGGCTGTGATCCATGGCGTCCTTGTTGCCGGTCACCGTCTTGTCCAGGGTGGTCAGCACCGAATCCACCTTGTGGCGGCTTTCCTGCAATCCGGCCGACAGTTGGGCCAGATTGACCAGCGACTGGCGGACCTGTTCCGCATTGGCGTCGTTGATCACCTTGGCGGACAGGGTTCCGGTCATGCGCTCCACATCGGCGGTGATGCGGGGCGTCTTGGCCGACAGATCGGCGGCGACCGCCACCAGATGCCCCATCAGTTCGGGGGCATGTTTTTCCAGAATGGTTCCCACCGCGCCGATCTGCTGGTTCAGGCTGAACAGCAGGGGCTTCAAGGCGCTTTGATTGAGGTCGGTGATCTGCTCGGCCACGTCGCTCATGGCGGCGAACATATTGGCGGCCGGGGCGCCGGTGATTTCGGCGCCGCTCGCCAGCATGTCGGGCGACGCGCCCGCCTTGATGTCGAGCACGGCGGCGGCCAAAAGGCCCGAGGCGGCGACGCGGGCGACGGAATCCTTTGGGATGCGCCAGTCGTCCTTGATGGACAGCTCCAGCCGGAACATGGTCTTGGCGTCGGCGCGCTCGGCGGTGATGTCCTCGACCTGACCGATGGCGAAGCCCTCATAGGTCACCTTGGTGCCGTATTTGACGCCGGTGACATTGGCCAGATGGGTGTGATAGACGCTGGTCGATCCGGTGCGTCCCGTCAGCAGCGCCACCACCGCCAACATGGCGACCAGCATGGCCAAGGTGAAGCCGCCGACCATGACATAGTTGATCCGGGAATCCTTCATGACCGGTTGGCCCCATTGGTCTGGGCGGCACCGGGACCGAGCAGCCGACGCAGATAGGCGTCGGGGTCGAGCTCGGCTTCCTCGGTGCGGCGATTGAGCAGATTTTGAATGCGAATATCGGTGCTGGCGCGGATGGCCTCGACGGTGTCGAGCGCCAGGACTTTGCCCCGGTCCAGCACGCAGATACGGTCGGCGATCTTGAAGGTGGAGTCCAGATCGTGGGTCACCACCACGATGCTCATGCCCATGGCGTCGCGCAGCCGCAGGATCAGATCGTCGATGGAGGAGGCCACCACCGGGTCCAGCCCGGCCGAGGGCTCGTCGCAGAACAGCAGTTCCGGGTCCATGACGATGGCGCGTGCCAGGGCGGCGCGCTTGATCATGCCGCCCGACAGCTCGGCGGGCTTCAGATCCTCGAACCCGGCGAGACTGACCACTTCCAGCTTGAGGCGGGTCATGATGCCGATGGTGGTCTCGTCGAGCTTGGTGTGCTCGCGCAGGGGAAGGGCGATGTTGTCGCCGATGGACATGGAGCTGAACAGGGCGCCCGACTGGAAGGCGACGCCGGTCCGGGTGCGCAATCGCTGATGCTCCAGCGGCGTCAGCCCTCCCAGATCCTGGCCCAGGATGCGGATGGTCCCGGAACTGGGCGACAGCAGGCCCAGCAGATGGTTGAGAAGGGTGGTCTTGCCCGAGCCCGACCCGCCCATGATCACCATGATCTCGCCCTTCTTCACCGTCACATTGACGTTGTGAAGGATCTGGCGGTCGCCGTAATGGGTGTTGAGCGCCACGACCTCGACGCTGTTGGCGCTGGCATTGTCCTTGCGGCCGACCATCAGCGGGTCACCATGAAGACGAAGACCATGTCGGTGATGACGATGGCCGAGATGGCGTGCACCACCGAGCGGGTGGTCATGCGCCCGACCCCTTCCGCTCCGCCGGTCACCGAGGCGCCGTTGACGACGCCCACCACGGTGATCAGCACGGCGAAGATGCCGCTCTTGGCCAGTCCGTGCAGCATGTCGTTCAGCTTGACCAGCTCGATGACGTCGTTGCCGTAGGCTCCCAGGCTGCTGCCCAGTTGCGGCGCGATATAGAGCCCGGCGGCGAACAGCCCCACCAGATCGGCCCACAGGGTCAGGCAGGGCAGCATCACCAGCATGGCCACCAGGGCGGGAACCACCAGGAAGCGCACCGGCGAGATGCCCATGACGGTGAGCGCGTCGATCTCCTGGTTGATCCGCATGATGCCCAGCCGGGCGGCCAGGGCCGAGCCCGAGCGTCCCGCCACCAGGATGCCGGTGATCAGCGGGGCGAATTCGCGCACCGTCGACATGGCGACCCCCAGGGTGACGCGGGATTCGGCGCCGAACAGCTTCAGCGAGTAGATGCCCTGGATGGCCAGCATGATGCCGATGGTGCCCGACAGCACGGTGACGATGGGCAGGGCTCCGATGCCGATTTCCATGGCCTGCTCGACGATGGGGCCAAGGCGCACCGGCTGGCGGCGCTTGCCGCCCATGACCAGCCAGAACAGGCTTTCGCCCACCAGCGAGGCGGCGAAGCCGAATTCCATGAGCCCGGCCACCGCCCGGCGGCCCAGGCGGTCGAGAAATCCGATCAGCGCCCCCCCTTCGGCCACTCCCGCTCACTCCTCATGCCGGGGCGCGGGCGTCTCGCCCGCCGATACGGCCGGGACGGCCGCGCTCCAAGTTTATTTCAATGCCGCCTCAAGCGTGTCGGCGATGGTGAAGACCCGGTCGAGACGGGCCAGTTGCAGCACCCGGCGCACCGGATCGGCCAAGGCCGCCAGGGTGAAGGGCGAGCCGTTCTTGCGCGCCATCTGGTAGGCCTCCACCAGACCGGCGACGCCGGAGCTGTCGATATAAGAGACGCCCGACAGCTCGACCACCACCGCCTTCTTGTCCAGCATCAGGTCCATCAAGACCTTGCGAAGATTGGGTGAATGGCTGAGATCCACCTCGCCGGACAGGGTGACGACGGTGACGGCGCCGCTTTGGCTGGTTTGCATAATCATGGGCTTATCCGCTTGACCATTTGCAACAGGTTGCCGATTCCGGCCGGGGGCGGCAGAAAATCCACTTGGTCCATGATGGACCGCATCAGATGGGTTCCCAAACCGCCCGGCCGCACATCATCGAGCGCCCTCGGCCTGATCTTAGCCACTTCGACGGGAGGAGCGAAGTCCATAAGTCGTATGACCAAAAGATCCTCGTCGCGCTCCACCTGCACCACCACGTCGCCGTCGCCACCCATATAGGCGTGGCGGATGACGTTCTGGCAGGCCTCGTCCACCGCCAGCACCACGTCCTGGACGAGGTCGTCATGGCACCCCAATTCGCGCGCCGTCCGCGTCACGTCGGCGCGAATCTGCGCCAGGGTCTCGGCGCGGGCCGAATAGCGGCGGATGAACGTGCTTTGACCGCCGGGCCTGACGTCTTCCACCACCACCAGGGTGACGTCGTCGCGCAGGCTTCCGGCGCCGTCCAGGGAATGCACGATCGCCTGGATGCGCTCTTCCGCCGGCATGGCGGCGAAGGCGTCGAACAATCCCTTGGCGCCGTCGCTGCCCAGCATGCCGCCGTCATGGGTTCTGACCTCCGTCAGTCCATCGGTGAACAGATAAAGGGCGCCGCCGTTCAGATCCACCACGCTTTCCGGGCAGCCGTCGGCGAACAGGTCCGGCGCGATGCCCAGGGGCGGCATGCCGTCCTCGATGGCGTGGAAGCCGTCGTCGCGGCGAACCAGCGGTGGTTCGTGCCCGGCATTGGCCAGCACCACCCGGCCGGTCTTGGGGTCGAGGATTCCGGCCAGCATGGTGACGAACATGCCCGCCAGTCCGGTTTCGTGGAGTTCGGCGTCGATGGCGGCCAGCAGGCGGCCGGGTCCGTCTTCCCGCTTGGCGAGGCAGCGAAACAGGCTGGCGGTCTTGGTCATCAGCAGCGAGGCGTTGACCCCCTTGCCTGACACGTCGCCGATGGCGAAGGCGATGCGGCCGTCGGCCAGCGGCACGATCTCGTAGAAATCGCCCGAGACGCCCCGCGCAGGCAGATTGACGCCATGGACGGGATAGCCGGGCGGCATGGGCGGCGGCAGCATGGCGCGCTGGATTTCCGAGGCCAGCGCCAGTTCGCGGCGAAAGCCCTCCTGCTCCGCCATTCCCGCCACCAGCCGCGTATTGATCAGCGCCAGGGCCGACGACATGGACAAGGCGCGCAGCAATTGGGCATCCGTCGGGGTAAAGGCCTCGCCGCCCTGCTTGTTGAACAATTCGATGGCGCCCAGCTTCTGGCCACGGAACGACATGGGGGCGCAGAGGATGGAGCGGGTGACGAAGCCGGTGGCGTCATCCACAGAATTGGCGAAATCGGGATCGAGCCGGGCGTCCCTGACCAGTTGCGGGCTGTCCAGATCCACCGTCCGCCACACGATGCCGCGTCCGGGGGCAAGGCGCAGTCCGGTCAGATCGGTGGGGCCGATGCTGGCGTGACAGACCAGCTCGCCGGTATCGGGCTCCAGCAGGAACAGCGACGAGGCTTCCGCATGCAGCCGCTCGGTGACCCGGGTCAGACCCAGCCGCAGGGTGGTTTCCACGTCCTGGGACATGGCGAATTCGCTGGTCATCTCGATCATCAGATCGAGATGGCTGGAACCGGCGCCCTGGTCAGGTTGGATTTTCGACATGCCCCATCATGCCTTGCTGCGCGGCTTTGCGCTAATTGAGTCTGGCGTCCGCTTCGGCCAGACTGACGGCGAGCGAGACAAATCGCTTTGTCCGATCCTGGTGAATCTTGCGCAAAAGGCGTTCGTCGGCGGTTACGAAAATTCGCTGCTCGGCCTCCGCCATGGCCAGATAGATGCAGTCATAGGCGGAATGGTCGAGAGCGATGGCGATGGCTGAGGCCGGTTCCAGAAAGGGCCGCATGGGCATAAGCTCCATATCGGCGCGCATCAGCAGGCTGGCGGCAAGCCTGACCTCGTCGGCGGAAAGTTCTCCCCGGCGCGCCTTCTTCCATAGGATGTTGGCGCATTCCGCCATCAGCAGATCGGGGGCGGCCAGGGAATGCTTGCGCAAGGCCAGGGCCGCCTGGCTTCCCTCCTCCTCTATGATCCATTTGATGGCGACACTTGCGTCGATGATGAAAGCACTCACCGTTCGTCACGCCCCTCGCGCAGCAGGGCTTCCGCCGGGGTGTGGCGACGTCCCCGCGTCATGGCGCGGAACTCGGCCGCCAGATCGTCGAAGGAGGGTTCAGGCTCGCCGGTCAGGGCTTGGCGGAGAATTTCCCGATGCTCGGCCTCGGCCGAACGGCCGTGGCGGGCGGCACGGCGTTTCAATCGGGCGATCAGATCGTCGTCCAGATTGCGAACGCTGAGACTTCCGGTCATGGCTCACCTCATTGATGGCAATGAGGGCAATCATAGCATGGATCGGGGCTTCTGTCGTTCCGTGATCAGCCCGGGATTCGCGCCTTCATCTCTTCCACCGCTTCCACCAGGCCCGAGCGGGTTCCCATTTCCATGGCCGAATGTCCGGCGTCGGCGATCAGGCGTAGCTTGCATCCCGGCCAGGAGCGGGCAAGATCGTCGGCGCTGACCGGCGGACAGACCATGTCGTAGCGCCCCTGGACGATGATGCAGGGCAAGTGGCGGATGCGGCCCAGGTTCCGCAGCAACTGGTCGGGATCCAGGAAGCCGGCATGGACCATGTAATGGGCCTCGATGCGGGCCATGGCCAAATTGCCGGGGCCATCGGTTTCAGGTTGCGCCGTGGGTGGCGGCAAGAGGCGGGCGCAGGCTTCCTCGTAGCCGCACCACACCCGCGCCGCCGCCAGATGGACGGCGGGATCGGGATCGTTCAGCCGGTGCATATAGGCGGCCAGCGGATCGGCGCGTTCGGCGGCGGGCAGGAAATCCATGAAGCGAAGCCATGCCTCGGGGAAGAAGTTCCGCATGCCGAACAGGAACCAGTCCACTTCCTCGGGGCGGAACAGGAAGACGCCGCGCAGGACGAATCCGGTGCAGTTCCGCGGATGGGTCTCGCCATAGGCCAGGGCCAGGGTGCTGCCCCACGAACCGCCGAACAGCAGCCAGCGCTCGACGCCGAGGAACCGGCGCAGCGCCTCCATGTCTTCCACCAGATGGGCGGTGGTGTTGGCCTCCACCGAGGCATGGGGGCGCGATCGTCCGCAGCCGCGCTGGTCGAACAGCACGATGCGCCAGAACGACGGGTCGAAGAAGCGGCGATAGGTGGGCGCCGTTCCCGCCCCCGGTCCGCCATGAACAAACACCACCACCGGTCCCGACGGATTGCCGGAAACCTCCCAGTAGACGTGGTGGCCATCGCCGACCGACAGCATCCCGGATGCGACGGGATCGATGGGATGAAACAGATCCATTGGGCCTCGTCATCTGTGGTCGTGCCCACTATGCCAGTTCGTCCGGTCATTGACGCCACCAAATTGGCGGCCTAAACCCGCGTTTATGAAAGTGGACGATTTCGACTTCGATCTCCCCCGCGAACTGATCGCCGAGCGCCCGGCCGAACCGCGCGGTTCGGCGCGGCTGCTGCATGTGGGCGCCCAAGGCCTGATCGACGGTCGGGTGGCCGAACTGGCGGGAATGCTGAAGCCCGGCGATGTCATGGTGTTCAACGATACCCGCGTCATTCCGGCCCGCCTGTTCGGCCGACGCGGCGAGGCGGGCGTCGAGGTCACCTTGCATCAGCGCGTCGCCCTGGACTCGTGGAAGGCCTTCGCGCGGCCCGCCAAGAAGCTGCGGCCCGGCGACCGGGTGGACTTCGGCCACGGCTTCTCGGCGGCGGTGGTGGAAAAGGGCGAGGCGGGGGAGGTCACGCTGCGCTTCGACCAGTCGGGCGAGGCGCTGTTGGCGGCGCTGGAAGAGTTCGGCCGCATGCCGCTGCCGCCCTATATCCGCAAGGGCCAGGCCGACGAGCGCGACAAGGGTGATTACCAGACCGTCTTCGCCCGCGCCAAGGGCGCCGTCGCCGCCCCCACCGCCGGGCTGCATTTCACCCCGGACTTGCTGGCCGAGCTTGACGCCAGGGGAGTCAGGCGGGTGACGGTGACCCTGCATGTGGGGGCGGGCACCTTCCTGCCGGTCAAGGTTGACGATACCGCCGACCACCGCATGCATTCCGAGATCGGGGTGATCTCCGCCGATGCCGCCGCCGCCGTCAACGCCGCCAAATCGGCGGGCGGGCGGGTGGTGGCGGTGGGCACCACCTCGGCGCGCCTGCTGGAAAGCGCCGCCGATGAGACGGGATGCCTGCATCCCTTCGACGCCGCCACCGATATCTTCATCACCCCGGGCTACCGGTTCAGACTGGTGGATGTCTTGATGACCAATTTCCATCTGCCGCGCTCGACCCTGTTCATGCTGGTCTCGGCCTTCATGGGGCTGGACCGCATGAAATCGGCCTATGAACACGCCAAGGCCTCGGGCTACCGGTTCTATTCCTATGGCGATGCCTGTCTGTTGGAGCGAAAGGCGAGTCCCTGATCCGTCATGCGACGCGCTCCACCGGCTGTCGATGATTCACCACCAAGACACCAAGTCACCAAGAGGGCGGAGCAAGAGGTCGCCCCCAGACGCGTCGTCATCACACGGAGAGCAAGAAACCGTGTCGATCTCTTGGTGTCCTTGGTGCCTTGGTGGTAAATCCACCGTCATGTCCCATGCCACCGATGGCCGATTTAAACCGGACGGCCGTGGCGCAAGCCCGTTCATGATCAAAAGAGTTGAAACCACCGATGATGACAGACTTCAAGTTCGACCTTCTCGCTACCGACGGGCAGGCCCGGCTGGGGCGGGTGCATACCGCCCACGGCGTCATCGACACCCCGGCCTTCATGCCGGTGGGAACCGCGGGCACGGTGAAGGCCATGCTGCCCGGCTCGGTGGCCGCCACGGGGGCGCAGATCGTGCTGGGCAACACTTATCATCTGATGCTGCGGCCGGGGGCCGATCGGGTGGAACGGCTGGGCGGGCTGCACCAATTCATGAACTGGCCGGGGCCGATCCTGACCGATTCCGGCGGCTTCCAGGTCATGAGCCTGGCCAAGCTGCGCAAGATGGATGCCGACGGCGTGACCTTCCAGTCCCACCATGATGGCTCCAAGCATCGCCTGACCCCGGAAAACTCCATGGAAATCCAGCGGCAGTTGGACGCCGACATCACCATGGCCTTCGACGAATGCACCCCGTTTCCCGCCACGCCGCAACAGGCGGCCGAGTCCATGCGGCTGTCCATGCGCTGGGCGGCGCGCTCCAAGGCGGCCTTCACGCCCCGTCCCGGCTATGGCCTGTTCGGCATCGTTCAGGGCGGTATCTATCCCGATCTGCGGGCGGAATCGGCCAAGGCGCTGCTGGAGATCGGCTTTGACGGCTATGCCATCGGCGGCCTCGCGGTGGGCGAGGGGCAAGAGGCCATGTTCGCCACCCTCGACGTCACCACCCCGCTGCTGCCCGAGGACAAGCCGCGCTACCTGATGGGCGTCGGGCGGCCCTCGGACATCATCGGCGCGGTGATGCGCGGCGTCGACATGTTCGACTGCGTCATGCCGACCCGCTCGGGCCGCACCGCCCAGGCCTTCACCAAGCGCGGCACCGTCAATCTGCGCAATGCGCGCCACCAGGACGATCCGCGTCCGCTGGAAGAGGGTTGCGCCTGCCCCGCCTGCCGCGATCATTCCCGCGCATACCTGCATCACCTCATCCGCTCCGAGGAAATCCTCGGGCCGATGCTGCTGACATGGCACAATATCCAGGCCTATCAGGATCTGACGCGATCCCTGCGCGCCGCCATCGCCGAGGGGCGGGTGGAGGCGTTCGCGGCCCGTGCCGCCGAACTGGAAGCCCAAGGCGATATCGCCGCGCTGTGACGGAGGGACCATGCTGGACCAACTGGACGGATTGCCGCTCGATCTCCCCGAGGCGGCCCAGGCGGCGCTGAAAGCGGCGGGGGCGCAGTGGCACGACGAGGCGACGGCCGAGGCCAAGGTGCGCGAAGCCCTGGCCCTGGCGCCCGATGCCCTGGCGGCGCGCATCGGCGCCTATAAGTTCTATTTCTACCGCCATCGGCTGGACGAGGCGCTACCCCATGCCCGCTCCTGCGTCGCCTTCGCCCTCGACGCGTTGGGACTGGGCGAGGATTGGCGAGCGGTCAAGCCCCATGACGCCGCCTTCGTGGGCACCGCCGTCACCTTGGGGCCGCTGCCCAAGCTGCTGATGCAGACCCTGATCGCCACCGGCTATGTGCTGGCGCGGCTGGGCCGCATCGCGGAATCGGAAGAGGCGCTGTCCAAGGTGGTGGAACTGGACCCCACCGACCGGCTGGGAGCGGCCCGCCTGCTGGCCACGGTGCGGCGCGGCGGCATCGAGGAGGAAGACCCCGAGTGATGGACCATGCCGCCTATGGTCTGGCCTGGCTGGTCTTCGGCCTGACCCATTCCGCCCTGGCGGGGCGGACATGGTTCGGGCGGTGGTCGCGCATTGTATACAATGTGATTGCCACCCTGCAGTTCCTGGCGGTGGCGGCGCTGGGCGCCAAACTGCTGGGCGACCGGGCCGTCTTCGTCATGCCCGAGCTTGCCCGCTGGTCCCTCGGCGTGGTCCATCTCATGGGCTGGGGCATCGTGCTGGCCTCGGCCCGCTTCTACGATCTGGGCAGGCTGGGCGGCCTGACCCAGTTGCGCCACCCCGAGCTTGCCCCCGACGAGGGCCTGCGCACCGACGGCCCCCATGCACGGCTGCGCCATCCCCTCTATGCCGGGGCCTTCCTGATCCTGTGGGGAGCGGCCCTGTCGCCGCTGGGACTGGCGACGGCCTGCTGGGGCAGCCTGTACCTGCTGATCGGCACCGCCTGCGAGGAACACCGCCTGCTGCGGCGCTACGGCGAGGCCTATGCCGAGTATCGGCGCCGGGTGCCCGCCTTCGTGCCGTGGCGCGGCCTCCCCTTGCCTCTCCCGCCGTTTTGTCCTAACACCAGCCCTGCGACAAAAGGCAAGGGCGAGGTCATCATGGCGGACGGGCATTCCACTCCGGTTCTGGGCATCATCGGCGGCTCCGGCGTCTACGACATCGACGGGCTGACCAACAAGGAATGGCGGCGGATCGAAAGCCCGTTCGGGGCGACCTCGGACGAATTCCTGTTCGGCGAACTGAACGGCCAGAAGCTGGTCTTTCTGCCGCGCCATGGGCGCGGTCACCGCATTCCGCCCTCGGAATTGAACTTCCGCGCCAATATCGACGCCATGAAGCGGGCCGGGGTCACCGAGATCCTGTCTGTCTCGGCGGTGGGCTCGTTGAAGGAGGAGCTGCCGCCCGGCACCTTCGTCATCGTCGACCAGTTCATCGACCGCACCTTCGCGCGCACCAAGAGCTTCTTCGAGACCGGTCTGGTCGCCCATGTCAGCATGGCCCATCCGGTCTGCGGCCGTCTGGGCGATCTGGTGGAGGCGGCGGCCAAGGAGGCGGGAATCATCTGCGTGCGCGGCGGCACCTATCTGGTGATGGAAGGCCCGCAGTTCTCCACCCAGGCCGAAAGCAATCTCTATCGCCAATGGGGCTGCGACGTCATCGGCATGACCAACATGCCCGAGGCCAAATTGGCCCGCGAGGCCGAGATGTGCTACGCCTCCGTCGCCATGGTCACCGATTACGACTGCTGGCATCCCGATCACGACGCGGTGACGGTGGATGCCATCGTCAAGGTGCTGCTGGCCAATGCCGACCGCGCCCGCTCGCTGGTCAAGACGGTGGCCCCCAAGGTGACCGGGCGCAAGGCGCCTTGCGCCAAGGGCTGCCACACCGCGCTCGACAACGCCATCATCACCCATGGCGAGGTCCGCGACCCCGCCGTGGTGGGACGGCTGGACGCGGTGGCGGGGCGGGTGCTGAAAGGCTGAAATTTCATCGTCATTCCCGCGAAGGCGGGAATCCATGTGTCAGGCGGCACGATTTCGAGGCCTGCCCTCTGCTGTTCCGACCATGGAGCCCCGCTTTCACGGGGGTGACGAATTAAGTGGCGCGAGCCTGTCTTCCCCTACGGCACTTGCGTCCGCCGCCCCATTGCGGCACCTTGGCCCCGGCATGGGGAGAGTGACGCAATGCGCGCGGTGATCGCGGCCGTCCTGGTTTTGAGTTCGCTGTCGGCGCCCGCCGTCGCCCAGGAGGCGACGGTGCCCGCGGCTTGGCTGGACCCCTTGTCCATGGGAATCGGAGCGCTGCTGGTCTTGCTTCCGGCGGTGGCGGCCCTGGCATTCTTGCGCTGGCGCATGGCCAATTGGGAAAAGGAGGCGGTCAAGGCCGGTTCCGACGCCGAACGCATGCTGGAAAGCCTGCTGGCGGCGCCCGACGGTTTTTACGGCTGGCTCGCCGAGCGGGAACTCTGCTCGCGGCGGCTGGCGGTGCTGCTGGGGCTGTATGCGGGCACCGATTCGACCTTCATGGATGTGCTGGAATCCTTCGCCGCCGCCGATGCCGCCCGGCTGGATCTGGCGGTGCGCCAATTGAGGCAGGACGGCCAAGGCTTCGAGTTGGAAGTCGGCCTGCGCGACGGCGGCCGCCGGGTGCGCGCCGCCGGTGTGCGCGCCTCCAACGCCGACGGCGCCGCCCTGGCCGATCTGGTGTGGATGCACGACGTCACCGAGGGCGCGGCGGTGGAAGAGGAACTGGCCGAGCGCATCGACGGGCTGGCGGCGGAACGCGAACGGCTCGACGGCCTGCTGGGCGTGTTGTCGGTGCCGGTCTGGGTGCGCGATGACGATCTGTCGCTGGTCCATGTGAACCGCGCCTATGCCCGCTCGGTGGATGCCGCTTCGCCGATGGCGGCGGTGGCGGGGCAGATCGAACTGGCCTCCGACGGTTCGGTGCGCGAAGCCCGCGCCTTGGCCGCCCGTGCCCGCGCGGCGGGCGAGCCGCGCTCGGAGAGTTTCCATCTGGTGCTGGGCGGCCAGCGCCGTTTCACCGAGATCACCGAAGCCCCCTTCGAAACCGGCGACGGCGAGTTGCTGACCGCCGGTTTCGCCATGGACCTGACCCGCATCGAGGAATTGCAGGCGGAACTGGCCCGCCACGCCAGCGCCCATGCGGAAGTGCTGGAACATCTGTCCACCGCCATCGCCATTTTCTCCACCGACACGCGGCTGACCTTCTTCAACACCGCCTTCATGCGGCTGTGGCGGTTGGAATCCGATTGGCTGGCGGCGCAGCCCACCTATGGCGCGGTTCTAGACAGCTTGCGCGAACGCCGCCTGTTGCCCGAGGTGGCCGATTACCGCGCCTATAAGGAAGACGAGCTGAAGCGCTTCATCTCGCTGATCGACGCCGCCGAGACCCTGCTGCACCTCCCCGACGGCCGCACCCTGCGCCGCATGATCTCGGCCCATCCCTATGGCGGGCTGATCTTCACCTATGAGGACGTCACCGACACCCTGGCGCTGGAACGCTCGTTCAACACCATGCTGGCGGTGCAGCGCGAAACCCTGGACCATCTGCACGAGGGCGTGGCGGTGTTCAAGGGCGACGGCAGGCTGCGCCTCTACAACCCGGCCTTCGGCCGCATCTGGGGATTGGCCGACGCCAATCTGGCGGGCGAACCCCATCTGGCCGAACTGGTGGAGGCGCATCGCCCCTATTTCGAGGGCAGGCCCGACCGCGCCTCAGACTGGCCGCTGGTGCGCGACCGGCTGATCGCCCTGTTCAATGATCGCGTCCCCCGTGAAGGCAGGCTGGAACGGTTCGACGACACCATCGTCGATTTTACCTCGGTGCCCTTGCCCGATGGGGCCATGCTGCTGACCTGGCTGGACGTCACCGACACCGCCCGAGTGGAGAAAGCGCTGCGCGAGCGCAACGAGGCCCTGGCCGCCGCCGACATGCTGAAAAGCGAGTTCATCGCCAATGTCTCGGCCGAGGTCCGGAAGCCGCTGACCACCGTCATCGGCTTTTCCGAGATGCTGTCGGCCGAGTATTTCGGCAAGCTCAACAAGCGCCAGCACGATTACGCCAAGGGCATCACCGAGGCGGGCCAGGGGTTGCAGACGCTGATTTCCGATATCCTGGACCTCGCCGCCATCGACGCGGGACAGATGCGGCTGGAACTGGACACCGTCGACGTCCACCCCATGCTGTCGGCGGTTCTTGGGCTGGTGCGCGAAAGGGTGCGCGAGAAGAAGCTGTCGCTGGAATTCGACTGCCCGCTGGACATGGGCTGGATTGTCGCCGACGAACGCCGCCTCAAGCAGGTCTTGTTCAATCTGATCGGCAACGCGGTGAAGGATTCCGAGGCGGGCGGCAAGGTGTGGGTGGGCGCCGAGCGGCGTCCGGCGGAAATCGCCTTCACCATCACGGATTCCGGCCCCGGCATGAGCGCCGAGGAGCAAGCCCGCATCTTCGGCGGTGACGCCTACCGTCGCCGCTCCGAGGTGGTGCCGGTCGGCGGCGGACCGGCGGCCGGCCTTGGACTGGCCCTGGTGGAACGCTTCGTCGATCTGCATGGCGGCCGCATGGAGATCGCCTCTGCGCCGGGGGAGGGAACCACGGTGACCGTCCGGCTTCCCACTGGCGAGGGTCTAACTTAAGTCGAGGGTGGCTTTACTCCGTCTGCCCGTCCCGTCATCATGCCGTCAAGCGGACGGGAGGATGCAGACATGAAGCTTGGGCTGAAGCGTTTGGTGGCAGTGGTCGGCATGTGTCTTGGGCTGTCGCAGCCGTCTTGGGCGGTGACGGTGGTGAGCGAAGAGTTCAAGATTTCGTCCAAGCAGCCGAATGTGGAACTTTACCTCCGTAACAAGCATCCCGAGGCCCTTTACAGCGTGAAGCCGGAACGGACCGTCCTGTTCATTCACGGCGCATCCTATCCCGCCCATTCCTCCTTCGATTTCCCCATCGACGGCAAAAGCTGGATGGATTGGCTGGCCGAGCAGGGCTACGACGTCTATTCCCTTGATATTCGCGGCTATGGCAAATCCACCCGTCCGCCCGAAATGAAGCAGACGCCCGAGGCCAATGCGCCCATCGTCGATACGATCCAGGCGGTGGAAGACCTGTCCTCGGCGGTGGATTTCATCTTGTCTCGCCGTAATTCCCAGCAATTGACTCTCGTGGGCTGGTCCTGGGGCGCCACGGTGGCGGGAACCTATGCCTCGACCTCCGCCGAGCGGGTGGGGCGGCTGGTCCTCTATGCGCCGCAATGGCTGCGCAACGTCGCCCCGCCGTCGAGCGCCGAGATGGCGAAGGTGCCCGCTTGGCGCAACGCCGATCCCCGCCATGCCCGCGATATCTGGTTGAAGGGGGTGCCCGCGGACAAACGCGACACGGTGCTGCCCAAATCGGTGTTCAATGCCTGGGTGACCACGACCCTGGCCAGCGATTCCGAACCGGCGGTGCCGGGAACCGTCCGTGCTCCCAACGGGGTGGTGCTCGACACCATGAAATACTGGGCCTCGGGCAAGCCGCGTTGGAATCCCGAGTTGGTTTCGTCGCCCGTGCTGGTGATTCAGGGCGAATGGGATGCCGAGGCGCCGCCCGCCATGGGCTTGGTGGTGTTCAACACGCTGACCCACGCCTCGTTCAAGCGCTATGTCATGGTGGGCGAAAGCAGTCATGCCGCGCTGTTCGAGGCCAATCGGCGACAGCTCTATCAAGCCGTCCAGGAATTCATCGAGGCGCCCATTCCTTAAAAGGGGCGCTCCGTGATACTATGGTCACGACCATGGTCATGGAGGGACGCATGCACATCGTCAAGGCGGGCGAGTTCAAGGCCAAATGTCTTCAGCTGATGGATGAGGTCGCTCAAACGGGCGAGTCGGTCATCATCACCAAGAACGGTGTTCCCGTGGCGCGACTCGCGCCGCTGTCAAGCAAGCCTGACAGCTTGTTCGGCATCATGAAGGACTCCATCCATGTTCACGGCGACATCATGTCCCCAACCGCCGAGGCTTGGGAGGTCATGGCGTGAGTCCGACGCTTCTCGATACCCATGCCCTTGTCTGGCTATTGCAGGGCAGCGGTCTGGGCCAAGCGGCGAAAGAACATATTCATCAAGCCCATAAGGCGGATAATCTGGCGGTTTGCGCCATCACCTTCTGGGAGATCGCCATTCTGATCCGCAAGGGGCGTCTTGACTTGGGGGTGGGGGCCGCCGCATGGCGAAGGAGTGTCCTGGCCCTGGGTATCCAGGAGTTTGCCGTCGATGGGGGCATCGCCGTCGAATCCGTGGATCTGGAGGCACTGCACCCGGACCCCGCCGACCGGCTGATCCTATCGACCGCCCTGCGTCATGACGCGGCTTTGGTCACCGCCGATGAGCGGCTCCTCGCCTGGGAAGGGCGTGTCGTCAGAATCGATGCGCGCCGTTGACTCTTGCGCCATGGCTGCGATATAAACTGAACCGTCCAGTCTAGTTCAGTATCGGGCGCATCGCCATGAAGAAGCCTGTCCTCCTTGCCGCCGCCGTTGCCGTCATCGCCGTGGGGGGCTGGGCCACCAGCCGCTGGATGGCCGAATGGCGCTGGATCGAATCCACCGACGACGCCTATGTGGACGGCGACATCACCGCCATGGTGCCCAAGGTGGCGGGCTATGTGGTGTCCTTGCCCGGCGGCGACAATAGGCCCGTCGCCAAGGGCGATGTGCTGGTCCGCATCGACGACCGCGACTACCGCGCCAAGGTGGACGAGGCCCGCGCCCAGATCGCCGCCCGCATGGCCCAGTTGATCCAGGTGGAGGATCGTCATGCGGTGCAGGTGGCGCTGATCTCCCAGTCGGGCGCCTCCATCACGGCGGCCCGCGCCGACGTCATCCGCGCCAAGGCCGATTTCGAACGCAGCCAGCGGCTGGTGAAGGAGGACTTCGTCAGCCGCCAGCGCTACGACATCACCGCCGCCGACGCCGCCAAGGCCCAGGCCGGTCTGACCGGCTCGGGCGCCGGATTGCAGGCCGCCCAGCGCCAACTGGCGGTGTTGGCCTCGGAAAAGGTCATGATCCAGGCCCAGATGGAGCAGGCCAAGGCCGCCCTGACCCTGGCCGAAAGCGATCTTGACGCCACCGTCATCCGCTCGCCCGTCGATGGGGTGCTCGGCAATCGCGCCGCTCGTGACGGCCAGTATGTGCGCCCCGGTCAGATGCTGCTGGCGGTGGTTCCGCTGGACCGGGTGTGGATCGACGCCAATTTCAAGGAAACCCAGTTGGCCCGCATGAAGCCGGGCCAGAAGGTGGAAATCCGGGTCGACGCCTTTCCCGGCCAGGTGATCCAAGGCCGCCTCGACAGTTTCGCCCCCGCCACCGGGTCCAAGTTCAGCCTGCTGCCCGCGGAAAACGCCACCGGCAACTTCACCAAGGTGGTGCAGCGGGTGCCGGTGCGCATCCTGCCCGCCGACGACAACGCGCTGAAGGGCATGCTGCGGCCCGGCATGTCGGTGGAGGTCAAGGTCGATACCCGGGATTCGTCGTCATGAGGACGGGCGGACACACTTCCCCCTCACCCCGCCCCTCTCCCTCAGGGAGAGGGAGATCGACCGAAGGGAGGTGCGGCCAAGGGCCGGCGCGCCGCGTGGCGCGAAAGCCAAGCTCGCGGAGCGAGCGCCCGGCGATTGAGGGACTTGCACCATGAACACCCGCCCCGAAGACAGGGTCGTCACCTTGCGTGACTGGCTCGGATTCCTGTCCATGGTGCTGGGCATGTTCATGGCCATCCTGGATATCCAGATCGTCGCCAGTTCCATCGCCCAGATCCAGGCGGGCATTTCCGCCTCGGCCGACGAGGTCAGTTGGGTCCAGACCTCCTACCTGATCGCCGAGGTGGTGATGATTCCGCTGTCGGGCTGGGCCGCCCGGCTGGTCTCCACCCGCTATCTGTTCTTCGCCTCCTGCATCACCTTCACGGTGGCCAGCGCGGCTTGCGCCTTCTCGTGGAGCATCGAATCCATGATCGTCTTCCGGGCGATCCAGGGTTTCCTTGGCGGCGCCATGATCCCCACCGTCTTCGCCACCACCTATATGATCTTTCCGCCCAGGCTGCAGGCCGGTCTGTCCGTGGTGATCGGCCTTGTTGCCACCATGGCGCCCACCATCGGCCCGACCCTGGGCGGCTGGCTGACCGAGAGCTGGAGCTGGCACTGGCTGTTCCTGATCAACGTGGTGCCCGGCGTCGTCGTCGCCACCATGGTGATGAGCTTCGGGCGCCGCGACAAGCCGCAGCTCTCCATGTTGAAGGGCTTCGATCTGGCGGGAATCCTGCTGGTGGCCGTGTTCCTCGGCTCGCTGCAATATGTGCTGGAGGAGGGCCCCGGCGACGATTGGTTCACCGACCGGCGCATCGTGATCATGTCCCTGATCTCGGCCTCGGCCGGTCTGGCCTTCATCTGGCGGGAACTGACGGCCGCCCATCCGGTGGTGGATTTGAAAGCCTTCGCCGACAGCAATTTCGCGGTGGGCTGCCTTTACAGCTTCATCATCGGCATCGGACTGTATGGGTCGGTCTATATCGTGCCGCTCTACCTTGGTCGGGTGCGCGGCTATTCGGCGCTGGAGATCGGGACCACCATGATGGTGACCGGCCTGTTCCAGGCGCTTTCGGCGCCCCTGGCGGGCAATCTGGCCAAGCATATGGACCTGCGCTACATGCTGGGGATGGGGTTGGCGCTGTTCGGCGGCGGGCTGTGGCTGAATTCGGCGCTGACCTCGGAATGGGGCTATTGGGAGATGTTCCTGCCCCAGGCGGTGCGCGGGCTGTCGCTGATGTTCTGTTTCGTGCCCATCAACGCGGTGGCCCTGGGACATCTGCCGCCGCAACAGGTCCAGAACGCCTCGGGACTTTATAACCTGATGCGCAATCTGGGCGGCGCCATCGGGCTGGCGGTGATCAACACGGTGCTGACTCACCGTCTCGACCTCCATATGAGCCGCCTGTCCGAAGGCCTGACCTCGGCCAGCGGCGCGGCGGTCGGAATGCTGAGCGGGCTCGCCGAGCATCTGGAGCCCATGCTGGGCGGCGGTGCCGAGGCCGGCGCCCTCAAACTGCTATGGCAGTTGACCCGGCGGGAAGCCATGACCATCGCCTTCGCCGATGCGTTGATGGTGATGGCCTCGGTCTTCGTCCTTGGGCTGCTGCTGCTGCCCCTTCTCCAGCCGGTTTCCCATCCCAGCGCCGACAGCGGCGGACATTAGCTCTCGACTTTTCAGCTTCCGAGCGTGTAAACCCTCGTCCGGGACGGGGAATTCAGGGACTGCGGAGCGATCCGCAGCTGGGAAATGCTGGTATTTTCGATGGCGGCCCTTGGGGCCGTCCAGGACGTATGAGTCTGTTCTTCGGCAATCGGGGCGTGCCCGAAATCGCTTCCGGCGATGTCTTTCGCAAGATCGGAACCTATGGTGCCGATTGGGTGGTGGAACGCCTGTTCGACTACCCCGATATCCCTCGGCATGCCCGCCTGATCGACCAGGGCAGTGGCCGCACCATGACGGTTGCCGTCAGCATGTTGCTGGACCCCGAGATGTTCAAGCCCATCCGCAAATAGCGTTAACGCGGCTGGCAATCGGGTTTGGTGAAATACTTCTCGATGATCGGCCCATAATCGTGGACCAGGACGCTTTTGCGTTGGCGCACGGTGACCGTGGTGCCGGTCGGCCCCTTGGCGAATTCGGTGACCATGAAGTATTCGGTGCGGTAGACGGCTTCCAGCGTTCCGGTCAATTCCGAGCGGGCGCCGCCCGGCGCGGCGTCGCAGCGATAATGGAAATTGGGACCGCTGGCGCACCACATCAGCATGCGGGCGGTCTTGGCGCAGGCCTGATCCGGCGCCACCGAAATGGTGAAGATGGACTGGGCTTCGGCGTTGGCCTTCAGCGCCTCGACACTGAGGTCGGGGCTGACGAAGGAGCAGCCGCCTAGGGCGAGGCCCAGGACCGAAAAAAGGAACGTCGCGCGCGTCATGACCCTATCCGCAAACTGACCAAGCGCTAAGTTAACGTGGATTTCGCGGCGGCGGAACTAGGGTCTTTCCCCTAAGACTCAGGTATGGCCCGCAACAGGCCGTCGACGACGGTCCGCAGCCTCTCCATATCGGCGTCCCGCGACAATCGATGCTCGCCGTCCTTGACCAGGATGATCTCCACATCGGCCGCCGTCAGGCTGTCGGCGATCTGGAGCGCGGTGCGCCACGGCACGTCCGCATCCAACTGCCCGTGAATCAGCCGCACCGGGCAGGACAGATTGATGACGTCGCGCAGCAACAGATGATTGCGGCCGTCCTCGATCAGGCGGCGGTGCACCCGCCAGGGATTTTCCGGCTCATAGCAATTGGGCAGGCTGATCTCGCCCTTTTCCAGCAATTGGCGCCGCTGCTCGAAGCTGAAATCCTGCCACATCAGATCCTCGGTGAAGTCGGGGGCGGCGGCGACGCCCACCAGACCGACCACCCGGTCACGGCGTTCCAGGGCGGCCAGCAAGGAAATCCAGCCGCCCAGGCTGGACCCCACCAGCACCAGTGGGCCTTCGGTCAGCGCGTCGATCACCGCCACCGCATCCTCGGCCCAGCGTCCAACCGTGCCGTGCATGACGTCGCCCGAGGATTGCCCGTGGCCGAAATAATCGAAGCGCAGGAAGGCGCGGCCTTGGCCTCGGCACAGATCTTCCAGGGCCATGGCCTTGCTGCCGGTCATATCGGAATGATAGCCATGCAGGAACACCACGCCGGGTTTTTTGCCCTCGAAACTGTGGTATGCGATTGTCGCGCCGTCGGGGCGTGATAATATCCCGCCCCCGACGGACCGCCCGCCGTTATCATCGTCACCCGTCATGGCAAGAGCTCGCCTTTATCCTATGCAAATGGACCAAGCCACTTCCATCGATGCGCCCTCGGCCGAACTCCGTCAACCCCTTCCGGGCGACGGCCGTCCTCCCGTGGTGTTGCAGGTATTGCCCGCGCTGGTGACCGGCGGGGTCGAACGCGGCGCGGTGGACATGGCGGCGGCGCTGGCGGCGGCTGGCTGGACGGCCATCGTGGCCTCCGAGGGCGGCCCCATGGCCCGCGAATTGTCGCGCTGCGGCGCCGAACACATCACGCTGCCGCTGGCCAGCAAGAATCCGCTGGTGATCCGCCGCAATGCCGACCGGCTGGCCGAAATCGTGGCCAACCGCAACGTCGACATCCTGCACGCCCGGTCCCGCGCCCCGGCCTGGAGCGCCCTGATGGCGGCGGAGCGCACCGGCTGCCACTTTCTCACCACCTTTCACGGCACCTACAATACCGGCGGCTATTTCGGCCTGAAGAACCGCTACAACGCGGTGATGACCAGGGGCGAGCGGGTGATCGCCATCTCGGAATTCATCGCCGAGCATGCCAGGCGGGTTTATGGCCTGGACCCCGACCGCATTCGGGTGGTCCATCGCGGCATCGACCTTAACCGCTTCGATCCAGCCAGGGTCAGTCCCGAGCGCATCATTCAACTGGCGCAGAAGTGGCGGCTGCCCGATGGTCATCGGGTGATCATGCTGCCCGGCCGCCTGACCCGGTGGAAGGGTCAGTCGGTGCTGATCGAGGCCTTGGCCCTGCTGGGCCGCCACGACGTGCGCTGCCTGCTGGTGGGCTCCGACCAGGGCCGCACCGGCTATCGCGAGGAATTGGAGGCATTGGTGCGACGCCGCGATCTGGTGGACGTGGTCCACCTGACCGACGAATGCAACGACATGCCCGCCGCCTATATGCTGACCGACGTGGTGGTATCGGCCTCCACCGATCCCGAGGCATTCGGCCGGGTGGCGGTGGAAGCCCAGGCCATGGGCCGCCCCGTCATCGTCACCGCCCACGGCGCCACCGGCGAGACGGTGATGCCCGGCCGCACCGGCTGGCTGACCGCGCCCGGCGACGCCGAGGCCCTGGCCCAGGCTCTGGACCGCTTCCTGGCCCTGTCGGCGGAAGAGCGCGCCGGCATGGCGCAAGACGCCATCGAGCATGTGCGAGCCAATTTCACCAAGGAAACCATGTGTGCCCAGACCATCGCGGTCTACCGGGAGGTTCTGGGCCTCGCCTCCGGCACGTCATGACCATTCGCCGAATTCTGGTGATAAAGCTGGGCGCCCTGGGCGATTTCGTTCAGGCCATGGGGCCGTTTTCCGCCATCAGGGCGCATCATCCCGGCGCCCATATCACCTTGCTGACCACCAAGCCCTTCGCCGATCTCGCCCTGGCCTGCCCGTGGTTCGATCAGGTGCGGCTGGACGACAAGCCGAAGCCCTGGCAGTTGCCCAGCATGCTGCGGCTGCGCGCGATGCTGCGCGACGGTCGGTTCGACCGGGTCTACGACCTCCAGACCTCGGACCGTTCCTCCAGCTATTTCCGGCTGCTGGGCAAGGCGGTGGAGTGGTCGGGAATCGCGCCGGGCTGCTCGCATCCCCATGCCAATCCCCGGCGTGACGCCATGCACACCATCGAGCGCCAGCGCGAGCAATTGGCCGTGATCGGCATCACCGAGGTGCCGCCGCCCGACCTGTCCTGGGTCAAGAGCGATATTTCCCGATACGGCCTGTCGCATCCCTTCGCGCTGATCTGTTCCGGCGGGGCGGCCCACCGGCCCGCGAAGCGCTGGCCGTCCGAGCGCTTCGCCGCCCTATGCGCGTGGCTGGCGGAGCGTCAGGTGCAGCCGGTGCTGCTGGGCACCGAGAAAGAGGCCGACGAGATCAAAGCCATCCGCGCTTTGTGTCCCGATGCCGCCGATCTGGCCGGGCGCACCTCGACCCTGGATATCGTCGCCCTGGCCCGCGACGCGTTGGCGGCGGTCGGCAACGATACCGGCCCCATGCATCTGATCGCCATGGGCGGCTGCCCGTCGGTGGTGCTGTTCTCCCACGATTCCGATCCGGCGCTATGCGCGCCGCGCGGCAAGGTGACGGTGTTGCGCAGGCCGTGTCTTGCCGATCTGGACGCAGCCGAGGTGGAAGCCGCATTGAGCAGAATGATCGAGCCATGACTTGGCTGGAACGGCGCAAGCGCATGGAGGCCATCCTCCAGACCGAGCATCGCCGCCAAAGCGTCACGGGCCAGCGCCAGAATCTCAATCATGAGAAAATGGCCGGGACCATGGGCCGGTTCTTCCGGCGGCTGGGCCTCTTCGATTGGGGCTTGCGCAATGCCCATGATGTGCGGCTCCACGCGGTGGAAATCGCCGACCCGGCCCTGCCCCAGGACTTCGACGGCTTCAAGATTCTCTTTCTCTCCGATCTGCATGCCCTCAATACCCCGAGAGTCATGGTGGAGGCGGCCGAGCGGGTGCCCGCGCTGGATTTCGATCTTTGCATTCTGGGCGGCGACTACCAGATTTTCGCCAAGCCCCCCGCGCGTGAAGCCGCCCGCCTGATGTCGCCGCTGCTTGCCGTCTTGGCGGCCATGCGCCCGCTTTACGGCGTGCTCGGCAATCACGATCGTCACGATCTGGTGCCCGAGATGGAGGCCCTGGGGGTGGAGATACTGATCAATCGCCACGTGACGGTGGAACGGGGGGGCGCCCGTCTGGTTCTGATCGGGCTGGACGACATCCACTCCTTCTACACCGAGGCGGCGGAGCAGGCCTTGCGCCAGGCGCCCGAAGGATATCGCATCGCCGTCATCCATAGCCCGGAATACGCCGACCACGCGGCGGCGGCGGGGGTGAACCTCTACCTGGCCGGCCATACCCATGGCGGCCAGATCTGCCTGCCGGGCGGCATGCCCATCTTCACCGCCACCCAGTCCCACCGGGCCTTGGCGGCGGGGGCGTGGCGCCATCGCGGCATGCGCGGCTATACCAGCACCGGGCTGGGCTCGTCCGATCCGCCGGTCCGCTTCAACTCCCGCCCCGAGATGGCGTTGATCACCTTGCGGCGCGCGCCTTGACTTCCCTGGGTTTCGCCGTAGAAACTGCATCCCCCGTTTTCGTTCCTGTCGCAAGTGAGAGTCCCATGGTCGCCATTACCCTGCCCGACGGTTCCGTCCGTCAGTTCGATCACCCGGTGACCGGCCTCGACGTGGCCAAGTCCATCGGCCCCGGTCTGGCCAAGGCGGCTCTGGCGGTGACGGTGGACGGCGCCATGAAGGATCTCTCCGTCCTGCTGGACCGCGACGTCAAGCTGTCCATCATCACCGCGAAAAGCGGCCAGGACGCGCTGGAACTGCTGCGCCACGACGCCGCCCACGTCATGGCCGAGGCGGTCAAGGAGCTGTATCCCGAGACCCAGGTGACCATCGGCCCCTCCATCGAGAACGGCTTTTACTACGACTTCGCGCGGCCGACCCCGTTCGGGCCGGAGGATCTGGAAAAGATCGAGAAGCGCATGGCCGAGATCGTCGACCGCGACGAGGCCATCACGCGGGAGGAATGGGACCGCGACGAGGCCGTCAAATTCTTCGAGGGGCTGGGCGAGAAATACAAGGCGGAGATCATCGCCTCCATCCCGTCCGACCAGAAGATCGGCCTGTATCGCCAGGGTAAGTTCATCGATCTGTGCCGTGGCCCCCATCTGCCGTCCACCGGCAAGCTGGGCAAGGCCTTCAAGCTGATGAAGCTGGCCGGGGCCTATTGGCGTGGCGATTCCCGGAACGAGATGCTTCAGCGCATCTACGGCACCGCCTGGTTCGACAAGAAGGAGCTGGACGCCTATCTCCACATGCTGGAAGAGGCGGAAAAGCGCGACCATCGCCGCCTGGGCCGCGAGATGGAGCTGTTCCACCAGCAGGAGGAGGCGGCGGGCTCGGTGTTCTGGCACAAGAAGGGCTGGACGCTGTACCGCGCCGTCGAGGCCTATATGCGCCGCCGTCTCGAGGCCAACGACTACCAGGAGGTCAAGACGCCGCAGTTGGTGGACTTCTCCCTGTGGGAGGCCTCGGGCCACGCCGACAAGTTCTCCGAATCCATGTTCACCATCACCACCCAGGACGACCGTCACCTGGCGGTCAAGCCCATGAACTGCCCCTGCCATGTGCAGATCTTCCGCCAGGGCATCAAGAGCTATCGCGACTTGCCGCTGCGCATGGCCGAGTTCGGCTCCTGCCATCGCTACGAGCCGTCGGGTGCCCTGCACGGCATCATGCGGGTGCGCGCCTTCACCCAGGACGACGCCCATATCTTCTGCACCGAGGACCAGATCACCTCGGAGACCATCGCCTTCTGCCAGTTGCTGAAGGAGGTCTACACCGATTTCGGCTTCACCGATGTGCGGGTCAAGTTCTCCGACCGTCCGGCCAAGCGGGCCGGGTCCGACGAGACCTGGGACAAGGCGGAAAGCGCGCTGCTGGAAGCCTCCAAGGCCGCCGGTCTGGAAACCGTGCTCAATCCGGGCGAGGGCGCCTTCTACGGCCCCAAGCTGGAATTCGTCCTGCGCGACGCCATCGGCCGCGATTGGCAGTGCGGCACCCTGCAGGTGGACTTCGTGCTGCCCGAACGTCTCGACGCCGCCTATGTGGCCGAGGACGGCGCCAAGAAGCGCCCGGTCATGCTGCACCGGGCCATCCTGGGTTCGTTCGAACGCTTCCTCGGCATCCTGATCGAGAATTTCGCGGGCCGCTTCCCGCTGTGGCTGGCGCCCACCCAGGTGGTGGTCGCGACCATCGTCTCGGACGCCGACGACTTCGCCGCCGAGGCGGCCGCCGCCCTGAAAGCCGCCGGACTCCGCGTCGAATTGGACCTGCGCAACGAGAAGATCAACTACAAGGTCCGCGAGCACTCGGTGGCCAAGGTGCCGGTGATGCTGGTGGTCGGCAAGCGCGAGGCGGAGAATCGCTCGGTCGCCATGCGCAGGCTGGGAAGCCAGGACCAAGAAATTGTTGCGCTGGATCAAGCAGTCGCTACACTTAGCCGCGAGGCTGCCCCACCCGCGTGATACGCCCACCCGCGTGACACGACAGGACAGCCGACCGGACCGACGGGCCGGCCCGCGAACCACGCGCCGGGCCTATCGGGTACTCGAAAACATGGAGATTGTTAAATAGCTAGACCGCCGATGCAGACGCCGCCCAAGAACGATGGGCCCCGCGTCAACCGTGAGATCGATGTGCGTTCCATCCGCCTTGTGGGCGCCGATGGCGAAATGATCGGAGTCGTGACCCTGCGCGAGGGTCTGACCATGGCTGAGGAAGCCGGGCTCGATCTGGTCGAAGTCTCCCCCAATGCCGATCCGCCGGTGTGCAAGATTCTGGATTTCGGAAAGTTCAAGTACGAAGACCAGAAGAAGAAGAATGCCGCCCGCAAGAAGCAGAAAGTCATTGAGGTCAAGGAAATCAAGCTGCGGCCGAACATCGACGATCATGACTATGACGTCAAGATGCGCAGCATGAAGAAGTTCCTCGAGGAAGGTGACAAGGTCAAGGTGACGCTGCGCTTCCGTGGTCGCGAACTGGCTCACCAGGATCTCGGCATGATCGTGCTGGAAAAGGTCAAGGTCGACCTGGACGCCCTGGGCAAGGTCGAACAGCATCCCAAGATGGAAGGCCGCCAGATGGTGATGGTGATCGCGCCCCGCTAAGGGTGCGCGATCAGCCGTTCCACCATTGCAAGGATCCGCCCGAAAGCGGGTTGCTTCGTCATGGCCTTTGCGCTATTTTCCGCGCCTCCCTGACCACCGGGGAACACACTCCTGCGGAGGGGTGGCAGAGTGGTCGAATGCGCCGGTCTCGAAAACCGGTATGGGTGCAAGCTCATCGTGGGTTCGAATCCCACCCCCTCCGCCATTCAAAAGAAAAGGCCACCCTCGGGTGGCCTTTTCTTTTTGAGCAGGTGCCGGTGCGGGGAGGCATTGAGTGCACTGTCACCGGAACCCGGGAGGATCAAGTGTCCTCCGGTACGAGCATCACGAGGTTTTGAATGTTCCTTAGCTCGTAGCCCCTGGACTTCTTCGGAAAAAGGTCACCTTCGCAAGAGATCGGCAATCGACGTTTGTTCGCTTCAGCGAGCAAGGCATACGTCTCGTCATCCAAATCAACTGCGGTGACGGATACGGGCTTCTCGTCCACAAACACCTTGAGGCTTGCTTGCCCCAGCTTTGCCTTTGGTGGACGCTTTGGCCCATACACCCAGCCCTGCAGTTGCTGGCCTGTCATGGGTTCCTTAGTCCGAAGGAACTCTGCGGCCTTCAGAAGAACCTGGGATGTCTGTGCCTCGAACCTGACCTTATGCTGGGGTGCTGTCCTTTCAAATAAAGGTCGAACCTCTGCCCAACTGACATCAATGTCTATGGTTCCTCCTGCCTCTGTAAGATGAGCAAGCGCCTCGCATAGGTTCGCATTGACCCCATCTCGCAAATGCTCTTCGAAATGCTCGACCTGACTATCCTTGTCTAGGGCCTCAGCGACGGCCGCTTTGGTGGCGACCAACGCCCCGATCAGCGTCTTGGTAACTTTTCTCTCAAATGGATCGGGATCAAACTGTGGGCCAAGAGATAACTGGCCTGAATCGTCAAGTGCGGGGGCGACGGGGGACAAAAGGGTGATGATGTAACTTCCCTTTTCGGTCTGCCCTATCCTCAGGCTATCTATGTAATCCGTCGCAGATTGTGGTTTTCTGCTATAGAAAACAGCCCTTGGCCTGTCCGGTGAAGCGGCTGTACACGCAGCAGAGAGCAATATTTCGCGGGCTTGTTGATACAGCTTTACGCCCGCATCGATGGGCAAGGAGCCATCTTCCGCGTTCTCCACTGCGCGTATCCTCACAATATCAGCGCCAGTGGTCGTCAAGTCGATTAGGACAGACAGTTCGCTACGCTCTTCGGCACTGGCTACCGCACGGACAACGTCAACCATGCGAGCTTCGTAATCACCTAGCTCTGCGTTAAGCGGCACAAGAGCCTGCCACTTTTCGCTAGCACCTCGATAAACAACGGCACGGCCCTCCCAACGCTCAACCTCTGCCCATCCTCGAGACAGCAGGTAGGCCTGGACCGTTATTGGCGAGAGCGATCGAAACACCGCCCGATCTTCGATCCTGACCTTCATAGCGGCTCCCGGCGGTCAACTTTCCGCATCATCGCGTCGAGGGTATCGGGATTGAAGGGTTGCGAGAGTGGCACCTTCACTGTGACAGAGTTGGTGGTAATCGGCATCTTGCCTCTAAGGGAGAGCCAGTAAGCACCCCGCCGCATCACCAGCAGGTTCGGTGCAAAGTGCAGCCAGTCCTCCTCCTCTTTGGGGAGAAGTACGACAAGGAGTATACGGGGCCTTAATGTGTCAATTCGCAAGTCATCGTAGTTTTTTGCGGGAAGGGAAAAATGGATGTTTCCCTTGCAAACTAAGTCCTGCGATGTTGCTTTCAATTGGAAGCCAACTGATGGACGTACCCCATACCGGCCCTCTATTTCCCCATCGATGCTATCGAAGTCTGAACTGGGGATGTTGTACTGATAGCCCGCTCTCGCACAGATCGCCTGCACAAACGCCCTGGAGAAGCATTCCATCCTCGCTGTTACCGGCATCCCCCCAGCATCGCCGCCCAGTTTGGTCGGCGCGGGAAAGGGATAGCGAGCAGAGGGGATGGAGCGAAGCCCCCCCGTTCCTTGAAGTTCGCTGTTCTGGAGCCTCGAACGGCTAGACTTTCGATACGCCATCCCCCAAACCTATACAATGTATGGCAACGTCGCCAAGCTAGCATGTTGCCATAGAAAAAACATCGTAGGTTGTTGCGGGGTTCCAGTGACAGTGCACTGATTGGATGGGGGCATCCGATCAATAGCGCCTGCGGCACCATAACACCCTGATTTCGCATGAGAGAAGGTTCGTGCCCAGCCGCCTTCCCTCCGGGGTCGGTGAGCGTGCGCTTATTCGCGAAGGAAATAGACCAAATCCAGGGCCGGTGGCGGCACGTCGGTGGCTGACAGCATGTCATGGACTTGCCCCCGGTGATGGGTGGCGTGGTTGAACATGTGCAACATGGTCAGGCCCCGAGGGGTCGCTGTATCCTGACCGGCCGCGGTCCGATAGGCGAACACGGCTTCGAGGTCGCCAAGCGGAGCCTCGAAGAATGTGACGATTCGGGCGTCCATATCTTGACGTGCCTGGACCAGTCGCCCGAAATCGGCATGCAGGATCTGGTCGAGCCCTTTGATGCCGTGGCTTTCGTCACCCGTGAACCGCCCCATCCATAGCATGTCACCGATCAAGACGTGGTTCAGGGTGGCGAGAATGGAGCCAAAGAAACTGGGACGCGGGCATGAGATCGCCTCCCCGGGCAAGCGGGAGCAAGCCTCATAGAGGCGTTGGTTGGCCCAGGCATTGTAGCGGGCCAGTGTTCGAAGGGTCGCGGGTGTCATTTGTCCATCCTGCGAAAGCGGCGGGCGAAACCGTGGTCAGAGACCTGTTCGGCCCCCTCAAGGCCAGAGTCTATGAGGCCATTCAAAGAAATGCGGTTCGCCACTATCCAACTCCGCACCGCCACATGTCTTGCGAAATCCGTTCTCTGATTTCGGTCGGAGTCTGAATGGAATGCTGACCTGCCATGGGAATCGTCCTCCAGTCCGAAGCAGAGTTCGTTCCAGACAAGGACGGACGATATGAAGCGCAGCAGGTTTTCAGAGGAACAGATCGTCGGCATCCTGATCGCTCGGCGCTTTCGGAGATGTCGAGTGTATTTCCAGCCAGTTGAAGCTCTCGGGATGGAAATAGATGTAGGCCATGTAGGCGGCGAAGGCGACCAGCAAGCCGACTCCGATCAACAGACCCAGGATATCCTTGTCGGACATGACACCCTCCGCTTCCCTGCCCCCTCGCTTCCCTGCCCACGGAGCCATTATCCCGCCGGTCCGCATCAAGGATCGATACGGGAGGGTGTAAGGATTTTTTTATGCTGGGCTAACGTCTCCCCCGGAAAGGCCGTCTCGAACCTTTATCGGCGACGGGGCTCGTGTTTAAGCCATAGGCGAACACTCATCGGGATATCCCCATGACGCGGAACCGGAAGACCGAATGGGGGACCGGCAGGGAGATCGCTGAATTGATTCCGGCTGATGCGATTTTGGTCGGCGCACGGCTGATCCGGCGAGGCTGCACCGTCTCTTCACCCGACAATCGAGCCCGGTGGCCGCCTGGGCCTATTCTCCCCGCTTGAGGCGGTAGCCTACGCCAGCATCGGTGACGATCAGGGTGGGCGCCGCCGGATCGACCTCCAGCTTCTGACGCAGTTGGTTGACATAGACCCGCAGGTAGGCGGTGTCCTCGCCATGGGCGGGGCCCCAGACTTCCTTGAGGATCTGCTTATGGGTCAGAACGTGGTCGGGCTGGCCGGCCAGGAAGGCCAACAGGCCCCATTCGCGCTTGGACAGATGCACGTCCTCGCCGTCGCGGGTGACGATGCGCCGGGTCAGGTCGATCCGCACCGAGCCTGCCTCGACCACCTCGTCGGCGCCCTTGGCGGCCCGCTGGCGCAGGACGGCGCGGACACGGGCCATCAACTCGGCCACGCCGAACGGCTTGACGATATAGTCGTTGGCGCCCCGGTCCAGGGCTTCGACCTTGTCCAGTTCGCCCGCGCGCACCGACAGCACCAGGATGGGGACGTCGGAGCGCTCGCGCACCGCGCTGATGACCTCCTGGCCGTCGAGATCGGGCAGGCCGAGATCGAGGATCAGCAGGTCCGGCTGCTGGGACCGCGCCGCTTCGATTCCTTTCGCGGCGTTCTCGGCCTCCAGCACCTCGTAGCCGTTGGCGGTGAGCGAGATGCGCATGAACTTGCGGATCTGCGGCTCGTCGTCGATGACCAGAATCCGGGCGCTCATGGCCTTCCCCCCTGTTCGGCGTCAGCGCTGATCCGGGCGGCGAGGCCGTCGATATCGGATCGTTGCGGCAGATGAATGATGATGGCGGTGCCTGCGCCATGCAGACCCGGCTCGGCCTTGATGGTGCCGCCATGAGCCTCGACGATGCCCCGGCAGATGGCGAGGCCGAGGCCGGTTCCCGCCGTCTTGGAATCCCCCTGATCAACCCGATAAAACATGTCGAATACCTTCTCGCTGGCATCGGGCGGGATGCCGGGGCCTTGGTCGACCACCTCGATGGTGACGTAATCGGGGGTCCGCCGGGCCCAGACCTTCACGGCGGTGCCGGGAGGGGCGTATTTGCAGGCATTGTCGAGCAGATTGAAGAACACCTGCTCCATCAGTACCGGGTCGACGCAGAGCAGCGGCACCCCGGAATCGATCTCGACCTTGATGGTGTGGGCGCGGGCCAGCCGCTGGGTCCGCGCCACGGCGGCGCCGACGATGTCGTTGAGGTCGGCCCAGTCGGCCCTGGGTTTCAGGGCGCCCGCGCCCAGCTTGGTCATGTCCAGCAGGTTCTGGACGAAGCGGTTAAGGCGCTCGGCCTCGTCCTGGATGGTCTGGGTCAGGTCGTGGCGGCTGGCGTGGTCCATCATCTCGTCGTAATTCTGCAAGCTGGACGCCGCCCCCATGATGGAGACCAGCGGCGTGCGCAGGTCGTGGGACAAGGACGACAGCAGGGCCGAACGCAGGCGCTCGCGCTCGGTGGCGACGCGGGCGGTCTCGATATCGGCGACCAGGGTGGTGCGTTCGATGGCCACCGCCGCCTGGTCCGCCAGGGTCTCCAACAGCCGCATCTGCGCCGGGCTGGGCAGGTCGGCATCCTCGCTCATCTGGACGCCGAGCACGCCGAACGGCGCCCGCGCGGTTTTCAACGGCAGGAACAGCCACAGCGACGCAGGCAGGGTGGCCGAGCCGCGCCCGGCCAATTTGCCGTGGCTCCAGGCCCAGTCGGCGGCGGCGGCCGAGCGGTCGTCCAACTGGTCCTCGGGCGGGTAGCCCGCCGCGATCGCCAACCCAGACTCGCCCGGCAGCAGCACCAGCGACTTGGCCGTCATGGTGGCGGCGACGTGATGGACCACCGCCCACAGCACGTCGTCCAGGGTCACCGCCGCCGTGATCTTGCGGCCGAAATCATAGAGATTGGTGGTGCGCCGCGCGCTCTCCTTGGTCGCCAGGATCTGGGCGCGCAGGCGCGACGCCATATTGGACACGATCACCGCCGCGATCAGGAAGAACACCAGGGTCAGCACATTCTGGGTGTCGGTGACGGCGAAGGTCCAGCGCGGTTCGGTGAAGAAGAAGTTGAAGGCGAAGAAGCTGGTCACCGAGGCCAGGATGGCGGGCCGGAGCCCTGAGCGCATGGCCACCACCATCACCGCCAGCAGAAAGGCCACCGAGATGCTGGCGACGGGAAGCCACATGTCGATGACGAAGCCCAGGCCGGTGGCAATCCCCGAGCACAACAGGGCGAAGGCGAGATTAAGCCAGTCGGAGGGAACCGCCACCTTTCGTGACGCAACCCGAGGCGCCGGTTTGTCATCATCCTCGCCGCCGACCACGAAGACATTGAAGTCGCCGCTTTCGGCGAACAGCCGGTCGGTCACCGATTTACCCAGCCGCCAGCGGCGGGGGCGGGCGCGACCGACCACGATCTGGGTGGCATTGCGCTCGCGGGCATAGTCCAGCACGGTGGCGACCACGTCGTCGCCTTGCAACAACGCGGTTTCGCCGCCCATCTGCTGGGCAAGGCGCAGGGCCTCGGAGATGCGGTCCTTGTCGGCCTCGGTCAGGGCATAGGAACCGGATGTCTCCACGGAAACGACCACCCAGGCGGCGCCACGGCGCTCGGCCGCCCGCTTGGCCACCCGCACCAGCCTGGCCGCATCCACCCTTTCGTCGATGCAGACCAGGATGCGTTCGCGCGCCGGCCATGGCCCGGCAATGGCGTGCGCCCGCATGTAATCCACCATCTGGGCATCGACCCGCTCGGCGGTGTGGCGCAGCGCCATCTCGCGCAGCGCCGTCAGATTGCCGGGCGAGAAGAAATTGCCGACGGCCCGCTTGGCCTGTTCCGGGACATAGACCTTGCCCTCGTGCAGGCGCTTGATCAGTTCCTGCGGCGGCAGGTCGATCAGGGAAATCTCGTCGGCCGACGACAACACGCTGTCGGGCAGGGTTTCGCGGACCTTGACCCCGGAGATCTGCTCGACGATGTCGTTGAGACTTTCCAGATGCTGGATGTTCAGCGTGCTGTAGACGTCGATCCCGGCGGCGAGGATCTCCTCCACGTCCTGCCAGCGCTTCAGGTGGCGCGAGCCTGGGACATTGGTATGGGCCAGTTCGTCCACCAGCACCAGTTGGGGCCGCCGGGCCAGGATGGCGTCCAGGTCCATCTCGCGGAAGTCCTTGCCGCGATATTCCAACTGACGCGGTGGAAGAACGTCGATGCCGGACAGTTGCGCCTCGGTCTCCCGCCGTCCGTGGGTCTCGACCACGCCGGCCACCAGATCCACCCCTTCCCGTCGCCGTTCCCGCGCCGCCTGCAGCATGGCATAGGTCTTGCCGACACCGGGGGCGGCGCCCAGGAAAATCTTCAGCCGCCCGCGCGTTTCGCGCTGGGCGGCGGCCAGCAGTGCATCGGGGGATGGGCGTTCCTCGCGGTCGTCGGTCATGAGTCCATGTTCGTTTCAGCAGCCATCGAAAGTCCAGAACGAGATTGCAAAGGCAATCGTCGGTCGCGGGCAGGCAGGCTTGACGGGCGCTGCCCCGCCCCCCGCAGGATCTTATCTCGCCGCCGACCCGCGCCGGTCGAGGGCGAGATTGAGCTTCAGCACATTGACGGCCGCCTCGCCAAGGATGCCGAAGACCCGGCCTTCGGTGTTGGCGGTCACCAGGGCGCGCAATTCGTTCTCGGAAATACCGCGAGCCCTGGCGATACGGGGCAGTTGGTACTCCGCCGCCGCTGGCGAGATGTGGGGGTCGAGGCCTGAACCCGAGGCGGTGATTAGATCCACCGGCAGCGGCACGCGGGCGTCGGGATTCTCGGCCTTGACCTGATCGACCAGGGCCTGGGTCGACTCGATGTAGGACTTCGAGGTGGGGGCGGCGTTGCTGGCCCCCGAATTGGCGGCGTTGTAGGGGGCCGACACCGTCTTGGTCGGATCATTGGGATCGGCGTCGGTGGTGGCCGAGGGCCGGGGGTGGAAGTATTCCGGCTTGGTGAAGCCCTGGCCGATCAGGGCCGAGCCCACCACCGCGCCGTTCTTCTCGATCAGGCTGCCATGGGCCTGATTGGGGAACAGGGTGCCTGCGAGGCCGGTCATGGCCAGGGGATAGCCCAGCCCCAGCAGGACGGTCAGCAGCAGGGTGAGAAGGGTGGAGGGAAGAAGTTGCTTGAGCATGGAAATTCTCCGAACGAGTCCCCGAAATCTCGGGGACTCGGAGGCAAGGCCAAGGGCCGCCGCGCCTCGTGGCGCGAAAGCCAAGGGCGCGGAGGCGCCCGCCTGGCGATTGAAGGACAACATGACGTTCAGGCGAGATGCAAGGCCGCGACCAGAAGGTCGATCGCCTTGATGCCGATGAAGGGAACGATGATGCCGCCCAGGCCGTAGACCACGATGTTACGGCGCAGCAGCACCTCGGCCGCCGCCGGTTTGTAGGTGACGCCGCGGAGCGCCAGCGGGATCAGCGCGATGATGATCAGGGCGTTGAAGATGATGGCCGACAGGATGGCGCTTTGCGGGCTGGCCAGATGCATGACGTTGAGCGCCTGCAACTGCGGGTACGACACCATGAACATGGCCGGGATGATGGCGAAGTACTTGGCGATGTCGTTGGCGATGGAGAAGGTGGTGAGCGATCCCCGGCTCATCAGCAGTTGTTTGCCGATCATCACGATCTCGATCAGCTTGGTGGGATCGCTTTCCAGATCCACCATGTTGCCCGCCTCGCGGGCCGCTTGGGTTCCGGTGTTCATGGCCACGCCCACATCGGCCTGGGCCAAAGCGGGGGCGTCGTTGGAGCCGTCGCCGCACATGGCGACCAGACGCCCGCCCTGCTGTTCCTTGCGGATCAGGTCCAGCTTGTTCTCCGGCGTCGCCTCGGCCAGGAAATCGTCGACTCCTGCCTCGGCGGCGATGGCGGCGGCGGTCAGGGGATTGTCGCCGGTGATCATCACCGTGCGGATGCCCATCTGACGCAGCGTGGCGAAACGTTCGCGGATACCGGGCTTGACGATGTCCTTGAGATAGACGACGCCGAGCAGACGGTTGTCGCGGGCCACCACCAGCGGGGTGCCGCCAGCCTTGGCCACCCGCTCCACCGCCTGGACCAGTTCCTTGGGGATTCCGCCGGGAGTCTTGCCCTGCTTGTCGGCCACATAGGCGGTGACCGAATCGGTGGCGCCCTTGCGGATCTCCACCAGACCGGAGGCGGTCTCCAGATTGACGCCGCTCATACGGGTATGGGCCGAGAAGGGGATGAAGGTCGCGGACTTGCCCTGGTCGGCAAAGTTGAACTTCTGGCGGGCGAGGGCGACGATGGACTTGCCTTCCGGGGTCTCGTCGGCCAGCGACGACAGGAAGGCGGCCTCGGCCAAGTCACGCTCATTGACCTGGGGCAGGGGGATGAATTCCGCTGCCTGACGGGCGCCCAGCGTGATGGTGCCGGTCTTGTCCAGCAGCAGCACGTCGATGTCGCCCGCCGCTTCGACGGCACGGCCCGATTTGGAGATGACGTTGAACCGCACCAGCCGGTCCATGCCGGCGATGCCGATGGCCGACAGCAAGCCGCCGATGGTTGTCGGGATCAGGGTCACCAGCAGGGCGATCAGAAACACCACCGGAATAACCGTGCCGGAATAGGAGGCGAAGGCGGGCAGGGTGGCGCAGACGATCAGGAACACCAGGGTCAGCCCGACCAGCAGAATGGTCAGCGCGATCTCGTTGGGGGTCTTCTGGCGCTTGGCGCCTTCCACCAGGGCGATCATGCGGTCGAGGAAGGACTCGCCGGGATTGGCGGTGACCCGCACCACGATGCGGTCGGAGACCACGCGGGTGCCGCCGGTGACCGCCGAGCGGTCGCCGCCGGATTCGCGGATCACCGGAGCCGATTCGCCGGTGATGGCGCTTTCGTCGATGGTGGCGATACCGGCCACCACGTCGCCGTCGCCGGGAATGGTGTCGCCGACTTCGCAGACCACCAGATCGCCGGACCGCAGGGCGGTCGCCGCCACCTGCTTATGGGTGGTGGCGTCGATGGTTGCCAGTTTCTTGGCGGCGGTCTCGGTCTTGGTCTTGCGCAGGGACTCGGCCTGGGCCTTGCCGCGCCCCTCCGCCACCGCCTCGGCGAAATTGGCGAAGATCACGGTGAACCACAGCCAGGCGGCGATCTGGCCGACGATGGCGGTATACGCGCCGCCGCTGGCGACGTCGCGGATGAACAGCACGGTGGACAGCAATGCCACCACGCCGGTGGTGAACATCACCGGATTGCGGACAAGATCCCTGGGGTCGAGCTTGGCGAAGGCGGAGACGACCGCCGGCCGGATGATCGAACCGTCGAACAGGGACATTTCCTGTGAACGATGGATAGCCATGGGAGATTCCTTTGTTAGACCCTCAGGCGCCGGGCGCACGCATCCGCGTGCTTGGCTCCCGCGCCACGCGGCGCGACGCGCGTTGCGCTTGCCGACACGAAAATGAAGGTCTTCATTTCCATGCCGGAGTTAGAACAAGGTGCCGACGCCGAGCATCAGATGCTCGACGATGGGCCCCAGGGCGAGAACGGGGAAGAAGGTCAGGCCGCCGATGACCACGATCACCGCGATCAGCAGGCCGATGAACAATCCGCCATGGGTGGGGAAGGTGCCGGAAGACGGCGGCACGATCTTCTTGGCCGCCAGCGAACCTGCGATGGCCAGGGTCGGGACAATGATCAGGAAGCGGCCGATCAGCATGGCGATGCCCAGCGTGCTGTTGTACCACAGCGTATTGGCCGACAGACCGGCGAAGGCCGAGCCGTTGTTGCCGGTGGCCGAGCTATAGGCATACAGCACCTCGCTCAACCCGTGCGGCCCGGCCGCGCTCATCCCGGCCAAACCGGCCGGCAGCACCATGGCCGCCGCGCCGAAGCCGAGGATGGACAGCGGGAAGATCAAGATGCACAGGATGGCCAGCTTGACCTCCTTGGCCTCCATCTTCTTGCCCAGGTATTCCGGGGTGCGGCCCACCATCAGCCCGGCGATGAACACCGCGACGATGACGAAGACGATCATGCCGTGCAGGCCGGAACCGACGCCGCCGAAAATGACCTCGCCCAGCATGATGTTGACCAGTGGCACCATGCCGCCGATGGGGGTGTAGCTGTCATGCATGGAGTTGACCGAGCCGTTGGAGGCGGCGGTGGTGGCGGCGGCCCAGATGGTCGAATTGGCGATTCCAAAGCGGACCTCCTTGCCCTCCATGTTGCCGCCGGGAGCCATGTCGGTGGCGATCACATCGACCCCCATGGCCTGGATCTGGGGATTGCCGCCAGCCTCCTGCCAGTAGGCGATGCCGATGCCGACCGCCAGCATGATCGCCATGGCCAGATAGAGGGCGCGGCCCTGACGCCGGTCGCCCACCATGTGGCCGAAGCTGAACACCAGCCCGGCGGCGATGAAGATCAGCGCCACCATCTCGATCAGGTTGGTGATCGCGGTGGGGTTCTCGAACGGATGGGCGGAGTTGACGTTGAAGAAGCCGCCGCCGTTGCTGCCCAATTGCTTGATGGCGACCTGACTGGCCACCGGGCCTTGGGCGATCACCTGCTTGGCGCCTTCCAGGGTGGTTGCCTCCGTATAGGCGTCGAAATTCTGCGGCATGCCCTGCCACACCAGCGCCAGGGTCACCACCACCGCCATGGGCAACAGGATGTAGAGAATCGAACGCACCGCATCGACGTAGAAATTGCCCACCGTCTTGGCCTGGCGCCGCGCGAAGCCGCGCACCAACGCCACCAGGATGGCCATGCCGGTGGCCGCCGAGGTGAAGTTCTTCACCGTCATCCCCAGCATCTGGGTGAGATAGGCCATGGTGCTTTCACCACCATAGGCCTGCCAGTTGGTATTGGTGGTGAAGCTGACGGCGGTGTTGAAGGCGAGATCGGGGGCGACCGCCGCCTGACCGGCGGGATTGAGCGGCAGCAGGGCCTGAAGCCGCATCACCGCATACATCACCACCAGTCCGATCACGCTGAACATCAGGCAGGAGAAGGCATAGACCGTCCAATGCTGCTCCTGGTCGGCTCTGACGCAGCAGATCTTGTAGATCAGCCGCTCGACCGGCTTGAACACCGGATCGAGCCAAGTGCGTTCGCCGGAATAGACCCTGGCCATATAAGCCCCCAACGGAATCGCCCCCGCCGTGACCACGGCGAAAAAGACGACGATTTGCAGAATGCCTGCGGCGTTCACGGGCGGTCTCCTAGAAACGTTCGGGGCGGATGAGGGCGTAGACCAGATAGACCGTCAGGCCCACGACGGTGATACCCCCTAAGATCAGATCAAAAGCCATGGATCAGCTTCCTTCAGATGCGGTCGCAGGCATGGACGAACAGGGCGCCCAGGGCGAAAAAGGCAAGCGCGGCGACGACGAACACGATGTCGAGCATCGGTGCTCTCCGGTTGAAATTTCAGATGTGATAACCCTACGTCCGGCGGGCATTAAGGCTCCACGCGGCTTTGCATAAAGGATGCGTAAAAATCCGCTTATCCGTGGTAACGCAGCCGTAATGCCGCCGGGCCCGCTCGATGGCGGCCTTCAGATCGCCATGGGACAGGCGGTCACAGCGCATCAGGGTGTGGAAGGACGGGGTCGGCCAGCAGATCCGACAGCATCGGCTCGTCCCCCGCCTGGGCGAACGGAGCCGCCTTGGCGGTCATCGCGACGCCACTTGCCATGTCCGTTCCCTCCGATTGATGAGTTGGAGGGATAACTAACTGTTCTGCAACGATTTCGCTGGTGAGTGAGCGTCCCGAATCCGTCCGCCCTATGGCTGTCGCCGTCCGGATTAGAGGTGCGAAATCCGGCCTAAAGCTGAAAGCGACAGCTAATGTCGGATTCAGGCATGAATCGGACTGAAAAGTGCAACGGCTCGAGTGGCTCGGCCCTTTGAGCCGGATTGTATGCCACCCTTAAAGCGGACAAATTGGCAGCTGCCGCTTAAATTTAGAACAGAATCTGGCGTCCGTTCGAGAAGAACACCCGCCCCGTCAGCCACCGACCTTTCGACTTCCGATGGATTCGGCAATGCCCCCCTCACTGACATAGAAGCTTTCTACTGCACGATTGAATCTAGGCTGATGGGCGGCGCCCCCTCGTTTGTCATCAGGCAGGGCGGAGATCAGAACCGCCCCAGCTTCCATCGCTGCCTATTTTTCGATCGAATTTCCTTTCCGGACATGTCATAGTCCCTCTAAAGGTGGTATGCGAGGGGATGATGACGACTTCCTATCCTAGGATAGTAGACCTATTTTGCGGATGTGGCGGCTTTGGCTTGGGAGCGGAGTTGGCGGGATGCCATAGTTTTGCCGCCATAGATATCGAGCCGATTTTGCAATCCGCCTACAGGTTAAATTTTCCCAATACGCGAGCAATCCAGGCCGACATTGGCGAAATCGATAAGGATGCGTGGGCATTTATCCTCGGGGATCAACAAATCGACGGCGTCATCGGCGGCCCGCCGTGCCAGGGGTTCAGCCGCATCGGCAAACGAGAGAAAGGCGACCCTCGGAATACGCTCATCGGACACTTCTTTCGGCATGTGGCAATTCTACAGCCTCGCTTTTTCGTGATGGAAAACGTCGAGGGGCTGCTGGATACGGGGAACATCGAGAACCTCCAGGCTGCGATAGATACAGTTTCCAATCGCTACACCATTGTAGGCCCCGTTATTATTAACGCGCTCAGGTATGGCGCCCCCACCGCGCGCAGACGCGTTGTCGTTATCGGGTTCGACAGGTCTTATGTGGACGAACTGTCGCCAGCAGATCTGGAGCAGGGCAACACCGATACGCCAGTAACCGTAGTCAACGCAATCGGCGACCTCCCCTCACCGGTCGCCGATCAGAAAGGCGAATTTGGCTGGGCACACTACCCTGACCGAACAGTCGGCCCCGACGCCGCGCCCGCGTACGCGCGTATGATGCGCAAATCCCCCATTGCGACGCTTGGCTGGCCCGAGGCGGTCGAACGGCTTAAAAAGGGCCAAAGTTCCGGCCACTTCAACACTGTCCACACCCCTGCTGTCGTAAAACGCTTCGCCGAGACTGGGAACGGGAAAACCGAACCTGTGAGCAGGTATCCTCGCCTAGCTTGGGATGGCCACTGCCCCACCCTGCGCGCTGGCACAGGAGCTGATCGCGGTGGCTTTCAAGCAATGCGCCCAATACATCCAAGCGAGCCCCGCGTTATTACGGTTAGAGAAGCGGCTAGGCTGCAGGGGTTTCCTGACTGGTTCGTGTTTCACCCGACCAAATGGCACAGCTTCAGAATGATTGGAAATAGCGTCTCTCCGCTGGTTGGCCAGGGGATCCTCACGACAATAATCCAAAAGATGTACGGCGGCATTGCGCCACTGCGGGTGCGCGCATAACATTATCGCCACGCAACAGATCGTGGGGCCGCCATGAATGGGCTATTCCGGAAACCATCGACCGATGACACATTCGTAGTCCGCACGGACGTGGATCCGAACTATCTCCAAAACGCGCTCACGAAGGATATCACCACCTTAGAATCGATCTACGATTTGGTCGACAATTGCATCGATGCTGCGAGAAATACGCTCCTCTCCAGTCCCGCCTGCGCGTTCGACAGATATGGCCTCCCGGCCTCCTACAGCGGATTTTGCATCTCGCTCCATTTTGGCGACGGATGGATCGCTATTTTAGACAATGCCTTCGGCATTGATGAGGACACTCTGGCCAATCGCACGCTGCGGCCCGGTACCGAATCATCACATCGGTTCGGCATCGGGCGCTTCGGCATTGGCCTTAAGCGAGCGCTCATGAAACTCGGCAAGCGGTACTGGCTCTCCACAGACACCGGCGCGCAGGCCTCGATGATGGCTTTTAAGCGGGAGCAACTGGGCGGCCCTGAATTGATCGCTCAGCGGGTCTCATCAAAGGGAAGGCAAAAGACACTTATCTGCATTAAAGAACTTGAAAGCATGGTTTCACACGAGACAAGCACACCTAACTGGAAAGAAACGGCCATCCGGGAACTATCTCGGCGATATGGCATTTTCGTATCAAAAGGGCTGCGTATCTATTTGAACGGGGCGCAAATCCCATCGTTCGGCCCGTGCATCCGGGACAGCGGTCCCGTCACGCATCAAACTGAGTCTGATGAAATCGATGGCGTTCGAATTTTCATCGATGCCGGTATGCACCAGGACTATAGGATCTCAGACGAGCCTAGCTACGAACGGTCTGTTAACAAGAAACTGACTGATCAGTATGGATGGTATTTCGTGTGCAACGACCGGATTGTGGAGGTCGCTACGCATCAGAAATCACTTGGCTGGACTGGCAAGTGGCACCAGGAATACTACGGCTTTGTCGGATGGGTTCGCTTCGTCAGCGAAGAACTCGCGACCTCTGGCGAACTCCCCTGGGATACCAAGAAAACGTCGATCAATCCGTATTCTCCTGCTTTCGTCAGGATAGCCGATCAGCTTCAAGCGTTCGCTGAGAGATATAAGAAGGAGAATAAGGCCGCACGCCCGGACAAGGGGGGTGGCGAGTCGGCTCCCCCCACCCCCCCGGGGCAGCCGAGCCCCCCAGATGCTCGACCGCATCCTGGCCCTACCTCGCCACCGTCACCAGCGCCGTCGCCGTCGCCGTCGCCGTCGCCGCCAAGCGATGCTGATCATAATGAAAATTGGGGGGCGCTCTTTCCGCCTGTGGGCGTGGATCACAATCACGACAAACTTAAGGCGCTCGTGGTCGAAGCGTCAGCCCTTGAAGCCACACGCCCATACGCTGCGACGATGCTTTTTCGGGCCATCTTTGAGCTAGCCCTATTCCAATACGTTAAGCGCGCCGGCAGATTCAATGATGTGGCGACGTCGGTTTTCGAGGACCAAGAGCGAAATGGGCGCCCTTTCACCGAGGAACAAAAGGGGCTGTATGCCCCGACCCTCGCGATTATGGTCACCTGGGTACTTTCAAATTCGGATATATTCCCAGTCGAATATCGCAGAGAGTGCACGACAGCACTGCAACATTTTAAAAAACATCTTCCCGGCATCCAGAAGGTCGTACACGAAACGGCCATGACGAGCAGTGAAAAAATAAAGACCATCCGAAACGACTGCTGGCCTGTCATCAAGTATATTCTTGAGAACGACCCGGGTAAGAAGGCCACCCGGTAAGGCCTTCTAAGAGGTTGGGCACCTTTAATGGTCGATCATGTGCCAGTTGAGAAGCGATCCGAGATAATGCGGGCTGTGAAGCCCAAAGACACCACCCCGGAGTTGCTGGTTCGCCGGATGGCTCACAGACTCGGCCTGAGATTTCGGCTCCATGTGAAAAAGCTTCCTGGCTGCCCAGACATCGTTTTCTCAAGAAAGAAGACTGTGATTTTTGTACACGGTTGCTTTTGGCATCGGCATCAAGATTGCAAGAAAGCCACGACACCAAAAAGCAATCTAAAATTTTGGGAAGAAAAATTCCTGAGGAATGTCGAGCGTGACGCCGAGGACAGGCGCAAGCTTGAGCGGCTCGGGTGGAGAGTCTGCGTTATCTGGCAATGTGAAACGGCGCCGCCGGATCGCCTTGAACAACTGCTCAGACACATACTTCACCCCCAGGACGGCAAATTAGGCTTTTAACCTAACCATTCCATCTTCTACCGTTGACTGTTAGAGTATGCGCGCCACAACCATACCGGAGAGACTGATGGCCGACCAGGCAAAGGCGCTCCCCACCAAGCGTTTCTTCGTGCGAATGATCACACGTGACATCTCGATCGAGGACTGCATCCTCGATTTGTTGGATAACGCACTTGATGGAGCCTCTAAAGAAGTGGCTCGCAGACATGGCTCGCTGGACCGTGAGAATGCGTACGATGGGTTCTGGGCCCGCATAAAAATCAAAGATAATAGTTTCTGTATCGAGGATAATTGCGGTGGCATTCCCTTAGCCGAGGCCAAGAACTATGCCTTCTATTTCGGAAAACCTGATCCTGACGTGAATGGGGGCGTTCCCGCCATTCAAACTGCTGAACATTCTATCGGGCTTTACGGCATTGGAATGAAGCGAGCCATTTTTCGAATAGGGAAAATGGCAAAGGTTGTTTCATCCACCTCAGCCGGGGCTTTTGAGGTCGATATAGATGTTTCTAAATGGGAAAAATCCGGCGAATGGGCCTTCGATCTGACAGAATGCAAGGCGAAGACGCCAGGGACAACCATAACACTTAGTCCGCTCGCGGATTTTGTAAACGAAGAAGTGAATTCCCCTGAATTTCTTGACAAAGTCTGGAAGTCAATTGCCCGAGACTACTCTTTCTTTATCCAGAAAGGATTTAAGGTTTTCATGGGCGATAGCGAAGTAAACCCCTATCAATTCACTCTTCGCGAGGGCGGGGGCTTCTCTCCTGCATACCTACACTACACCGACGAAGAAACTGGCGTGAGAGTTACGATCAAGGCCGGAATGGCCGGACCGCCTCCTGATGAGGGCTCTGTCGATGAAAAGATGAAAGAGGTGGAATATTGCGGCTGGTACGTCATCTGCAACGACCGCATTGTCATTGCCGCCAACAAAAATGATAAAACGGTTTGGACAGAAGGCGGCTCCTTCCCTTCTTGGCACCCCCAATACAACGGGTTCATGGGGCTGGCCTTCTTCGAATCTCAGGATCCCGCATTACTGCCATGGACGACTACAAAGCGGGATATCGAAGTGCATGCCCCCGTCTATCGGCGCGCCCTCGCGAAAATGAGGGACGCGACAAGAGAATGGATCGACTACACCAATCAGCGGAAAGGCTATTTGGAGCAAGCAAAGGCAATTGAACGACAAGCCACATCAGTGCCGATTAAGAGAATTAGCGAAATTAAAGCCATCTCCGTTCCGCGTTTCGAGGCAAAGCCGAAAGTGAGAATGGCAAACATAAATTACAGCGTCACGCTAGATGATCTCAAGGCGGTCGCGACTGCACTCGGCAATGAACATATGAGCTACAGGGACGTTGGTATCGAGACATTCAAATTCTACAAAGAGAATGAGGTCGACTGAGATGGCCGGCAATTCCTTTGACGTTGTAAACTACTCAGTCCGGCCGAATAAAAATGTTGAGCGAAAGCTGCTAGCGGAGAGCTTGGCCGCCCTCGCCCCGCAATTCAACATATCGGACTATCGGTATGTGGGGTTCGGCTCCATGTGGTTCACAGACTTCGCGCTCTTTCACCGCACCCTTCAAATCTCCGATATGATCTCAATCGAGGGAGGCGGAGAGGATGCCGTGCGACGCGCGGAGTTCAATCGCCCTCATACGTGCATTTGCGTCCTGGGAGGTTATTCAACAGAGGTCCTCGCTTCTGCTATTGAAGACAAGAAAAGGTCAATAGTTTGGCTGGACTACGACAAGGGGCCTGGCGAAGCGCCGGCAGAAGAGGATATCGAAATCTTTTTTCGTCACGCAAGCAGCGGCTCCATTGTTATGTTCTCCATGAACGCTCACGGGGAGCGGATAAGGTTAAGGAAAGATACCGGAAAAGGCTTTAAGCCTCGCCTTGAAGGGCTCAAAGATCTGTTGAAACACCTTGTGCCCAGTTGGGTTAAAGAGGATGACCTAAAGAACGAAACATACCCGAGTACGCTCGCGCGTATTTTCCTTGATCACATGAAGAGCATCCCCGTCCGCCTAGGTAGGACCGTGAAATTCATCCCCTTGTACAATATCTACTATCGTGATGGCGCTCCAATGATCACGGTCGGCGGAATGCTATGCGACAAATCAGACGAGACGACACTGACATCGCTTAATCTTGACAAGAGGTTCTTCTATATTGGCGAGGAACCTCAACTTAGGATTGAGGTTCCGCATTTAACTCCGAAAGAAAAAATATTAATCGACTGCACCGTTCCATACAATCTTCGCAACGACTGCAAGATGATTGGCCTCGACGGCCTAGGCCCAAATGACGGCATGGAGAACGCCCCCATTTCACGGGAAATGCTGGAGCAGTATGTGAAATTTCACCGCTATTTCCCTTATTATGCGGAGGTTATCTAATCGCTGGGGATGATCACCTAGCCGTCCGCCTCCTCTCACTAGGCATCACCCACGGCACTTGATCCAGCGTCCCCATGTCGATGACCTCCCGTCCCGTGTGAATCGCAGTCTCTGCGGCCAGGGCCAGCAGCTTGCAGGTCTCGCCGGTCAGCCCCTCTGACATGGCATGGATACGGCCGATCAACTCCTTCGAGCGGAAGTCGCTCTCCTGCCGCAGCTCCAGGCTCTGGGCATACCGCGCCACGAACAGTGCGTATTCCCGGCTCACGCTCCAGCGCGGGATACCGATCGGCTCGAAGCGGTTACCCAATTGTTGGTCGGTCTGGAAGACACGCACCGCATCCTGGGTGCCCATGGCCACCACGGGGATCTTCAGCTCGTTGCTGAGGCTCTTCAGGCTGTTCAGCACCATGGAGCGCTGATCCACCTTGCCGATCAGGAAGTTGCTCACCTCGTCGAGGATCAGCACCCGGGTGCCGACGGCAGCCAGTAGCTGGAGCAACTGGTCCCACTTGGCCTGGGGCCGGGCCGTTGACCGATAGGGGGCGCCCAGCGAGCGCAGGATCGCATCGTAAAGGCCGCTGATATCGGCATAGGGCGGGGCATGGGCGTAGACCACCGGGCGCTTGCCGAAGTCGGGACTGTCCTCGGCCGGACTGTGGTCGCGGACGAACTTCTGCGCCAGGGCCGTCTTGCCGTTGTTGGTGTCGCTATAGATCAGGCTGCACGGCGGCCGGACCACCTTGGGGTGGTCATAGAGCCAGGCCAGACGGCCGAGGATCGCTTCACCCGCCTCGTATGCGACGTAGCGCGGGCTGCGAATGCGGCGGATGCGCCCCTCAAGCTCATCCTGGGGGAAATCCAACGGCAGCATGGGCGCCGGATTGAGCGCAAACAGATCGGGCGTCACCATTCTTCTACCCCCATCTTGATCTCGGCATCATCGAAGTCGAAGTCGTTGGATGTCGGCTTGGGCTTCGGCGGATCGGCGGCCTGGTTGTCGACCACCAGGGCCAGATGACCGTCGCGGCGCCGCGTGGCCTTGGGCTTTGTCGGCGATTCCGATGGCGGGCGCGGCGGGTCCAGGGTCAGTTCCGCGCGGTGCTTGCCGAGCTCTCGTTTCTTGGCCTGTTCGCGGCGGGCACGCTTGGTTTGGCGGGCCGCCTCGGTGGTGATACGGTGCATGTCCTCGTAAGCGTCGAAGATCGCCTGCTCGTTCTCGGCAGCTTTGCCCTGGCGGCGCAGCCAAGTCGACCGCCCGGTACTCCCACAGCGAGATCGATGGCCGCCCGATGTCGCGATAGGGAATCTCGACATAGTCGCTAAGCCTCGGATCGAGAAAGTAGAGCTTGGAGATGTCGGTTGGGTCGCGGCGGACCTTGAACTTCCGCCGCCGGCGGCCTTCGTCAGCCCGGACCCACTGGGACAGCAGCGGATCGCGGTACCAAATCTTGTCCCAAACGATGCCTTCCGGCTGCACCGTGCGCTCGATGAAGGGCAGGAAATCCAGGCGCAGCCGCCGAGGATTGGGGATGGGTTCGGGCAGGCCAATGCCCCGGAACCGGTCGGTGCCCATGATACCGTCATTCCACCGGGCCAAGGGCGGGCAGCCGATCCCGCTATGGACCTTGTTGTGGTAGACGCCGACGATGAGGTTGAGCAGCCAGGGGCGCAAGTCCCGCAGCGTCATCTGGGCCTTGGCTTCGGACTTGTACTCACCGCGCTGCTTGGGGTTGGAGAAGGTGGCACCGGGAAGGGCGTGGACTTTCCTCGCCAAGGTCCCGGCCAGGCGCTCGATGTGACCGCCGTAATGGGGCGTCTTCGGCGGGCGAAATTCGTAGCGGATATCGTGTTCGTCCAGGGTGTCCTGGATCAGGTAGCTGCGGAAATCCTTGCCGTTGTCGGAGTGGATCATGCGGGGCTTGCCCCAGACCGGCCACTCACCCTTGACGCCCAATCGCTCCAGTTCCGCCGCCTTGTCCAGCATTCCATGGCACAGGCAGAGACCGACGGCGAAGGCGCCGGGATTGTCGAGCGAGAGGTGATAGCCCACCACCATGCGACTGAAGACATCGATAGCCAGAGTCAGCCATGGACGACCGATGGGCAGCCGCATCTCCTCGTCGAGCACCATGATGTCGAGCAGGGTGTGGTCGATCTGCACGACGGCCAGTGGCACATCGGCACCGGGGAAGTTGCCCTTCACCGCCCCGAACTTGTCGTGGGCGGCCTTCTTACCCTCGCGCCGCAGCACTTTCAGCTTGGGATCGACGGCGCGCAGCCGGGCCCGGATAGAGCCGGCACACGGCTTGGTCTCCTGCCTCGCGGCTCGGCAGCGGCGCTCGACCTCCAGGATGACCTCCTCGCCGCTGGCCTTCTGCGTGGAGAGGTACTTTTCGTCGATGACGCTGGCGATGATCGCCTCGACCTCGGGTGCCAGACGCTTGGGCATCTTGCGCCCCTTCCGTCTCGGCGCGAGATCGCTGACCCGACGCCGCCCTTCGTACAGCCTGATCCAGTCATAGATCGTCGTTCGGCAGATTCCATTGGCCTCGGCAATCCCAAGGACGTCCTTTTCTCGTCGTCGCTCGCAGCGCACCAGTGGCTTGATGATGGCGAAGCGCCGCTTGGCCTCGACCAGGTCTTCGGGAGCCAACCCGTCCAAGCTACGATCGGCCTGAGCGGGTTCGGCATCCTTGAGCGATCGCAGCTTGGAGACGGGCACCACCTCCTTGTCCAGACCATCCCCGACGTCGAGCAGGACCGAGGAGGCCGTCACCGCCTCGACGATGGTGCAGCGCTTGCCACGCCAGAGAACCGAGGCGCCAGGCTGAAAGCTGAATCCATTGCTCATGGCCGCTTCTCCTTTGCCGGTGTAACGAGGGCGCTCATGGTCAGGGGGCAATCCAGGTCGGCTGTCACCTCGAACTCTGCCACCAAGGTCCAAAGGCTGGGCAGAACCTCCGGCCGGCTCAAGCCCAGCGCCGCCGCAACTTCGTCGGCGAGCGATGCGACGCTGTTCGGACCACCTTTCCGCAGGACCGAGCGCAGTGCCTCCCGCAGACCGGCTGCAACGGGGCGGCCTCGGAACGGCAGCAGGAAGGTGGCATTCTCCAGCCGGGGCGTGCGGATTTCCCGCTCGGTCACCACCTGGAAGCGCCAGCCCTGTCGGCGGGCATAGGTGCGGGCGGCGGCAAAGCGGCCGTCCAATTGCCCCGACACCAGCATGGGATCGGTGGAGTATTTGATCTCGACCAGGCGCGGTACCGGCCGACCGCCACGATAGGTCACCAGGAAGTCGGGCACGTAGGATCGGGCGCGGCCGTCGGCATCATCGTATTCTATCCGCACCGGCTGTTCCTCGATGCCAACGACGGCCGAATCGAAGCGGCAGAGCAGCGCGAAATCCCGTTCCAGGGTCGATTCCACCTGGACGCCGGGCCGCCCCTGTCCCATGGGCACCCGCCCACTCACACTGCGATAGCAAAGGCCGATCTTGCGCACGGGCATCGAGTGTCCCCCATCACTCTTCACAACCAACATTACCGTCGAGCGTGATTGTGTCGGGATCATGACCATTAAAAGGTGTTTTGATGGCGCCAAGTCCAAGCGTCCGGCGAAGCAGGGCGTCCAACCATGGCCCCACATCCTCGCCGGCACGGTGCGCAGCCCGGCGGGCGGCAGCCTTCACCTCGGGGGAAACACCATCCAGCTTCCAGTAACGCCCCTTGCCCCAGGGCAGACCGGAGGCCACGGGTTCGGCCACTCCGCCCATGGAGCCCAGTTTGGTTCCGCACAGGGCCATCAGGTTCCGATGGCTGGCCGTCTGGCCGTGGTCGTGAAGCACCTGGGCCGCCACCGCGATCTCGTCTGCGGCGTCGCCCTTGTGCGGCTCCTTCAGGTGCCAGTCCACGGCATGGGCGTAGGCATAGGGATACTCGCCCACCGGACGCTTGCGCAGGTCGGTGCTGGTCATACCCACCGCCTTGGCGGCCTCGACGAAGCGATGCGGCCAATCAGCCAGCAGCCAATGGGCCATGGCGACCAGCGCACCGCGAGCGCGCGGAGTCAGCAGGGCACCATCCCGGGCACGGGGAAGGCTTTCCGGCCGAACCGCCAGACTGAGGTCGTGTTCAGCCAACCAAAGCCTCAAGGCATGGGCGTGCTTGCCGCCCGCCAGCAGACGGAGCAGCTGGGCCAGCATCTCGAACACCGCGAAGGAATAGACCGGCCCGTATTCGCCGAGGTCTCGCCATCCCTCCCGGATCAGCTCCAGCAGGTCGCGCTGCACGGGGACGGCATCGACTGCAGGTTCATCCCCGGTGAAGTCGCGGAGATCAGCGCCGCAGCCCGGGCAGCAGATGGTACCCCGCCCGTCCTGGCGCAGGATGCTGAACGGCTCGGCGCAGGTCGGACAACGGTCCAGCAGCAGGCGTCCGTGGATCGGGCAGACCGTGAAGAAGGAGAGCCGCCAGTTGAGGCGCAAATACGGCTGCGTATCCACCCGCAAGCACCAGGGGCAGACCTGCTGGCCGAAGCAGCGCCGACCGCCCTCGCGCCCGGCTGGCGGCGCCCAGGCCAGCTTGTTGAGGCCGTCGTCGTATTCGAACAGACGCCCGGACCAGCGGCGGAAGGTGGCGTGTTTCAGGTCTTCCGCCGCGAGTCCAGTCTTGCCCGCCAGCAGATCCAGCAGCCAGTCGTCGGCGTGGCGGTCGAGATCGCGGGGATTGCGATCACCACCGGGCTGGACGATGCGGTAAAGCTCGCCCGGCCGCAGGCCGTTGGCAGCGGCGGTTCGGGTAAACCATGAAGATACAGACTCGTCGGGCAGCAGTCTGGGGTACCCTGGCCAGCGGTCATCGTCGCGCATCGGCCCAGCCTCCAACCGAAGTGGAGGCCGAAGATCATAGCGCGATTGGCCCGAACTGGGGGCGGAGGAGAGGACTCAACGGCCTGCGCAGAGGGGGGCGGGACTTCCTCCAACGGATAGCCCTTTAAACCGGATCAATCCGATAAAACACGTTCGCCACCAACAATGTGCCGGCGACACGATGCGACGGTCATCCGGACCGAATCTGCGTCCCTATCGTCTTGTCTTACACGGAGAATGCCTGGGCGGCGCGTCCCGAATCCGTCCGCCCTATGGCTGTCGCCGTCCGGATTAAAGGTGCGAAATCCGGCTTAAAGCTGAAAGCGACAGCTAAATTTCCATGAAACGCAAGGTGATGGTTGGGGGACTAGGATTCGAACCTAGACTGGCGGAGTCAGAGTTTGCAAGTGAAGCTGTAATACGTTGTATATTAGAGCTTATTTTCTCCAAGAATCAAACTGCTGACAAAACTGCTAATTTTTCTTGGTATTTCTCAATGTTTTCATCCTGTTAGGCCCAACGCGGCTCGCTGCGGCGCAGCGTGTTCGCTGTTTGTTCTTGGCGGTTCTGCGGTTGGCAGCGTATGCTATAATGGGAAATCTGACTGGATGGTTCGGCCCAGGCGGCAGGTCGGTTGTCGTGTTACACGACAAGTTTCTTGGCTTTCGTTGATGCTGACTTATTATGCGCTGTTCCTCCTCCATCAACAGTCCTCCCTGGAGCGCACAATGTCTCCGAAAGTCCTAAGAGCAATTGGGCACGCAGCAATGGATGCGCAGCATCTGCTTCTGATGGATTTGGTCCAGAAAATCGTCACAACACTTAGAGAAGGACGGAGTGATGAGGAATTCATAACGTCTTGCATCGAATTCAAGGAGGCGCTTGCAACGCACTTCTCGGCGGAAGAAACCGCCCTCAAAGACGCGAGCTATAGTAAATACAAGGAGCACGCTGAAAAACATAGTGAAATCATAAATTCAATATCAACCTCTATTGAGGCGCTCAAGCTCGTAACATCAACATCGACAAAATTTTCAATCGTAAATGAAATTGAGGATTGTCTGTATAATCATGAAATTGTTGATGACTGTGATTATAGTGGAATAGCGCATAACATCCCAGAATCTTACTGCTGGGATGACACGCTATCGGTCGGCATTGAATGGATTGACAGTCAGCACAAAAATTTATTCTCAATGGCAAAAGTGCTTGGCGAATATGTTCGTGCTGAAAATTGGAAGCTGGCACAGTTTGTTTATGCAAGAATAATTGACCACATTAAAAAGCATTTTGATGATGAAGAGCTTCATATTGGTCATATTGGAGCAGATTTACTTTCACATCGCCGGTCTCATTTGCACGCACTCGTAGCGCTTAACGATATGTGGGATGGAGATCACTCGGATATACTTAAAAAAGTTGAAGAGTTTATATATCACTGGCTGCGACAGCACATTATTAACGATGACCAAGCTGACCTTGCGGGGAACATCTCTCAAAAATAGTCTTGCATGCTTGTGGCGCTGTCGATTTCACATAGCGTCTGCTCACGCAAAACGGCCAGCCTGCGGCAATTGGCCTTCTCCATCTCGGTCGTCGCGACAGCGGGGTATTTGGCCTCGTTGACGCTCAGCGAGGCGAGGTTACACGACAAAACTCAGTCACCTTCAGCGCCAACGGCCTTGCGGAATGAGGCTATAAGACGGTCAATTCGCGAGGTCATCGCCGATTGATCCCCAAGCTGCGGCCCTGCATCAACAAGAGATCGGAATAGATCTGCGTCGTCCTGAGAAAACGCGCCAATGTCGGCAAGCGCCATTCCCCAATTTGAAAAATTTCTTCGTTTGATCGATCCCTCATAAAGCTTAAATGCGCCATAGTGGCGCTTGTCCTGTTGGATCGCGTCATACAAGACATGTAAGTCATTTTCATGTCCTTCAAGAACCTGAAAAAATGTTCTGTCATGATACAAAAGAACGCCGCTAATGTTTTTATCTAAATTGTTTTCCGAAGACCGAATTGCAAGCATACGGATGTCGTCAGACAGCATATCGTTCCAGGCGGTGCTGCTGTAAATGATGCAATAAAGCTCATTATTCGGATTTGGCGAGCCCATCGGTTATCCAGCGGAAAATTTATGATGCTCGATGATCATAAATTGTCGATGATGGTGATGCAATATTGCTGGTCGATATGCCATCGCCCAGCGAGCGCCGAAGACAGGTGTCGTGTAACACGACAGCATAACCTGCGCTTCAATGCCTTATGCAGCTTGGCAAATATCGCAATAGCGGCAGCTATCTTTTACCCACCGACGTATCTCTCGCAGAAGCCGACGGTCTGTCCCCTGCTGGTTTTCCAAGATGGCATAGGCAGCAATCAGGTTGGCCGTGTGCATCTCCGACAAGATCGGCAGAACTGCAGCCTTTATGTGCGGCGGGGCCTGATCAAAAATCTCGCACATCGAAAACCATCCCTTGGGTGCATTGCAGCACAGTCTTCTATGCGTTAGTAGTAGAGTGATCATATCCCTTCGGTTAATAAATTGGAAACCTTTAATGCTGCAAGGTCGACGCTCACCTGATTGCACATCCCTCTGCGTTCGGCGCCATCAAGCCGCTTCTACTCGCTCGGCGGGGAAGGTCACGGTAACTGTGGTGCCGATGCCCTTCTCGCTGGCGATGGCGAGCGTTCCTCCATGCAGTTCGACCATGCCCTTAGTCAAGGGCAGACCAAGGCCGGAGCCATCGTGGCTGCGGGCCATACCAGAATTCACCTGACCGAACACGGAAAGCGCCTTAGTGATGTCGGCCGCATCCATACCAATGCCAGTGTCGGCGACGGCGATTTCCATCCGGCCTTTTGGGGTCAGATGCGCTGAAATCCACACCCTGCCGTTCTTGGGCGTAAACTTCACCGCATTGGCAAGCAGGTTCAAAATGATCTGCTTCAATCTCCGCTCGTCGGCTCGGAGACGAGGTAGGTCGGTCGGAACCTCGCTGGAAACAGCAACTCTGCCCTTTTCCGCCCGTGGACTGATCAGCCGTAGCGCCCCGTCAACCGCATCTCGTATGCAAACCGACTCCTCATACAATTCGAACTTGCCAGCATCAATAGCCGAGACATCGAGTATGTCGTTGATGACTGCAAGCAGGTGCAGACCGGCATCATGGATGTCGTTGATGTATTCCGCGAATTTTGGAGTAGGCGGTTGGCCGAACATTCCGGTCTGTAGGGTTTCGGAATAGCCGATCACCGCGTTCAATGGCGTGCGCAGTTCGTGGCTCATATTGGTCAGGATTTCCGATTTGGCCCGGCTGGCTATTTCCGCCTGTTCCTTCGCCTGATTAATCGCATTTGCCGCCAGTTTACGTTCGGTGATGTCGCGCGCCGAACAGTGGATCATGAGCTGGCCATTAAGATCGATGGCGCTGAGCGCAATTTCCACATCTAAGAGGTCTCCGCCTTTCCGCAAAAACCGTGATTCGAAGGTTTTAATATCACGGGAGTTTGTCAGCTCTCGTATAATGTCCCCGACCTCTGTGGCACGAATATTCGCATCCCACTGGGTGACATGCATGCCGATTACCTCGGTTCGCTCGTAGCCTAGCATACGACAAAAGGTGTTGCTCACTTCAATGAGCTTGCCCTCAGCATCAACAATATGGATGGCGTCGGTGGCATTGTGCAGCAGCAAGCGGCTGCGCTCTTCGCTTTGTAACAGGGACTTCGCTAGGTTGATATTGGCGGCATTGGCCGCCTCTGCTTTATCTCTTTCCTCTCGAATACGTTCTGAGGCCAATGCTTGAGCTTTGAAAAATTCAACCTGTCTTTCGACCTCTTTCGATCGGACGACGTGGGTGATGACTAGCCTTGATGCCACTATGCCAGATATAATAAGTATTGTAGATATAACATATGAGGCGTAAAGAGAAATCCTATCAAGAAATCTTGCTGTAATTGCTAGTGTTTTAGAAAATAAAACCTCTTTTTCAGTTAGTTTGTTATTAATTATGTCCAGCTGTGTAAGCTTTTCAGTGATGATGTCGTCGTTAATTTTCCAATATGATATGAGATTGTGTAGCTCGATTGCCTCATCATTAAATTCATTGATAAGTTGATCGGCCTCCGTCCAGTATTTTATTGCATTAGTCATAAACGAAATGTTCTGAAAGTTACGAAAAATATCTATCATATATTCTATATCATCTGGATCGTTGCCTCCTTTAATAAACCATTCACGAGCAATGCTCAGATCTGGATCTGATTTTTGCAATTCGACTCTCGCCTCTAGGTCGCCGAGTGGGATTCGAATTAAACGCTGATAAGTATTGTAGTCATCTTCATTGTGAAACTTAGCATAGCGTTCAAGGCTATGCATCGCGTCCTTCTGCGCTTTGGCCCATAATCCCTCAGCCATTATATAGACGCGTATTGCAGTTAATGTGTTGTCTCGAATATGCTGTAGAAAAATTAAAGAAATACCGATCGATATGAATGTAAAAATTATTAAAAGCGTATTTTTAACAGGAATATCATGCTGCATCATTTTGATATCTCCTGAATGTACTCATCTAAAAGGCGGTTATGGCTTTTGCAATTTTAGCTGCGACCTATAGCGCACCAGTCGTGTTGGCTGCGGTGGCGGCGATGAGCCTCTGCGCCGACGACATGGCAGGAGACAAGAGTAATAATATTGAAACGGGCCAATTCCATTCGTCTCCCAAGCGCACTCTATCCAGCGACAAGTCTATCAGCAAGCGAGGGCGTGTTCAGAGACAAAGGGCAGGATCGGGTCATGCACGGCCCTATCGCTCCCAACATCTGTCGCTCAGGCCGACGTAGAAACTTGACCTATTTCAGTTCCGACCTGATCACGCAAAACGGCCAACCTACAGCAGTTGGTCCGCTCCATCTCGGGCGTCGCCACGGCGGCGTATTTGGGCGTCATGGATGCAAGCCGCTGCGACAGCCGCATCAGCACCAGCAATGACGGTGGCCGCTGTCGCGCCTTGGCACAGGACATATAGCTTATCGTGTTACACGACGGCAAATCTCGCTTCAAATTCATTAAACAGCAGGTAGAATGAGCGATCAGCATCACAAGGCATGGGGTCGCAAGATGGTGGATTATAAAGAACCCAAAGACAGAAATGTATATCTTGAAAAACTTTCAGACATGGAAGAAGACAGATTAAAAGTCCAACTTGAAAATGCAAAAAAGCAGCTGCCTCAATCGCAATGGCTTGTTGAGGCTGTCGCAGATGTTCTTATCGCAAAGTCGAGAATGGAGCCAAAAATAATTAGAGATATTTTGATAGAATGCGCCCGCGGAGGAGAGACAATCACATATAAGAAATTGGGAGAAAAATTTGGCAAGTGGCCGAATGTCCGTTTTGTCCTTCAGCGCCGCCTTGATCCTGTGTGTCAGCTTGAACAAGACGCTAGTCGTCCAATGCTTTCATCAATAATTGTTGACGAGGCAACTGGAATGTGTGGAAAGGGGTTTACACAACTAGCTAAAGATTATGGACACGTTTTTCAAGATGCAGATCAGTTCCAGAAAGATGAGAGACAGCGTGTTTTCGATTATTGGAAAACTCATTAACATTTTACTCTAACATCTCATTTCAAGCTCAACAGCATTGTGTAGTGCGGCTAATCGCTTGCAGTTTGCCCTCTCAATCTCGGTCGTCGCTACAGCGGCATATTTGGCCGAGATGGAAGTGAGCCGTTGCGACAACCGCATCAGCACCAGCAATGACGGTGGCCGCTGTCGCGCCTTAGCACAGGACATATAGCTTCGCGATTGGCCAAGCCAAAACTGAGAAAACTCATACTGGCTCTCAACCATCCACATATCGCGCAATTCCCTATAGATGACTTCCAGCAGCATGGCCGTTCCTCCCAAGCGTTTCCAACCAGCTATTTATCCCTGGCGCTAAATACGCTTGCGGAGCAGCGCCACGCTGGACGCTGCTGCAATGGGAGAAAACGCCATGAACAGACTGACCTATTTGCCGAGAGGCTATTGCGAACTTGGATTTGACCACGAGATTGTGCTGATCGAGGAAGCCGTACAACAGGCCATCATCGCTACGCTGCTAAGGATGACGGCTCGGCGGTTGCCTTGAACTGAGGCGCTTTGGAATTCGGGCTGCGGGTCGCCTGTAGCTCGAACTGCCAAATCGTGTCGTTGATCTGCACGACGCACCGTGAAGGTACATCGCCGCTATAGCCCAAGAACGCGATCCCACCGATTAGGCCACTTTGCTCGCAACGACTGTCGTGGAAATCATGGACGGCGCTGGCGATGTGGTTGCTGCTCAGCCGACCGCTGGCAGCTTCCGCCTTGGACTGCAAATGGGGGATCAACTGGGCACTGATTTCCTCGTACCACTGCCGCGCTTCCGCGTCCTGGCCCTGCCCCACATAGATCAATTCCTCGGCACGTAGCGGGCTGCGGAAGTTCAGGCGGAACTCTTTATCTCCGACTTCCAGTCGGCCACGCACATGGCTGCGTGAGCCGCCATCGACCCACAGCGATATATTGGCCTTTGTGGAATTGGCCTTTACCTGACCCATTGGCCGATTGGCCTTTGCTCCCATGGGCGAATTGGCATTGGCTGTCTTTGGGTCTTTCCCTTGATGAAATGGCTCGTCCGATTTGGCGGCGAAGCCACGAAGTGGCGAAGCCGCATCGTCAATCACATTGGTATTCACCGCGATGGGCAAAGCCGCCTCGGTGATCTGGTGGCGAGCAACAGGTGAGCCGCCATCGACTTGGGCTGAAAGGACATCGGTCGTGGCCGAAGGCCATGAGAACGCCAACGGCGCATCGATTAGTTTTAGTAATAGTCTAGCAATAGCAGCGTCATAAGTCGTTGGATCAGCTAAAGAAATAGCGCCTTTTGTGCGGAAAACCTGCGGGAACGATGTGGAAACAGTGCGGAAAACGTGTGGAAACTTTGCGGAAAGCACGGCCCGTCTGGTCTTGTCGGCCACCGAGACTGCTGCGGCCACAGCTTCTTTGACGATACGGTGTTGCGGCTTTGTCAGGTGGATTGGCCCAATATGAGTGAGCTGAATGCCATGGTGCATGTCCAACTGCGTGACCAGCCAATTGCCCTGGTTGACGCTGGTGCGGCCTGTTCGGTGCATGGCCGCGATGCAATCGAGGAAAATGTCGTCAAACCGCGCATCACCGCGCAGGTCGCAAAGTCGGTTGATATGTCTGATCCATTGTATTGTTGTCATGATGCGATTTTCTCCATGAGCGTTTTCGGTTGAAAATCGCTGGGGCTGCCTGGAAAACGCAATGAAAGAGGCTGTCACTGATCCCGTCGGACACAGCTAAGCCCCAGCATTGTATTTATGATGGTCTGCGGCCTATCTGCGGTTGATCTGTGAAATAAATTTACCACGATTGTCGCGGTTTGCCCCATTGCTGCATGGCACAAACCAGGGCATTCATAATTCATTGATTATACTGCTGAAATTGGGCGGATTATCGCCTTGTCGTGTTACACGACACTCGTGCCTGTAGTTTACCCTAAGCATGGCCCGCGCCCACGTTGCCCACTTGTCCGGAAACCCGACAAGTTGTCCGCGCCCATAAATACCGTCGGAGAAGCCGACAGCAGGAGAACGCCGATGCGGATGTGGGAGATTGTGGCCGAGGAGATCAAGGCCAACACCATCAAAAAACGAAAACGCCTTTTCCAACAAGCACTGCATAAAACAAAAAACAAAAATATAAAAAGCCATTAATTGTCCGGTATATAGATATTAACGCAAACTCCAGTTGTGTCGTCACTTTCTATAAACACGCACCCGCCAACAGATTCAATTATTTTTCTTATGTGCGGCAACCCCATTCCAGACTTGCCAAATTTTGTTCGTTCTAGGCGTTCGCATATGTTGAAAACACGATCCCTATACTCCGCAACAATGCCAACGCCATTATCTTGAAGCTTTAATACGGTGTACCCTTCAACATTTTCAGATAGAACACTAATTTTTAGTGGGTGATCTGGCCTTGAGTTTTCAATCGAGTTGATAATTAGCTCTTTAAATACCAATTTAAGCAAATGGCCTGATATGCAGACCTCTGGAAGATCTGCCACGTTCAAAACAGCGGAAACCTCATCCAATTTTTCTCTGAGCGCACCGACTGCTGAATTAAATGCGTCAAAAGCATTGCAGCGCTCAGGTGATGATATTTCATATGGAGTGTCTAAATAGAATTGAATGGATAGCATTAAAGCCTTAAGGTCAACAGCATTTGACTTTATATAGTGAATAAAAAGTTCTATATCGTCTCCATCCCCTTCGTGAACAGCCTTCTCAAGTTTCTGAGAGTATATAAATTGCAACCGCACAGGCTCTTGCATGTGGTGCGCCATGACGCGGGCTAGCTGATCAATGTCTTCATTAATTCGTTCGAGCTTAGCATTTTGTAGTGATTGCTTTTTTTGAAGAAATGCTGAGTGGCAAATATTGTTAGCAACATGATTTAAGAAATTTGCAATGGCTTGGAATTTATCCAGACGCATATAAGGGACTTCTAAAAACGCCCTTAGTGTTTCATCCTCATCGGCGCCAATATCCCGTGCATAGTCGCGAATCTGGATTTCAGTTTGAGTTTCATCTCGAACTTGGCCAATAAGCCAATTGGCCAAATGTTTACCATCCACGACAATGCTTGCGCCCGCATCCCAAAGACCGATGCTGCTGCACTGGCGAATAGTGGCCGCAGCGTAAAACCCTCCCCCTAGGATCGCATCCGAGTTCTCACAATTTCTGAGGCCAAGTGGGGTTTTTCGAACAATGTCCTTGCATAGACGACAGAAGCCACTCGGATTAGTTATGGGCTTGCCATTAATGTCCGTGATAAGCGACGCAACGCCGGTAGCCGCAGAGAAATCATCCTGAAGGCGCTGCAATTGCTCCAAAGAGAAAAGATCGAAAAGCGTAAAATCTTGGCGTGTGGGAAACTTTCGGCTCATGCTATCAATTTCCCCAAGCTGTCCTCAGATTTTCATTAGTTCCATAGATGCGGACAAGATTAATTAGTTTGCCTAGTTAAGTTCTTCGTGTTGAGCGTTCCGCTTTATGGCAAATCTTATTAAATCAATTCCACATTTTCTGTCTTGGTATATTGTCAGTCGCATTGTGTATGCTGACAGGATAGCAAACATTCGTCCAATCTGGAAGATGTGACGGCGCGACAGTCAGACAAGGGGGGGGGTGAGTTTCGAATTTTGGCAAATTGGATATGCCCATAAATACCCTCGGAGAAACCGTCAGCAGGAGACCGCCGATGCGGATGTGGGAGATTGTGGCCGAGGAGATCAAGGCCAACACCATCGGGGATAATTTGAAGAAGCAGGCCGATGCGAAGGCCGAACAAGCCAAGAAGCTCAAGCAGGCGGCTTCCGTTCAGAAGAAGCGCGAACAGGTTAGCAGCGCAAGAGCGTCCATGCTGAAGAAGCAAGGCGATCTGACCAAGCTCATGGCCACGGCCACTCAATCGTAGGCGACCAGTCAGTATCCGCTACGGATAATCCGTCACCCCACCATCTGGTAAAATTTCAACTGCGAAATGTGTCGCGGAATTGATCCGATGAACGCCTCCCCGCTTTGGCAAGTTTTCGGCCTCGAACCTCCCGCCATGTCCTCAAAAGCATCGGAGTTGGGCATGAGCCACGACGGCGAAAAATGCAAAACGCTAACGGCGATGCGGAAGCGACCTGCACTTGCGGGAAACGATCAGATCGATCTTCATCGGCGAGCTATCAATTCGATGCTGAATTGCCCGAATGGTGGCGAATGCGATGATCGCGCCCTATGCACCATCACCTGCGCCGCCCTTCTAAAAGAACTGCCGCAGAATTGATAGAGAACCCGTGAACCTAAATGGGCTCAGAATGTCGGAAAAAGCCGAAATCACAAAACCATCACGGCCCATGCATTGCCTGCCCAGGCGTGTTCGGCAATTGCTAGCGGCCATGAATGTTGGTCGCTATCACGCCATGGCAATCATGATTGAAGAGGTTGAAATCTGCCCGTTCAAGGCAGAATGCGAACTTGAGTTTGCCTGCTTGCGAATGCATCAAGCATTCAAGCCGTTGATCAATAATTAGAGTTACAAGCCAGCCATGACTGACAATCAGCGCTTTACTGTTGCAGTGATCGACGATGACGAGAGTTTTCGTGAAGCTGCTTTGTGGCTTGCCGTATCGAAGGGCTTTTCCGCTAAAGGCTATGCAGATGAAAGCTCCTTCTTTGAAGGCCACCCTCTTGACGCAATCGGGTGTGCCCTCATGGACCTGCGATTAGGGGAAAGATCGGGACTTGAAGCGTTCCTGCAATCACGCGAACGCGGCTTTGATATGCCTGTCATTATGATTTCTGCCTACGGTAATATAGCGACCGCAGTCCGTGCTGTTCACTTGGGTGCATTTAGTTGGATAGAGAAACCTATTCGGAATGAAAAGCTGTTCAAGGCCATTGATACAGCGTGCAAGGCACATGCCGATATTTGCAATCAATACGGTCGCGCTGCCAATTACATTCGAAACTTTCCAATGCTTACCCAGCGTGAGTTGGAGATTTATTGGCAACTCTGCAAAGGATTAACTGCAAAGGAAATCGCATCGAAATTTTCCATCAGCCATCGGACGGTTGAGACCCATCGCAACCAAATTGCGGCAAAGCTATGCATTCGCTCAATTAGAGATTTTGCATCTGCCGCGTTCCATACCAGATTTTTCGCCCCAAACGCAGCCGCATCAGTATCGGCTACTTAGTTTTCCGTGCTGAGCGGCCACTCCTGAGTAATCGGCACGAATATCCTTGAGGCGCTCTGTTTGAGACAACCACCACTAGGTGGCGTGCTTGTCTCGCGCAGAATAATCAAGGGGAATACTCAAATGAAACGTTTTGCCGCTCTGGCCTGCTCGATTGCCGCGTGCGCGACCTTCGCTAGCGTCGCCACCGCTGCCGAGAATCAGCCTGCGAAAAAGTCGGGGTTCTATGTCGGTGGTGAGGCTGGTTGGTCTGGTTCGCAGAGCACCAATTGGGGTGATGATCAGAACAACTTCAACCTGCAGATTTTTGGCTCTGCGAATGGCCGCGCCAACAAGCTGAATTCCGACGCGGGCAATGCCGCCGTTATGGGGCTGATGGCTGGCTATCAGTTCACGGATTGGTTCAGAGCTGACCTCGGCGTTGACTATCGGACGGGCTATCAGGTGAATGGTTCCCGCACCGACATCACCATCAAGCAGTATAAATCCGATGTGGATGTGTGGACGGTCATGGCCAATGGCTATGTCGAGCCGTTCACCTTCGGTAGTTTCAAGCCCTATGTTGGCGTCGGCCTGGGAACCGCAATTGTCTCCACCAGCGGCGGCAAGGTTGCCTACAACAATGGCTCGGGTGACAGCAAGCTTGCTGGTTTGACCCAAACCAACTTTGCCTGGGATGCCAAAGCGGGTGTCGGTTACACCCTGACCGACAAGTGGAGCTTGGACCTGGGCTATCGCCACCTGGACGCGGGCAAGGTCTCGGTTGGGAGCGGCGGAAACAATGGCAAGACCAAGGGCGACGGCCTGGAAACCAACGAGGTTCTCCTCGGTGTTCGCTTCGGCCTTTAATCGACCTGTAAACCAATCTGGTAGGGCGGCCATAGGGCCGCCCTACTTCTTTTGCAGTATTGTCCCGTTCATCAAAGAATCTCCACCGCCGCCCGCATCATCTCGTCGTTCACATCGATATAGCGTTGCGTGGTGCTCATGTGCTTATGACCAGCCAGTGTCATGATGACCTTGGCCGACACACCCGAATGAGCCAGCCGCGTTATGAACCAGCGCCGACCGCTGTGACTGGTCGCGCCGTCAATTCCAGCTTCGTCGTATATCTGACCGAATAGCTGACACAGCGTATTGGCCGAAAACGCTGTGCGTTTCTGCGTCATCAAAAGCGGCTCGGCGAGATCGAGTGTCGTGTAACACGACACGTAGCGCTCAATTTCCTTTCTCAACTTGCCATTGATGAAGATCGTCCGCGCTTCGTTGGTCTTGGTCATTGCCGCTCGCAGTGAAATGCAATCGCGCAAGTGACGTGCGTCGTCGATCACGTCGCCAAGCTTCAGTGCAGCAATCTCTCCGACACGAAGCCCTGCGTAAAAGCTCAGCATCAACGCCATGCGGTTGCGGGCGGAAAAACGAGATTGGGCGACCACAGTGAGGACGCGCTTGAGTTCTGTTTCAGTTGGTACCCTTGCCTGCTTCATCACAAAACCTCATAAAATACACGCTTTACGCACTAAATATTATACGATAGATATAGGTACGATCGCTACGGCGCTGTTCTTCTATTAGTCTCAACGCTTTAGCGTGAAACATAATGAAACATAGCTTTTATGAGGTATTTGTCTGGGCACGAGGGGCGAGCAAGGGCGCCGCGCTCCTTCGTGCCTCTGTAATCAGTGCCATTTATGTTTCTGCATGGATTGTCTCTTTTCGGGCGGCTATTGCCATGGGGGCAGCTCCTGGTGTGAGTGCTTGGTTTCCCCCAGCTGGACTGACTTTCGCATTTCTACTTAGGTTCCCGCGTCTGTGGCCCATGGCGTATGTCGGCGTTGGCTATATCGTCGCTACGGCCCCATACCCGCACTCCACGCTCGCCATAATTCTCTCCTGGTTCATTCCCCCAACGGCCTATGTCGTCGGAATTCGGTCATTGCGACGCTGGCTCGGCTCTGTCCACATTGACCTCGCCAACATGCGCCACCTGATCGCCTTCTCGATATTCTCGTTGCTGATTCCTGTCGTAGCGGCATTGGCTCTCATCGTGAACTTCTGTGCCGATGGACTGATCCCTTGGTCGAATTACTGGGATATGGTTCTGCGCTTCTCCCTGGGGGATGCGATTGGCATCGTCACACTCTCGCCCATTCTTCTGCTGTCGCGGAGTGATTTGGCGGCTGCGACAAGTGGACGGTCGCTGATCTGGCTTGTCGCCAGCTTTGTCGCAATCGGTTTGGCAATCTACGTGGAAACGGTCGCAGTGGTTCTGGGGCAGGACCAGGGGCCGATGTCGTATTTTCTTATGCTCCCCATCGCCTGGAACGCCATGAATTTCGGCAATGTGGGCTCGGCTGCGTCCAGCTTGATCGCCAACATCTCTATTACGGCGGTGAGTTGGCTGGCCCCCGATCATCGGATTGTCGTGGGCGCTCCGTACTTCATGCTGTCGGTCGGCTATCTCGGACTAATCATTGGCAGCATGACCAGTGAACGCGAACGCGGCGTTCAGAAGCTGCGGGTGCAGGAACGTGCGCTTGATCGCGCCTATACCCATTTTACGGGGCAGCAGACTGCGGCGAAACTGGCCCACGAAATTCGCCAACCGCTGGCGGTGGTCTCAACTTATGTCGAGGGGCTGGTTGGCTACATTGAGAAGGATGCCAATCGCACGGACGATGCCTTGATGCTGGCCAAACGCACAGATCGCGAGGTCCAGCGCATCGGGGAAATCATTACCGCAGCCCAGTCGAAAATTGAACATGCGGCAGGGCAGCGGGAGACTTTTGATTTCGCCAGCGTCATGCAGGACGTTGATCCCCTGCTTCGCCAAATTTGCAAAGATCACAGCGTTACTGCAATTTTTGATGTAGCGGTGTCTGCTCGGGTTTCGGGCGTCAAGGCTTCCTTGCAGCAGGTTATGGTGAATTTCGTGCGGAATGCCTGCGAGGCCATGAGCGCGGTTCCTGCAACAGATCGCCGCCTGAATGTAGAAACAAGTCTCACGGATGAGCGGATCAGCGTGACCGTCTCGGATAATGGAACCGGGCTGGCACAGGACATGGAGAAGGCTGGACACGCGCTGTTTGCATCGACAAAAGTCGGGGGCAGCGGCTTTGGCATCCCTATCTCAAAGACCATCATTGAAGGCCATGGTGGCGCTTTAACCATCATGAACCGCCCTGAAGGTGGCGCGGTTATTTCGTTCTGGCTCCCCATCGTGAAAGCGGCCTGATCATGAGCGATAATCAGCGCTATACCATCGCCGTGGTCGATGACGATGAAAGTTTCCGCGAAGCGGTTGTCTGGCTGCTTTCTTCGAGGTCTTTCAACGCGGCTGGGTACGCTGATGCGTCATCATTCTTCGCAAATCATCCTGTTGAAGCCCTCGGCTGCGCCTTCATGGATCTGCGGCTGGGCGATCTGTCAGGCCTTGATGCATACCGAGAGACGCGTGAACGTGGGTTCGATATGCCCGTCGTTATGATTTCCGCTTACGGCGATATATCGACGGCAGTCCATGCTGTCCAGCTCGGCGCTTTTGGCTGGGTCGAAAAGCCTGTTCGCAACGAGAAGCTGATTGAGACGGCTGTGTCGGCCTGCTCTGCACATGAGCAGACCTGCAAGCAATATGGCCGCGCTGCCGATTACGTCCGTAATTTTTCGCTTCTCACTCCCCGTGAACGGGAAATTCTGATGCACCTTGGCAAGGGCGCGACGGCAAAAGAGGTCGGGTTGGAATTGGAAATTAGCCATCGGACGGTTGAAACGCACCGCAATCAGATTGCGGAAAAACTTGGCCTGAAATCTGCGCGAGATATTGCAGCAGCTCTTTTTCATACACGGCACTTTTATGCCGAACTCACTGCGACGTGATGCAACGCCGACAAACAATGATTGCTACCAAATTGAATTGATTTCACTCAAAGGTCGGCTAAATGCATCCTTCGCGATTCTACCAACTAATGCGAAGCAGTACGGTCGCTGCAATGTCTGTCGCGTCCATATGCGTGATGCCCGCAGTAGCTTCTGAAGATTCCAGCGGCCAAAAACCGTCGATCAGCGGAACGGTGAATATGTTCATTGGCGACCGCTGGCGCTATGCGGCGGAAGACAAGACGCAGCGCAATGACCTGTTCGTCTTTGTCGAGCCATTCATAAAAGCGAGCTTCAACAAAGAACTGTCGATCCAAACGCTTTTCACATATGACCCTGCCATTGATCCCCATCCCGATGAAAGCCGTGCATTTGCCAACGAGCAACTACACCTGAAAAACCTTGTTCTCGACTACAGCAAGGACGAATGGGGCGTTTACGGCGGAAGATTCGCCGCCGAATTCGGCCAGGCCTGGCTCACGCTCCCTGGCTATTTCGGCAGGGAACTGGCCGAGGACAACGCCATATGGGATCGTAATGGCGTTGGTGGCTGGATGAATGTGAAAGGTGGCGAGGCTGGTACGGTGCGCGTGGCCGCCAGCGCCTTCATGCTGGACACCACCATCATGAGCAAATCGTGGATTGGAACGCCGACACGGACGCGGAAGCGCCAATTTGACGGCGGACAGAGCAATACTGGACGGCTGGATTCTTTTGCACTATCGGCGACGGGAACAAAGGTTCCTTCATTTGATGGATTTTCCTGGCATACAGGAGTATTGCGGCAGGAAGTCAGAAAAATCAGTACCGCCAATTCCGATATTCCCGACGCCGAACTTGGCGTGGTCGGCGGCATTCGGCAGGAGTGGAAAATTGATGACTGGCTGGTTGTCGCTCCGATGTTTGAATACCAGCATTTCTGGAACAGGGGCGGTGTGCAGAAGGCCGAGCGGGATTACATCTCGACGGGCATGGAGATAAATCCCGCGAATTGGCGACTGAGCGTCGGCTACACGTTGCGGATCAGCAATGCACCAAATGTCGAGGAAAAGCGCGACTACCTGTTCAACACGAGCCTCGGCTATGAATTCGGCAACGGTGTGCGCCCCGAAATCGGCTATCGCGTCAGGAGCATCGACAGCCTGGAGGTGTACGAGATCACCTCACGGGTTCTGTATGTATATAAATTTTAATTTATTATTTCTGCGGAACTCGTCGGCGTAAGCTTTCTGTCTTTCGATAACGCAACGGCAAAAGCAACAATTATTCCTAGGAGGGGCACAAGCACCAAAATTCCGCCCCAAGGATTTCTTCCGATTGCACGGAGACGTCTTACGGTAGCTGCCACCATAATCCAGTGAGATATGAGGTATGCTGCTATTAGGACGTAAAAGGCACTTGCGCCAAATGCGCCGATTAAAAGCCGTGCTACAGCATTATTAACAGAAACGAAATATATAAAAACATATTGCGCGATAGACAATATTGCTTGTTTTTGCGATATCGTTCCGCGCAATGAAAATATTGAAATATTACTATGCATTTCACTGCCCCATTTCGGCTGCATCTGCATTTGCACAGTCTGCCGATTGACGTTGATCCGCCCAATTTTTTCCAGGACTGGGGGGAGACCTCAAGCATTCCGATGCGGCCATTACCAAGTCATAGGCCAACATATTTCCGCAGTCGCGGATTGCCACCGCAACATACGGGCGTGCATCAGTAGCAAATACGGAGGCTCTTTGAATCAGTTCCGCATTTGGTCTGTCGTGTTACACGACAGTCGGCTTTCCTTCAAAATCCCAATCTCCATGGCCGCTGCAATCACAGCGTCTCCCATCGGCCCCTGAATTTCGTCGGGCAGCGTGACAGCGGTTCGCCAAGAACCGTCTGGCGCTCGGTAATTTGGCAGGGTGATTTCCGTCTTGGCAGCGTCAGCGCGAACCTGAACGCCGTGGATGACGATGGACACGCCATCGAGGATCAATTCCACATCGGCCAGTGCCAGCACGCGGCCTGCATGGATGGCCGTGATCTGTAGGACGCTGATGGTGGCCGTGCTGGTTTCCATCGCGAAAAAATAGCATGGGAAGGCTTGTTCACAAAAGCGAAGACCCCCGTCTGCTTGGCAGGCGGAGGCTTCGCTGGTTATGCCGCTTGTGAACTGGGCGGCGTCTGGATGGCTATCGTGTCGCACGACACCGATTTGCTCTGTGCTGCACTGGTCGGCGAAGGCTGACTGACCGTCGTGTTACGCGACACTTTGGGAGGTGGAACAGGCTGAATATTGGCTCTCCTGGAGGTGATCACATCCGTCTCAAGTTGCATGAGCAATCCTCTGATACTGCTGCCATATTTCGCAATGTACTGGTTAATTTGCGGATCGCTCATTCCAAGTCCTTCGCTTTTCAAAACACGTTTCACGAAGGGTACAAGGCGCATAGCTGGAGGAGGATCAAATTGGAAAATCTGGGTTCGACCTTGAATTCCTCCATCCAAGTTGTTTATGTAATTGGTGGTGAATATAAACATCGCGTTGCGTGCAAAGTCGTCAAGAACTCCTTTTAGTGCAAGCTGAGCTGGTCTTGTAAGCTGCTCAGCTTCATCGATGATAACGAATTTGCAGCCCAAAGAGTTCCAAGAAGAAAGGCTCAAGAAGCTTGTTACTGGTCGAATATCAATAACGCTTCTTATCATGCTGCCATTGATGAAGCGCACTTCATTTTGCCAATCGACATCTGCCACGACCGCTTTTGGCATTAACTTTGCGATGGTGGTCTTGCCAGTGCCGTATGTGCCGTAAAGAACTATGTGATTGAACCGACCAGCGTTTTCGTATGCGCGGATGTCGTCTTCCGTCTGGCTATCGGGATACACGACATCAGCAAGGGTGTTCGGCTTGTATTTGATAGTAAAGGAAACCATTTTCTTTCTCCTGGCGGCTGGGGATAAGTGATGGAGGGGCGCCGCTACCCTCCACCACGATTGACCTGATTTAGGCCGCTTCATTGACCGAATCGTCATCGGCGTTGACCTTGTAAATGACGAAAGCCTTGTCCGACGGCTCGGGCAGTTTTTCGTCAATCCGGGACTCAGCAGCAAAATTCCTCTTGTCCATTTTCGCGTGGAGGGCGGCCTTAGCCTCCTTCGCAGTTTTTTCATCCGCCCTCTTTTTGGTAGCAATGTTCTTCTTCATGGTTTTGATCGCCTTGGAGGCGCTGGCCTTACAATCCGCGTCTTCCGCAGCGGCAGCCTTGATGACAATGCTCTTGGCGCGTTCATCGTTTACCTTGCCGATAAACTTGACGACGCTCAGGCTGCGATCAGGAGCGATGCGCGCAAGGACCATCACGTATCCAGTTTCCTCGGGAAACTTGGAACTGGGGGCGATGCTGGCGATGGCAGCTTCCTTGCCAAGCCTTGCTGCGGCCTTGTTGAACGCCTCGGGATCGCTGGTTGTGCCCGAAGACCCACCGCCAGTCGTCGCATTGCCGGTCCGAATGGCTTCAATGCCTCCCTCGCGCTTCACCCACGCAGCGAAATCCGCAGTCGCCTTGCTGGCATTTTCATGCGCGGCCTTCATGACCGTGGCGTAGGCGCTGACGCGACGACGGTCATTGTCCCCAAAGATCAGCTTGATCAACTTGTTCGCAGGATGCACCGCAGCGGTGAACTTGATGCCCTTAGCAGTCAGCATCTTGTCAAGCTCTTCGACCAAGAACTGATTTTGCTTCAGCTGCTTGTAAACCTCAAAGCAACGGCTAAGAATAGAGTAGAGCTTTGTATTGCTGGCAGCGAGTTCAATTTTCTCCCAGTTTTCGCGCTCAGAGATGAGGGACTTACAGGTAGAGTTAATGCTTGTATTAAGATTAGTCATTATAGTGGTCTCCTTTATGGTCAGGCTTGCTGCCGATCTCGTCGGTCAAAATTCAGCCGTGACGATGTTCATATTGATAGCGGCCCTGCGTGACGCGCGAACGCCACAAGCACGCAAAAGCCACAATGTTAGACAGAAGATCCCGCTTAGCTTGTGTCGATAGACATGGTTATCCTCCTCTGAGCAATGTCAGTCAAACTCCACACTGGAGCGTCTGCACGATGTAAAGTGACAAACTACAAAAAGCAGGCGTGCGTAATCACGCCGAGATAGTCAATATCGTGACAAAAAGTACTGCGATAATTTTGGGGTGGGTTTCGACAAGGCTTTTGGCCTTGCGATTCGGCAAAAAAATAACTGGCCACTTGGTTGCTGTGTGGCCAGCTCGATTTGTAACGGTTCGCGTTTAACTGAGAGCAGAATATCAGATTCGACGGTATTGTCAATAGGCAAGTGAAAAATAATGTTGACCTCACTCTCCAACCCTGATACCCCCTCTGAAAATAATTATCGCATTGAAATTGTTCATTAAAAAATTTAGCGCCCACCTGATTTGATAAGCCGCTGGGTGTGTCGGCTCGGAAATGGGCGGCTGTCGTGTAACCCGACGCGGCTTTCTGTAGGTTAAGCCTACGCCTGTCTTTTCGTTGTGATCCGCTTCAAGTCTCCATACCGTGTTCGCAGTACGTTCCTATTTGGAGAATTGGAAATGAGCACGTTGGACAAGCTGAAGCTGATGGAAGTCACCCGCAGGGCGGCGGCCAGCACCCCCGAAGGGCATTTGCGAAACAGGATGGTCGAGGCCATCAACCAGCAGATCGCTGCTGCGGAAGCGATGCAAAGCGGCGAAAGCTTCCAGCTTCGTCGTCGGCATTGGGTAAAAGGCACTGGCGGTGAAAAGACCCTACAGGAGAAGCTGGTCCGCTTTCGTCCGTGGTACTGGCAGGAGGCCAATGGCGCGTTCATGCTGGAAGTGCGCTACGGAAATAAGGTGATCGAGATTAAGCCCAAGAAGACGGCCATCGAGGTCGGCGTGGTAGCCGAACTGGTTCCGACCTTGACGCTGCTGCGCGAAGCGGTGGTCGCTGGCGAACTCGACAAGCAGTTGGCCGCTGCAAAAGGCCGTTTTGGTAAAAAGCTCGCGTAAGAAGCTTTTCCAGCCCCATACAAGCGGGGCTGGTTTCATGAGTGCCGCACTACACGGCCTCCGGCTTTGAAGCGTGTGCGGCGGTTGGCAGCGCGAACGCGGCGGCGGTCCATATATAAGGTGTGCTTGTCGTGTCACACGACACTGGTAATCAGCGACCGTGGCAATGCCTAGCCCGATTGCAGTTCCAAAATTTTGCTGCACTGCATATAATTGCCCGATGAACAGCAACAGCCAGACCGACTGCCATCTCAAAGTCGCCCACGAGATTGAGCGGAATGCCGAGAAACTGGACCACGCGAATTTGAACGAAATCACGGACAAATTGCGCTGCGCTTCCTCCTGCGTGAATCACTGTACCTGTGGCCAAACCAGCTATTGCACCATCGCCATTGCGGGGCTTTTCTCTCGGATCGGCAGACGCAGTTGATCGCATCGCTGTCGTGCAACACGACAGCAACCTGACCAAAATCAGCCCAACATATCGCTCAATCTGATCTTTGCGCGTCTGCGCGGCACATTGGGATCGGGTTCGGCCTCGGGTGCATCAGGGTCGAGTGTTGGCCCTTCGGGCGCTTTTCGTAATAGCGCTTCGGCCATCGCGGGGTTCTCGGTCAGCATGGCGACCCATGTCTTCATATCAAGCTGCTGTTTATCGTGGGTCAGTTCCTCCGAGCGTTGCTGCGGCTCGTCCTGACCGTAGTGTTTGCGGATCATCTCCACGCTCGTGCCCATGTTCTTCGCCAGCAACCAAACGTCCACTCTGCCGTTGATCAGGCGGTCGGTCGCATAGGTATGGCGCAGACTGTACGGTGCGAACTTTTCGCCATGCCGATTTGTCACCAAATCGACCGTCTTGAGCAGAGCTTCCATTCCATGGTTGAAGCTCTTGATCGGTTTGCCCGTCGCTCTGTCGGCGAACACAGGATCACGGGGCTTGGTCCACGGTGAGAATGACCTGATGTATTGCAGCGCCGACCATGTGTCCTCGCTGCTGACCGCGAGCCGTTTGCCTGTCTTCGTGTCATCACGGACATGGACATGGGTGATCTTGCGAGTGCCAAATTCCCCTTTGGCCTCGACCAGTTCGCAATCTTCCCACCTGAGTTGCTGGTGCTCTTTCCCAGGGCGCAGGCCAGTCTCGAACATAAACCGCATATAGCCACAGAGCATCTTGCGGTCATGCTGCACCACGGGGCCGTTGGCACTCTCTATATATGGCCCCATTGCCGCATCCACGCGCTTCCATTCCGAGGGTGAAAATGCTGGCCGCCGATTGTCCTCGCGGGGGTCTTCCTCAATGTCGGGAATTTGATCACGGGAGACCCATTTGCGCTTCAAGGCCGCCTTGAATATGGCCTTGAGAATGAGGATTTCACCCGAGCGCTGGGTCTGCGCTTTCTTCGGCATTTTGGCCTTGATCAGCCTGCCGCCGCGCATATATTCCCGCGTTTCCTCCTTGGAGCCAGGGCCGCTGATCCAGTAGTTCAAGCGCCAGGTCTTATACGCTTCGATCTGATCCTGCTTGATCGCGTCGATGGCCTTGCTCTTGAAATACGGCAGCAGATAGCGGTCGATGACGGCCTTGTTATCGCGTTGTGTCCGAGCCGTCTTTTTCCCTGACGCTACAGCAGCAGCGAGGTCTTCAAGGTACGCATCGACCGATCGCTGGAAGGTGCGGCTGTGAATCGCAATGCCGCGACGGTGGTCGGCGGTCAGTTCGTAGAATTTTTCGAGGGCGACTTCCTTCGCTTCTTCGAGGTCGCGCTTACCCGTCGTGCTTGTCACATAGCCTTTGTGGCCCTTGATCTTGTAGCGAGCCGTCCAGGTCTGCGCCCCCATATAGAGACGCTGATAGAGCGCTATTGCGCCATCGAGAATATGAACAACATTGCCCATTTTCAGCCTCGCAACGGCCCAATTCTTTGCGGTGCAGCACGGCCAAAATGGCCGATGAGCAGCGTTGGACCACTGCTAATGTACTGCTAATGCCAAAAACGAGCAATGCGACCACAAGAGCGATCTGCTAACGCATTGTATTTGTTGTAAAAAGTTGGCTGGGGGACTAGGATTCGAACCTAGACTGGCGGAGTCAGAGTCCGCTGTCCTACCGTTAGACGATCCCCCACCAGGCTCGCTGGCGGAATGGAGAGGCCACCCTGAGGGGGCCTGCCACGAGAGGCGCACCTTCTATCACAGCGTCCCGATGCGATCAATGGTCAAAGCGGGGGGAATTTGGGCGGTGGGGCGGGGCGGGAGAGGGCGCTTCCCACCGCCCATGAAACCGGAGTAACATCCGCCCCCTTTCAGTTCTAAAGCCGCCGTCCGTATCATGCCGTCCGCCCCCCTTTACGCCGCGCTCGATCTCGGCACCAACAACTGCCGCATGCTGGTGGCGCGGCCGACTCCGCGCGGCTTCAAGGTGGTGGACGCCTTTTCGCGGGTGACCCGGCTGGGCGAGGGCCTGGGGGCATCCGGCGTGCTGTCCGAGGCGGCCATGGACCGCACCTTGGATGCGCTGGAAATCTGCGTGGCCAAGATGGAGCGCAATCAAGTCCGGCGTGCCCGGCTGGTGGCCACCGAGGCCTGCCGCCGCGCCTCCAACGGCGCCGAATTCACCGCTCGCATCGCCGAGCGCACCGGGCTTGAGCCCGACATCATCAGCACCTCGGAGGAAGCCGGTCTGGCCCTGGCCGGCTGCGCGTCCCTGCTGGACCCGCTGGTGCCTTGGGCGCTGGTCTTCGACATCGGCGGCGGCTCCACCGAATTGGTGTGGGTGCGCAACACCTTGGGCACCCAGACCGTCATGGGGGTGCAGTCCATTCCCACCGGCGTCGTCACCCTGGCCGAGCAATGGGCCGCCGAACTGGGCTCCAACGCCGGTTATGCCCAGGTGGTGGACCAGATCGGCCGCGCCTTCAGCCCGTTCGAAAGCCTGCACACCATCGCCTCGCTGATGACCGGCAATCTGGTTCAGATGCTGGGAACCTCGGGGACCGTCACCACCCTGGGGGCGCTGCATCTGGGGTTGCAGCGCTACGACCGCTCGCAGGTGGACGGGCTGGAGCTGGGCTTCAACGACATCGCCGCCGTGACCCGACGGCTGGCCGCCATGAGCCATGACGAGCGATCCGCCCATCCTTGTATCGGGCCGGAACGCGCCGATCTGGTGCTGGCCGGTTGCGCCATCTTGGAGGCGGTCTGCCGACTTTGGCCGCTGGGCAAGTTGCGGGTCGCCGATCGCGGCGTGCGCGAAGGCGTTTTGCTCGGCATGATGAAGGACGACGCCGTCAACAGCGGCAGGAGAACGTCATGAGCGGCGGAAGCAAGAAGGGCGGCGGCAGCAAATCGGGAAGCCGGACCACCGGTTCCGCCCCCGGCACCTCCCGCGAGCTGACCGTCAAGGTCAAGACCGCCAAGCGGCGCAAGCTGTCGTCGACACTGTGGTTGCAGCGCCAGCTCAATGATCCCTATGTCCACGAGGCCAAGCGCCAAGGCTATCGCTCGCGCGCCGCCTTCAAGCTGATCCAGTTGGACGAGCGGTTCCATATCCTGAAGCCCGGTCTACGCATTGTTGATCTGGGGGCCGCTCCCGGCGGCTGGACCCAGGTGGCGGTCCAGAAGGTGGGTGGCAAGAAGGGCAGCATCGTGGTCGGCATGGATATCCTGGAATGGGATCCGGTGCCCGGCGCCATCACCATGCAAGGCGACTTCCTGGCCGACGATGCCCCCGACCGTTTGAAGGAGGCCCTGGGCGGCCCCGCCGACGTGGTGTTGTCGGACATGGCTGCCCCCACCACCGGCCATCCCTCCACCGATCACCTGCGCATTATCGGGCTGGTGGAAGTCGCGCTTCATTTCGCGCTGGAGATCCTGACGCCGGGCGGCACCTTCGTCGCCAAGGTGTTCCAGGGCGGCACCGAGAAGACCCTGCTGGACCAGTTGAAGAAGAACTTCACCACCGTCCGCCACGCCAAGCCGCCCGCCAGCCGCCAGGGCTCGGCCGAGACCTATGTGGTCGCCATGGGATTTCGGGGAAGCGTGGAATAGCCCTGCTCAGGCTCCCCTTGAGACGTGGCTTCGAATGTGTATGATGGCGCGCCACTAACCGGACACCGGAGGCGGCATGGTCATCAAGGAAGCCCTCACATTCGACGACGTTCTGCTGGTCCCGGCGGAATCCGATGTTCTGCCTGCCCAGGCCGATACGCGGACGCGGCTGACCAAGAGCATCGAATTGGGTATCCCCATGCTGTCGGCGGCCATGGACACCGTCACCGAGGCCCAATTGGCCATCGCCCTGGCCCAGGCCGGCGGCATCGGCGTGCTTCATAAGAATCTGGACATCGAGACCCAGGCCGCCGAGGTCCGCAAGGTCAAGAAGTTCGAATCCGGCATGGTGGTCAATCCGCTGACCATCCACCCGGAACAGCCCCTGGCCGACGCGCTGCGGCTGATGGCGGACAACAAGATTTCCGGCATTCCGGTGGTCGAGCGCGGCTCGGGCAAGCTGGTGGGCATCCTCACCAACCGCGATGTGCGCTTCGCCTCCGACGCGGCCCAGCCGGTCTACGAGCTGATGACCAAGGAAAAGCTGGTCACCGTGCGCGATGGCGTCGACAAGGAAGAGGCCAAGCGCCTGTTGCACCAGCACCGCATCGAGAAGCTGCTGGTGGTGGACGGCGATTACCGCTGCATCGGTCTGATCACCGTCAAGGATATCGAGAAGGCCCAGGCCCATCCCACCGCCGCCAAGGACGAGAAGGGCCGCCTGCGGGTCGCCGCCGCCACTTCGGTCGGCCCCGACGGCTTTTCCCGTGCCATGGCCCTGATCGAGGCCGAGGTCGACGTGGTGGTGGTCGATACCGCCCATGGTCATTCCAAGGGCGTGCTGCAAACCATCCGCGACATCAAGAAAGCGGCGCCGCTCTGCCAGATCGTAGGCGGCAACATCGCCACCGCCGACGCGGCCAAGTCGCTGATCGACGCGGGCGCCGACGCGGTCAAGGTCGGTATCGGTCCCGGCACCATCTGCACCACCCGCATGGTGGCGGGCGTCGGCGTGCCGCAGCTCTCCGCCGTGATGGAAGTGTCCGAGGTCGCGCACAAGCACGGCGTCATGGTCATCGCCGACGGCGGCATCAAATATTCCGGCGACATCGCCAAGGCCATCGCGGCGGGCGCCGATTGCGTCATGCTGGGCTCGCTGTTCGCGGGCACCGAGGAAAGCCCCGGCGAGGTGTTCCTGTTCCAGGGGCGCTCGTACAAGTCCTATCGCGGCATGGGCTCCATCGGCGCCATGGCGCGGGGCTCCGCCGACCGCTATTTCCAGGCCGAGGTCAACGACAAGCTGAAGCTGGTTCCCGAAGGCGTCGAGGGCCGGGTTCCCTATAAGGGGCCGGTGGCCACCGTCATCCATCAGTTGATCGGCGGCCTGCGCGCCGGCATGGGCTATACCGGCAACCGAACCATCGCCGAGATGCAGACCCGCTGCCAGTTCCGCCGCATCACCTCGGCGGGCCTGCGTGAAAGCCACGTCCACGACGTGGCCATCACCAAGGAAGCGCCCAACTACAAGACGGATTGATTTCCCTCTCCGTCCCTGTCGCGAAAGATCGCCCATGACACCGGCCGCCCGCCTCCAGGCCGCCATCGAACTGCTGGCCGAAATCGAAAAGTCGGCAAGACCCGCGGATTCGGCGGCCTCCGCCTATTTCCGCGACCGCCGCTATATCGGCGCCAAGGACCGCCGCGCCGTGGCCGAGGTGGTGTGGCGGGTGCTGCGCCGCAAGGCTCGCCTGGATTGGTGGTTGGCGTTCATGGAGCATCCCGACCGCGATAATCTGAGCGGGCAATGGGGGGCGCGGGCCCGCGTCTTCGCCGACATGGCCTTCGAGGGCATCGCCCCCGAGCCCGACCTGTTCAAGGGACAGCACTCCCCCTATCGGCCCGAACCGCACGAGCTGCGGGTCATGGAGATGCTGGCCGAGCAGAAATCCATGTTTCATCGCGACATGCCGCCCCATGTGCGCGGCGAATATCCCGAATGGCTGACGCCGCGCCTGACCGCCCTGTTCGGTGACAAGCTGATCGACGAGATGGGCGCCATGCGTGACGAGGCGCCGCTGGACCTGCGGGTCAATGCCTTGAAGGCCACCCGCGACGAGGCCGCCCGCGCCCTGGCCAAGGAAGACATCAAATCGGTGCCGACCCCTCATTCGCCGCTGGGGTTGCGGCTTGCCCGAAGGGTGCCGCTGGTCCAGGTCCAGGCTTGGCGCGACGGATTGGTCGAGGTCCAGGACGAAGGCTCGCAACTGGTGGCGCTGCTCACCGATGCCCAGCCGGGCATGGCGGTGGTGGATTACTGCGCCGGGGCGGGGGGCAAGACCCTGTGTCTGGCCGCCGCCATGGCCAACAAGGGTCGGCTGGTGGCCTGTGACGTTGCGGAATGGCGGGTCGACCGCGCCGGAGACCGGTTGCGCCGCGCCGGTGTCCACAACGTCACCAAGCGGGTGATCGGCGGCGAGAGCGACAAATGGATCAAGCGGGCGGCGGCCAGCTTCGACCGCGTCCTGGTGGACGCGCCCTGCACCGGCACCGGCACCTGGCGGCGCAATCCCGACGCGAAATGGCAGTTGGGCGAAAAGGATCTGCTGGAACTGGTCGAGCGCCAGAAGCTGATTCTCGACAGCGCCGCGCGCCTGACCAAGAAAGGCGGGCGGCTGGTCTATGCCACCTGTTCGCTGCTGGCGGAAGAAAACGAGGCCCAGATCGGAGATTTCCTGATCCGCCATCCCGACTATCGGGTGATTCCGGTGCCCGAGCTGTGGGCCGCCGTCATCGGAACCCCGTGTCCGGTGCCGGGGCCTTATTTGCGTCTGTCGCCGCTCGCCCACGGCACCGACGGATTCTTTGGTGCCTTCCTGGAACATGCTTAGTGAGCCAGCATTTACAATGGTGTTGGGATGTAGCATGGTCTCAAAGTCATGACTTTAGAGACTGATTCGATCCGACTGCTGATCATCGAGGACAACCCTGGCGACCAGAGGTTGATCGAGATCCAATTGCTGGATGCCGCGCCACACTGGGCGGTTCAGTTTTGTTTCACGCTGGCCGAAGCGGCCAAGCATGTTCCCTTCGCCGAGTTCGACTGCGTGCTGTCCGATCTGGGATTGCCCGACGCCTCCGGCATCGAATCGGTGTTGACCTTGAAATCGTGGGCGCCCGAACGGGCGTTGGTGGTGTTGACCAGCCTGGACGACGAAAGGGTGGCCCATGAAGCCATCCGGGCCGGAGCCCAGGATTACGTGGTCAAGTCCGACATGGGCATGACCATGCTGCCCCGGGTGATCCGCCACGCCATCGAGCGTCAAAGCGGCCAGATCGCCCTGGAAGCCTCGCACCGCACCGCTCAGGCCCTGCTGGACGCCAGCCACGATGTGGCTTTGCTGCTGGATTCCGGCGGTGTCATCGTCACCCTGAACGCCGAGGCCGAGCAGTATTTCAATCTGCCTCAGGACGATTTGATCGGACGTTCCATCTTCGACTTCCTGCCCGCCAGCCTGGCGTCGCATCGCCGCGCCTATCTGGAACAGGCGCTGGAAAGCGGACGCACGGTGGAGTTCGAGGACACCGACGGCCTGCACTGGTTCGCCAACCGGCTGCTGGCGGTGATGGGGGCCAATTCGGCCGAGCACCGCTGCGCCATGTTTTCCCGCGACATCACTTCGGCCAAGGCGGCGGCGGCCCGGCTGGCCGAGGCCAAGGAAGAGGCCGATATCGCCAATCGGGCCAAGACGGAATTCATGGGCCGCATGAGCCGCGACATCCGCACGCCGCTCAACGACGTCATCGGCTTTTCCGAGATGATATCAAGCGAGATGCTGGGGCCGCTGGCGCCGACGGGCTATCGCGAATATGCCGAGTCCATCATGAATTCGGGCTCGCAGATCCTGAAGCTGATCGACCGCATCACCGACGTTTCCATGCTGGAATCCGCCCTGCTGAAGGACGAGGTGTCCTATCGCGATCTGGTGGAGCTGTCGCCCGACCTGATCTGCGTCTGCGTCGACGGCATCGTCGAGCGCATCAATGCCGCCGGTCTTGGCATGTTGCGCGCGCCATCGGCGTCGTCTTGCGAAGGCAAGCCCTTCACCGATTTCATCCATCCCGACTACCGTGCCATTTTCGGCAATGGCCTTGACGCGCTCTACGAGGAGGGACACCCCCTGCCGGTCAAGGTCGTGACCTTCGCCGGACGGCTGCGCGACGTGGAACTGTCGGCGGTCCCATTGCGCCGCGAAGGTCAGAACGCCACCTTGCTGGTGGGCCGCGACACCACCGAGGTGACGGCGGCCATGCGGGCGGTGGCGGCGCGCGAACACCGCATCCGCGCCATCATGGACACGGTGCTCGATGGCATCGTCACCATCGACGAGGACGGCATCATCTTGAATGCCAATCTGTCGGTGGAGCGCATCTTCGGCTATTCGCTGTCGGAACTGATCGGCGGCAATGTCTCGGTGTTGATGCCCGAGCCCGACAGCGGCCGCCACGACGGCTATATCCGCAAATATCTTGAGACCGGCGTCGGCACCATCATCAATATCGGCCGCGAAGTCCTGGGCAAGCGCAAGGACGGCACCATCTTCCCGCTTCACCTGTCCATTTCCGAACTGCGCATGGACAAGCGCCGCCTGTTCACCGGCACCATCCGCGACCTGACCGAGAACAAGGAACTGGCGCAGCGGGTGGCCTATCTCGCCAATCACGATTCGCTGACCGACCTGCCCAACCGGGCGCAACTGACCGACCGCCTGGGGCAAGCGGTGGCCATGGCGCGGGCGGCAAGCCTGCATGTGGCGGTGGTCACCGTGGATCTGGACGGCTTCACCACCATCAACGATTCGCTGGGTCACGACGTGGGCAACACCCTGCTGCGCGAGACGGGGCGGCGGCTGGCCCAGGAAGTGGGATCGGCAGGGACGGCGGCGCGTCTGGCGGGTGACGAATTCGCCGTGGTGCTGCCGCAGCTGCGCGACCTGGACGACGTCACCGCGTCGGTCGCCCATATTCGCGAGGTGCTGAGCAAGCCACATATGGTGCACGGCTCCGAGCTCGTGATTCCGGTGGACATGGGCGTTTCCGTCTTCCCCCGCGACGGCGAGGACGCGCTGGACCTGCTGCGCAATGCCGAAATGGCGCTGCATTCGGTCAAGCGCCGCACCGACGAGCGTCTGGGTTTCTTCGATGCCGCCATGTCCTATGCGGTGACCGAGCGCCTGACCCTGGAACGTTCCATCAAGGACGCGTTGAAGGCCGGGCAGTTCGAACTGTTCTACCAGCCCCAGGTGAATCTGAAGACCTATGCCCTGGTGGGCGCCGAGGCGCTGATCCGCTGGCGGCATCCCGAACTGGGCATCATCAGCCCCGATAAGTTCATTCCGGTCGCCGAGGAAAGCGGCCTGATCGTCCCCATGGGAACCTGGGTGCTGCGGACCGCCTGTCGGCAACTGCGCATCTGGAACGATATGGGCATTCGCGGTCTTCGCATCGGCATCAACGTGTCGGGGCGGCAGTTTCATGAACATGACCTGCCTGATCTCGTCGCCGACGCCATTTCCGAATCCGGCGTCAACCCCACCCATATCGACCTGGAACTGACGGAAAGCATGCTGATGGCCGATGGCGAGGGCACCTTGAAGATGCTGCGCGCCCTGGCCAAGCTTGGCGTCACCTTGTCCATCGACGACTTCGGCACCGGCTATTCCTCGTTGGCCTATCTCAAGCGCTTTCCCATCAACACGGTCAAGATCGACCGTGCCTTCGTCAAGGATCTGGACCAGGACGAGGATGGCCGCGTCATCGCCAACGCCATCATCTCGCTGGCCCATTCGCTGTCGCTCAAGACCATCGCCGAAGGTGTCGAGACCGAGGCCCAGGCGGCCCTGCTGGCCCGCCACGGCTGCGACGAGATTCAAGGCTATATGATTGGCCGGCCATTGACCGTGGCCGACTTCACCGCATTCACCAGCAGCTACATAGCCCGCGGCCGCGACGTCGATACTCGGCCGCGGGCGGCGCAAACCCGAGAGGTGGGGCCATGACGGGAACCGTCGTCATCGTCGAAGACAATGCCATGAACATGAAACTGCTGGAGCAGGCCTTGACCATCGCCGGTTACCAGACGGTGAAATCGTCCGACGGCGACGGGCTGGTGGAAATGACCGCTTCGGCGGGTGCCGCCTTGATCCTGATGGACATCCAATTGCCGAAATATTCCGGCGTCGATCTGCTGAAGCTGCTCAAGGCGGATGCCAGGACCAAGAATGTGCCGGTGGTGGCGGTGACCGCCTTCGCCGATCCCGACTCGGTGGCGGGCTTCCTGGAAGACGGCTTCGAGCAGGTCATCACCAAGCCCATCTCCATCCGCAAGCTGCTCGACGAGGTCGCCCGCTACTGCAATGCCGCGGGCTGAGGCTTGCAATCGCCTGCGACGCAGGCTATAAGCGTCGCCTTCCAAAGCGGACAGGGCCGTTAGGGCTGCCTTGCCGCTTGTTCTCGCTAGAGACTCTTAGATCAAGGAAAAGCGAAAATGCCCAAGATGAAGACCAAGAGCTCCGCCAAGAAGCGGTTCAAGCTCACCGGCACCGGCAAGGTGAAGGCCAATGTCGCGTTCAAGCGTCACTGCCTGAGCGCCAAGACGTCGAAGATGAAGCGCCAGCATCGCGGCACCTTCATGCTGTTCAAGACCGACAGCGACAACGTCAAGAAATTCTACCTGCCGAACGGAGCTTAACCCATGTCGCGCGTCAAGCGGGGCGTCACCACGCACGCCCGTCACAAGAAGATTCTCAAGCTCGCCAAGGGTTACCGCGGCCGTTCCTCCACCTGCTTCCGGGTCGCGATCCAGAAGGTGGAAAAGGCCCTGCGTTACGCCTATCGCGATCGCCGCGCCAAGAAGCGTAATTTCCGCGCCCTGTGGATCCAGCGCATCAATGCCGGCGCCCGCGCCCATGGCATGCCCTATTCGCGCTTCATGGACGGCCTGAAGAAGGCCAATATCGCGCTCGACCGCAAGGTGCTGTCCGACATCGCCATCCGCGAGCCGGAAGCGTTTAAGTCGCTGGTGGACAAGGCCCAGGCCGCCCTCCGGTAGGACTTCCCTCGCGGAAGCAATGGTTAGGAGAGGGGCCGGCCCATCGGGGGCGGCCCCTTTTCGCGTCTTAGGGAAACGCAAAGCATGCAGGATCTCGATCAACTCCGCGCCCAGGCCCTGGCCGATGTGGCCGCCGCCGCCTCGCTGGATCAGCTTGAAGCCGTCCGCGTCGCCGCCCTCGGCAAGAAGGGCACCATCACCGGCCTGATGAAGACTCTCGGCTCCATGGGGCCGGACGAGCGCAAGGCGGCCGGTGCCGCCTTGAACGCCGCCCGCGACGAGATCGCTTGCGCCCTTGATGCCGCCAAGGCGGTGATGGAAAGCAAGGCGCTGGACGCGCGACTGGCCCGCGAACGCATCGACGTCACCCTGCCGGGCCGTCCCGAGACGCAGGGCCGCATCCATCCCATCAGCCAGACCATCGAGGAAATCACCGCCATCTTCGCCCAGATGGGCTTCATGGTGGCGGAAGGTCCAGATATCGAGGACGACTTCCACAATTTCACCGCCCTGAACATCCCGCCCGAGCATCCGGCCCGCCAGATGCACGACACTTTCTATTTCGGCGAGCGCCCCGAGGGTGGTCGGCATTTGCTGCGCACCCATACCAGCCCGGTGCAGATCCGCACCATGCTGAGCGACAAGCCGCCCATCCGGGTGATCGTGCCGGGCCGCACCTATCGCTGCGATTCCGACATGACCCACACGCCCATGTTCCACCAGGTGGAAGGCCTCATCATCGACGAGACCACCCATATGGGCCATCTCAAGGGCTGCCTGATCGAGTTCGTGCGCGCCTTCTTCGAGGTGGATGACGTGCCGGTGCGCTTCCGCCCCAGCTTCTTCCCCTTCACCGAGCCCTCGGCCGAGGTGGATATCGGCTGTTCGCGCGAAGGCGGCGAATTGAAAATTGGACCTGGCGCCGGTTGGCTGGAAATCCTGGGCTGCGGCATGGTGCATCCCAATGTGCTCAGGAATTGTGGCATCGATCCCGACCGTTATCAGGGCTTCGCCTTCGGCATGGGGGTCGAGCGGGTCGCCATGCTGAAATACGGCATTCCCGATCTGCGCACCTTCTTCGATTCCGACCTGCGCTGGCTGAAGCATTACGGCTTCGTGCCGCTGGACGTTCCCACGCTTTCGGGAGGGCTGACCCGATGAAATTCACGCTTGCTTGGCTCAAGGACCACCTTGAGACCACCGCCACCCTCGCCGAGATCGAGACCGGTCTGACCGCCATCGGCCTGGAAGTGGAAGGCATCGAGGATCCGTCCAAGCATCTGGGCGGCTTCGTGGTCGGCCATGTGCTGGAAGCCGACAAGCACCCCGACGCCGACAAGCTGAAGCTGTGCAAGGTCGATACCGGCGCCACGGTGATCCAGGTGGTCTGCGGCGCTCCCAATGCGCGGGTCGGCCTCAAGGTCATCCTGGCCCAGCCGGGAACCTATATCCCGCACAACGGTGAGATCCTGAAGAAGGGCAAGGTTCGCGGTGTCGAAAGCCAAGGCATGATGTGCTCGTGGCGCGAGCTGAAGCTGGGCGAGGACCACGACGGCATCGCCGAACTGGCCGCCGATGCCGAAGTCGGCGCCAAGCTGCTCGACATCATGAGCTTCGATCCCATGATCGAGATTTCCGTCACCCCCAACCGGGTGGACTGCCTGGGCGTGCGCGGAATCGCCCGCGATCTCGCCGCCTTCGGCCTCGGCAGCTTGAAGCCGCTCAAGGTCGAGCCGGTGCCCGGCACCTTCAAGAGCCCCATCGGCGTGCGCCTCGACTTCTCGGCCGAGGATCTGCCCGCCTGCCCGCTGTTCGCCGGACGCCATATTCGCGGCGTCAAGAACGGCGAAAGCCCGCAATGGCTCAAGGATCGACTGACCGCTATCGGCCTTCGCCCCATCTCGACCCTGGTGGACATCACCAATTTCTTCACCTACGACCTGTGCCGCCCGCTGCATGTCTTCGACGTCGCCAAGGTCAAGGGCGACATCCGGGCGCGTCTGGCCAAGACGGGCGAAAGCCTGGTGGCGCTCAACGGCAAGACCTATGCGTTGGACGAGTCCATGACGGTGATCGCCGACGAGGCGGGGCCGGAAGCCCTGGCCGGGATCATGGGGGCAGAGCATTCCGGCTGCACCGAGGCGACCACCGAGGTCTTCCTGGAAGCCGCCTATTTCGATCCCATCCGCACGGCGGCCACCGGGCGCAGGCTGGAAATCCTGTCCGACGCCCGCTTCCGCTTCGAACGTGGCGTCGATCCCGCCTTCGTGGTGCCCGCCATGGAACTGGCCACCCGCATGATCCTGGATCTGTGCGGCGGCGAGGCCTCGGAGGCCGTCATCGCCGGGACCGAGCCCGACTGGCAGAAGTCCATCGTGCTGCGCCCCGAGCGGGTCGCCGAACTGGGCGGCGTCGAGGTGCCGGTGGTCCGCATGGAGGCCATCCTCAACGATCTCGGTTGCGCCGTGGCGGAACACGCCGACGGATTGCTGGTCAACCCGCCGTCCTGGCGCGGCGACATCACCGCCGAGCACGATCTGGTGGAAGAGGTCATCCGCATCAACGGCTATGACAACATCCCCTCGGTGCCTCTCCCCCGTCTGCCCATGCCCAAGCCGATTCTGACCCCGTCGCAACGCCGCTCCGGCTGGGTGCGACGCCAGTTGGCGTCGCGGGGGCTGGTGGAAACGGTGACGTGGTCGTTCCTGCCCGAGGCCCAGGCCAAGCTGTTCGGCGGCGGTCAAGCCGACATGCATCTGGCCAATCCCATCTCGTCCGATCTGGACGTCATGCGTCCCTCGGTGCTGCCCAATCTGATCACGGCGGCCGGCCGCAACGCCGATCGCGGCATGCGCGACCTCGGTCTGTTCGAGATCGGGCCGCAATTCGACGGACCGGAACCGGGCCAGCAGCGCCAGATGGCGGCGGGCATCCGCGCCGGTAAGGCGCGGGGCCGTCATTGGGCCGAACCGGTTCGTGCCGTCGATGCCTTCGACGCCAAGTCCGATCTGGTGGCCGCCATCGCCGCCGCCGGGGGCAATCCCGACAGCTTCCAGGTGGTCGCCGAGGCGCCCGCCTGGTATCACCCCGGCCGTTCCGGCTCGCTGAAGCTGGGCAACAAGCCGGTGGCTTTTTTCGGCGAGATCCATCCCGGCATCTTGAACAGCCTGGACGTGAAGGGGCCGGTGGTGGGCTTCGAGCTGTTCCTGGAAGCCCTGCCGCCCGCCAAGGCCAAGGCCACCAAGGCGCGGACCCTGCTGAAGGCCTCGCCCTTCCAGCCGCTGGAACGCGATTTCGCCTTCATCCTCGATTCCTCGGTGGCCGCCGATGCCGTGGTGCGCGCCGCCAAGGGCGCCGACAAGGTGCTGGTGTCCGAGGTGGCGGTGTTCGACCTCTACGAGGGCGACAGGATGGCGGCGGGTAAGAAGTCGCTGGCCATCACCGTGACGCTGCAGCCCACCGAGAAGACCCTGACCGACGAGGAGATCGAGGCGGTGGCCGCCAGGATCGTCCAGGCGGTGGCCAAGGCGACCGGCGGCGAGCTGCGGGGATAATGTCGACCATTATCCTGGTCCGCCACGGCGAGACCCAGTTCAACGCCGAGGGCCGCGTTCAGGGCTGGCACGATTCCGCCCTGACGCCCAAGGGGGTGGCCCAGGCCTTCCGCTATGGGCTGTGCCTTCGCGGGCTGATCGAAGGCGGTGACGGATGGCGGCTGGTGTCCAGCCCGCTGGGCCGCTGCGCCGAGACCACCGGCATCCTGTGCGAGGCCGCCGGTCTGGACGCGGAACGTGTCAGCTATGACGCCCGCTTGAAGGAAATCAACACCGGCAGCCTGTCCGGATTGCTGAAGTCCGAGATCGCGCCCGAGCTTCGGGGCGGCCACGGACTGGACCACTGGGTGTTCAAGAGCCCCGACGGCGAAACCCACGCGGCGCTGTCCGCCAGACTCGCCCAATGGCTGGCGGGGATCAGGCCGTCGGAAAAGCTGGTGGTGGTCAGCCACGGTATCGCCGGCAAGGTGCTGCGCGGCCTCTATCTGGGCCTGGACCCGGCCGAGGCGCTGCAGGCGGACAGCCCCCAGGACGCGGTGTTCGTCCTGAGGGATGGCGCCGTCACGCGGGTGGCGTGCGGCTGATCCCGTTGCCTCCGGCCTCGAGTGGGCGTATTCTTCCTAACTGGGAAGAAAGGAAGACAACGTGGCCTTGAACATCAAATGCGCGCAAACCGACCGCCTTGCCCGTCAGTTGTCCGCCCTGACCGGCGAGAGCATCACCGAGGCGGTGACCACGGCGCTGGCCGAGCGGCTGGAGCGCCAGCGGCAGGCGTCGCCGGGCAAGCGGATGCAATTGCAGGGCATTCGGCAGCGGGTGGCGCGGTTGCCTGTTCTCGACGACAGGCCCGTGGACCAACTGCTTGGCTATGATGAAGACGGTCTGCCGGGATGATCGTTATCGACACTTCGGCGATCATGGCTTTTCTGCTGAACGAGCCCGAAGCGGAGTGGATTGAATCGACCCTGGCTGCCGCCGATGGCTGCTTGCTCTCGGCTTTCACCCTGTTCGAATGCCGGACGGTATTGCTGCGGCGTCTCGGCCCGGCATCCCTTGGTGAATTGGAGACGCTGGTCCAGGTCGCCCAAGTCACCGTGTCCCCCTTCGATGCGGAGCAATCGGCACTGGCCTTCGAGGCCTATCGCCGCTACGGCAAGGGCTGCGGCCATCCCGCCCAGTTGAACCTGGGAGATTGCGCCGCTTATGCCCTTGCCATATCCAAATCCTCTCCCTTGCTGTTCAAGGGAGAGGATTTCGTCCACACCGACGTGATCCGGTGTCCTTGCCCCGCCCTATAGGCTATTCCCCTTCAGCCATTTGACCAGCCGCGCCCAGCCGTCCTTGGCCGGGCCTTCCCGGTAGGACGGGCGGTAATCGGCGTGGAAGGCGTGGGGCGCGTCGGGATAGACCACGATCTCGACGGGCATCTTGCCCGCCTTGACCGCCTCGCGCATCTTCTCGACCGTCTCAAAGGGAATGCCCTGGTCAGCACCGCCATACAGGCCCAGGACGGGGGCCTTCAGCTTGGCGGCAAGGCTCAGCGGATGGTCGGGGGTCATCACGGTGGAATCGCCCGCCAGACGGCCATACCACGCCACGCCCGCCTTCAGCTTGGGATTGTGTGCGGCGTACAGCCAGACGATGCGGCCGCCCCAGCAAAAGCCGGTGATGCCGAGACGCTTGGGATCGCCCTTGTTCTTGGCGGCCCAGACGGCGGTGGCGTCCAGATCGGCCATGACCTGCTCGTCGGCGACCTTGGTGACGATATTGGACAAGATGGTGGGGATGTCGGTGATCTTGGAGGGATCGCCCTGGCGGACATACAGTTCCGGCGCCACCGCGAGATAGCCCAGCTTGGCCAGACGGCGGCAGACGTCTCGGATATATTCATGGACGCCGAAGATTTCCTGGACCACCAGGATGGTGGGGAACGGCCCCTTGCCCTCGGGCATGGCGGCATAGGCCGGAATGGAATCGGCGCCGCTGGGGATCATCACCGCTCCGGCCTTCAATCCCTTGGTGTCGGTGACGATGGCGTCGGCGGCGGCCGGGCTGACCGCCATGGCATAGCCGGTGGCCAGCACCGCCGCCGAGACGAATCCGCGTCGCGTCATATCCAGCTTCGGCATCAGACTCTTGATGTCATCATCATGCATGGTCCGCTCTCCCCGGACGATTGACTGATCCAAAGATGGCATCGCGCCCTCGGCGAGACAATGGGGCGATTGATTCTTTATATTTGCCTCAATCGTCGGCGCACGCATCCGCGTGCTTGGCTTTCGCGCCATGTGGCGCGCGCCCTCCCTGCGGGCAATTGCCCGCCCGGGCCTAATGGCAATGGGCTCGCTGCATCGGGAGGAGTGGAATGCGGCATCCGCTCCTCCTTGGGATTGTCCTTGCCCTTGCATCAAGCCCAACCAGGCGGCGTTTGATTTGTTTCATGGGGTTCCGGCAAAACGAAAAGGGCGCCTCCATCGAAGCGCCCTTGCGGTTCACAGCCCTGTTCGGAGCCGATCCTACTTGATCTTGGCTTCCTTGAACGCGACATGCTTGCGCACGACGGGGTCGTACTTGCGGAACTCCAGCTTCTCGGTCGTCTTGCGCGGATTCTTCTTCGCCACGTAGAAGAAGCCCGTCCCGGCGGAGCTCAGCAGCTTAATGAGAATGGTGGCAGGCTTGGCCATGACGAAAATCCCGGCAAACGTTGGTGATCGAAACTCAGGGGGCGCACCATACTGATCCCGGCAGCAGAGTCAAGCGTTAGAATGGCTCGGCTTCGCCATCGGTCGTTAGAATGGCTCGGCTGCGCCATCGGTCGTTAGAATAGCTCGGCGTCGCCATCGGTGCGTTCGGCGTCGGTGAGGCTGCCGTCCGCCAGCAACCGCTCAAAGGAGCGGACCTGATCGCGGCCGTGTTCCTTGGCGTAATACAGGGCCTTGTCGGCATTGCCGATCACCACCGAGGGCAGGTCGTCGGAGTGGATGCGCACGAAGCCGATGCTGACGCTCACATGGCCGACCTGGGGGAAGGCGAACTCGCCCACCGTGGCGCGGAAACGGTCGAAGACCGCCTGGGCGTTCTCGTAGGTGGTGGGGGCCAGCATGACGACGAATTCCTCGCCGCCGAAGCGGAACAACAGATCCTCGCCTCGGAACGCCTTGCGCATCAGGGCGGCCAGCAGCAGCAGCACCTCGTCGCCGAACACATGGCCGTAGGTGTCGTTGACCCGCTTGAAATGGTCGATGTCGATGATGGCCAGCCAGTGATGCTCGCCCGACAGTTCGCCGCCGCGCCGATTGCCTGCGAAGGGCACTTCCAGGTGACGGGAACTGGCGACGATGCGGCTGAAATTCTCGTCGAAGGTCTTGCGGTTCTTCAGCCCCGTCAGGGTGTCGCGGGCCGCGTCGCGCAGAATGGCGAGATAATTGCGGTAGATGGAGGCAAAGCCGCCGATCAGCGCCAACTGCTCCATCTTCGCCGCCGGAGAGATGGTGACCAGGAAAGCGCAGACGATGCCGCGGTCATCCACGATCGCCTGGGCGCGGCGAAGCGCGCCATCCTCCATCTCCTGCGCCTTGGAACCGCCGGTGGCCATGCATTCCATCAGCAGCGGGTCTTGGCCGATCTCGATCAACTGGTCGGGCGCCTCGCCGCCTTCATGGGCCACGTAATCGATGAAGATACCGCTGACGGATTGGGTGGGACGACAGATGCCGCAGAATGTCAGCCCAGCCAGATCGCGCAGGGTGGACACCAGCGAATGTTCCAGATGTTGCCGCGAGCGCTGCTCGGTGATCCTGATCACCGACGACAGCACGGTTTCCGGCGTAATCAAACTATCCATGGCCGACCCCTGTTCCTCAACCCTGGGTATGACTGAGTCTACAACCAGGAGTCAACGGACAGTTCGTCAGTGCTGACCCGCATCATAGTCAGGGGGGCGGGATTGGCGGGCTTCCAGCGTCCGGGGAGGAGTGGACAGGGCCAGGGCACGGGCGAAGGCGGCGCGGTTGAGCAGCAGCTTTTCGGCCAGCTCCAGATCTGCCTTGGCTTCCGAGCGCCGCGCCGGTGGGCAGGTGTCGCGCAGGCGAATGCGCAGGGCAGTCTCGTCGAATCCGGACTGCCGCCACACCGCCAGTGTCTCGGGCAGCTTGGCCGACTGGGTGCCGCGCAGCAGACCATCGATGACGGCGGCGGCATTGGGATTGGCGCCGGTGCACAGGACGGGTAGAACCCCCAGACCGTGCAGGGCATAGCCCGAGGGCGTGTGGAAGCGCGACCATGTCAGGGTGATCTCGCCGTCATTGGGTAGGCCGATGACGGTCTGAACCGTGCCCTTGCCGTAGGAGTTGGTTCCGACCACCACGGCGCGGCCGGCGTCTTGCAGAGCCGAGGCGACGATTTCGGCGGCCGAGGCCGAGCGGCCGTCCACCAGCACCACCACCGGCAGATCCTCGCCCATATCGCCGGGATGGGCGTCGAAGGCGTTGTCGGCCTCGGGATGGCGGCCCTTGGTGGAGACGATGGGCCCCTTGTCCACGAACAGATCCACCACCGAGACGGCCTTGTCCAACAGGCCGCCGGGATTGCCGCGCAGGTCCAGGATCACCCCGGTCAAGCCGGGGCCCAGGCGAGTCTTGGCGTCCTTCAGCAGGCTTTCCAGGCTATAGGCGGTGCGTTGATTGAAACTGGCGATCTTGAATTCGGCGATGCCGCCCACAAGGGACATGGTCACCGTCTTGGGAACGATCAACGAGCGCCGCAGGGTCACCTGCACCGGATCGCCGCCCCTGCGCACCAGCAGCAGGACGTCGCTGGCGACGGCGCCGCGCAGAAGGGCCGAGATGCCGTTGCGGTCAAGGGGACGCACGGATTGGCCGTCGATCATCAAGATCACGTCGCCTGTTTTAAGTCCGCCTCGGGCCGCCGGGGTGTCCTCGATGACCTCGATGATGCGCGGCTCGGACTCGATCATGTCGAATTTGATGCCGATGCCGCCGAATCCGTTGCGGCTGGCGCGATGCTCGCGGGCCTCCTTGGCGCTGGCGTAGCGGGAATAGAGGTCGACCTTGCCCAGGGCGCCTTCGAACACCGCCTGATACAGCGCTTCGTCGTCGGCGGCGCGGATCATTTCCGACGACAGGCGGGCGGCGGTGATGGCGGCGACGGTCACCCGCGCCCAACCCGCCGAATCCGCCGCCGCCGGGGCCGGGTATTCCCCGACCAGCGAATCGGCGGTGGAAATCCGGACCACGCCGCCCTGGACGATCACCGCCAGTTGGGGGTCGATCTCGGCCAGCGCCCGCATGCCGTCCAGGGCGATGGAGGCGGCGGTAACCGGCTGGAGGTGGCGTTCGACGATGGCGGCGAAGCCGAAGGCGATGGTCTTGTCCGCCTCGACCGCGTCCCAGCCCGCCGCCCAGGCGCCACGGGGAAGCGCCAGCAGCATGGCCGCCGTGAAGACGGCGGGCAAAAGCCGGGAGAAGGGGGACGAGGGCATGATCGGGCGCATGGCTGGAATTATGCGCAACCCCCAAGCGCCGGGTACAGGAAAAAGCAATGGAGCCGGTGGCGATTCTGGCCACCGGCTCCTTGTTTTTACTGACGGTTACCGCTTGATCTGGACCAGTTCGTCCAGCATCTGGTCGGCGGTGGTGATGATCTTGGCGGCGGCGGAATAGGCCCGCTGGGTCACGATCATGGTGGTGAACTCGGCACCGATATCCACGGTGGATGCTTCCAGCGAGGCCGAGGCGATGGAGCCCGCGCCGGCCTTGTTGGCTTCACGCAGCGTATAGGTGCCCGAACTGTTGGTTTCGATCCAGCTGTTGCCGGTCAGCGATTCCATGCCGTTGACATTGGTGAAGGTCGCCACCGGGATCTGGAACACCGGGCGGCGCACGCCGTTGTCGAACAGGGCGGTGACCACGCCGTCGGACCCCACCGAGACGCCGGAGAAGTTACCGAACTTGGCGCCGTTCTGGGTCAGGTAGGACAGCTGGAAATTGCCGCCCAGCTGGGTCATGCCGTCGGCCTGGGCGGTGTTGCCCAGGAACCAGTTGATACGGTGATCAGCGCCGGAGCCGTTGGGGACTTCCATCATGGACTGGGCGCCATTGGCCCATTCGATGGAGATCTTCGGCGTCGGGGCGGTGGCGGACGAGCCCGAGGTGCTGCCATAGCCCATGATGGTCTGCGGCGTGCCGTCGCCGTTGTATTTGATGGCAGGCGTGCTGGCAACCGCCGACGAGATGTGTTGCAGGGTGAACTTGCCGGTCACCTGATCCACGGAGGGAATGGAGGAGTTCCACTGGTGCGACTGCGACTGGGTGCAGCCGGTGCCCAGAGCGGAGACGTCGAACAGATAGCTGTCGGCGACGCTGGTCTGCTGCACGATTTCCAAGGTGCCGCCATTGGCCCGGAACAGGGGCAGGGTGGAGCCGGTGGAGGTGGAGACCGAGGTGGTCGGCAGATGGGTATTGGTGGTGGCATCCCAGTTGGCGGCATTGTTCAGCGCCTTGGCCACCAACTGCGCGATATCGGAGCCCGAGGTCAGCGAGGTGGTGGACAGGTCGATGATGATGTTGCTGGCGCCGGTGGGATTGCTGACCACCTTGTACAGGTCGTTGGTACCGTTGGTGTCGAATTCCACGGTCAGCGCCACGCTGCTGCCGGTCGGCGTGATGGAGAAGGTCTTGCCGTCCAGCGCGGTGATGTCGGTGCGCGAGGATGCGGTGAAGTCCAGGCGGCCCTGTGACGCGTAAATGGCGCCCGAGGTTCCGCTGGGGTCGTAGATGTCGAGCACGGCGGCGCCCGCCGGCGGCTTGATGCCGCGCAGAGTCTGATAAGGCGCGGTATCGACGGCCACGTAATCAAGGGCCGAGACGGTGGTCGAGCCCGCGGCGCCGACGTTGGTAACCTGATAATAGCCGACCGTTCCGGCCGCATTGGTGACCTTGATGATGTCGCCCGCCACCAGGGTCGGCGTGGTCGCGCCGCCGAAGGTGATGTTGGTGGCACCGGTGGAGGTGACGCTGGAATAGGTGGTGGTGGTGCCGTTGCGGACGACGCTGACGGCCTGGGACGCGGTGATCAAGGTATCGGCGCCCGCCGATGTGGTCGCTGCGGTCTTGACCAGGAAGGTGCCGTTATTGGCGGAATCTTCCGAACCGGCCACGGTGAACTGGGTGCCCAGCGGCAGGGTCGCCGCGTCGGCGGCGGCCTGGAAGGCGATGACGCCAGTGCTGGCGAAGAACCCGGCCGTGTGGCCGCCAGCATAGGATGTCATGCTCGCCACGGTGGCGCTGCCGCCGGTGGCTTGGCCCGCGATGGAGAAGGTCGCGGTGGAATCCGGAGACGCCGTGGTGTCGGTCAGCGCCATGTTGACGCCGAAATAGTTGGTCTTGTTGGCGATGTCCCACTGGTTGGCGTTGGTCTTCATCCAGCTGACGTTCAGGCTGCTGCTGCCGCCCAGCGAGTCGTAGATCAGGGCGCTGCTTTCGTGCAGGCCGCCGGACCCGGCGACGCCCGGATTGAAGATGCCGTCGCCCGACGGCAGGTTGGCGCCCATCTTGATCTGGGTGGTGGGATCCGCCGTGCCGCCGATGGTCTTGAGGTTCAAGGACTTCATTTCGGTCGGGTTGATGGTGTTCTGATTGATGTAGTGATAATTGCCCGTCGTGTCCTTGTAGGCCTTCATATAGGTGTTGCCGTCGATGACGGTTTCACTGGGCCGGGCGGACGAGCTGTTGTCGGTGGCGGCCAGGGGCCAGCCCTGCAGGTAGAAGCCCGACACATTGGTCAGGTAGCCCTGGTTGTCGGTCTTGAACGATCCGGCGCGGGTATAGGCGAACATGCCGGTGCCGCTGGTGGCCGAGTCGGGCGCGGTGTTGACCACGAACATGCCCTGGCCCGACAACGCGATGTCGGTGGACGACGAGGTGGACTGCAACAGACCCTGCACGTCGATGCCGTTGCGCGGCTTGGACTGCACACCACCCGGCGAGTACTGGGTGATGGAAGTCTGCTTGGTCACCAGCGTCTGGAAGTTCACCTGGGCACCCTTGTAGCCCGTGGTGTTGACGTTGGTGATGTTGTCGGAGATCGCGCCCATGGCGCTGGACTGCGAGGCCAGGCCAGAGACACCAGAGAAAAGTGCGCCGTATAAGCTCATGACAGCCTCCTAGTACTACTGGCCGGTCGTCGTCGAGGACGACGAGGAATTGTTGCTGGCTTCGGCCGCCTTCAGGGCATTGTATTGGGCGAGGGCGGCCTGGTATTGGGCGTTGGCGGCGGTCAACTGGGCGTTGACCAGGGATGTGTCGGCGGTGACGGCCAGCACTTGGTCGGGAGTGACCGAGACCTTGGCCCCGTCGGTGCCCGCCCCCAGTTCGAGGGTGGCGCCGTTGGTCGCGTCGTTGCTCAGCTTGGTGACCGAACCGGTGACGGTGGTCGAGACGGCCAGGGCGGCGCCGTCGGAACCCTTGGCGACCACGTTGATGGTGTAGAGGCCGCCCTTCTGGGTGGTGCCGTTGGTGTCGGTGCCGTCCCAGGTCAGTTCGTGACGACCGGCGCTGGTCTCGGCATTGGACTTGTAGACGATGTTGCCGGTGGAGTCCTTGATCTGGACTTCGCAGCTGCTGGCGTTGGACGGCAGCGTATACGAGAAGGACGCGCCCGAGCTGTTCTGCAGCGGCAGGGTCGATCCGGCCACTTCCACCGTCTGGCCCACATAGGAGATGGCCTGGGCGGTCTGGCTGGCGGTCTGCAGCTTGATCAGCTTCTCCAGATTGGAATTGGCGTTGATCTGCTGCTCGACGCTGGAGAACTGCACCAGCTGATTGGTGAACTGGGTCGAGTCCATGGGCGACAACGGATCTTGATGCTTTAGCTGAGTGGTCAGCATGTTCAAGAAGGTGTTGAAGTTGGTCCCGAGCGTCGCCTTGGCCGTGGTCGACTTGCTGGTCGATGCGGAATTGGCGGCCGATGCGGCATTGGCGGCGCTGTTGTCTACGGCGGTGGTCATGTCATGCCCTCCTACACCGAGATATCGACGCCGGAGCGTCCGCCGGAGCGGCGGGGCTGTGCCGCCTGGGACGCGCCGATGGCGGCGGTCTCCTCGGCCTGGCCGGTACCGCGACCACGGCCGCGACGCTGATTGTTGTGGCCGCGATCGGCGTTGTTCTGCTGCTCGCCGTTCTTCAGGCTGAAGCTGGTGGCGCTGGCATCGGGCTTCAGCCCGGCATCTTCCAGCGCCTTTTCCAGGCCCTTGGCGTCCTTCTGGAGCAGGGCGAGGGTTTCCGGCTTTTCGGCGGTCACCGAGGCCGAGACATGGCCGTCGATCACTTCCAATTTGATTTCGATGCGGCCCAGATCGTAGGGACGCAGCTGGATCTTGACGGTGTCGGCGCCGTCCTTGACCGCCTTGTCGATCTGAACGCTGACCTGCTCCATCACCTGCTGCTGCAGAGGGACGCGCGGAGCCCGCGCGGTCGGCGCGGCGGCCTGGGTCGCGCTGGGCTTGTCGGCGGCCTGGGTGGGGCCGACGGCGGCGATGGTGGTGTTGGGGCGCTGCTCGGAGGTGGTATTGACCTCCTGGGTGCTGGCTTCCACCTGGGCGGCGAGAACGGCGCTGAAGGCGCGGAAGTCGTCGGCCACCTGGTCGGTGGGGGCCGCATTGCTCACCGCTGGCTGCAGCGAGACGGCGGTGTCGGCCAGATTGGTGTTCTGTTGCTGTCCCTGGGTCTGGCCTTGGCCGATGGCGGTCGGGTTCTGAACTTCCGTCGTCATCTGGGCCAGGACGTCCAGGGCCGAGGCCGTGGTCTGGGTCACGGTCTCGGTGACGGTCTCGGTGACTTGGACCTGGACATCCATCTGGGCGCCGCTTCCGGCCAGCATGGCGGCCAGATCCTCGGCTTGCTGGTCCTTCAGGCTGTTGGCCTTGCCCATGTCGTGGGTGTTGCCCTTGACGGCGGAATTCTGCTGCTGGGTGGCCTTGCTGATCAACTGGTCGACCAGTTCGGTGGCGGCGTCCAGGGCGTCGTCGGCATCGCCGGAATCCAGGTCATCGACGATCCGCTTCTCCAGATCATTGATGCGCTGGCGGTCATCCTTGCTGAGACCGGCCAGCGGATCCTTGCCCGTGGTGTCGGCCTGGGCGGCTGCCTGCTGGACCGGCTTGCCCGAATTGTCGGCCTGGACGGCCTGGGCGGCGGGATTGACCTCGACCACCTCGACCGTTTCGGTGACGGTGATGTCAATCTCGACCACCACCTTTTCCTGGGCGGCGACGGCATTGACCTGGACCTGCTGCGCCTCGGCCTTGGTATCGTTCTGGCCGGTGTTCTGGTTGTCGGACGTGCCGGTATCGGCCTTGGGAGCGTCGTCGTCGGCGGCGACGGTCTTGGTATCGTCGGTGGCGACGGGTGCGACCGCATCGTCGTCCTTGACGGCGACCTTGGCTGTCGGCGCGCCGCCGTCCGACTGACGGGGCTTGTCGGCCTTGACGACCTGACGGCCGTCCTTGCCGGTGGTGCCGTGGTCGGATTTGGCGTCGCCGCGAGCCGCCTGGGCCTTCTCGGCGTGAATCTCGACCTGCTTCTGGGTCAGGATCTGGTTCATGACCTTGTCGGGCGAAGCCGATCCGGCGGCCTTGTTGCCGAAGCGCTGGGCGGTCTGCTGGAGAAGGGCGACGAAGGCGTCCTCCACCGAGATGGCGCTCTGCTGCTTGTCGGACGTGGCCGGGGTCATGTTGGCCTCGGTTGCCAGTCGCTTGTCGATGGTTTGCACGGTCATGGTCTGGTCCCCGCAATTGGGATTGGTTCGCCATGTTCTGAGCAAGCGCCGGGCCAACTGCCGGACCACATTCTAACGCATTGTTTTTAATGGAATAATTTCTTGAAGCCCGAAGCGCTTCGGGGACGTGGTCGGGCGAAAGGGGAAAATATTGCCGGGCACGGGGAAAAGCCTGCCGGGGTGAACAGGAAGAGTCAGTCCTGTCCGTCGTCGTCGCGGGCGAGGTTCATGATGCCCACGCCCATGGCGACGCTGCCGAAGGTGATGATCAGGCCGAAGAACATCAGCGCCAGCACCTGATAGGGCGTGGCCGATTCCATGATCATGGTGCGGATATGGCTGAGATCGGTGGCCAGCACCAGGCCGCCGAAGGTCAAGGCGGCGGCGATGCCGTAGATCAGGTGCTGCCCCAGATATTTAAGCGGCTCTTTTTCCTGGGGAGTCATGGCCGCCTCAGGGGTCCAGCACGGCGGCCCGCAGACGCACGGCCAGGGCGCGGGTCTCGGCCAGCACATTGTCCAGCATGGCCGGATCGGTTCCCCGCGCCACCACCGTGACCAGTGATCGTCCTTCGGTGAAGGAGGGGTAGCTGCCGATCTCGGTCTCGGGATGGGCGGTCTGGATGGCGGCCAGTCCCTCGGCCAGATCGCCTTCGCGCGCCGCCAGGGTGATGGAGCGCGAATGCTGCGGCGGTCCGCCCGCCAGGCCGCCCTTGATGCCGTCGAACATGGCTTGCAGGATGCGCGGCACCCCGGCCAGCACGAAGACATTGTCCAGGCGGAAGCCGGGGGCCTGGCTGACCGGGTTGTCGATCAGCGTCGCCCCTTGCGGGATGTCGGCCATCTTGAGGCGGGCGGCATTCATTTCATTGGCGGCATAGCGGGTCCGCAGACAGGCCTCTGCCTCGGGGTTTCGCTTCAACGCAACCCCGAAGGCGCTCGCCACCGCCGCCGAGGTGATGTCGTCATGGGTGGGGCCGATGCCGCCGCTGGTGAAAACGTAAGTGAAGTGCCGCCGCAATTCGTTCAGCGCCGCGACGATGGCGTCGCTGTCGTCGCGGACGATGCGGACCTCCGCCAGGGTGATGCCGCGCGCCGCCAGTTCGGCCCCCAGGAACGCGACATTGGCGTCGCGGGTGCGGCCCGACAGAATCTCGTTGCCGATGATCAGGATGGCGGCGGTGGCGATGGCTTGGGTCATACCCACTCCCGCAGCAGGGCGATGAGGGGGATATCGGCCGGTGGCGTCGGCAGGTCGGCCAGCCGGGCGGCACGCACCCAGCGCAGTTCCTGGCCCTCGCGGGCGGCGGGATTGCCCTTCCACACCCGGATCACGTAAAGCGGCATCAGCAGATGGAAGGTGTCGTAGTCATGGGAGGTGAAGCCCACCGGGGCGAGGCAGCTTTCGGTGACGTCGAGACCCAGTTCTTCCTCCAGTTCGCGGACCAGGGCCGCTTCCGGCGTCTCGCCGTCATGGACCTTGCCGCCGGGGAATTCCCATAGCCCCGCCATGTCCTTGCCGGTGGGCCGCGACGCCATCAGCACCCGACCGTCGTGGTCCACCAGGGCGGCGGCGACCACCAGCAGCATGGGCCGGGTGGCGCGCAGCATCTGCCATTCCCCCTTCTTCAGGGCGAAGACCGGGGCGATGACGCTTTGGCCTCGTGCCGGCATGGCGCAGGTGTCGACGCCGAAATAGGTCAGCCCCGCCTTTTCCAGCACCCGCTTCGAGGCGGAATTGTCGGGATGGAACGACGACCACAGCCGATGGAAGCCGAGATCGTCGAACAGGTGGCGGATCAGGCGCCGCAGCGCCTCGGTGGCGAAGCCCTGGTTCCAGAAGGCCTTGCCCAGCCAATAGCCGAGCTCCGGTTCGCCATTGCGCTCGAGCCCGAAACCGACGACGCCGATCAGCACGTTGTCGGTGACGCGCTCCATGGCCAGCGCCACCCCCTTGCCCTCGATGCGGCGAACCTCCTGCTCGTTCACGAAGCGCTTGGCGTCATCGACGGTGTATGGGTGGGGAAGGGCGGCGGTCAGTCGCACCACGTCCCAATCGTCCAGCAGCGCCGCCAAGGGCTCGATGTCGCGGGTGGCCAGCGGCCGCAGCCTCAGGCGCGCCGTCACCAGCGGATGTCCCGCCCATGCCGTTCCCGGTTGCCGACAACCCGCGTCCGCCATCTTCACTCTCCCAGAAAAGCCAGCTTTCGAGCGTAGCAGGCTGGCCATTGCCTGTCATGCCTGCTTGAAACCCATGCCCGGCATCCCACATTAGGGTTGTTGAATGTTTTGAGGCAGGAGAGCGTCATGATGATCGAGGGGTTCAATTCCGACGGCGTCATTACCGTCAATCGGGTTCTGTTGCGCCCCGGCTTTACCGTGGACGATTTGGAGGAGCGGGTGGCGCTGCTATGCGAGAACGTCAAGACATGGCATTCGGAAACCGGCTTCATCGGCGGTTTCGTCTGCCTGAATTCGGGCATGATCTCCAATGAAGGCTCCACGGTGGGCCAGGCGGTGGCCTCGCCCCTGGCGGGCCGCGAGGCGCTGATCGTCACCTTCTGGCGCAGCTTCGAGGAACACGAACAGTCCCACCGCAGCCCGACCTTCCAGCCGCTGTTCCGCCAAGTGCTGGACCTGTGCGAGAACGGCAACGAGGAAATCGCCTATACCATGCTGTGGCAGGGCAAGGCCTATTCCCCCGACGAAGCAAAGGCGGCCCAGCGCGCCAAGACCGACCACGCGGCCTAGCTTTTGTCACGGAACGGCAAGGGAGGCGAGATTGTCGTCGGCGCCAAAGTGCGTTAGAGTTTCCCCCCGATCACAGCCGCTTTTATAGGGGAGTCCAGATGGGCCACGGAACCGAGGTGAAGGATCTTGCCTACCGCCTGTGGGAAGAGGCGGGCAAGCCCGAAGGCCGCGACATGGATTTCTGGCTGATGGCCGAGGCGCAAACGGCAAAGCCCGCAAAGGCGAAGGCCGCTCCGAAGGCGAAGGCCAAGCCAGCCGCCAAGCCAGCCGCCAAGCCCAAGGCGACCAAAAGCAAATAGCCCTCGGGCCAAGGCTCGACGAGGAGTGCCACACCTTCGCTGACGCGACTCTTGTGGAAAGCGGCCGGGACGGCCGCGCTCCGAGATGGGCAAGTCGTTCGGAGCGCGGGCGTCTCGCCCGCCTGGGGGGCGGGGGGCTTCAAACGACGAGCGGTGTTAAGACTGAGCGGGTCTGGGCATCAGCCGCCGCGTGCCGCCTTGATGAAGGCGCGGATCTTGTCCGCGTCCTTGACGCCGGGGGCGCTTTCGACGCCGGACGAGACGTCCACCGCCGTCGCCCCCGAGATGCGGACGGCCTCGGCCACATTGGCGGGGGTCAGGCCACCGGCCAGCATCCACGGCACGCCCCATTTGCGTCCGGTCAGGATGGACCAGTCGAAACTGACCGCGTTGCCGCCCGGCAGGACGGCGCCCTTGGGCGGCTTGGCGTCGAACAGCAGGCGGTCGGTCACCGCCAGGAACGGTTCCGCCAGGGCCAGATCCCCGGCCGAGGCCACGGAAATCACCTTCATCACCGGCAGGCCGTATTCCAAGCGGATGGCCTCGATTCGCTCGGGCGTTTCGGCGCCGTGCAGTTGCAGCAGATCGAGCCGGACCTTGGTCAGCACCTGCTCCAGCAGGGCGTCGTCGGGATCGACGAACAGCCCGACCTTGGTGATCTCGCCGGGGGTAAACTCCACCAGTTCGGCGGCGCGCTCGGGCGCTACGGCGCGCGGGCTGGGCGGAAAGAACACCAGCCCCACATAGTCCGCTTCCGCCTCGATGGCGGCGTCCATGGCATCTTCGTCGGTGATGCCGCAGATCTTGACCTCCACCGTCATGGGGCGAGTCCAAGTTCTGTCTTGATGCGCCCGGCCGCCTCGGCGGGATCGGCGGCCCCGGTGATGGGGCGCCCGATCACCAGAACGTCGGCGCCCTTGGCGCGGGCCTCGGCGGGAGTCAGGAAGCGCTTCTGGTCGCCGGTCTCGCTCCAGGCGGGGCGGATGCCGGGGATCACCAGCTTGAAGTCGGGGCCGCACAGGGCGCGCACCGCGTCCACTTCCAGCGGCGAGCAGACGATGCCGTCGGCGCCGCTGTCCTGGGCCAGGGCGGCCAGCCGCTTGACCTGATCCAGCACGGCGCCGGAAAAGCCCACCGCTTCGGCTCCCGCCTGATCCAGACTGGTCAGGATGGTGACGGCGACAACGGCGGGCGGTGCGAGGCCCAGCTTGGCGGCCTCGTCCTTGGCGGCGTCGGCGGCGGCGCGGATCATGGCGGCCCCGCCCGAGGCGTGAATGGTGGTGATGGCGGCCTTCAGGCGCACCACGCCGCGCATGGCGGCAGCCACCGTATTGGGGATATCGTGCAACTTCAGGTCCACGAACAGCGGCATGCCCAATTCGGACACCGCCGCCATGCCCTCGGGGCCATTGGCGATGAAATATTCGAGGCCGAGCTTGAAGCCGCCCACTTGACCGATCAGGGTGCGCGCCAGGGCGGCGGCCTTGCTCTGTTCGGTGGTGTCGAGGGCGACGAAGACGGGATTGGAAGCGGTCATTTCTGTCCTGAACGGGTTAGGGCGCCGGTTTAACGGCGGCGGCAAGCTGGCGTTCCAGGCTTTCGGCACGGCGGCGGTCGGCGCGGGCGCGCAGTCTGGCGCCGGTGCCCGACAGCCAGACCAGCACCGCTCCCATCACCAGCCCCAGGGCCAACGGTCCCAGCACGGCGAGATAGGCGGCCACGTCCACGCCGAAGGGCAGTGGCCAAAGGTCGAAACGCACATCCTGGCGATTGGCGACGGCGAAGACCGTCGCCACCACGGCCAAGGGAAGGCCGAGCAGCCAGGTCAGCAACCTCATGACCCGCTGCCGCTGATGTTGAGCTTTTCGCGCAATTGTTTGCCGGTCTTGAAGAAGGGAATCGCCTTTCCATCCACCGATACCGTCTCGCCGGTCCGGGGATTGCGGCCCTGGCGGGGGTCGCGCTTCTTGACGGAGAACGCACCAAAGCCGCGCAGTTCGACCCGGTCGCCGCGCGCCAGGGCATTGGCGATTTCGTCGAAGATGGTGGTGACGATGCGTTCCACATCCCGCTGGAAGAGATGGGGATTACGCTCGGCCAGACGGGCGATCAGCTCCGACTTGGTCATGGTGTTTCTTATCCTTTGACGGTGACGCGAATTTCACGGCAAGGATGCCGGAGCCTCCCGGCAGCGTCAAGCCAAGCCGTTGAGGGACAAACATAAACCTGGCTCAGCTTTCGGCATCCTTGAAGGGCTCCATCACCTCCCAGCTGCCGTCGGCGTGGCGGCAGGCCATGACGTCGCGGGCATAGGTGCCCTCGGACTCGTGGAGGCGGCTGGCTTCTTGATGCAAGGTCCGGCACGTCCGGCCGCCGCCGTCGGTCCAGCCTTCGCCCACGGCGCTGACCGAGCCACGATGGCCGTGGCTTTCCCATTTGACCGGCTGTCCGGTCTCCGCCGCCTCGACGGTGGCGCTTGCCCACATGCGCTGGGCCGGGGGGTCCACATAGTCGCCCACGGCATAGCCCAAGGCGGCTCCGGCGACGACGCCGACGCCGGTAAAGGCCCAGGGATAGCGGGTGCCGATGGCGGCGGCGCGGCCGATGCCGCCGCCGATCACGGTGCCCGCTCCGGTTCCCCAAAGCTGCCCCTCGGTGGGATTCTCGGCGCAGCCGACCAGGGCAAGAGCCATCAGGCCGACGGTCATGGTTCGGGTCATGGACATGGATGCACTCCGCTGCTCGCCCACTATAATACCAAGTCTCGGTGATCGGAACCGATCACCGAGGCCCTCAAACGCCGGGCGGGTTTCCCCGAAACCCTTGGCTTC
>NZ_PGTO01000007.1 GCF_003284725.1 Paramagnetospirillum kuznetsovii | reverse complement strand
CCGAAATCGAAGCCCCTCCGGGGCTCCGAGCCCGGCCCCATTGCTCAACCCGCGCCAGACGGCGTAACTTTAGTCGGGACTCTACCCATGGCTGGATGAAAGTTCCACGGCAGGTCACCAAGGACTAACCGCCCGGAAAAGGGCGATGGGGTCGAATTCTACGCCATCAATCACCATCGGGTCAGGCGGGAGGTCGATCCGAGCCTGGGCTACCGATCTTGGCAATTACGGCCTGCACCTCATGCGTCTACACGCATCGATCCCGACGCAATGGCGAGGCGATCTCATCGATCCACTGCCGGTCGAGGATATCACTGGACCGGTCTACCAGATGTGTTTCGCCCGCTGGCCCGGAGCCAGTTTAGAAAAATCCAGCCGCCCCAAATCAATTAGCCCTTCCATGCCAAGCTTATCCATTGCCCGCTGCCGATGAAGCTTTACGGTCCGAAGGGCAATTCCGAGGTGGGCTGCGATGTCGCGATTGAACATTCCTTGAGATGCCAAGCGGATGATCTCGTATTCACGCGGTGTCAGCGAAGCGATCCGCTCCGCCATGTCGATTGCCAGCTCGCCTGATTCTTGCCGCTGGAGACTGAATGTCAGAGCTTTACCGATAGCTCCGAACAGAAGATCTGCCTCGAAGGGTTTGAGCAGGAAATCGACAACTCCGGCGCGAAAGGCTGAAATCGTCTCGACGGCACCGCTGTTGCCGCTCATCAGAATAAGCGGGATGTCTCCGACCTCCGACAGCCTTCGCTGTAGTTCGAGCCCGTCTATTTTTGGCATCTTGACGTCACTCAAGATGCAAACCGGGCCAGGAAAATTGCGCGAGTGGTGCAGGGCCGCCTCGAAATAGGCTCCGGCAGAAGCATAGGACTCGCAGGCATATCCCTCCATTTCGATGAGGCTGATCAGGGCGAGAAGGATTTCGGAATCATCGTCGATGACGATAACTTTACCTCGCTTGCACCGTTCGGCCAGCCGAACGTCGGCGATGGTTACCGGAGTTCGGGTGCGCAGCTTTGGCTTATTCATACCCGCCCCTCCGGTGTGCCGCGATGAAGGGGAAGGGAGATTTCAAACACGGCCCCTCCGCTCTTGGCGTTTCGGAAGGTCATTTCGCCACCATGTTGGGCCAAAATTGCCTGGGAAATCGCCAGCCCCATTCCTAGGCCGCCGGGTTTAGTGCTGAAGAACGCCGTTCCAGCCTGGACCAAGCCAGCCTCGGTTAGGCCAGGGCCATTGTCCGCGATGGTAAGGGTTGCCTTGTCGTTTAGCACGGCGATGGTGACGGCGACCCGCGCAAGTGCGTTTTCCTGCTGCGTCGCCAGGGCATCCATGGCATTGCGGCACAGGTTGAGAATGACCTGGGACAATTGGACGGCATCGCCGATGACCGGAACCGGCTCTCGCGGTGCGACGACGACCACGTCAACCAGCTTTGAATTGGCATCGTGCCGAATCAGGTCCACGGTTTCCTGCCCAATCGCGGTCAGGTCCAGTGCCACTCGTTCGACGGAATGCGGGCGAATGAAGGAGCGAATCCGCTTCACGATCTCATTGGCTCGTCGGCTATTGACCTCAATTCTTCCCAACAGCTCGGCCAACTGCGGATATTCCATTCGCCCGCCTTTTATCCCGCGTTTGGCGGTTTGGACATTGCTCAAAATCGCCGTCAACGGCTGGGTCAATTCATGGGCGAATGATGACGACAATTCGGCGATTCCGCTTTGACGGTCAAATAGAGCCAGTTGGATGGCGAATCGATTGGTCTCTTCCTCCCTGGCCAGTCGCGCTGCGGAATCGGTCCTGTGCTTCAAGGCATCTTCCAGCACAACACCAAAAAAGCAGATATGGCCGATCACCGCCGACAGGATCAAGCAGACCGCCAGCGTGTAAATGTTCAGATTTCCCCCGATGATATGATAGGCGGTGTCCTGGTCGCTGAGCGGGCTATACCCCACGAGTTGAGCAATGACGGCAGAGACACGCCAAAGCCCGGAAAGGGTGGCAAGTCCATAAATTCGGCCGAGCCATCGCAAAGACGCGCTGTTGTGTTTGCGCCCCAATTGCCAAGCGGTACCCGTGAAATAAATGAGTGCCCCGACCAGACATATGGTCGCGAAGGCGACGCGGACATGGCCGACCTCGTCAAAGTGCCGCAAGACCTCGAAACCCGCCATGTAGACCAAAGAAGCCGTTAGAGATTTCTCCCAATGGACTTGGCCGAGGAAACAGGCGTGCAAAGCCTGGGCGCGCAGCAAGAATGACCAGAAGATCAGAATATTTGCCACGGGATAGGAGAGCAAGTCGGGCACGATTCCCCGCAGCACGGCCAGGAGCAGCCAGCCGACCCCGAACATCAGGCTGCCACCACACCAGACGGATGTCGCCGTCGATTGGTAGGGCTTCAGCACTCCCCAGGCGACAAGGGGCAGGCCGATATACATCAGGCAGCCGATCAGGTAAGCGGTCCTGATGTCAAAGGTAAAGCTTGTCATCTTATTCAGGCCGATTCACTCGGAGGACACGACAAAGGGGGGGACTCACCGTCGTAATCTCGTACGAGATTATACCTTCAGCCGGGCTGCGCAATTGCCCCCGGGGGCAATTGCGATAGAGCGTAATTATTGCTGCAATTGCCCCCGGGGGCAATTGCAGGTCCGTGCAGGGCGCATATCATCACCCTGGCCTCCCTATCTCGTGGGGACGGCTTTGGCGCGGCCAGAACCACATTGCCAGAACCACTTTTTGATCGAAGTCGTCCGAGGGCGGGTCACCACGAATGCGTGATAGGAAACCTTGACCGATGCCGAAGGCTTTGAAGCGTGCTCCGATGCGAGTTCTGGTGGTGGAAGACAGCCGCTTCTTCGCTTCGATTCTCCGGAAGGGAATTGAGGAGAAGCTGGGCTTCCTCATCAGCCTCGCCTCGGATCGCGCGCAAGCCCGCAAGCTGCTTGCCGATCACCCGAATGACTTCTTCGCGGCCCTGGTCGATTTACACCTTCCTGATTGCAGCGAAGGTGAGGTGGTGGATGATACCGTCGCCGCAGGAATTCCGACCATTGTGTTTACGTCCTCGTTCGACGACGGATTACGCGAACTGGTGCTGGCCAAGAATGTGGTCGATTACGTCACCAAGAACAATCCGACCAGCGTCGAACAGGTCCTCTCGATGCTTCGCCGCCTCGCAGTCAACGGCAGCATGAAGGTTCTCGTCGTTGATGATTCCAAAACCTCTCGCCGACTGATATCCCGGCATCTTCAGGCCCACAATTTTCAAACCGTGGAGGCGGGAAGCGGTCGCGAGGCCTTGGCCCTGCTGGATTCGAATCCAGACACTCGCCTTGCCATCATCGATTACAATATGGACGGAATGGACGGTTGCGCCCTGATCACCGAGATTCGGCGCCGTCACGCGCGAGAGACGATGGTGCTGATCGGCATTTCGGCCTATGGCAACAATCTCCTCTCCGCCCGCTTCATGAAGGCCGGGGCCAGCGATTTCATCAATAAGCCGTTTATTCCCGAGGAGTTGTTCTGCCGCATCTACCAGAACCTTGAACTGATCGATCACATTACCGCCCTAACCAGGGAAACCGCTGAACGCAAATTGGTGGAGCGCGGGGCCGCCGAGCTTTCATCCATCAATGAAACCATGATCTCCAATTCGGCTCTCGGCATTGCCGTCTACCGCGGGACCGGAGAATGCGTCGTCGCCAATCCGGCCCTGGCGGCCATGATTGGCGGAACCGTCAAGAAGCTGAGATGTCAGAACTTCCGCAAGATCCCGTCCTGGGTCGAAACCGGTTTGCTCGCGCTGGCGGATCAGGTTCTGTCCAGTGGTCGTCCCGCCCATCACTCATGCCTGATCAACACGACGTTCGGAAAGCGCTTCTGGGCCGAGGTGGACGTTTCCTCCTTCATCAAGGATGGCGAGCCGCATCTGCTGCTGGCCTTCCGGGACGAAACCGTGTTGAAGGACACCGAGCAAAAATTTCAGCGCGAACGGTCAAAGCTGCTGGCGGTGCTCAACTCATCGGCCATAGGCATTGTCACAATCAACCATCTGGGCATAATCCAAAGCGTCAATCCCGCGACAGAAGCCATATTCGGCTGGTCCGTAATGGAAATGGCGGGAAAGAACGTCAACATGCTTGCACCGGAACCGCATAAAAGCATGCATGACGATTACATCACCCGCTATCGCCAGGGAACGGAACCGAAGGCCATCGGCAAGCGACGTGAAGTCCAAGGCCAGCGCAAGGACGGATCGACATTTCCCATGGAACTGACCGTCAGTGTGATCCATGACGATTCCGGCGACATGACCTTTATCGGCATGGTCACCGATGTCTCCGAGCGCCATGCGGCCGATGCCGCCGTGCGCCGCTTGTCCAGCGCGGTGGAAAACAGTTCAGCCATTGTGGTCATCACCGATCGCGAAGGTCGCATCGAATACGCCAATCCCAGAATTTGCGAGGTCAGCGGCTATAGCCGCGATGAGTTGATCGGGCAGACTCCCGCAATCTTCAAATCCGGCGAAACCAAGGACGAGACCTACCGCTCCTTGTGGCGAGCCATCCGCGTGGGAGAGGTCTGGCGGGGGGAATTTCACAATCGTCGCAAGGACGGCTCGCTGTATTGGGTGAAGGCCAATATCGATCCCATCCGAGATGAACATGGAACAGTCACCCACTTCGTCGCGGTGGAGGAAGATGTGACCGAAAGCCGGAAGGCCCAAAAAGAGTTAGAGGCTGCCGTCGAGGCGGCGGAGGCGGCCAATCGGTCAAAGTCGGAATTCCTTTCAAACATGAGCCATGAACTCCGCACCCCGCTCAACGCGGTTCTTGGCTTTGCCCAGATCCTTGATTTCAACGCCAAGGAACCGTTGACTCCGTCACAGAAGAAATGCGTGGACCGCATCTTGACGGGGGGACACCACCTTCTGGAATTAATCAGTGAAATCCTCGATCTCTCCAGAATTGAAGCGGGGCGGGTTGAACTCTCCATGGCCGATGTGAGGCTAAGCGAACTGTTGGAAGAATGCCGGAGCTTCGTGCAGCCGCTGGCCGACCGTCAGGGTATATCCATTGCCATCACGGCAGCATCGAATTTGTCGGTAAGGGCCGACTACACTCGGTTGAAGCAAGTTCTGCTGAATCTATTCAGCAACGCGATCAAGTACAATAATTCACAGGGCAAGGTTTATATTGGATGCGAGGCGGTGGACGGAGACATGGTCGAGATCACCACGTCCGACACCGGCATCGGAATTCCGGAGAGCCTGCAGGCGGAACTGTTCATGCCCTTTTCGCGGCTGGGGCAGGAAAACTCTTCCATTGAAGGAACCGGAATTGGGCTGACCATCACCAAGCGTTTGGTGGAAATGATGGGGGGTATCATCGGCGTCAACAGCGTCTTTGGCGAAGGGACGACGTTTAGCGTCACATTGCCGTCGTCGGGAACAGTCCTTCCTTTCGAACAGCCCGCCCGTGGCGATGCGGCGGTGGCGGTGGTTGATGATCATTGCGGAACCGTCGTCTATATCGAGGATAATCCGGCCAATATCGAACTTATGGAGATGGTTTTCTCTCGCCTGGAAAAGGTTCGTCTATTGACCGCCCCGGATGGAAAATTGGGGATCGAACTGGTTCGAAACAATCGGCCGGATCTGATTCTTCTCGACCTGAATCTGCCAGGTATGGATGGCTTTGAAATTCTCAAATTCCTGCGACATTTGGACGAGGCCGCAAATACCCCGGTATTTGCCTTGACCGCGTCGGCGACACCCGCGGATATGGAAAAAGGACGAAGGGCAGGGTTTCAGAAATACCTCACCAAGCCGTTCGTGATCGATGACCTGATCGAGGCGACACGCGATGCCTTGAATTTGGGTCGCATGGAATGATCGAGACCACCAGCCTCCATCGGCAATCGATTCGATGGCGATGGGTGCTATGCACCTTGGCCTTGGTCGCGATGGGCGCAATGATCACACCCGTTCATGCGGATGATCACCCCCCGCTCAATATTTTGTATATCTCGCCCTATGCCAGGGATTTGCCCAGCCAGATCGCGACCGAAGACGGCCTGGATCGTGTCCTTGGCTATCGATCGGGGGGGCGCAACAACGTCTTTATCGAGTATCTCGATACGATACGCCTGCCGCTCGCGGATTCCGAGGCCGCCCTGGCCGGTTTTATCGCGACGAAATATGCCCGCGTCCATCTTGATGCGGTGATCTCAAGCGGTTGGACGGCGGCTTCATTCATATCCAGGAATGCATCCAAATTCAGCGGGGCACGGCGCATATATGCCGATGTCTCATCCCTTGATCTCGACACACTGAGACAGAATGACGCCGTGGCGGAGGTGGTTCTGGGGCAGTCGGACTTTGGCAAATCCCTAGGTGAGGCCTTGGCGCTTAGCGGTGCGACCCGCGTCTATGTGGTTGGGGAATCCACGTCACCGACCGGAAAAATTCGGCTGGCTGCGTTTCGCAAGGCCGTGGCGGACCTCCCGTCCTCGACTTCGGTCGAATATCTTCTCGATCTTAAGCTTACGGATCTGCTTGAGCGAAGCGCCACCCTGCCCAAGGGGGCGATGATTTACTACCTGCTGACCTTTGGCGATGGCGAGGGGCGGGTCATGCGCCCCTATGACGTCGTGAGCCAACTGTCCCAGCGAGCCTCGGCTCCCATCTTCAGTCAGTGGGAATCGCTGATGGGCAGCGGGATCGTCGGCGGCTACATGCTGAGCGCGGAAAGCGTGGGAAGATCCATCGGTGCCGTGGTTCTCGGGGGTGTACCAGACATCAACAACAGCTTTGTCCATGTTTACGATTGGCGACAAATAGAGCGTTGGCGCCTGCAGGCCAATGCGCTTCCGACCGATGGGATCATCCAATTCCGACAGCCTGGGATATTCGACCTGTATCCCAGGCAGATATCCGGCATTGCCGTCGCTATCGTATCGTTGGTCGGCCTCCTGATTTTTCTTGCCCGTGTCCTTATGGAGCGCAATCTTGCGCTGGCGGCTGGCTTGGAGGATCGGGCAAAGCTGGCGGCACTGACCGATGATCTCAATTCTCGGATTGCCGAGCGAACACAGGATCTCTTCCGCACCCGGCATATTCAGGCGTTTGCCGCCGAGGTCTCACGGGGCTTCCTGGTCTCGACTCAACCCGACGACGCGTTTGCCCGGCTCGTGTCCGGTATCATCCGCATCACCAACAGCGAATTCGCCTTTCTCGGTCACGCTCTATTCGATGGCGAGGGCGAGCCGTATTTGCTGACCCGCGCCATCTCGAACAGCGCTGGGGATGCCGAGACTCGCGCTTTGCTGGCGAGCCAGCCGACGAGGATGGAGTTCCATAATTTGGACACTCTGTTTGGCCATACATTGAAAACGGGAGAGGCCGTGTTTTCGGATAATCCCGAGACCGACCCGCGATCAGGAGGCTTGCCGCCCGGTCATCCGCCGTTGCGAAATTACATGGGGGTGCCGCTCTACTTTGAAGACACGATGGTCGGCATGGTCGGCATCGCCAATCGAGACGGCGGTTTCAGCCAGCAATTGGCCAACGAGATGGAGGCCGTCTGGGCCGCCGCCGCCGGCATTCTGCACGCCGCTCGGAAGGACGAGGACCGCAAGAGAGTCGATGCGAAAATTCGTATTCTCTCCAGAGCGGTAGAGGCCAGCCCGTCGCTGATTATAATCACCGACCGCGAAGGCCTCATCCAATACGTCAACCCTCGCTTTAGTGAAGTGACGGGATATGAATTAGAGGAATCATCTGGACAAACACCATCAAAGCTTACTTTTGATGACAGTTGTAGCGATATATACACTAAATTCTTGCATGCACTCAACCTTGGTCAACCCTGGCGTGGAGAGGTGCGAAATCGAAAGAAGGATGGAACGTATTATGTCGCTGACGTTTCCATTGCACCAATATCTGACGATATCGGAGGAATATCTCATTTCGTCATTATTCAGGAGGATGTCACCGAAACGCTGATGGCACACGAGGCGCTGGCTGCCAATGAAAAGCGGTTCCGCGAACTGGTCGAATCGGCGGGAAGCACCTTCCACTTCTATTCTTTGGCCCCTGATTGCTCCTACCTCTATGCCAGCCCCAATTGCGTCGATTGGTTTGGCGTCGATCAGGAAAGCATAGTCGGCAAGGATTGGGTTGATATCGCGCGCTGGTCTGATGAATCCATCGGGAAAATGCTACGTGCCTTGCAAGAATGCCAACGGGGCACGATTCCGACGCCGGTCTCCCTCGAATTCTACTTGAATGGGACGTCACACCATCTGATCAGTTATCCCCATCCCGTCAAGGACACGAGAGGCAGGGTCATCAAGATTGAAGGACTTGCCGTCGATGTGACCGAGCGAACCAAGTTGGAGCGAAGGCTTCAAGTCGCTGTCGTGGAGGCGGAATCAGCCAATCAGGCGAAGTCTGATTTTCTATCGAGCATGAGCCATGAACTCCGCACCCCGCTTAACGCGATTCTCGGCTTTGCCCAAATGCTCGATTACAGCCCGAAAGAGCCGCTGAGCGTCTCCCAGAAAAAATGCGTGGATCGCATTCTCAAGGGAGGGCAGCACCTTCTTGAAATCATCAACGATATCTTGGACCTCGCCAAGATCGAGTCGGGCCGAATCGATCTGCATATGGAGGATATTGCCTTCGGCGACTTGGTCGAGGAGTGCCGAAGCTTCGTATTGCCTCTGGCCGAACGTCAGGGCATCGCGATCCATATCGCGTCCTTTACCGATTTGACGGTGCGGGCCGACTACACCCGTTTGAAGCAGGTTTTGTTCAACCTCATCAGCAATGCCATCAAATACAACCGCCCCAATGGACGGGTTGACATCTCCTGTGAACCGCAATCTGACAGCAAGGTTGTCGTGGTCGTCACCGACACGGGAATCGGAATTCCAGAGCGGGAGAAATCGGAAATATTCCAACCGTTTTCCCGTCTCGGGCAGGAGAGCTCAGGCATCGAGGGAACCGGCATCGGGCTAACGATCACGAAGCGCCTAGTGGAAGCCATGAACGGTTCACTGGACTTCACCAGTACTGTCGGCGAGGGAAGTGTTTTCCGCGTGACGATGCCCACGTCCGCGACAGCCTCGCATTCAAAGGATCTGCTTCCAGCAATCAGTCGAATGCCGCTCGATGAAATTAGGGGAAGAGCGCTCTATGTGGAAGATAACCCGGCCAATATCGAACTTATGGAGATGGTGTTTTCCCGTCTGCCGAATGTGGGACTGCTGACCGCATTATGCGGCGAGCGTGGTCTCCGGCTCGCCCGAATCACAAAGCCCGATCTCATCATTTTGGACATCAATCTGCCCGGCATGGGCGGGTATGAAATTCTGCAGCGGCTTCGCGATATGGACGAAACTAAGTCGACCCCAGTGTTTGCAGTGACAGCCGCAGCCACCCAGCTTGACATCGAGCGTGGGTGCAATGCCGGATTCGACAAGTATATGACCAAGCCATACGCGATAGAAGCGTTGATCGATGCCTTGCGCGAGGTATTTCATGGAGACTCAAGCAAATGAATGGCATTGATGCAAAAATACTAAGCTCTGCCATTCTTATTCTGGACGATACACGGGATAATGTTGATCTTCTAGAGATGATGCTCTTGATGGCAGGCTACAGCAACATCACCATTGTCACAGATTCTCGCGAAGTAGAGACCTTGTTTCAAAAAAATAGCTACGATTTACTTCTATTGGATATTCGCATGCCGCATCTGGACGGCTTTCAGGTGATGGAGCGCTTGGCGACGCTTATCCAAAACGACTATCTGCCGGTTCTGGTCCTTACTGCGCAGCAAGATCGCGACACTCGGATCAAGGCATTGGAGCAGGGTGCCAAGGATTTTCTGACCAAGCCCTTCGACCGTGCTGAAACACTGATGCGTATTCGCAATCTTCTGGAAGTCCGTGTTCTTTACAACGAACGGCGCCAGCATGCCGAAACTCTGGAACGAAAAGTCCTCGAGCGAACTCGAGAATTAGAAGACAAGGCCCTTGATCTGAATCAGGCTCAGGTGGAGATTATCAGAAGTCTTGGGCGTATCGCGGAATACCGGGATACGGATACTGCTGACCATACAGTTCGGGTGGCTAATATTTGCCGCATTCTGGCACTTGCCTGTGGATTAGGTGAAGAAGCCGCCGAACTGATCGCATTGGCCTCCCCGCTCCATGATGTGGGAAAGGTTGCCATTCCGGATTGCATTCTGCTCAAGCCTGGGCCGTTGGATGCCGACGAACTTAAGGTCATGCGGACCCACAGTATGTTGGGACATGAAATTCTTGGCTCTTACCCAAGCCCCCTTCTCGATACGGCACGTCTCATCGCCTCGGCCCATCATGAAAAATGGGATGGGTCCGGCTACCCCAACGGGTTGCGGGGCGAGGAAATCCCCATAGAGGCCAGGATTGTCGCAATTGCGGATGTCTTTGACGCCCTGAATTCCGATCGTCCCTACAAGAATAAATGGGCTATCGACGCCACAATCGGGTTCATTAAGGAGCAGGCGGGAATACATTTCGACCCAACCATCGTCGATGCCTTCCTGAGATCCCTGCCCACCATATTGAGGTCCTCGACGGTTTAATGTGTATCCCTCCAGAGCCTGCGTAATTGCCCCCGAGGGCAAAGCCGCATTCCGACAACAAATATTTTCCACTTTGCCCCCGGGGGCAATTGTCGAGGCGGGCGAATGAGCATTCAATAGTGCCAAAGTGCAACTGTTGCCGCTTCCGAAAGAGGGCGGAGTAGCGGTGACGGGGCGCCCGAATTTTGAAGCTGTTCCGAAGTGGAGCTTGCCGTGTTACCGCCGCGCCATTTTGCTTCCTGGTAGGGCTGGGATCGGGCGACACTGCCGTCAATCGGGGGGCGTTGGCCGCTCAAATGAGAAATATTGGCTGAAATGCCGGGTGAAGCTTAACCTCGATAACAGAGTGACGCGGGCTAATATCGCATCATCAATACCCAAGGTGTTCGCGCGTGATTTCTGTCGAATGATACGCAATTTCCACATTTTGCTCATGCAATTAAAGAAAAAACGAACCACGTATGCACAATAAATTCAAACTACACGTGGGAATTGCGCTGGCTTTCGTGCTGGCAACGATTCCGCTATTCACCGTTGTTATCGGCTATCTGTATATAAACAATACGAGACTAGCGCTAGAAACCGCATCGCAGTCTATGGAGCAGGCCTCCATCGATGTGGCTGAAAGCTTCAATACCCTTTTGGCGCCAGTCTCACGCATCGTCGATGCCTCTGCGGTTGTCGCCAAACTCGACCATTCTGGCCTGCGGCGAGTTGATGGATTGCGGCTGTTCTACGATCAGATTGAGAAACTTCCCTATATGTTCAGTTTCTTCATTGGGTTTGAATCTGACGGCGGATTCTATCAGGTGGTGCGCCGTGCCAAGGAACAAAAATCCATCGGCGCCGACGAGATTCCTTGGCCAGAAGGTAGTCATTACGCCTTACGCCTGCTGGATGCCAGCTCTGGAAGGCGGGCCAATAGTTATATCTTTCTAGCGGGGTGGGGCGACATAACCGGCTTGGACCGTCGGCACATGGCCTATGACCCACGCCAGCGATCCTGGTATAAATCCGCCGCCAAGAGCGATGACGTGATCATCTCAAATGTTTATTTCCTCAGCAGTGCGAGACGGCCTGGGTTTGCCGTTTCACGGCGGGTGAGTTCCGATTCCGGGCTGCTGATTGGTGTCGTGGGTGTTGATGTGACGCTTGATTCCATTGGCACGTTTCTCGACCGAAAGCGGATCGGCGAAAATGGCAGGGCCGTGCTGATCGATGCGGAGGGACGCCAGATTGCCAGATCTGGCGTCCTTGGCGACGATATGTCCGAAGCGCTCGTTGCCGCAGAATCATCGGAAGATCCCGTGATTGCCCAGGCGGTCCGGACCCGCAAGGAACGTGGCACTGACCATTTTACTATGGCTGACAGGGAGGGGCGCCGTTTCATGGTGTCGTTCCGACCGTTCAATCCGACCAGCGGTGCCTACTGGCAGGTGGGTATCATAGCAGAGGAGGACAACTTCACAGGCCCCATCCGCGAGACAACGTTACGTATCGTGGCAGTTGGACTGTTAATGCTGGCCTTGGCCCTTATCGCCATCTTTTTGTTGGCCCGGCGCCTCACCATATCCTTGCGCAGAATTTCTGATGAGGCAGCACGCATCCGTGACTTCGACCTTTCAAGCAAGTTCGTCATGTCGTCCCGCATCGACGAAGTGCAGAATCTGGGCGATACCATCGCCAATATGAAGACCAGCCTGCGCAATTTCAGTGTCTACGTACCCAAGGATCTGGTGCGCTCCATTGTCGCGTCGGGCCAGGAGGCGACCATCGGTGGGGAGCGCCGCCCGCTGACCATCATGTTCTCAGATATTGAGGATTTTACCAAACGCTCCGAGGCGCTGTTACCTGAAGATGTTCTGGGTGAGTTATCCTTGTATTTCCAGGCTATGTCCGATGCCATTCAATGCCATCATGGCATCATAGATAAGTTCATCGGTGATTCGGTAATGGCCATCTGGAACGCCCCTCGCGAGGACGCGCACCATGCCGTCAATGCGTGCCGTGCCATTCTGGCCTGCCAGAATGCCTGTGAACGACTGAACGCCGAGCATCAGAACGGAAAATTATTGCCGCTAGTGACCCGATTCGGTCTACATGGCGGCGAAGTGATGGTGGGTAATTCCGGCGCTGCCGAGCGCATGCAATACACGGTGCTGGGGGCTGCAGTTAACTTAGCGTCGCGTATTGAAAGCCTGAATAAGGTCTATGGCACCAAATTGCTAGTATCGGAATCAGTGGTAGCGGCAACCAGAGACAGTTTTCTATTTCGCCACGTAGATCTAGTGTCCCCAGCTGGAACGACTCAGGGCATCAGGCTGTTTGAGTTAATGGCAGAGCAGAGCGAACGTATCGATCCGATACTCCTGGCTCGCCATGCAGATTGGGAGGCGTGCCAGTCTCTTTACTTTGAGCGCCGCTGGGATGATGCCGCCTCAGCCTTCAAGGCATATATGGCAGCCCATGGAGATGAAAAGTTGGCCAAACTCTATGTCCAGCGCTGCGAGACATTTACCGTAAGTCCGCCCCCGCCTGACTGGAGCGGGATCCAGAGCTTCGATAGCAAATAGGCCCAATATGCGATTTCTCGTTTCCCTTGCCCTATTCTGTCTGACCGCTGTTGGACCACTGAGGGCCGAGACCGTATTCTATCTCGCCCATGCCAACCGCAATGATGGTTCCGACGTTCCAACCGCCGCTGCAGCTATCACCTTCAAGGAGGTGGTCGAGCGAGAAAGCGGAGGCACCATCCGTGTGGAAATTTTCCCAGAGGGCCAATTGGGCGGAGATGCCAGCGTGATGTCCTTGATCCGCAAGGGAATCGCGCAAGGGGCCATCATCTCGGTCGGCGGCTTGAAAAATATTTATCCGCAGATCGGTGTTCTCGACTATCCCTTCGCTTGGAAGAGCCTGGAAGACACCTACAAGGTTTTTGATGGCCCGTTCATGGACAGGCTGCGAGACGATTTCACTAAGCGAACGGGGCTATACCTTGCCGGTTTCGCCGATACCGGTGGCTTGTTTGTTCTGTCAAACAGTCGTCATGCCATCCATGGGCCTGCCGATCTCCAAGGCCTGAAGATTAGGACCATGGGCATCACAACCCACAAGATTATAGTCCGCGCCCTTGGGGCCGAACCGGTGGAACTACCCTGGAATGAATTACCGCCCGCGCTTCGCACCGGTGTGGTGGACGGGCAGATGAACCCGGCTTCCATCATCCGATTCGGCAAGCTTTACGAAGTTCAGAAATACGTCACCTTGACCAATCACCTCTACACACCCTATCCCTGGGTAATAAGCGCGGACTTTCTTGCAAAGCTTGAACCTGCACAGCGTGATGCTATTGACAAAGGGGTGAGGGACGGCATCAGAGCTAGCCGTGCTCTGGCAGCAAACCACAGGGATGATCTGACAAAGCTGGGCGAAAACATGATGGTCACCATCTTGAGCCCGGCTGAGCATGAGGCATTCCGTCGCAAGACCCAACCAGCCTTCATTCAGGCCATCGCCGAGTCCCTCGGAGAGGAGGGTAGCGCCCTATTGAACGGTCTGATCCTGGGTATTAACGCTCGGTGACAGATGGTGCGCCTGTCGGACTGACCAATGCCCCCCCTGACCCTAATGGCCGTGTTCATGCGGAGGAAACTTCGGTCTCAGGTCAAGCTGAACGAGGCCGAAAGCCTGCTCCAGCAACTGAAGGCCACCCAAAAAGCCGATGCACGCCGCAAAATCGCTGCCGAACCGTCAGCTACTGGTATGAGTCCTGACCCTAAGTCGCATGGCCCCCAGCACGATCTCTGTTCTCCTCGGCCGTAAGCGTCTCCTGACGGCTGCGGTTTCTCCGGCTTGACGGAGGCGATCAGGCGGCGGCAGGGATGCTGGCCTGAGCGCCGATGTTCCAGGGCAGCAGGTCGACAATCCGGTTGATGGGATGGTCGGCGATAAGGCCGATGACCTCACGCAGGTACAGAAGCCAACCGCTGACCAGGCAACTCTCAGACGTTTCAGCCCCCACAATCAAATTGGTTAACGGCTATGGCGAAAATGTTGGCCTACCGCATTCAACATCAGGCTGTCCAACAGAATTAGTTGTGGGTCTGAACACCTTCCCTCCCCCCCGGACATGCGCGACAGCCTCTTCAGCCGGAATCGGCAAAGCCACATCTTGGCTCGCAATCAGGGTCCGGCTTCCAGCGCTACGCCTTGCATAATGGGTGACAGCAGTTGTATCGGTGGCATGGCCGAGCAGAGCGGCGACCTCCGCGGGGCTGTAAGAGGTCTTGAAGTTTGCTGCAGCTTGGTGGCGGCAGCTATAAAGCGTATAATGTCGCTCAGATATCGGCCACAGAGTAAGGTTTGTCCGCCGCAATACTTCACTGAGATTTGCGGTAAATTTTTTATAGGAGCGCGGACCCCGGACGTTCCGAATATCGGAGAGCCAGCCGCGGATGATGCCTACATACTCGGCTGACAGGTGGTCCAGCCAAAGGCGGCGTACACGTCGAAGGCCGCGTCCGTTGGTATGCTTGGCGTTAACGACGAGAAGAAGCGGCCTTCCCTTGACCTGAAGTAGCCGGGCCAACCTCCATTCTAATGGGCGCACCCCGGTCAAAGTGCTGGCCATTAGGAAACGGCTCAGAGGCAGACGGTATTGGGACCGCGACGTTCTGAGATGAAGGAGGATGGTGAAGAGATCATCGGCGGGCATTGCTTTGATCTTCTTGTCCGATGTGGAACGTCCGACACGCCTGCAATTGCTCTGGTGCGTCGAGGCCAAGAGATGAATGGCCTCTGTGTGGCATGGATAAAACGTCTCAAGGATAAAGATCACGGCGGCCTTGTACTGTCGCCACGTGGCCGGCTTCCAGTTCGTCTGACTACGGACCATCCAGGAGACTAAGTCGATGGGCCGGACCTCGGTCGGGGCGATGCCGACCTCATCGGCAAAGGCCCTCAAACATCGCCACCCGACGTTTTGATAGCGGACCTCAGTGGCAGCAGTTTTCGTCGGAATGTCCGAAGGATGGCAGGGCTCAGACATCGTCTCCCCCTGTTACTCCAACATCGGAAAGGATCCTGCCCTGACCGCTTACGTTGCGAGTCCGCACTTCCCAACGGTGCCCATTTTTATCTCTGTTGGGACGCCAATACTTTCATCACATCGAAATATCAAACAAAAACAAGGCTGTAGAAGCCTTGCGATTTGCCGTTCCACCAACGCTTTCCACCAACGCAACATTCTCTGTGAGATGGGCATGGATTTTCAGCCCGCCCCCCTGCTTATTCCTGCCCCGGCCACTGCCAAGCTTGCCCCCCATACCGTCAGGGCGTCGTCGGCTTCCCGGCTTATGCCATCAATCCCGATCAACGCGGCTGTCGCATTCTGAATTTGGCGTAGCGTCCTTATACTCGTCCTCCCGAGAGCTGAGTATAACGGCGAGATTCCCGTAGCGGCGTTCAGATGCCAACGGCCCGGATCAGGCAGAAGGATGGAGCGCCAGGCGTTGACACCGATTAGAGAACCAAGATAGCGCGCACGGGTCGTCATGAACCCTGCAGGTCCAATTCGCCGCAAGCCTCGAATCAGCAGCCCCATCCCCTGGACGCCCGCCGCCGCACTGCCTATGCTGCGCCATGGTCGCCACCCAACCCAAGAACCCGCTGCACGGCATCACGCTGGAGACGGTGCTGACCACCCTGGTGGCGCGGTATGGCTGGAATGGGCTGTGCGAGCGCATCAACCTTCAGTGCTTCTTCAACAATCCCAGCATCAAGTCGAGCCTGAAATTCCTGCGCAAGACGCCATGGGCGCGCCAGAAGGTGGAGGAGCTGTTCCTCAGCCTTCCTTCTTCTCCAGCTTCAACGCCAGGGAATTGATGCAGTAGCGCAGGCCGGTGGGCGCCGGGCCGTCGTCGAAGACGTGGCCGAGATGGGACTCGCAGCGCGAGCACAGCACCTCGACGCGGCGCATGAAGTGGCTGCGGTCTTCCTCCTCGGCGATGGCGTCGGGATTGGCCGCCACGGAAAAGCTGGGCCAGCCGCAGCCAGCGTCGAACTTGGCGTCGGAGTCGAACAATTCCTGGCCGCAGGCGACGCAGTGATAGGTGCCCTTGGCCCAGACCTGCTCGTATTGGCCGGAAAACGGCCGCTCGGTGGCCTTTTGCCGGGTCACCGCGTATTGCTCCGGGGTCAGTTGCGCCCGCCACTCCGCTTCGCTTTTCACCACCTTGTCGGTCATGTCGCCATCCTTGTCATTCCGAGGCATCGCCGAGGAATCTCCGCCTGCGCCGAACCTACCGATTCCGAGACGCCGTGCCAAACGGAGATCCCTCGCATGGGCTCGGGATGACATGGGGAGTGACGGGCCAAAGAAAAAGGCGCGGTCCTTGCGGAGCCGCGCCTTCTTCAAAGGTTTTTCCCTGGACTAATCCTGGGAGCGTTCCTTGCGGCTCGCGGCCTTTTCGGCCTCGATCTGGGCGGAGATGTCCTCGCCGGTGGCCTGATCCACCTGCTTCATGGACAGCTTCACCTTGCCGCGATCGTCGAAGCCCAGAACCTTGACCTTGACCACGTCGCCCTGCTTGAGCACATCGGCCACCTTGGCGACCCGCTCGCGCGAGATTTCCGAGACGTGGACGAGGCCGTCGCGCGATCCCAGGAAGTTCACGAAGGCGCCGAAATCGACCACCTTCACGACCTTGCCGTTATAGACCACGCCCAGTTCGGGCTCGGCGACGATGCCGCGGATCCAGTCGACGGCACGCTGGGCGGCCTCGCTGTCCACCGAGGCCACCTTGATGGTGCCGTCGTCGTCGATATCGATCTTGGCGCCGGTCTGTTCGCAGATCTCGCGGATGACCTTGCCGCCGGTGCCGATGACTTCGCGGATCTTTTCCTTGGGAATGCTCATGGTGGTGATGCGGGGCGCATTGCCCGACACCGAATCACGGGCATGGTCCAGACCCTTGTTCATCTCGCCCAGGATGTGGATACGACCATCCTTGGCCTGATTCAGGGCGATCTTCATGATCTCCTCGGTGATGGAGGTGATCTTGATGTCCATCTGCAGCGCGGTGACGCCGTCGACGGTGCCCGCCACCTTGAAGTCCATGTCGCCCAGGTGATCCTCGTCGCCCAGGATGTCGGACAACACCGCGAAATCCTTGCCTTCCTTGATCAGGCCCATGGCGATACCCGCCACCGGCTTGGGCATGGGAACGCCGGAATCCATCAGGGCCAGCGAGGTTCCGCACACGGTCGCCATGGAGCTCGATCCGTTGGACTCGGTGATTTCCGAGACCACGCGGAGCGTGTAGGGGAAGGCGTCCTTGGCCGGCAGGCAGGGACGAATGGCACGCCAGGCCAGCTTGCCATGACCGATCTCGCGACGGCCGGGAGAGCCCATGCGGCCCGCTTCGCCCACCGAGTAGGGAGGGAAGTTGTAGTGCAGCATGAAGTGCTCGCGGTACTCGCCCGCCAGCTGGTCGATGATTTGCTCGTCCTGGCCGGTTCCCAGGGTGGCGACCACCAGGGCCTGGGTCTCGCCACGGGTGAACAGGGCGGAACCGTGAGCGCGCGGCAGAACGCCGACACTGACCTCGATGGCGCGAACCGTCTTGGTGTCGCGGCCGTCGATGCGCACGCCGGTCTTCAGGATATTGCCGCGAACCACGTCGGATTCCAGGCCCTTGAGGATGCCCGGAGCGACCGCCAGTTCGGCGGATTCGGTCAAGGTGGCCAGGGCCTTCTTCTTGATGTCGCCGACGGCGGCATAGCGGTCCTGCTTCTTGATGATCTTATAGGCCTCGGCCATCTCGGCGGGAACACCGGCTGACTCGAACTTGGCCTTGACCACCGCCACTTCGGCGGGAGCCTCGGGCAGATCCCAGGGATCCTTGGCGCAGGCTTCGGCCAATTCGATGATCGCCTGGATGACGGGCTGGAAGGACTGGTGGCCGAAGGTCACCGCGCCCAACATGACGTCTTCCGACAGCTGACGCGCCTCGGACTCGACCATCAGCACGCCCTCGACGGTTCCGGCGACCACCAGATCCAGGGCGCTGTCCTTGATGTCGGGGACCAGCGGGTTCAGGACGTATTCGCCATTGGCATAGCCGACGCGCGCCGCGCCCACCGGACCCATGAAGGGCAGGCCGGACAGGGTCAGGGCGGCCGAGGTGCCGACCAGGGCGACGATATCGGGATCGTTTTCCAGATCGTGGCTCAGCACGGTGCAGACCACCTGGACTTCATTGCGGAAGCCATCGGCGAACAGCGGGCGGATGGGGCGGTCGATCAGGCGGGAGACCAGGGTCTCCTTCTCCGACGGACGGCCTTCGCGCTTGAAGAAGCCGCCGGGGATCTTGCCCGCGGCAAAGGCCTTTTCCTGGTAGTTCACGGTGAGCGGGAAGAAATCGATCCCGGGGCGCTGGGTCTTCACGCCGACCACGGTGCACAGCACGGTGGTGTCGCCATAGGTGGCCATCACGGCCCCATCGGCCTGACGAGCGACCTTGCCGGTTTCCAGAACCAGCTTGCGGCCACCCCAGGTGATTTCCTTGCGGTGAACATTGAACATCGACATACGGTCAATTCCTTTTTCTTAGGACCACCGCCGGATTGCGGGCGGTCCCGACGTCAAAACTACAAATGCGACGACCCGCGTGAAGCCATCCCCACGCGGGCGTCCCTTGGGCCGACGTCCAGCCCTGTCTTGTCAGAAGAGCGCTTACTTGCGCAGCCCGAGGCGAGCAATAAGCCCCTCGTAGCGCTTCTGGTCCTTGCTCTTCAGATAGTCGAGCATGCGACGACGCTGGCCGACCATGATCAGCAGGCCGCGACGCGAGTGGAAATCCTTCTTATGCTCCTTCAGGTGCTCGGTCAGATTGCGAATGCGCTCCGACAGAATGGCGACCTGGACATCGGCGGAACCGGTGTCGCCTTCCTTGGTCGCGTATTCCTTCACCAGCTCCTGGGTGCGTTCAGGCGTGATCGACATCGTTAACTCCTTCATTCTCTAGGTTCATCACGCGCACCGGACGAATGTCGTCGCCGTCGATACGTGCCAACGCCACCAGCCGCTCGGCCAACATCGCCCGGCACACGGTGCCTTCGGCGAGACTGACCTCGGGATGACGGGGAGCCACGCGCATGACTGACACGGGACAACCGCTTTGGAGGCGGCGGGCCTCGCTCTCCGTCAAGGCCAGTGCCGGGATGTCGTCCAGCGCGGTCTCGATGGGAAGCATAAAGGCCCAAGGGCCGGGACCATGCCCCAGCTCGGCCAGAGTTTCAAGGGAAATCGCGCTTTCCTCCCGGAACGGGCCGCAGGCGGCGCGGCGCAGGACCGAGACATGGCCCAGGGTTCCCAAGGCCAGCGACAGGTCGCGGGCCAGCGAGCGGATATAGGTGCCCTTGCCGCACACCACCTGGAAATCGGCATGGTCGGCGTCCGGCATGTCCAGCAGGGTGAAGGAGTCGATGCGGACAGTGCGCGACTTCATCTCCACCTCTTCCCCGGCGCGGGCCAGATCGTAGGCCCGCACCCCGTCCACCTTGATGGCGGAAAAGGCGGGTGGGCTCTGCTCGATCGCGCCGATGAAGGCGGGCAGCGCGGCGAGGATGGCGGCGGGGTCGGGGCGGACGGCAGAGGTCGCGGTCACCTCGCCCTCGCGGTCCAAGGTGGCGGTGGCCTCGCCCCAGCGGATCTGGAAACGGTAGGTCTTGGTGCCGTCCATGACATAGGACACCGTCTTGGTGGCCTCGCCCAGCGCGATGGGCAGAACCCCCGTCGCCAGCGGGTCCAAGGTGCCGCCATGGCCGACCTTGGCCGCCTTCAGCAGCCACTTGACCTTGCCCACCACCTGGGACGAGCTCATGCCCAGCGGCTTGTCGATGGCCAGCCAGCCGTGGATGGGGGTTCCCTTGCGCTTACGGGCCATATTTCATGGCCTTTTCACAAACCGTCATCCCCGCGAAGGCGGAGATCCATCCGCGCATCAACGGACGATGTCGTCGAACAGGTCGCGCCAGGTCGGATTGCCGCGGGAAATCATTTGGAGCTTCCATGCCCGGTTCCACTTCTTTATTCGCTTCTCTCGCAAAATCGCATCAGCCATGAGGTCATGGAATTCCACATACACCAGACTGTGAACGCCATAGCGGCTGGTGAAACCCGGAACGGCATCCGCTTTATGTTCCCATATCCGACGAGCCAGATCGCTGGTCACCCCGATATACAGGGTTCCGTTGGGCTTGCTGGCGAGGATGTAGACGCATGGGCGCTGCATAGCCTCGACCATACCAGACGGTGGCGCCGGGTGGATTCCCGCTTTCGCGGGAATGACGGAAAAGAGTGCGGGAATGACGGTTAAGGCGCTGAACAGGTTCTGACCCTATTCCCCGTCATCGCCGTCGGTCTGGAAGTCGTCCTCCAGCCCGATGTCGCGGCGGACCACGGGGGAGCGCAGGATGTCCTCGATGCGCGAGGCCTCGTCGAAGCTGGTGTCGGGCTGGAACGCCAGATCGGGCACGGCGCGCAGTTGCACGGAGCGGCTGATCTCGTGGCGCAGGAAGGACTTGGCGCGCTTCAGTCCGGCCAGGATGGGCGTGGAATCGCCGCCGCCCAGCGGCACCACGAAGACGGTGGCGTTGCGCAAATCGGGGCTGACCCGGACCTCGGTCACGGTGATGGGGCGGCCTTGCAGGTCGGGATCGCGGAATTCACCGCGCTCGATCACATTGGCGATGGCGTGGCGCAATTCCTCGCCGACCCGCAATTGCCGTTGAGTTGGAGCCTTGTCGCCTCTGGGCATGGAACCCTCCGAGCCGGTGAGAACAGGAGAAGCGGCGCGTCCCTTACAGGACGCCCGCCACCTCCTCGATCTCGAAGCACTCGATCACGTCGCCGACGCGGATGTCTTCGTAATTGGTGAAGGACATGCCGCACTCATAGCTCTCGCGCACTTCCTTGACGTCGTCCTTGAAGCGCTTGAGCTGGGCCAGATCGCCGGTATGGATGACCACGTCGTCGCGCAGCAGGCGAACCTTGGAGCCGCGCTTGACGATGCCTTCGGTGATCATGCAGCCCGCGACCTTGCCGGTCTTGGTGATGTTGAACACCTCGCGGATATTGGCGTAACCCAGGAAGCGTTCCCGCAGCGTGGGGGCCAGCATGCCCGACAGCATCTTCTTCAGATCATCGGTGACGTCGTAGATGATGGAGTAGTAGCGGATATCGACGCCGTCGCGGCGCGCCATGTCGCGGGCCTGGGGATTGGCGCGGACGTTGAAGCCGATGATCAGGCCGCCGGTGGCGCGCGCCAGGGTGACGTCGGACTCGTTGATGCCGCCCACCGCCGCATGCAGGGTGCGGACCTTGACGTTGTCGTTGCCGATCTTTTCCACGGTGCCGACGATGGCTTCGATGGAGCCCTGCACGTCGCCCTTGACGACGATGGGGAGTTCCTTGGCCTCGCCGGACTTGATGGCGCTGAACATTTCTTCCAGGGTGCCGCGCTGGGCCAGCTTGGCCTTGGTCTCGCGATCCAGGCGCTGACGGTAGCTGGCGATTTCGCGGGCGCGGGGCTCGTCCTCGACGCAGACGAAATCGTCACCGGCGGCGGGCGTGCCCTGAAGACCCAGCACTTCCACGGGTGAGGACGGCCCGGCTTCCTTGATGGAATTGCCGTGATCGTCCACCAGGGCGCGCACCCGGCCCCATTCGGCACCGGCCACGAAAACGTCGCCCACCTTCAAGGTGCCCTTTTGGACCAGCACGGTGGCGACGGAGCCCCGGCCCTTTTCCATCTTGGCCTCGATCACCACGCCCTGGCCGACCCGCTCGGGATTGGCCTTGAGGTCGAGGATTTCGGCCTGGAGAAGAATGGCCTCTTCCAGCTTTTCCAGGTTCATGCGCTTCTTGGCGGAAACCTCGATGGCGAGCACGTCGCCGCCCAGATCCTCGGTCACCAATTCGTGCTGCAACAGTTCCTGACGGACCTTGGTGCTGTTGGCGTCGGGCTTGTCGATCTTGTTGATGGCAACGATGATCGGCACGCCGGCGGCGCGGGCATGGCGGATGGCTTCCACCGTCTGCGGCATGATGCCGTCGTCGGCGGCGACCACCAGCACCACGATATCGGTCACCTTGGCGCCACGGGCGCGCATGGCGGTGAAGGCTTCGTGGCCGGGGGTGTCGATGAAGGTGATCTTGCCACCCGTGCTCATGGTCACCTGATAGGCGCCGATATGCTGGGTGATGCCACCGGCTTCGCCCGAAACCACGTCGGTTTCCCGCAGCGCGTCCAGCAGCGAGGTCTTGCCGTGATCGACATGGCCCATGATGGTGACCACGGGGGGCCGCGAGATCAGATGCTCGTCGGCATCCACGTCGCCTTCCAGACCCACCAGCACGTCGGCCTCGGACACGCGCTTCATGTTGTGACCGAATTCGGTCACCACCAGCTCGGCGGTATCGGCGTCGATGTTCTGATTGATATTGGCCATCACGCCCAGGCGCATCAGGCACTTGATCACGTCGGCGCCACGCACCGCCATGCGGTTGGCCAGTTCCTGCACCGTGATGGATTCGGGCACGATGACGTCGCGGATGACCTTTTCCGAACCCTTCTGCATGTGCTTCAGGCGTTCGCGTTCACGGGCGCGCTTGACGGCGGCCAGCGAGCGGCCGCGTTCCGAGCGGTCGTCATCGGTCAGGGCGTCGGTGATGGTCAGCTTGCCGGTGCGGCGACGCGGCTCGGTACGCTTGACCGGAGCGGGCTTGTGGGCGGCGGCGCGCTTCCTGGCGCGTTCCTCTTCCTCTTCCTCTTCCTCCATCCGGGTCCGGGCGGGAACCACGGCGGCGGCGCCGGGCGCGGCGGCGGGAGCGGGAGCGATTGCGGTTGCGGCGGCGGCGGGTGCGACGGCGACAGGCTCGGCCGCGGCCACCGGAGCGGCGGGAGCGGGAGCGGCAACCAGAACGTCCTCGACCGGAGCGGAAGAAGCTTCCTCGGCGCGCAAGGCGGCTTCGGCCTCGTGGCGCAGGCGGGCTTCCTCTTCGGCGCGGCGACTGGCCTCGGCCTCGAGGGCGGCACGGGCGGCTTCGTCCTCGGCGCGGCGGCGCGCGTCCTCCTCGTGGCGTTGAGCCTCTTGCAGGGCGCGGGCGCGGGCGTTCTTCTCATGATTGGTGAGATCGTGGACATTGGCGGCGCGCGACAGCGCCTCCACCTTGGCCACGGCGGCGGCGAGATCGGCCTCGGCGGCGGAATGGGCGCCGTCCTTGATCTCGTGCATGGCGCCACCGGCGCTGCTGAAGGTGCGCTTCTTGCGAACCTCGACGGTCACCACCTTGGAGCGCCCATGGGAGAAGCTCTGGCGGACCTGTCCGGTCTCCACCGTCTTCTTCAGCTCCAGCTTGCCCGGCTGGGAAAGCTTCAGCGGGGTCTTGCGATCTTGATCCTTGGAATCATCGTTCATGTAGGACTTCGTCTCTTCCGCGGCCAAAACTGGCGGCCGAACTGCCGCCGAGAAAACACTTCACGCCGTCCCGGCGACATCGCCGGACCCGCCGTCCCGAAACCCGGCCAGCATCGCCGCTTCACCTTGAAGGCGAAGGGCCAGCTTGCCCGGGGACATACACACATGCACGGCCGTCTCCCGGCCGAAAACGGCGCCCAACTCGGCACCGTCGAAAAGCTCTATCACGGCAAGGCCAGCGCCCAGCGCCCGTACCTTGTCGCGTCCGTCGCGAGAAGCGTCGCGGGCCGCCAGCACCAGACCGGCGCGCCCGGCGCGAACCTCGGCGCAAACCTTCTCGAACCCCATGACCGCCTGACCGGCACGACGCGCCAGACCGAGGGCGTCAAGACAGCGCCGCGCCAACAATTCTCCGACCCGTTCGGCCAGATCCTCGGGCACGCTCACCTGCCTGCGCGCCGCCTTGGCGAAAAGTCGCTTCGCCACGGCCGTATTTACCACATCCCGACGGGGGCTCAACCAGATTCCCCGCCCCGGAAGGGCATGGCCCATATCCGGTACCAGCATCCCGTCCGGCGCCACGACGAAGCGCAGCAGCTCGGCCTTCGGCTTGACCAGCCCGGTGGCGACGCAACGCCGCTCCGGGCCGGTTTCCTCAACGTCCTCGTCCGGGTCGTCGGCCATGCCGCCGGCCCTTAGGCCTCGCCCTCGAACCAGTGGGCCGGCGGCTTTGCCGCCATTTCGATATAATTGTGCTCATTGGTTCGGACACGGGAGGCACAAAACATCGTCACTATTCCTCGAACCAATGGGCACGGGCGGCCATGATCACGGTGTTGGCCTGTTCCTCTGTCATGTCGTCGCGACCGACGATATCGATCAACTCGTCGGAAGCCAGATCGCCCAGGTCGTCCAGGGTCTTGACCCCTTTCTCGCCCAGCTTGACCAGCATGACCGGCGCCAGACCCTCGATGCCGGTCAGCTCGTCGGCGACGCCGAGATCCTTGCGCATCTGGTCGTAGCGTTCGTCCTGCTCGGACAGGAAGTTGCGGGCGCGGCCCTGCAGTTCCTCGGCGACGTTCTCGTCGAAGCCCTCGATCTCGGCGATGTCTTCCAGCGGCACATAGGCCACCTCCTCCACCGACGAGAAGCCTTCGGTCACCAGCAGATGGGCGATGACGTCGTCAACGTCCAGGGCATTGATGAACATATTGGAGCGCGAGCGGAATTCCTCGGTGCGGCGCTCGGATTCCTCGGCCTCGGTCAGGATGTCGATGTTCCACTGGGTCAGCTGGCTGGCCAGGCGCACATTCTGGCCACGACGGCCGATGGCGAGGCTGAGCTGATCATCGGGAACCACCACCTCGATGCGGCCGGCTTCCTCGTCCATCACCACCTTGGTGACTTCGGCGGGGGCCAGGGCGTTCACCACGAAGGTGGCGATATCGGGCGACCACTGGATGATGTCGATCTTCTCGCCCTGCAACTCGGCCACCACCGCCTGAACGCGCGAGCCGCGCATGCCGACGCAGGCGCCGACCGGGTCGATGGAGGAATCGTGGGACAGCACGGCGATCTTGGCGCGCGAACCGGGATCGCGGGCCACCGCCTTGATCTCGATGATGCCGTCATAGATTTCCGGAACTTCCTGGGCGAACAGCTTGGACATGAACACCGTATGGGTGCGCGACAGGAAAATCTGCGGCCCCCGGGGCTCGGCGCGCACGTCATGAATATAGGCCCGCACGCGGTCGCCGGTGCGGAAGGTCTCGCGCGGGATCAACTCGTCGCGGCGCAGCAATCCCTCGGCGCGTCCCAGGTCGATGATGACGTTGCCGAATTCGACGCGCTTGACCAGGCCGTTGCTGATCTCGCCGATGCGGTCCTTGTATTCGTTGAACTGGCGCTGACGTTCGGCGTCGCGCACCTTCTGGACGATGACCTGCTTGGCGGTCTGCGCCGCGATGCGCCCGAAATCGATGGGCGGCAGCGGATCGACCAGGAAGTCGCCGATCTGGGCGTCGGGCTTCTTCTTCAGCACCTGGGCCAGGGTCTTCTGGGTGGCCTCGTTCTCGATCTCCTCGACCACCTCGATGAAGCGAGCCAGCTGAATTTCGCCGGTCTTGCGATCGATATGGGCGCGAATGTCGTGCTCGTGGCCGTATTTGGAGCGTCCAGCCTTTTGAATGGCTTGCTCCATGGCTTCAAGCACCTCGTCGCGGTCGATGCCTTTGTCGCGGGCGACGGCGTCGGCAACCTGCAGGAGCTCGGGGCGGGGAAGTGCGGCGATCCGTTCCATGGTCATCGTACTCTTGGTCCTTAGTCTTCTTTCTGGTCCCGGATGGTCGCGGCGATCAGCTCGTCGGAGAGCACCAATTTGGCACCCCTGACATCGGCCATGGGAATGGCGACCTCACCGGTCTCGACGACAAGGCGCACATTGCCCCCCTCGTCAAGACCGAGCAGCTTGCCCCTGAACCGCTTACGCCCTTCGATCGGCTGGCTGGAATCCAGCTTTGCCTCGAAACCGGCCCACCGCTCGAAGTCCTTGGCCCGAGTCAGCGGCCGGTCGATGCCAGGAGAACTGACTTCGAGCGTGTAGGCCGCCGAGATCGGATCCTCGACGTCAAGCAGGGCCGAGAGCGAGCGACTGATGTCGGCGCAGTCTTCCACCGTCATCATCACGCCGTCCTTGCGATCGGCCATGATCTGAAGCGTGAGTCGCTGCTTTCCTTGCAGCTGCACCCGCACCAGCTCGTAGCCCGAGGCATCGAGAGACGGCGCGATCAGGGCCTCCAAACGGCTTTGAAGATCCATAACCCTGTTCGCCTGCGACCTTCTGGTCCCTAAAAACAAAAAAAAGTGGGCCGATGGCCCACCCTCACAATCCCGTCAAGCGGGCACGTAAGAATGTGTCTAGGCGTCATAATAGCCAAAACGCGTCCGGAGGCAAGATGCTTCTTTCGCGGTGCGTCGGCTCAACGCTTCAAAATCTTCGGCACCGAGTTCAGCCGCAGGCGGAAGGCGTCGGGCATGCCCGAGCCCAACAGCGGCCGCAGATACATGCGGAAGGCGTCGGTGACGTCGGTGCCCGACTCGGCGATGAAATGGTCTTCCATCACCCGAGTCTTGCCCGCCACCATCTCCAGCGGCAACAGCTTGTAGTCCACCGAATAGAAGCCGGTGCGCTGGATGGTGACCGATCCGTCCACCGCGCCCCACATGGCGTATTGCACCGCCTTCTCGCCCACTTCGCGGGCTTCGCGCTGATCCAGGTCCGAGACGCAGCCGATGAACGAGCGCTGCACATAGCCGAAGGTGTCGCCCCGGACCCGCTTGATCCCCAGCTTGGCCTTGACCTCCTCGCACAGCAGGTCGGCCAGGGCGCCGGTGCCCGAAAGCTGGATATTGCCGTGGGCGTCCTTTTCCACGTCCTTGGAAAGCTTGGTGATGATGGGAGCGCCGTTCTCGTCGTGGATGCCTTCCGACACGGCGACGACACAGCGTCCGTGCTTTTCGTAGCAGGCCTTGACGTCGCCCAGGAACGAGTCCACCGAGAAATTGCGCTCGGGGATATAGATAAGGTGAGGGCCGTCGTCGGGAAACTTCTTGCCCAGCGCCGAGGCGGCGGTGAGGAAACCGGCATGGCGGCCCATCACCACCGCGATATAGACCCCCTTCAGTGCCGAATTATCCAGATTGGCGCCCATGAAGGCCTGGGCCACGAAGCGGGCCGCCGAGGGAAAGCCCGGCGTATGGTCGTTGTGGACCAGATCATTGTCGATGGTCTTGGGGATATGGATGCAGCGCAGGGGATAGCCCGCCTTGTGGGCTTCTTCCGAGACGATGCGCACGGTGTCCGAGGAATCGTTGCCGCCGATATAGAAGAAATAGGCGATGCCGTGGGCCTGGAGAACCTTGAACACCTCCTGGCAGTATTTAAGGTCGGGCTTGTCGCGCGTCGAGCCCAGGGCCGAGGACGGCGTCTGCGCCACCGCTTCCAGGTTGTGGCTGGTCTCTTGGGTGAGGTCGAGAAACTCCTCGTTGATGATGCCGCGCACCCCGTGATGGGCGCCGTAGACCAGGTCCACATTGCGGAACTTGCGCGATTCCAGCACCGCGCCCACCATGGACTGATTGATCACCGCGGTGGGGCCGCCACCCTGGGCGACCAAGACCTTGCCGTGCAGCATCACGCTTTCTCCCGGTTTCATTCTGCTTGTTGCCCCCAGATTACGCTTGTCCGCCGCCTCCGACCAGAGGCGCTGGGGGTTTTAGGTCTCTTGAGTAGGCCCCATATGGGGAAAGGCCCCACCAAACGGGGCGTAACCGAGGAGGTATGATTGCCCCACCCGCCGCTCCGCATTTTCGACAGTCCCTGCAAATCCGTCTGCCGCATCGATGATCGCCTCGGCTGGTGCATCGGCTGCAAACGCACGCGAGCGGAGATCAAGGCCTGGTCCACCGCCAGCGAGGTGGAGAAGGAGAGGATCCTCGATCTGGTGGCGAAGCGACGCGCTGGGGAAGAGGAAATGCTGTCCGGAGCGCGGTCCCTATAATCGCTCTGCGCGGAATAAGAGAAAAAAAGCGTTGCGCTGCCCGCCACATGTCGTATTCTGCGGATGATTCACGTTTTTGGCGACACCATCAGGCATGCCTCACGATAGCGCTCCGCCCGTATTATGGATTTTCGGGGGTCCAAATGGAGCGGGAAAGACAACGACGGCAAAAAGAGTGCTTAAGAGCCAACTGGACGGCTTGCCCTTCGTCAATGTCGACGAGATAGCCGCCCGCATGAACCCGCTGAATCCGAGCGAAAGCCTGATCGCCGCAGGACGCGAGGCCATCGAGAGGATCAGAGAGTTGAGGGCGTCGCGTCAGTCCTTCGTCGTCGAGACCACCTTGGCTTCGCGGGGCTATCTCCGCACCATGGCTGAATTCAAGATGGAAGGCTGGGAGTGCAACCTGTTTTTCGTCGGGCTGGAAAGTGCGGCGCTATCCCGCGCCAGGGTCGATATCCGTGTCGCCGATGGTGGACATGACATTCCCGACGCGGATATCGTGAGACGTTTTGATCGTATCAATAAGAATTTTCCCGATTACGTCCGGGCGGCGGACCTCGCCCTGGTCTTTGACAATTCGAGAGACAAGGCCATATTGCTTGCCGAAATTCGACAGGGCATGATGCGGCGACGGTTCGGCCAGTCTCCCCTCTTGGAGGAGTTCGGATGAAGAAGACGAAAGAGCGATTCGATGCCGCCTGGGTGGATCAACTGACGGCCGACTTTGCCGATGCCACCCGGGAGGCCTCCATCCGTGCCAGCCGCGCGCGCAGCTTTCACGCCAAGAATGTCGGCGCTTCTCCGCGGGCCAGTTCGTCGTTTGATTTTGCTTTCAACGGGACCGGAGACGATCCGGCCACGCTGGCATTCGCCGAACATCGGGTGGCCATGCTGGTCCGTCACTTTCCGGAAATCCGGCGCTGCGAGATATTCGTTGGCCAGCGGTCCGAGCGCAAGAAAGGCATTCAGGTTCTTGCGGTTCTGTCGCTGGGGGCGGCTGAAATCATTGGCGTGGCCCATCTGATTGATGCGGATGATCCGCACCGGGTCAGGGAGGCCATCGTCCATTCCTTGCTTAACGCCGAACACAAGCTTTCCGCCCACTCCGTCGTCGAACCTGCGGCCAGCGCCCATCAAGTGCGACGATATGGCACACAAAGGCGTTGACTCTGATTTGCGCCTGAGTATAGTTCGGCCCTCTCGCGCGGGGGTCAAACCTTGCGCGTCACTATTTCTTTTGCTCAGGTAGAATCGTCATGTTCGCAGTCATTCAGACCGGCGGTAAGCAGTACAAGGTGGCATCGGGCGACGTGATCCGCGTCGAGAAGCTGGCCGGTGAGGCCGGTGCCGAGGTCGTGCTCGATCAGGTGCTGATGGTCGGCGACAAGATCGGCGCTCCCAATGTGGACGGCGCTCAGGTGAAGGCCACCGTGGTTGCCCAGGCCCGCGGCGAGAAGGTCATCGTCTTCAAGAAGCGCCGCCGCCAGAATTCGCGCCGTAAGAACGGCCACCGCCAGGACTTGACGATCCTGCGCATCACCGATATTTCCGCCGGCTGATCGCAGCAGCGGATACGAGGAGAGTAGACTATGGCTCATAAAAAGGCTGGCGGTTCTTCCCGCAACGGCCGCGACTCCGCGGGTCAGCGACTCGGCGTCAAGAAGTTCGGCGGCGAGCTGGTCATTCCCGGCAACATCATCGTGCGCCAGCGCGGCACCAAGTTCTATCCGGGCGCCAATGTGGGCATGGGCACCGACCACACCCTGTTCGCCACCGCCGAGGGCAAGGTCGCCTTCAAGCACAAGGCCGAGGGTCGCACCTTCGTGGTCGTCGAGCCGCTGCCGGAGGCTGCCGAGTAAGGCCGTTCCCGAACGCTTGCGTTATCGAGAAGGGGAACGGGAAACCGTTCCCCTTTTTGATTTTCGGCGCAAGGATGATAGGACACGGGCACCACGAGCGAGCCGCAGGCGAAGCGCGGCGCCATTGAGGCGCCCGGAGCTTTAGCGGAAGAGCCAAGCGCACGGATGTGCGCGCCGACGTTTGAGGCGAAATAAAGATGAAGTTTCTCGATCAGGCCAAGATTTTCGTGAAGAGCGGCGACGGCGGGGCCGGGGCCTGCAGCTTTCGGCGCGAGAAGCACATCGAATTCGGCGGACCCGACGGCGGCGACGGCGGCCGGGGCGGCGACGTCATCTTGGAATGCGTCGCCAATCTCAACACCCTGATCGACTACCGCTATCAGCAGCACTTCAAGGCGGCCAAGGGCAATCACGGCCAGGGCCGCAACAAGACCGGCGGCAAGGGCGACGACGTCATCCTGAAGGTTCCGGTCGGCACCCAGGTGCTGGACGAGGACAAGGAAGTGGTGCTGGCCGATCTCACCGCCGCGGGCCAGAGCCTGGTGCTGCTGCGGGGCGGCGATGGGGGCTTTGGCAATCTGCATTTCAAGACCTCGACCAATCAGGCGCCCCGGCGTTTCGACGAAGGCTGGCCCGGCCAGGAACGTTGGATCTGGCTGCGCCTGAAGTTGATCGCCGATGCCGGTCTGGTGGGGCTGCCCAATGCGGGCAAGTCCACCTTCCTGGCCGCCTCCACCCGGGCGCGGCCCAAGATCGCCGCCTATCCCTTCACCACGCTGCATCCCAATCTGGGCGTGGTGACCCTGGGCGACGAGGAATTCATCGCCGCCGATATTCCCGGCCTGATCGAGGGCGCCCATGAGGGCCTGGGGATCGGCGACCGTTTCTTGGGTCATATCGAACGCTGCCGCGTCCTGCTGCATCTGATCGACGGCACCGAGGAAGACGTGGCCGAGGCCTATCGGGTGGTGCGCCACGAACTGGCGGCCTATGGCGGCGGGCTCGAGGCCAAGCCCGAGGTGGTGGCGCTCAACAAATGCGATTCGCTCGCCCCCGACGACATCGAGGAAAAGCTGAACGCGCTGCGCGACGCCTGTGGGGCCGAGGTTCATCCCATGTCGGGCGTGTCGGGCATCGGCTTGAAGCCGGTGCTGGCCCGGCTGTTCAACCACATCAAGGCCGCCCGCGAGGAAGATCCCGAGATTCTCGCCGCCTCCTCCGCCTTTGGCGCCGCCAAGCGCTCCACCCCCACCTTCGCCAGTTCGAAAAAGACCGAGGACGAGGAATACGACGGCCATTGGGGCGCCGACGGCGAATGGATCTGGAACGACGGCCCCGATGATGACGATGACGACGAGGATGAGGACGGAGAGGAATGACCGCCCTTGCCAAGGCCCGCCGCCTGATCGTCAAGATCGGCTCCTCCCTGCTGGTGGATGACGCCAGCGGGCAGGTGCGGCGCACTTGGTTGGAAAGCCTGTGCGCCGATATCGCCCATTGCCGGGCACGCGGCCAGGAGGTCATCGTGGTCTCGTCGGGCGCCGTCGCCGTCGGCCGGCGCAAGCTGGGCCTGACGCCACCGCTCAAGCTGGAAGAAAAGCAGGCCGCCGCCGCCACCGGCCAGATCCGTCTCGCCCATGCCTATCAGGAGGCCCTGGCCCATCACGGCATCACCGTCGCCCAGGTGCTGCTGACCTTGGAGGATTCCGAGGACCGCCGCCGCTATCTCAACGCCCGGACCACGCTGGAGACGTTGCTGCGCCTGGGCGCGGTGCCGGTGATCAACGAGAACGACACGGTGGCCACCGCCGAGATCCGCTTCGGCGATAATGACCGCCTCGCCGCCCGCGTGGCGCAAATGGTCTCCGCCGATGCCCTGGTGCTGTTTTCCGATATCGACGGCCTTTATACCGCCGATCCGCGCAAGCATGCCGATGCCCGCTTCATTCCCGAAGTGCGCGAGATGACGGCGGAGATCGAAGCCATGGCGGGCGATCCCGGCTCGGCCTACGGCTCGGGCGGCATGGTTACCAAGCTGACCGCCGCCAAGATCTGCCTGTCGGCCGGGTGTTCCATGGCCATCGCCAAGGGCGAGCCGTTGCACCCGCTGTCGGCCATCGAGCAGGGCGGCCGCTGCACCTGGTTCATCCCCGGTTCCGAGCCCCGCACGGCGCGCAAGCAGTGGATCTTCGGCACCATGAATCCGGCGGGAGTCCTGATCCTGGACAGCGGCGCCGCCAAGGCCCTCGGCCAGGGCCGCTCGCTGCTGCCCGCGGGCGTGACCGCCATCGACGGCGAGTTCGAACGCGGCGATTGCGTGCTGGTCAAATCCGCCGACGGCCGTGAATTGGGACGCGGGCTGGTGGCCTATTCCAGCGCCGACGCCCGCGCCATCGCGGGACGCAAGAGCAGCGAGATCGAGGCCATCCTGGGCTTTCGCGGCCGCGACGAGTTGATTCACCGCGACGATCTGGTGATGGAGGGATAGGCATCATGAGCGACCTTCAGACCCTGATGACCGAATTGGGCAAGCGCGCCCGCGCCGCCGCGCGGCAATTGGCGCTGACGCCCGCCTTCGACAAGAACAAGGCCCTGCGCGCTTCGGCCCAGGCCATCCGCATCGATGCGCGCCTGATCCTCGAGGCCAATGCCAAGGACATGGCGGCGGGCGAGGCCAAGGGGCTGTCCAAGGCCCTGCTGGACCGCCTGATGCTCAATCCGGCCCGAGTCGAGGCCATGGCCAAGGGTCTGGAAGAGATCGCCGCCCTGCCCGATCCGGTCGGCCGCACCCTGGCGGAATGGACCCGGCCCAACGGGCTGGCCATTTCCCGCGTCGCCGTGCCGCTGGGGGTGGTGGGCATCATCTATGAGAGCCGCCCCAACGTCACCGCCGACGCCGCCGGCCTGTGCCTGAAATCGGGCAATGCCGCCATCCTGCGCGGCGGCTCGGAAAGCTTTCATTCCTCCTCGGCCATCATGACCGCCCTGGTGGGCGGCATCACCGCCTGCGGCCTGCCCAAGGAGGCGGTCCAGATGGTTCCCACCACCGACCGCGCGGCGGTGGGCGTCATGCTGCGGCTGTCCGATTACATCGATGTGATCGTGCCCCGGGGCGGCAAATCGCTGGTGGCCCGGGTGGTGGAGGAAAGCCGTATTCCGCTGTTCCAGCACCTGGAAGGCATCTGCCACACCTATGTGGATGGCGCCGCCGATCTGGAAATGGCTAAGCAGGTGGTGCTCAACGCCAAGATGCGCCGCACCGGCGTCTGTGGCGCCACCGAGACCCTGCTGGTGGACAAGGCCTGCGCCAAGACCCATCTGAAGCCGCTGGTCGCCATGCTGATCGACTCGGGGTGCGAGGTTCGCGGCGATCATCTGGCGCAAGAGGCCGATTGCCGGACGCTGCCCGCCACGGAAGCGGATTGGAGCACGGAATATCTCGATTCCATCATCGCGGTGAAGGTGGTGGACGGGGTCGCGGCGGCGGTGGATCACATCAACACCCATGGCTCGCACCACACCGAAGCCATCGTCACCGAGGACGCCAAGGCGGCGGAGACCTTCCTGCAGGGCTGCGATTCCGCCATCGTGCTGTGGAACGCCTCGACCCAGTTCGCCGATGGCGGCGAGTTCGGCATGGGCGCCGAGATCGGCATTTCCACCGGCAAGCTGCATGCCCGCGGCCCGGTGGGGGTGGAACAACTCTGCACCTTCAAATACGTGGTCAAGGGCAGCGGTCAGGTCCGGCCGGGATGACGCCGCTGGCGCCCAATCCCTGGGGCGACCGCCGCCGGGTGCGGATCGGCCTGCTGGGCGGCTCGTTCAATCCCGCCCATGACGGGCACCGCCACATCGCGCAACTGAGCCTGAAGTTGTTGCGGCTTCACGAAGTTTGGCTGCTGGTCAGTCCGCAGAACCCGTTGAAATCCACCTCCGGCATGGCCGCGTTGGCGGAGCGGCTGGCATCGGCGCAGGCAGTGATGGCGGGAAATCCTCGTCTGCGCCCCACCACGCTGGAGACGGCGCTGGGCACCCGCTATACCGCCGACACCTTGACCGCCCTGGCCATCCGCTTCCCCTGTGCCCGCTTCGTCTGGCTGATGGGGGCCGACAATCTGGCCCAGATGGAGCATTGGGCGCGCTGGCCGCGCATCTTCCGGACCGTTCCGGTTGCGATTTTCGCCCGTGGTCCCTATTCTGCCCGGACATTGGCCACAAAGGCCGCCCGCCGCTTCGGCCGTTTCCGTGTCAGCCCGACCCGGCCGCGCGCCCTGTGCGCCAAACGGCCCCCGGCCTGGGCCTTCCTTCACATAAGGCGGCATCCGGCCTCGTCCACCGCCATCCGCAGCCGCCTCGTCTAGACCTTAGGAGCCGACCATCACTTCCCCAACGCCCCCCGCCGCCCCGGCCCAGTCCCTGGTCGAACTCGTCGTCGCCACCCTGGAAGACCACAAGGCCGAGGACATCGCCGTCATCGACCTCAAGGGCCGCACCTCCATCTGTGATCACATGGTCATCGCCACCGGCAAGTCGCAGCGCCAGGTTGGCGCCATGGCCGATCACGTGGCCCGCGCCCTGAAGACCGCCGGACAGCATGTGCAGACCGAGGGCGAGGCGCAGTGCGATTGGGTTCTGGTGGATGCCGGCGACGTCATCATCCATCTGTTCCGCCCCGAGGTCCGCGCCTTCTACAATCTGGAAAAGATGTGGGGCACGCTGGAAGCCAAGTCGGAACAGCCCAACGCCGCCGCCATCCGCGCCAAGGCCATGCAAGGCGGTTGATGCGCATCCTGCTGGCCGCCGTCGGCAAGGCCAAGCCGGGGCCGGAGCTTGACCTGTTCCACCAGTATGTGAAGCGTCTCAGCCCTCCGCTCACCCTCAAGGAAGTGGAGGAGAAGCGGCCCTTGGCCTCGGCCCAGTTGAAGGCCCGCGAGGCGGAGCTGCTGCTGTCCACGGTTCCGAACGGCGCCGTGGTGGTGGCGCTGGACGAGCGCGGCCGCCATATGACATCGCCCGACTTCGCCGAGAAGATTCGCGTCTGGCGCGACGGCGGTATCGGCGATGTGGCCTTCCTGATCGGCGGCGCCGACGGCCATGGCGAGGCGGTGCGGGCACGCGCCGACCTGCTTTTGTCGCTGGGCGGCATGACCTGGCCGCACATGCTGGTCCGCGCCCTGTTGGCGGAACAGCTGTGGCGGGCCCAGGCCATACTCGCGGGCCACCCGTATCATCGAACGTAATCTGGCAACAAACGCCGCTGGCCTCTTGAACTTCTTCGCTTTATGGCGCAAGGATGGGGTTCGGGGAGAAATGACAACCGGGGCAGGAGGGATGGTGTCGGAATCGGATATTCCTCCGGACGAGTTCGCGGCTTTTCAGGAATTCGTCGCCAGGGTGGATGGCACGAATATCAGTGCCCAGACCCTGCTCGCGACGGACTACCTCAACCACTTCAACGAAATCGTCATGCTGATCGACATGATTCCGGACATGCCGGACATGGTCGAGGAATGCAAGATGTGGCAGCCCAAGAGCTATACCGAGCATTTCGCCGATTCCAGCTTCAAGGACAAGCAACTGGCCATCGAGGCCTATGACCGGGTGCCGAGCAAGTTCCGCCGTCCCTTCGAGGAGACGCTGAACCAGTTGAACGGCCTGATCATCGGCGGCGTCAACAAGCTGGAAGAAGAAATCCTGGCCGGGTCCGATCCCGGACTGATCACCGAGCATGTCAAGGCCATCAGCCGCGCCGCCCAGGCGCTGATGGACTGTGCCAACGCCATCATCCACGGCTCCGACCGCGCCATGGCTCAGTTGGAAATCGACGGGGTGCTCAACGGGATGTAAGGCCGCTGGTCACTTGATGTGACTCTCGGGCGGGCGAGACGCCCGCGCTCCGAACGGCGCGCTATTCTCGGAGCGCGGCCGTCCCGGCCGCATTCCACAAGGGTCATTTCATCGGCCGAGCGGCATAAGGCGCCGGATCGGCCAGACCGGCCTCGGCGAAGCCCTTCAGACGCAACCGACACGAATCGCACTGGCCGCAGGCATGCCCCAGCGGATCGGGGTCGTAGCAGGTCGACGTGATGGCATAGTCCACGCCAAGCGCCAGCCCCTTCTTGATGATCTCGCCCTTGGTCAGGTTGATCAGCGGCGTGTGCAGCGTGAGGCGGCGCCCCTCCACCGCCGCCTTGGTGGCCAGATTGGCCATGTCCTCGAACGCCTTGATGTAGTCGGGGCGGCAGTCGGGATAGCCGGAATAATCCACCGCGTTGACGCCGACGAAGATGTCGGCGGCGCCGATCACCTCGGCGAAGGCCAGGGCGAAGGACAGCATGATGGTATTGCGGGCAGGCACATAGGTGACCGGAATCCCCGTCGAGATTTCCGCGTCGGCGCGGCCCTTGGGCACCGCCAAGTCGGAGGTCAGCGCCGAGCCGCCGAACACCCGGAGGTCGATATCGGCGATGCGGTGATCGGAAACCCCGATGGCGAGCGCCACCCGGCGCGCCGCGTCGATCTCGACGGCGTGACGCTGGCCATAGCGGAACGTCAGCGCCGCCGGGGCGAAACCGTCGGCCTTGGCCATGGCCAGCGTGGTCGCCGAATCGAGACCGCCGGACAGCAGAACGACGGCGGGCTTCATCAGCGGCTCACAGCGAGAAATGCTTGGCGATGAAATCGTCGCTTTCCGCCTCGCTCCACCCCTTGGCGATCAGGCCGTCGCGCACCCGGGTGATATCCACGTTGGGCCAAGTGTGGCAGCTTTCCACCGTGTGCTTGTCGGCGTCGACGATGCGGAAGTCGTAGGGCCGCCTCTCGCTTTGAAAGACGTCGTAATACAGCACCTGATCAACGTGATTGTCGGGCAGGAAGGTCAGGATGCGCGGCTTGATGTCATAGAGCTTTTCCGGCCCGCTGATCAACTCGGAGGCGGCGATGATCAACTCGTCGCCCTTCTGGCAGGTCCGGGCGGCGGCGCCGTTGAGCACGCAGCAGCGCGAGCCGGGCTCGCCGTAGATCACATAGGTGGAGATGCGGGCGGCGGAATTCTTGTTCCAGATCTCGACGAATTCCATGGGATAGATGCCGGCCATCTCGCACTGCTCGGGATCCAGCGTGATGGAGCCGTGGTAGTTGAGATCGGCATTGGTGACGCGAATGCCGTGAAGCTTCGCGCGGATAACATTCATCATGAGACACCGGAACAACAGATATGGTCGAATGTGACCTAAACTGAGTGGCGCGCTTTCCGCAACACCTTAATTGCATTCAAGGGCGTCAAATCAAGAGGGACCCCCACGGATTCGGCGCTTGACGGGCTTACCCGCCCTGTCGTTTGCTGGTCCCTCATCGCAAGAGTCAGGATTACCGGTTCCATGTCCGCACCCGCCACGCCCAGCAGCGCGCCCGTCACCGGCAAGCGCCAATTGGTGGACTCGCTGGAACGAGGGTGCAAGCCGCGCGACCAATGGCGCATCGGCACCGAGCACGAGAAATTCGGCTATACCGACGGCGATCTGCGCCCGCTGCCCTATGACGGCAAGCGCGGCATCAAGGCCATGCTGGACGGGTTGGCGGCGCTGGGCTGGGAAAAATTCGAGGAAACCGGCAAGGTCATCGCGCTGCTGGACGGCCAGGGCGCCTCGGTCAGCCTGGAGCCGGGCGGCCAGTTGGAACTGTCCGGCGGCCTGATGGAAAACATCCACCAGACCGCCGCCGAGGTCACCCATCACCTGGAGCAGGTCAAGCAGGTGGCCGAACCGCTGGGCATCGGCTTTCTCGGCGCCGGGTTCCAGCCCAAATGGGGCCAGGGCGACATCCCCTGGATGCCCAAGGGCCGCTACGACATCATGCGCCGCTACATGCCGCTGGTGGGCGGCAAGGGCCTCGACATGATGCTGCGCACCTGCACGGTGCAGGTGAACCTGGACTTCGCCTCGGAAGCCGACATGGTGAAGAAGCTGCGCGTCTCGCTGGCGCTGCAATCCATCGCCACCGCCCTGTTCGCCTCGTCGCCCTTCGTGGACGGCAAGCCGTCGGGCCTGCTGTCGGCGCGGGCCGATGTGTGGACCGACACCGACCCCCATCGCACCGGACCGCTGCCCTTCGCCTTCGAGGACGGAATGGGGTTCGAGCGCTACGTGGACTGGATGCTCGACGTGCCCATGTATTTCGTCTACCGCGACGGAAAATACATCGACGCGGCGGGCCAGAGCTTCCGCGACTTCATGGCGGGCAAGCTGCCCGCCCTGCCGGGCGAGACGCCCACCATGGGCGACTGGGCCGATCACCTGACCACCGCCTTTCCCGATGTGCGCCTGAAGCAGTTCCTGGAAATGCGCGGCGCCGATGCCGGGCCGTGGCGGCGTCTATGCGCCCTGCCCGCCCTTTGGACCGGATTGCTCTATGACGACGTGGCGCTGGACGGCGCCTGGCAGTTGGTCAAGGACTGGACGGCGGAGGACCGCCACGGGCTGCGCCGCGACGTTCCCGCCCAGGCCCTGGCGGCCAAGGTCGGCGGCCGCACGGTGCGCGACATCGCCGCCGATGTCCTGGCGCTGGCCTCGGGCGGGCTGAAGCGGCGCGCCCGGCTCAACGATTCCGGCCGTGACGAGTCCATCTATCTCGACACCTTGGAAAACACGGTGCGGACCGGACGCACCCCCGCCGAGGATATGCTGGAGGCCTATGAGGGCCGCTGGCAGGGATGCGTCGATCCGATCTTCAAGGAATACGCCTACTAGCGATCCTTGCGGTCCTCGCGCATCTCACGACGGTCCTCGCGATGCTCCTTGCGGTCGTGGCGCATCTCGCGCTTGTCGTCGCGCATTTCCTTGCGGTCCTCGCGAAGCTCCTTGCGATCCTTGGCCATGGCCTCCTTGTCGCCGTCCTTGCGGTCCTTGCGCAATTCATTGCGGTCATGGACCTCCTTGCGGCGATCCTGGCCGATCTCGCGCCGGTCCTCACGCATGTCCTCGCGGTCCTTGCGCATTTCCGGGCGGTCCTTGCGCATCTCGCCCGGTTGCTGGGCCGAGGCGGGCATGGTCATCACCACGGGAAGGGCGGCGATCAGGGCAATCAGAAGCTTTTTCATGGACGTAACTCCGGTTGAAGGGATGGATGGAGTAGAGCATCCCTTTGCGACATAAATTGGGCAACGTCACACGGTGGGCAAATCCACCGTGAAGCGCGCCCCGCCCTCGGGACGGTTGGCGGCGAACAGACGGCCGCCATGGGCGTCGATGATCTGGCGCGAGATGGACAGGCCGAGCCCGGAATGGGTGCCGAACTTCTCGCCTTCGGGGCGCTCGGAATAAAAGCGCTCGAAGATGGCGTCCAGCTTGTTGGACGGAATGCCCGGCCCCTGATCGTCGATTTCCATGCGGACCATGCCGTCCATCCGCAAGGCCCGAAGGGCGATGGTCCCCTGGGGCGGGCTGAACGAGATGGCATTGGCGATGAGGTTCCGCAACACCTGCACCAAACGCGGTTCCAGGCCCATGACCATCAGCGGATCGCCGTCGGGCCGTTCCAGGGTGAAGCTCAGCCCCTGATCGGCGGTGGTGGAGCGGTAGACCTCGGTCAGGGCGTCCATCATGGCGGTCACCGCCACCGGTTCGGTCTCGATCCGCTGCATTTCGGCATCGATGCGCGACGCGTCGGAAATATCGCTGATCAGCCGGTTCAGCCGCCCCACATCGTCGAGGATGATGGCCATCAGCTTGCGCTGCTGATCGGGGTTCTCGATGCGGGCGGCGGTCTCCACCGCCGAGCGCAACGAGGTCAGCGGATTCTTGATTTCATGGGCCACGTCGGCGGCGAAAGCCTCGATGGCATTCATGCGTCGCCACAACGCCTCGGTCATCTCCTTCAGGGCCAGCGACAGCTCGCCGATCTCGTCCTTGCGGGCGGACATGTCGGGAATGGAATGGTTGCTTCCATGGCCGTGGCGCACCCGCTCGGCCGCCAGGGCAAGGCGGCGGATGGGCCGCGCGATGGCCCCCGCCATGTAGAGCGACAGGCCGATGGTCAAGGCCAGGGACACCGCGAAGGCTTCCAGGATGGCGATGCGGATCTGAAACAGCGAACGGGCGATATTGGTGCCGTCGGTGGTGATCAGCAGGGCGCCGACCACCTGCTTGTAATGCTGCACCGGCACCGCCACCGACAGAATCAGCCCTCCGATCGGCCGCGTCCGCACGCCCCAATCCTGGCGTCCCGCCATGGCGCTCATCACCTCGGCGAAGTCGCCGGCGCGGTGATGCAGGCGTTCCTGATAGACCGGCAATCCGTCGTCGGCGGGAACCCAGCGGGTGACGTGTTCCAACCACAGACGCAGACGATCGCTCCACTTCGGGATTTGCGGCACCGGCAGTTCCTCGATATGAACCAGCCCGACCGCCCCCCGCCGCCCTCGGGAATCCGCCGCCAGATCGCCATCCATCTCGAACAGGCGGGCACGCAGATTGGCCGGTTCGGCCAGACGCCGCACCAGGAGCTGCACCAGATCGTGATTGAATTCGATATTGCCGCGCTCTTCCTCGAACACCGCGCTTTCGCCGATGGCGGCGGCCATCATCTTGGCATGGGTGCCGAGCGCCTCCAATTCGGTGCGGACCAGTCCCTGCTTATAGTGGTCCAGATAGAACAGTCCGATCACCAGGACCACCGGCGCCAGCAGATTGACCGCCAGAATGCGCCGGGTCAAAGGCGAGGCCAGGGGCCGCCAGCGGGGGAGCTTTCTTTGGACCACCTCGGTCATGCCTATTCCTCGCCGTAGCGATAGCCCACGCCGTAGAGGGTCTCGATCTGGCTGAATTCCTCGTCCACGTCGCGGAACTTCTTGCGCAGCCGCTTGATGTGGCTGTCGATGGTGCGGTCGTCCACATAGATGGATTCGCCGTAAGCCGCGTCGATCAACTGGTCGCGGTTCTTCACATGGCCGGGCCGCTGGGCCAGGGCCTTGAGCAGCAGGAACTCGGTGACGGTGAGGTCCACCTTCTTGCCCTTCCAGGTGCTGGCATGGCGGGCGGGGTCCATGACCAATTGGCCGCGCACCAGGGCGTCGCCGCCCGGCTGATCGCCGATCACATTGGCCTCCAGGCGGCGGATCAGGGTGCGGATGCGCTCGATCAGCAGCTTCTGCGAGAACGGCTTCTTGATGTAGTCGTCGGCGCCCATGCGCAGCCCCATCAACTCGTCGATCTCGTCATCCTTGGAGGTGAGGAAGATCACCGGAATAGCCGATTGCTTGCGCAGGCGTTGCAGCAATTCCATGCCGTCCATGCGCGGCATCTTGATGTCGAGCACGGCAAGATCGGCGGGCTGGCCGGTCAGGCCGCGCAGGGCCTCGGCGCCGTCGGTATAGGTGCGGACCTTGAAGCCCTCGGCCTCCAGCGCCATGGACACCGAGGTCAGGATGTTGCGGTCGTCATCGACCAGGGCAATGGTGTGGGACACGAAAGAAACCTCCCTAAATCGTCACTCCCTCTCCCCCGATTCGGGGGAGAGGGTTGGGGTGAGGGGGCTGGATGCCAATAGACGAACCCTCACCCGGCGCGTTCCGCGCCACCCTCTCCCGCAAGCGGGAGAGGGAATAAGGTTAGCACCTCGCGAAGGGTTTGCATCCCGATCATGGCGAAATTATAGTGGCCGTGATGGTTCCCGGCGTCCCAAGGGCGTCGGGTGAAAATGGGAACTACGGTGCGGCGCCCGAAAAGGGGGCTAAATCCGTGACTGCCCCCGCAACTGTAAGCGGAGAGGGTTCGGCCCCAGAGATCGCCACTGGCCCCCAAACGGGCTGGGAAGGCTATGCCGGACCTTATGACCCGCAAGTCAGGAGACCTGCCATCGCGAGAGTCGTTGCGAGCCCGTTCGGCCGGGGTGAGTCGGTGGGTTGGTGTTCCGTTTCGCGACGACGTTTGGTCTCGACGAACGGAGTCTGTTCAAAATGCATATCATGGAAGGTTTTCTTCCCGCCGGGCATGCCCTTGCCTGGACGGTGATTTCCGCCCCCTTCGTGGTGATGGGCGCGCGGCGGCTGAAGCGCATCGTCGCCGAACACCCGGAAGCACGGCTGCAACTGGCCGCGGCCGGCGGCTTCACCTTCGTGCTATCGGCCCTGAAGCTGCCCAGCGTCACCGGATCGTGCTCGCATCCCACCGGCACCAGCCTGGGGGCCATGATGTTCGGCCCCTCGGTGATGGCGGTGATGGGAAGCGTCGTCCTGCTGTTCCAGGCCCTGCTGCTGGCCCATGGCGGCCTGACCACCCTGGGCGCCAATATCTTTTCCATGGCCATCGCCGGTCCCTGGGTCGCCTATGGCATCTGGAAGCTGGCGGGACGGCTGGCCCTGCCCGCCTCCGTCGCTGTCTTCCTGTCGGCCTGCCTGGGCGATATGGCCACCTATGTGGTGACCTCGACCCAATTGGCCCTGGCCTTCCCCGATGCCGAGACCGGCTTCGCCGGATCCTTCGCCAAGTTCGCGGGCATCTTCGCCGTGACCCAGGCGCCGCTGGCGGTGGCCGAGGGATTGGTCACCATCGTGGTGATGAACGCCCTGGCGGCACGCGGCCATATTCGCATTCTGGGAGCAAAGGCATGACCGCCAAGAGCAACGCCCTGCTGCTGGGCATGGCGGCCCTGATCGTCGCCGCGCCGCTGATCCTCAACCCGGCCGCCCAGTTCGGCGGCACCGACGACGCCGCCAGCGAGGTGGTCACCGCGTCCAACCCCGATTACCGGAAATGGACCGAGCCGTTCTGGGCCCCCACCAAGGAAATCGAGGCCACCCTGTTCGCGCTGCAGGCTGCCTTCGGGGCTGGAATCCTGGGCTATGTCCTCGGCCGGATGCACGGTCGCAGGGACAAATGAGCCGACAGGATGCGGGCAGGATGCCCGCGCCCCGATCCCGGACGCCACAATCGGGAGCGCGGCCGTCCCGGCCGCATTCCTCATGAGTCTCCACATCGACCGTCTGGCCCAGGCAAGTCCATGGCGGGGCCGGGCGCTGGCCGAGAAGGCGGCGCTCGCCCTCGGCCTGCTGGCCCTCGCCCTGACGCTTCCGCCCTGGCCGGGGGCGGCCCTGGTGCTGGCGGCCGCCTGGGGCACCGCCCTGATCGGCGCCCGCATAAGGCTTGCCGATTGGCTGCGGCTCAACGCGGCGCCCATGGGCTTCATCCTGACCGGCGCCGCCGCCATCGCCATTGACCTGGGGCCGCAGGGCATCGGTCTTGCCGCCGACCACGGACAGGCGGCGGCCATGGTCATGCTGCGCGCCTGGGCGGCGGTGGCCTGCCTGCTGCTGCTGGCCGCCACCACGCCGACGCCGGATTTGATCCGGGGCATGCGACGGCTGGGCCTGCCCGCCGAGATCGCCGAGATCATGCTGCTGACCTGGCGGTTCCTGTTCCTGCTGCTCGATGCCGCCGCCGCCATCCAGACGGCGCAAGAGGCGCGGCTGGGCTGGCACGGCTGGCGGCGGTCCATCCGCTCGCTGGGGCTTTTGATCGCCCTGCTGCTGCCCCGTGCCATGGACAGCGCGAGGCGGCTGGAGATGGGACTGGCGGCGCGCGGCTTCGACGGCACGCTGCGCATGTTGAGCCCAAGGCGGCAGGCCTCGCTGCCCATGCTGGCCGCGATCCTAGCGGGCGAAGCCGCCCTGGCGGGAGCCTGCCTGTGGCTGGCCTGATCCTCGACGCCCAAGCCCTGAACTACGCCTATCCCGGCGGCATCAAGGCCCTGGACGGGCTCGACCTCGCCGTCGCAAGGGGGCGCAGGCTGGCGGTGCTGGGCCCCAATGGGGCGGGCAAGTCGACCTTGCTGCTGCATCTCAACGGCAGTTTGAAGCCGTCGGGCGGAAGGGTGCTGCTGGACGGCGCCGAAGCCGCTTATTCACGGGCGGCCCTGGCGGATTGGCGCAAGCGGGTCGGGCTGGTGATGCAAGAGCCCGACGACCAATTGTTCGCCGCCACGGTGGCGGAAGACGTCTCGTTCGGCCCGCTCAATCTCGGCCTCGACGAGACTGAAACCCGCCAGCGGGTCGCGGAAGCCTTGGACGCGCTCGGCATCGGCGATCTGGCCGACCGCGCCACCCATATGCTGTCGTTCGGCCAGAAGAAGCGGGTCGCCATCGCCGGAGCCTTGGCCATGCGGCCCGAGGTGCTGTTGCTGGACGAGCCGGTGGCGGGCCTCGACCACCAAGGCGCCAGGCGGCTGCTGGACGCCCTGGCGACATTGTCCGAGGCGGGCACCACCCTGGTCTTCACCACCCATGACGTGGATCTGGCCTGGGCTTTCGCCGACGAGGTGGCGCTGTTCAACCGGGGCAGGGTGACGCGGCACGGCACCGCCGCCGAGGTGCTGGCCGACCGCGCCGCCTTGGCGGAAGCGGGGCTGGAACCGCCGCTGCTGCTGGAACTGGGATTCAAGACGCGGGAAGAAGCGCTGGCGGCACGCCGTTAACCCCGACGAGCCGCAGGCGAGGAGTTGCGGCCAAGGGCCGGCGCGCCGCGTGGCGCGGAAGCCAAGCGAACGGAGTTCGCGCCCGGCGCTTGAGGGGCATGTCTAATGCTGTTCCCGCGTGGCGGTGAAGCGAACTTTCTCGAAATCCTGCTGGGCGCGGTTCATCTGCCAGGTATTGCGGGCCAGATAGACGATGCCACCGTCGCGGTCCTCGGCCATGTTGGACTTGTTGGCCTCCATGAAGCGCTTCAATTCGGCCTCGTCGTCGCAGGCGACCCAGCGGGCGGTGACGAAGGGGGCTTCCTCGAAGCCGGCCTTGATGTTGTATTCGGACTCGATGCGGGTGGTCAGCACGTCGAACTGCAGCGCGCCCACCACGCCGACGATCCAGGTGGAACCGTCGATGGGCTTGAACACCTGGGAGATCCCCTCTTCCGCCAGATCCTCCACGGCCTTCTTCAACTGCTTGGCCTTCATGGGATCGTCAAGGCGGACGCGGCGCAACACTTCCGGGGCGAAGGTGGGAATGCCGAGGAAGTTCATGTCCTCGGCCTCGCTCAGCGTGTCGCCGATGCGCAATTGGCCGTGATTGGGAATGCCCATGATGTCGCCGGGAAAGGCCTCTTCCGCCAGTTCGCGGTCGCGGGCCAGGAAGAACACCGGATTGACCAGGGCCATCTGCTTGCCCGTGCGCACATGCTTCAGCTTCATGCCGCGCTTGAAGCGGCCCGAGCAGATGCGGAAGAAGGCGATGCGGTCGCGATGGTTGGGGTCCATGTTGGCCTGGACCTTGAAGACGAAGCCGCTGACCTTGGCCTCGTCGGGCTCGACCACCCGCTTGTCGGACTTGCGCGCCAAAGGCGGCGGCGCCAGACGGCCGACGCCGCGCAGCAGTTCGGCGACGCCGAAGGTCTTCAAGGCGGAACCGAAGAAGACCGGCGTCAGGTGACCGGCGCGGAAGCTTTCCAGGTCGAATTCGGGATAGCCGCCCCGGACCAGTTCCACTTCCTCGCGCAGCTTGGCCGCCGCCGTCTTGCCCACCGCCTCGTCCAGCTTGGGAGAATCCAGCGAGGCGTCGACGCTGATTTCGGCGATGTGATCGCCACGGCCGGGATCGAACAGGATGACGCGATCGCGCACCAGATCGTAGACGCCCTTCAAGTCGCGGCCCATGCCGATGGGCCAGGTCACCGGCGTCACGTCCAGCGCCAGGGTCTTTTCCACCTCGTGCAGCAGATCGAAGGTGTCACGGCCTTCCCTGTCCACCTTGTTGACGAAGGTGATGATGGGCACGTCGCGCAGGCGACAGACCTCGAACAGCTTGAGCGTCTGGGTCTCGATACCCTTGGCGGCGTCCAGCACCATGATGGCCGAATCCACCGCCGTGAGCGTGCGATAGGTATCCTCGGAAAAGTCTTCGTGGCCGGGCGTGTCCAGCAGGTTGAAGGTCAGTCCTTCATGCTCGAAGGTCATCACCGAGGCCGACACCGAGATGCCGCGCTCCTTCTCGATGGACATCCAGTCCGAGCGGGTGCGGCGCTGTTCGCCACGGGCGCGCACGGCGCCAGCCAACTGAATGGCTCCGCCGAACAGCAGCAGCTTTTCGGTCAGCGTGGTCTTGCCCGCATCGGGATGCGAGATGATGGCGAAGGTGCGCCGCAGCGCCAGGGCGTCGGACAATGTGCTCATGGTCCTGGGTTTTCGTCGGAACCGGTGCAAAGATCAAGGGTTAAAGGCTTTGAACATCCCGTGCACCGTGAAGAACGCGAACAACCTCGATTCCGTCGGAGGCTGGGCTGTAAAAGACGATGTAGTGTCCAACGGGAAAGCTGCGCGTCCCGGAGCGAAGCGCCGCACGGTCCCGACCGATCATGGGAGAGCCCGCCAGAAGCTCGCAGCACCGCATGATTTCAGCGATGAAAGTTGCGGCGGCAGCGGGATTGTCGGTCGCGATGAAGTCGCCGATCTGTTCCAGGTCGGCGATGGCGCGGGGACGAAAGCGAACTCGCGCCATCAACGATCGGCTGCGCCATACTTGGCGAGAAGGCGCTGGAACACCGGACCGGCATCGACAGACTCGCCGCTGGCGACACCGTCGTCCAAGGCGGCACGCAATGCCTTGACGCGAGCAGCTTCGCCCCCGGCAAGGGCGACGGCGATCGCAGATTCTTCCGCCGTCTGGAGAAAACCGGCCAGATCGGGATCAAGAAATTCGCGATTGACGCGCATGATTGGCAGGCCTTGGTTGGGGCTTCAATGTCGCGCAGAATATCATATGACTCCTTGGTGTTCCTATGATTGAGAACCACCCCCATGAAAATCGACCTCGACCTCGACCTTGACCTCGCCGCGCGCCTGACCACCGTCGCCCGCCAGTTGAAGCGTGATCCGGCCGAATGCGCCATATCCGCCATCCTGGCCTTCGTCACCGATTGCGAAGAGGCCCAATCCCTGCGGGCCCGCCTGGGCGGCGGCGATCATTGGGTCCGCGACGAGGACTGGAGCGACTAGAGCTCGCGAAGCGAGCGCCTGGGCCATTGAGGCCCGGCGACTGAGGGGCAATGAGAAAGCGATTGACCGCTTGGAGCGATGGGGGCGATTTGCTAGTGTGCGCTCGAACCGAAGGATAAGGGGGCAAGGCTTGGAAGCTTCAGGGGTTAACGTTGATTTGCGGGCCAAGGCGGACTGGGTCTGGCGCCAGACCCTGGAGGTCTATCGCCGGGCTCCGGAAGTCCGCTTGGCGTCGTCGCTGTCGCCCGTCGAGATCTTCGTCTCGCTCTATTACGGCGGCCTGCTGCGCTTCGATCCCCAGCGCACCGACTGGGAAGAACGCGACCGCTGCATCATCAGCAAGGGCCACGGCTCCATCTGCATGTATCCGATCCTGGCCGACCTGGGCTATTTCCCGGCAGAAGAACTGGAGCGGGTGTGCCAGGCCGGCAGTTTCCTGGGCGGTATTCCCGATCCGGTGATCCCCGGCTACGAGACGGTCAACGGCTCGCTGGGCCATGGCTTGGGCGTGGCCAGCGGCATGGCGCTGGGGCTCAAGGTCAAGGGCGGCGCCCAGGACGTCTTCGTGGTGACCGGCGACGGCGAACTGCATGAAGGCGCCAACTGGGAGGCCATCATGTTCGCCGCTCAGAACCGGCTGGACAACCTGACCCTGATCGTCGACGACAACCGCATCTGCATGCTGGGCTTCACCGACGAGATCAACTCGCTGGGCAGGCTTGCCGACCGCCTGGGCGGCTTCGGCTGGGACTGCCTGGAGGTGGACGGCCACGATGTCATGGCGGTTCACGCGGCGCTGTCGCATCTGAAGAAGACCCGCGACGGCCGGCCTAAGGCGCTGGTGGCCCGCACCATCAAGGGGCGGGGCGTCCCCGGCCTGGAAAACGCCCCCCTGTCCCATGTGATGTCGCCCAAATTCGAGACCATCGACTCCCTGCTGCGGGAGCCCCAGCAATGACCGCCCTTCAGCCAAGGGCCATGCGCGATGCCCTGCTTGAGCGCATCTGGGAGAACATGGCGACGGACGAACGCCTGTTCTTCGTCGCCGCCGATTTCGGCGCCCCCACCCTGGACCGCATCCGCGGCGACTTCCCCAAGCGCTTCATCAATGTGGGCATCGCCGAGCAGAATCTGATCAATGTGTCCGCCGGGCTGGCGCTGGAAGGGTTCAAGGTCTTCGCCTACGCCATAGCGCCCTTCATCACCATGCGCTGCTATGAACAGTGCCGCACCAATCTGGCCCTGCTGTCCACGGTGCGGCCCATGAATGTCACCCTGGTGGGTGTCGGAGCAGGCTACAGCTACGTGGTGTCGGGACCGACCCACCAGTGCTACGAGGACATCACCCTGATGCGGACCCTGCCGGGGTTCTCGGTGCTGTCGCCCGCCGATCACGTCACCGCCGGGGCGCTGTTCGACCGCTGCGCCGGACAGCGGGGTCTGAAATACCTGCGCTTCGACGCCCAGAACCTGCCGGTCCTCCATGGCGAGACCGCCCCCGACCTGAACAAGGGCTTCACCCAGTTGCGCGATGGGTCCGACGCCAGCGTGGTTGCCACCGGCTATATGGTCCATACCGCGCTGAAAGTGGCGGACAAGCTGGCCCAGGACGGCATCAGCCTCGCCGTCATCGACCTGTTTGACCTGTCGGGCTTCGACCAGGACGCGCTGGCCGCGCTGCTGGCCGCGAGGCCCGCGCTGATCAGCATGGAAGAGGGCTTCAGCGGCCGGGGCGGCGTCGATTCCCTGGCCCGCGATCTGTTGAGCCGCAAGGGGTTGGAGCGCCCGACCCTGGGCATCGGGGTGGAACCGGCCTATCGTTTCGAGCTGGGCGACCGCGCCACCCTGCACGAGCAGGTGGGAATCGGCCCCCTGGTGGCCGAGGCGCGAGTGCGGGCCTTTCTTAAGACTTAAACAATCAGGATTGCTTGGATCATGTTCTACGAGCTCGCCGCCCCGACCTGGGGCCCTGAAGAGGCCGCCGCCGCCAAGGCCGTCATCGATTCCGGCTTCTACACCATGGGCGCCAACGTCAAGGCGTTCGAGGAGGAATTCGCCGCCTATCACGGCGTGAAGCACGGCATCATGGTCAATTCCGGCTCTTCGGCCAATCTGATCGCGGTGGCCGCCCTGGCCTATAAGAGCGAGCGCCCCCTTCAGCGCGGCGACGAGGTCATCGTTCCGGTGATCAGTTGGGCCACCACCTACCACCCGCTGCAGCAATACGGGCTGAAGCTGCGCTTCGTCGACGTGGACCTGCAGACGCTCAACATGGACGTCGCCCAGTTGGAAAAGGCGCTGACCCCCAAGACGCGGGCCATCGTCGCGGTTTCCATTCTCGGCAATCCGGCGGCGCTGGACGTGACCCGCGCCTTCGCCGACAAGCACGGCCTGTATCTGCTGGAAGACAATTGCGAGAGCATGGACGCCGAACTGGGCGGCAAGAAGTGCGGCACCTTCGGCCATCTCAACACCTTCAGCTTCTTCTTCTCGCACCACATCTCCACCATGGAAGGCGGCATCATCCTCACCGATGACACCGAGCTGGCGCACTTAAGCCGGTCCCTGCGCGCCCATGGCTGGACCCGCGACCTGCCCAACGACAGCCCGGTGTTCCAGAAGAAGGGCAACGACTTCTTCGAGGCCTATCGCTTCGTGCTGCCCGGCTACAATGTGCGGCCGCTGGAAATCGAGGCCGCCATCGGCCGCGAGCAGATCAAGAAGCTGCCCGGCTTCACGGCCCAGCGCCGCAAGAATCTGGCGCTGTTCCAAAAGCTGATGGGCAATGACGACCGCTTCATCATCCAAAAGGAAAACGGCAAGAGCTCGGCCTTCTCGTTCACCATCATCCTCAATCCGGCCAGGAAGATCGACCGCAACAAGGTCTTCGCCGCCTTGAAGGACGCCGATATCGGCTATCGCATCATCACCGGCGGCAATTTCCTGCGCCACGACGTGATCAAGCACTACGACTACGAGGTGGTGGGCGGTGCGGTGCCCAATGCCGACCTCGCCCACGACCACGGCTTCTTCGTCGGCAACCATCCCTTCGACCTGACGGAGCAGATCACCCGTCTGCGCGAGGTCTTGGACAAGGCCTGCGGGTAGCACCCCACCCCGGCCCCTCCCCATCGAGGGGAGGGGAGATACGGGATCACCCCCCTCCCCCTGGTGGGGAGGGATGGGGTGGGGGGACTGAAACGATAATACAGAGAGGGACCACACAATGACCTACAACATCCTGGTGACCGGCGGCGCGGGCTATCTCGGCTCCATCATGGTTCCCGAACTGCTGGCGGCCGGGCATAAGGTCGCGGTGCTGGACAATTTCATGTTCAAGCAGCACTCGCTGGGCCATTGCTGCTCGAACCCCAATTTCAGCGTGGTCAAGGGCGATTGCCGCGACGAGACGCTGATGAAGGGCCTGATCAAGGACAAGGACGTGGTGGTTCCGCTGGCCGCGCTGGTGGGCGCGCCGCTCTGCGCCATGGACCCCATCGGCGCCACCACCACCAATCTCGACGCCCAGAAGATGCTGTTCAAGATGCTCTCGCCCAACCAGCGCGTCTTGATGCCCATCACCAATTCCGGCTACGGCGTCGGCGAGCAGGGCAAGTTCTGCACGGAAGAAACTCCGCTGCGCCCCATCTCGCTCTACGGCGTCCACAAGGTGGAAGTGGAGCAGGCGCTGATGGAGCGCGGCAACGCCATCAGCTTCCGTCTCGCCACCGTGTTCGGCATGGCGCCGCGCATGCGCATCGACCTTCTGGTCAACGACTTCGTCTACCGCGCCGTCACCGACCGCGCCGTGGTGCTGTTCGAGCCCCATTTCAAGCGCAACTACATTCATGTTCGCGACGTGACCCGCGCCTTCATGCACGGCTTGGAAAATTTCGAATCCATGAAGAACCAGCCCTACAATGTGGGCCTGTCCGACGCCAATTTGTCCAAGTGGGAACTGTGTCAGGTGATCCAGAAGCACCTGCCCAAATTCGTCTTCGTCGAGGCCCCCATCGGCGAGGATCCCGATAAGCGCGACTACATCGTGTCCAACGAGAAGATCGAGAAGACCGGCTTCAAGCCCGCTCACTCCCTCGATCTCGGCATCCAGGATCTGATCAAGGGCTTCACCATGATCAAGAACAGCATCTACGGAAACGTCTGATGTCCCAGCGCCCCGATCTCGTCCTGGTCAATCCGGGCGGCCGCGAGCGCATCTATCAGCAGCTCGGCAACGAGCTGACGGCCATCGAGCCGCCGCTGTGGTGCCGCCTGATCGCCGGTTACGCCATCGACCGGGGCAAGAGCGTGGTGATCGTGGATTCCGAGGCCGAGGGCATGGGCCCCGCCTCGGTGGCCGAACGGGTCAAGGCGTTGAATCCGGTGCTGGTGGGCATGGTGGTGTTCGGCCACCAGCCCTCGGCCTCGACCCAGCAGATGGTGGCGGCGGGCGAATCCTGCGCCGCCATCAAGGCCGTGGCGCCGGAAATTCCCATCATCATCGTCGGCGGCCATGTCTCGGCCCTGCCCGAGCGCACCCTGGCCGAAGAGCAGGTGGACTTCGCCTGCAAGGGCGAGGGACCGGCCACGGTGGTGCAGTTGCTGGACTGGCTGGAACTGGGTGCCGAGACCGACCCCACCGAGGTGGCCGGTCTGGTCTGGCGCGACGGCGAGGACGAAATCCGGGTCAATATGTCGGCGCCGCTGATCAGTGATCTGGACGCCGATCTGCACGGCAATGTCTGGCATCTGCTGCCCATGGAGAAATACCGCGCCCATAACTGGCAGTGCTTCGGCGATCTGGGGGCGCGCATGCCCTATGCCAGCATCTACACCTCGCTGGGCTGCCCCTATAAGTGCAGCTTCTGCTGCATCAACGCGCCCTTCGACGCCAACCGCTATCGCATGCGCTCGCCCGTCCAGGTGGTGGCCGAAGTGGACCGGCTATATCGCACCTACGGCGTCAAGACCTTCAAGATCATCGACGAGATGTTCGTGCTCAACGACCGCCACGTCACCGCCATCTGCGACGGGCTGATCGAGCTGGGCTATTCCGACGAGCTGAATTTCTGGGCTTATGCCCGCGTCGACACCGTCAAGCCCGCCATGCTGGCCAAATTGCGCAAGGCCGGTATCCGCTGGCTGGCGCTGGGCATCGAATCGGGCTCGAAGCATGTGCGCGACGGCGCCGACAAGGCGCTGAAATACGAGGACATCGTCGGCATCGTCCGCGATATCCAGAAGGCGGGAATCTGCGTCATCGGCAACTACATCTTCGGCCTGCCCGACGATACGGTGGCGACCATGCGCGAAACCCTGGACCTGGCCAAGGAATTGAACTGCGAGTTCGCCAATTTCTATTCCGCCATGGCCTATCCCGGATCGGGCCTCTATACCCAGGCGGTGGAGAACGGCTGGGCGCTGCCCGACGGCTGGGCCGGATTCTCCCAGCATTCCTACGACTGCAAGCCGCTGCCCACCGAGCATTGCTCGGCGGCCCAGGTGCTGAAGTTCCGCGACGACGCCTTCCACGAATACTTCGCCGATCCCCGCTATCTCGGCATGGTGGCCCAACGCTTCGGCTGGGACACCCGCAAGCATATCGAGGACATGGCCGAGCATCGCCTGGCGCGCAAGATCGTCGAGGAGATGGGGGCTAAATGATCCGCTGCAGGAACGTCCCTATATTAATACTTTGGATGCTCTGGATATCATTCGAGTATTTTGTTTTGGCAAAGTACTCTTACTTCCCCCTCTACGATACCAGTGAGCTATACATGCATTTGCCGGCCCTGGAGACGATAGGGCAGGCCTGGAGTCCCTTGATTAGGGGGGGGGCCGATCTGGCCCAAACCGGATCGGCCTCCCTGATCAGTCAAATACTGTTCGGAGGCATTCCGATCCGGTTCAGCTATCCGGTATTGATCACAGCATCTCTGATCGGCGGAACGTGGTGCATGTACCGCCTGATCCGCAACCAGATGGCGGAACCCATGCCGGCTACCCTGGCAGCCATGGCCTACGGTGCGTGCGCCACCTCGGTCTTTCTGGTTAACATCAACTTGGCTCTATTGCCGGTAGTGCTGCTGGCCATCAGTCGTTATTTGGATGCTAAATATTCGGTCCTCCGCGGTTTGGTCGCGCTGGCCAGTGCGCTGGTGACCGTTGGGGTGCCGTTCCCGTCGGATGTCCTGCAATATTTCTCACTTGCCCTGGTACTGTGGTTTGCCGTAGTGGAGCGGAGGACATCACGGACGGACTGGATCATTATCTTCCTGTTCTGTGCCATCCCACTCATTCGGATCAATGAGGCCTTTTCCCTGTCGGCCCACCTGAATGAGTCGGCGTTTTATTACACCCGTGGCATGAAGCACTACACCGCTACGACGGTCCTTACGGAAATCATCGGGACTCTGTCCTCGTTCCATGTGGAATTCCTGTTGATTCATTTGGGCCTACCGGTCGGCGTCTTCCTGATCCGCAGGAACAGCGCCGCATATATACTTCTTCCGACTGCGGCTGTTCTGGCGCTCCTATTCTCCCGCACCTTCGTTTCCAGCTATGATGGCCCCCTGTCGGCACTGGTTCTGTCCTTTTCCTACGTTAAGATTATGGGCTATATGATCTTGCCGGAACTGGCTGTGACCATGGCCATCGGCATCAGATATCTTTCCCGTTCCCTTCCCGCCATTGGCGGCGGGGCGATGACGGTGGCGATCATCGCCGCCATGACCGTGTCCACCGGCGTCCAAAAGTATCGCAACCTGACTCTCGACTGGCTGTCCAACGGGAATTACGTCCGCAATTTCGAAAGCCCGGTCCTGCGCGCCCTGGCTCAGCGGGTCGCCCAGGATCCGTGGCCCAGCCGAGTGGAACCCATTTTTCTATATCCGGCTCATCTTAACGCCTACGGTCTGGAGACGGAGTCCGGGGATATGCCGGCGGGACCGCGGCGGCATTTCGAATTCTGGAGTGCCATCATGGAACCCTGGATCGCCCAGGAAGGCGGGCCGGAAGCGGTGTCGCCCGACATGAAGGATCTCCTGGAGCGGGATGGGGGCTGGCCCCAATTCCGGAGCGAGCGGCCTAATTTGGTCACATCGGGGACCCGGACGGCGGAAAGCTATGCCGTCCGCCCCATGGACCGGCTGTACCGCATGAATCTGCTGTCCCTGGCCAATGTCCGTTATTTCGTCTCGCGCGAGCCGCTATCCGGCCCCGGCCTAGTGGAGGTGGAACGGGCCCCGAAACCCTGGGGCGGGTTGTCCCTGCGCGAGAAGGTAATGGTCTCCTTGACGGAGAATCTCTCCGGACGACAATGGCTTTATGTCTACCGCAATGACCTGGCCCTCCCCCGTTTTTTTACCGTTGGAAATATCCGCGCATTCGATAACGACCGCGCTACCGTCGAGGCCATGGCTCAAGCTCCAGTGGAAATCCTGAGGGAAACCTTGTTCGCCAGACGCGATGAATTGCCCCCAGGATTGGCGGTGGACGCAACTCCGACACCCGGAAAAATTACCCCAAGGGTCTATTCAAGCGATCGGATTGAGTTGGATATCAGCGTCGATGGACGACAGGTTCTGGTTGTCACGAATACCTTTTCACGATATTGGAAGGCCAGTGTTGACGACGTTCCCACTGCTCTTTTTCCGGCCGATCACACCTTCTGGGGGATCGCACTGGAAAAGGGGAATCACCGTGTTGTCTTCACTTACGTCCCATCTTATTTGCCTTGGGTTCAGGCTGTTTCCCATGCAGGTAACTCTCTTCTTTCCCCGTAAGAAAGCTTCTTGTGTATGACTGTTTCCATCGTCGCCCTGACCCTGAACGAGATTGATGGCGTGCGTGCCATCCTGCCCCAGATCAAGCGGGAATGGGCAAGCCAGATTCTTGTCCTGGATGGCGGTTCAACCGATGGGACCATCGAATGGTGCCGCGAAAACGGCTACGAGGTATACGTCCAGAAACGCCGGGGCATCCGCTTTGCCTATCTGGAGGCCATGCCATTGATCTCCGGCGATATGGTCATCACCATCAGCCCTGACGGGAATTGCGCGCCGGAATTTATCCCCGCGCTGATCGACAAGATGCGGCAGGGATATGACCTTGTCATCGGATCGCGCTATTGCGATGGCACATCAAGCCAGGATGACGATGTCATCACGGGGTTCGGCAACTGGCTATTCACCCGCACCGTTAATCTTCTGCACGGCGCCCGCTATACCGATGCCATGGTGATCTACCGGGCGTTCCGCCGCGACCTGATCGCCCGACTGGATCTGGACAAGGACGAAACCTATCTTCTGCCCGAACGGTTGTTCGGAACCATCATCAGTTGGGAGCCGGTCATGTCGGTCCGCGCCGCCAAGGCCAAGATGCGGATCGGCGAGATCGGCGTGGGCGAGCCGCCCCGTATCGGCGGCGAGCGCAAACTCCAGATTCTTCGCTGGGGAGCCGCCTATTACTTCCAGTTCTTCCGCGAGTTGTGGTTCTGGAAACCACGGTGAGGGCGGAATCATGAGCCAAGACGCAGTCTCCATCATCCTCTCGTTCCGCAACGAGGAAGACAATCTGCCGGAACTGATCCGGCGGCTGGCGCTGATGGCCGACGGGCGTCCGGAAGGCTTTGAGTTCATCTTCGTCAATGACTGCTCCACCGACCGTTCACGCCAGATCCTGGTCGAAGCCCGTGCCAAGGATCCGCGGGTGAAGATCATCACCACCGCCCGGCGCGCCGGGCCGTCCGAGGGCGTGCTGGCGGGCCTTGCCGCCGCCACCGGCGACGCCATGATCTATATGGACTGCGATCTTCAAGACCCGCCCGAGCTGCTGCCCACCTTGATCGAACATTGGCGGGCCGGACACGACGTGGTCCACACAAGGCGCAGCGTCCGCCACGGCGAAGACCCCCTGCGCATGTGGCTGACGCGCCGCGCCTACGAGGTTATCAACTGGACCTCGCGCGGGCAGATGCCCATCGAGTCGGGCGACTTCAAGCTGTTGTCGCGCCGGGCCGCCCAGCACATGCTGAGCTTGCGCGAACACGACCCCTATATCCGTGGACTGGCGGTGTGGATGGGGTTCGATCAGACCTTCGTCGATTACGAACGCCAACCGCGCCATTGCGGCGAAAGCAAGTTCTCCGGCCTTCACCGTAATGCGGTCAAGACCATGGTGGCGGGCGTCACCTCGTTCTCGTTTCTGCCCATCTACATGGTCAATTGGGCCGGACTGTGCGGTTTGGCCCTGTCGGTCCTGCTGCTGCTGATCGGACTGTTCGCCGGCAGCGGCTGGCTGTTCGCTTCCCTGGCCTTTTTCTTGTGGGGCAGCCTGATGCTGGCCGTCGGCGCCACCGGTCTTTACGTGATCCGGGTCTACAAGGACGTGCGGGGCCGTCCGCGCTGGATCATCGCCGAGGCCGAGGGCGTCGCGCTGGTGCCGGACCGCGCCGTCATGGGGCCGTGATGACCGAAAGCGGCGACAACGGACTGGGCGGCATCGACGTGGTGGTGCTGGCCGGTGGTTTGGGAACCCGCATCCGGAGCGTTCTCGGCGACATCCCGAAAGTGCTGGCCCCCATCAACGGCCGTCCCTTCCTCGATCACCTGCTGGACCACCTGGCCGCCCTGGGCGCCGGGCGCGTGGTGCTTTCCCTGGGCGTGGGCGCCGATCAGGTGAGGGCTCACCTTGACGGACGCGACCTGCCGCTGCAGGTTCTGGCGGTGGCGGAACCGGCTCCCTTGGGGACCGGCGGCGCGCTGCGCCACGTCATGCCCCGGCTTGTCGGCGACCCGGTCATGGTCATGAACGGCGACACCTGGCTGGAAGCCGATTTCGCCCAATTCCTCGCCGAGCATCGTCGTTCTGGCCGCGCGGTATCGCTGTTGTGTGTCGCCGTCGCCGAGGTTTCACGCTATGGTCGGGTGGAGATCGCCGCCGACGGCCAAGTCACCCGCTTCGCCGAGAAGGATCCGACACTGGCGGGGCCGGGCTGGATCAACGGCGGCGCCGCCCTGTTGTCGCGTCCGGCGCTGGACCGTCTGGCCGCCGAGACCGGGCCGTCGCTGGAACGCGATTTCCTGGCGCAGTTGCCGCCGGGCTGGATTTTCGGTTGGCGCGCCGAGGGCGCCGCCTTCATCGATATCGGCACTCCCGAAAGCTTGGCCGAAGCGGGGAACGTGCTGCCACACGATGCGATCGCGGCCAAAGGAAAGACACCGGGATGATCATCAGCCGCACCCCCTTCCGCGTTTCACTGTTCGGCGGCGGGTCCGACTATCCGGCATGGTTCCGCCAGCATGGCGGCGCGGTGGTGGGCTTCACCATCGACAAATACTGCTACATCACGCTGCGCACCCTGCCGCCCTTCTTCGAGCACAAGCATCGCATCGCCTATTCCAAGGTGGAAACCGTCGATGACATCGCCGATATCCAACATCCGGCGGTTCGCGCCGTGCTGACGGAAATGGGGGTGTCGTCGGGCGTCGAGATTCATCACGACGGCGATCTGCCCGCCCGTTCCGGCATGGGCTCCTCGTCCTCCTTCACCGTCGGGCTGATCAACACCCTGCTGGCCAAGCAGGGCAGGATGGCCACCAAGAAGCAGTTGGCCCAGGAAGCCATCCGCATCGAGCAGAATGTCATCGGCGAGAATGTGGGCTCGCAAGATCAGGTCTGGGCCGCTTATGGCGGAATGAATCGCATCACCTTCCTGCGCGACGACACCTTCGACGTGGTGCCGCTGATCATTCCGGTGGAGCGCCGCCGCGCCATGCTGGGCTCGCTGATGCTGTTCTTCACCGGCTTTTCCCGCTACGCCGACAAGATCGCCGCCAAGCAGATCGCCAATCTGGCCAACCGCGAGGCCCATGTCCACAAGATGGTCGCCATGGTGGACGAAGCGGTCGCCATCATGGGCAGCGACGGGCGCCAGCTCGACGACCTGGGCCGCTTGCTGCACGACAGTTGGCGGCTGAAGCGGGAACTGGCCGACGCCGTCACCACCCCGGAAATCGACGAGATCTATCAGGCCGCCATGGATGCCGGGGCGATCGGCGGCAAGCTGCTGGGTGCCGGAGGCGGCGGCTTCGTGCTGTTCTACGTGAAGCCGGAGCTACAGGCCAAGGTCAGGGAGCGGCTGAAGTCCCTGATCCATGTGGATTTCAACATCGACAATTCCGGCAGCAAGATCGTGGTCTACGAACCAAACGGCCTGGAAAACAGCTGACCGGCCAAAGAAAACGGCGGAGCCCAGGGGGCTCCACCGCTTATCCCAAACCGAACAGCACAGCTTACTTGGCGCCGTTGATCGCCATATAGCTGATGCCACCGGTGGCGCCGATGCCGATCTGGCCGCCGAGGCCGAGCGGAACCAGGGTGATGTCGTTGCCGACACCCGCCAAGCCCGCCTGCACCGCGAGGCCGAGACCGACGGTGGCCGAAGCCTTGGCACCGACGAAATAGCCCTCGAGGCTCGACTTGTCCTTCCAGGTACCGCCGATCACCAGATAGCCCATGCCGGCCTTGTGCTCGATTTCGAGATCGATGCCGAACAGAATGCCGTCAATGCCGGTGTACTTCTGGGGGCCGCCGACGCCCTCATAGGTGCATTCCACCGGATTGCGGGAATGCAGCACATAGGTCGTGCCGGTTCCGGTCTTGGAGCAGGCCAAGACACCGAGAACAACGCCACCTTCGGCCTTCGCCTCACCACTCAGGGTGAACATGGCGGCCGCAGCGAAAAGAGCCGAAGCAATCCACTTCTTCATCCGTCCCTCCTTTGAAAACCATATGCCACCGGAACCAGGGCCACCCGCCCAAAGTCAGTAGCTGGACAAGAGTATGGCACAAACGACAGCAAAGAAAAGTCCATCAAAGGACCATTGTCCGGGGTTACGTGAAACTTTTCTTGCTGCGGCGCAGCAAAATAGGGGCATTCGCACCGGCTCGGGCTTGCCTATGCAAATATCCATTGCCCCCATTACTGCGATCATTCGGCGAATCAGGTGAATTGCCCCGGCCACCGCAAGCCGGGCACCGCATGGTCTTGCAGCCAGTCCCGACACGCCGCCGCCGCCGCATCGCCTTCGGCCGGAGCCCAAGCGGCGAAATCTGCTTCGGGCGTCGGGCTATAGGGACCAGGCTTGACCTCCAACATGATCGATCCACTGTCCAGTGCCACCAGGCTATGCCATGTCCCGACGGGAAATTCGGCGATCCGCGTCCCCTCGCCGCCGACCTCGACCCGCTCGGTCACCACGCCGTCGCCATCGAAACCGATCAGCACGGCGCGCCCCACCAGCAACACGAAGAGTTCGAATTTGTCCGAGTGGCGATGGGGACGGATATAGGTGTCGGGCTCCAGCGCGATGGCCAGCCGGTTAATGGACTCGGCGGTATCGTCGTGGATGTTCAGGTGCGCGCGCCGCCGCGGCGAAGTCCGGGCTTGTTCCACCAGGGCGGACAGGCGTCGGGGGTCGACAAGCTTCATGATGAATTTCCTCCTCGCCCAAAAATTCTGAATGCCACGGGCGCCAGCATGATGACCAGAACCACCCTGACCACATGATGGGTCGATACGAAGGCGACATCCTGGCCCAGGGCCAGCGCCACCAGACACATCTCGGCGATGCCGCCCGGCACGAAGGACAGCAGCAGGACCGCGAAGGGCAGATCGGACATCGCCGCCATGGCCCAGGCGGCGGCGGCGGAAACCCCCAACATGATGACCGTCGCCCCCAGGGCGGGACGCGCCATGACCGCGACCTCGGACCACCCCAGCCCGCGAAACCGCGATCCGATGGAGGCCCCGGTCACCAGTTGGGCGAGGATCACCAGTTCCGCCGGTGGCTTTGACGCGGTCAGTCCGGCCAGATGCAGCCCGGCGCTGAACATCATGGGACCGGTCAGCGTCCAGGCGGGCAACCGGGCAAGCCGGGCCAGTAGAGCGCCGAGCAACGCCGATCCGGCCAGGACCAGCGCATCCATGCCGCCAAGATCCAGCAGCCGCCCCATGCTCTGGGCCATGGGAACGGAATGGACATGGGCGATCAGCCGATAGCCGAACGGCACGGCGAAGACGATCAGAAGAATGCGCAGGGAATGCGACAGCGCGATGGTGCGCTCGTCGCCGCCCATGGCGCCCCCCGTCATCACCATTTCATTGATGCCGCCGGGCGCCCCCGCGAAAAAGGCGGTAACCTTGTCCATTCGGCCCAGCCGCCGCAGATAGGCCACCACCAGCGCCGTGGTCAACGTCATGGCCACCGCCAGCACGGCCATGCTGTCGGCCCAGCGGCCGACGCGGTCCAGCAGATCGGGGGCGAAGGCGCTTCCCAGCATCAGCCCCAGCACGCCGATCATGGTGGCGCGGAGCGGCCTGGGCACCGCGGGCGACCAGCCCGACAGGGATGCGACGGTGGTGGCGCCGAGCGCCCCCAGCATCCACGGCAAGGGCAGGTCCAGGGCGGCGAACAGGGCGCCGCCCAAGGCGCCGAGTCCCAGGCCCAGCGCCCAGGATCCCAGAACCTGCCTCACTGAAGAAACTGCTCGGCGATGATGCGCTCTTCCAGATTGTGTTCGGGGTCGAACAGCAGGGTCAGGTCGCAGCTCCGGTCTTCCGTCACCTCCACCTCGATCACGTCGCGCACTTCGGTGTAATCGGCCACGGCGCTGACCGGCCGCTTGTCCGATTCCTGGATCTCGAACAGCACCTTGGCCGTATGGGGCAACAGGGCGCCGCGCCAGCGACGCGGCCGGAACGGACTGATGGGCGTCAGCGCGGTGATGCCCGCCCCCAAGGGGATGATCGGTCCGTGGGCGGACAGGTTATAGGCGGTGCTGCCCGCCGGAGTGGACAGCAAGATGCCGTCGCAGATCAGTTCTTCCAGGCGGACCTTGTTGTCGATGCGGATGCGCAGCTTGGCGGCCTGGCGAGTTTCGCGCAGCAAGGAGACCTCGTTCATGGCCAGCGCCTCGACCACCTCGCCCGAGCCGGTGCGGGCGCGCATGCGCAGCGGGTGCAGCGTCACCTTCTGGGCTCGCGACAGCCGTTCGATCAGTCCGTGCTCGCGGAAGGTATTCATCAGGAATCCCACCGTCCCGCGATTCATGCCGTAGATGGGAACCCGGCGCGAGATGAAGCGGTGCAGGGTTTCCAGCATGAAGCCATCGCCGCCCAGCGCCACGATCAGGTCGGCTTCATCGGGGGAGACGTGGGGGTAGCGGCTGGTCAGCCGCCCCAGTCCGGCCTTGGCGGCCTCGGTTTCGGCGCCGACGAAGGCGATGGAGGAAAAGTTCATGCAAGCCTCGCGGCGCGTTGTGCTGCGGGGAGTATATACCCTGCTGTGCATTGTCCCAAAGCCGGGTTTGGCTTAGAACATGGGCGCATGGCCTCACCGCTTCACATCCTCAACACCGTCTTCGGCTTCCCCGGTTTCCGGGGCCAGCAGGCCGAGGTCATCTCCCATATGGTGGACGGCGGCGACGCCCTGGTCCTGATGCCCACCGGCGCCGGAAAATCGCTGTGCTATCAAGTCCCGGCCCTGTGCCGCGACGGAATCGCGGTGGTGGTCTCGCCGCTGATCGCCCTGATGCAGAACCAGGTGGCGGCACTGACCCAACTGGGCGTGCGGGCCGCCGCCCTCAATTCGGCGCGCAGCTTCGACGAGGCCGCCGTCATCGAGCGCCAGATGCGGGCGGGCGAGCTGGATTTGCTCTATGTGGCCCCCGAACGGCTGGTGACGCCGGGCTTTCTGTCCCTGCTGGACCAGTGCCGCATCGCCCTGTTCGCCATCGACGAGGCCCATTGCGTCTCGCAGTGGGGCCATGATTTCCGCCCGGAATACCTGCAACTGGCGCTGCTGCACGAACGTTTTCCCGCCGTTCCCCGCATCGCCCTGACCGCCACCGCCGACGGCCCGACCCGCAAGGATATCGCGGAGCGGCTTGGTCTGGGCGACGGCCGAATCTTCGTCGCCGGATTTGATCGCCCCAATATCCGCTATCGCATCACCGCCAAGAAGAACGCCAAGGAGCAGTTGCTGCGCTTCCTCGAGGCAGAGCATTCAGGCGATTCCGGCATCGTCTATTGCCTGTCGCGGGCCAAGGTGGAGGAAGTGGCGGGATGGCTGACCGACAAGGGCTATGATGCGCTGCCCTATCACGCCGGTCTGGACCAGTCGGTGCGGGCCGCCAACCAGGACCGCTTCCTGCGCGACGAGGCGGTGGTGATGGTGGCCACCATCGCCTTCGGCATGGGCATCGACAAGCCCGATGTCCGCTTTGTCGCCCATCTCGACCTGCCCAAGAGTCTTGAATCCTATTACCAGGAGACCGGCCGTGCCGGTCGCGACGGATTGCCCGCCAATGCCTGGATGGCCTATGGATTGGAAGACGTGGCCAAGCTGGGCCAGTTCATCGCTTCCAGCCAGGCCTCGGACACCCAGAAGCGTATCGAGCGGCAAAAGCTGAACGCCCTGCTGGGCCTGTGCGAGACCACCCGCTGCCGCCGTCAGGTGCTGTTGGAATATTTCGGCGAAAGCGGCGCGCCGCCCTGCGGCAATTGCGACATCTGCCTGGAGCCGGTCGCCTCGTTCGACGGCACCGAACTGGCGCGCAAGGCGCTCAGTTGCGTCTATCGGACCGGCGAGAGCTTTGGCGCGGGCCATGTCATCGACGTGCTGCTGGGCAAGGACACCGAGAAGGTCCAGCGATTCGGCCACAATGGCCTCAGCACTTTCGGCATCGGCGCCGAACTGGCCGCAGAGGAATGGCGCTCCGTCCTGCGCCAACTGGTGGCGGCGGGCTATCTGAGCATCGACGTGGAAGGCCACGGCGCCTTTCGCCTGACCGAGACCTGTCGGCCGGTGCTGCGCGGCGAAATCCGCGTCGATCTGCGGCGCGACCCGCTGCCCGCCAAGGCAAAAGCCAAGACCGCCACGGGCAAGAAGGCCGCGACCCAGTGGGAGCGAGCGGACGACGAAGCCCTGTTCCAGGTGCTGCGGGCCGAACGCATGGCCCTGGCCAAGGCCCAGGGCGTGCCGCCTTACGTGATCCTGCACGACGCCACCCTGATCGAGGTGGCGCGGCAACGCCCGCGCCGCGCCAAGGATCTGGCCGACATCGCCGGTCTCGGCGAAACCAAGCGGGAGCGCTACGGCGACGTCCTGCTGGCGGCGGTGGCCGCCTTCGAGGACGCTCGTCGCTTGCCGTGACCCGCGGGCGGGCGAGACGCCCGCGCTCCGAACGACTCGCTATTCTTGGAGCGCGGCCGTCCCGGCCGCTTTCCACCCCATCACGTCATCGGCCGAGCGTATAGGACCATGGCCTTAGCCGCCGGTGACGCTCATATGGCGGCCGACCGCCGGATGGGCGTTGCGGTCGATGATGAAGTCGTGGCCCTTGGGCTTGCGCGAGATGGCCTCGGTGATGGCGGATTCCAGCAAATGGTCGGATTCGCTGGCGCGTAGCGGCGTGCGGAGATCGGCGGCGTCCTCCTGGCCCAGGCACATGAACAGGGTGCCGGTGCAGGTGACCCGCACCCGGTTGCACGATTCGCAGAAATTATGGGTCAGAGGCGTGATGAAGCCGATGCGACGCCCGGTTTCCGCCACCTTGACATAGGTGGCCGGACCGCCGGTCCGATAATCGATATCGGTCAGGGTCCAGCGGTTTTCCAACCGAGAGCGCACCAGCGACAGCGGCAGATACTGCTCGGTGCGGTCGGCGTGGATCTCGCCCATGGGCATGGTCTCGATGAAGGTGAGGTCGAAGCCATGCTCGCCGCACCATTCCACCAGACGGTCGTGCTCGTCCTCGTTGCCCTCCTTCAGGGCGACAGTATTGATCTTGACCGCCAGACCGGCCGCCTTGGCCGCCATGATGCCCTCGATCACCTGATCGAGCCTGCCCCAGCGGGTGATGGCCTGGAACCGTTCCGGGTTCAGGCTGTCCAGCGAGATGTTGATGCGGCGGATGCCCGCCTGGGCCAGACCCTCGGCATGCTTGGCCAATTGGGTGGCGTTGGTGGTCAGGGTCAGTTCGTCGAGATCGCCGGACTTGACCAGCTTGCCCAGATTGGCGACCAGGCTCATGACGTTGCGACGCACCAGCGGCTCGCCGCCGGTCAGGCGGATCTTGCGCACCCCGAAACGCACGAAGGCGCCGCACAGGCGCTCCAGCTCTTCCAGGGACAGAATTTCGGCCTTGGGCAGGAAATGCATATCCTCGCCCATGCAATAGACGCAGCGCAAATCGCAGCGGTCGGTCACCGACACGCGCAGATAGCTGATGGCGCGTCCAAACGGATCGATCATGGCTCGTCCTCCATACCCCTCGGCGGGGGCTTGTCAGGATGATATATAGGAAGGCCTGCGAGAAACAGGAATGGCTTTGATCAAGGATAAACCATGACCGCAACCGCCCAGCCGGGCGTCCCTCCCATCGGCGCCGTCATCTATGCGCCGGGACAGCCGCCGGAACAGCTTCTGGCCGATTTCGCCGGGCAATTGCTGGCGCGCGGCTTCAGGATCGGCGGCCTGATCCAGCATACCGAGCGCGCCGAGGACGGCCGCAAGACCGATATGCGGGTGACCGAACTCGATACCGGCCGCCAGATTTCCATCGGCCAGTCCCTGGGCAAGGCGTCCAAGGCCTGCATCCTGGACACCCAAGCCCTGGCGGAAGCGTCGGGCGCCATGCGCCGCGCCCTGGAGGATCGGGCCGATCTGGTCTTCTTCAACAAATTCTCCAAGTCGGAATGCGAGGGCCAGGGGCTGGCCTCGGACATGCTGGCCACCGTGGCCGAGGGGATTCCCGTCCTGACGGCGGTGCCCGGCGTGCTGATCGGGCAATGGGTGGAGTTCACCGGCGGGCGCACCGATCTGCTGCCCCCCACCATGGAGGCGCTGTGGCGCTGGTGGGGGCCGCGCCGCCTCTACGCCGATCTGGCCCAAGGCGTCACCGAAGCCGAGGTCAAACGGGTGGTGGTCGGCCTCAACTGGACCATGGTGGAAACGCCGTTCGGCGTCGGACTGGCGCAGACGCCGGAACGCGGCACGCCGGCCTGCCTCGCCGCCCCCCAGGCGGGTTATCGGGCGGGCGGCTCGCTGCCGGAGCTGGCGGCGCTGGTCCGCTCTAACAACCCGTTCGACGTGGCCTTGGGCGTCGCCGCCTGCAACGCCCATTACAATCGCTTCGATCTGGCCGCAGAGACCGGCAACGGTCTGGACAGTTTCGGCCGTCCCGAGGGTGAGGCGGTGGTGATCGGCGCCTTTCCCGCCATCGCCGAGCGGCTGCCCGGCATCAAGGTGATCGACCGGCGTCCCGGCCCCGGCCAGTATCCGGAAGAAGCCGCCGAGACCCTGCTTCCGGCGGCGGAAACCGTGATCATCACCTCGGCGACCCTGGCCAACCGCTCGCTGCCCCGTCTACTGGTGCTGGCCCGCGACGCCCGCGTCGCCCTGGTGGGGCCGGGCGCCGCCATGACCGAGCGCCTGTTCTCCTATGGCATCGAGGTTCTGTCCGGACTGGTGGCCGAAGACCCGGACGGCCTTGCCCGCGTGGTCTCGGAAGGCGGCGGGGCCAAGGATCTGAAGCGCTTCTGCCGCCCCGCCACTTTGCGCCGGACCGGCGGCATCGGATCCGTATAATGGAACCCCGCATCGCCCTGTCTTACTACTCGCTGCCGGTGGACTATCTGGAGACGCTGGAACAGAAAGCGGGTGGGCATATCCGCAATCTGGTGATTTCAAGCCTCAAGGGCGTCGGCACCCTGGATATCGTGACCCAGCTGGCCCGGCTGGAGGTGGACACGATCTATGTGCCGACGCCCGATCGCGACTGGACCGCCTTCACCCCATTGCTGCGCCTGATCGCCCAGATCGCGCGTCCCCGCCAGGTCATTCTGGTGGACGATAAACTAGTGTTCCGCCAGGATCCGCCATGGACGGTCCTGCCGCTGCTGCTCGGCGTAATCCTGCGCACAGCCGCCGCCTTGGCCTTGACCATGATGCAGTATTGGCAGCTTAAGCTCCTGCTGGCCAAAGAGAGGCAGGATTGCGGCCTGGACGCCGACAAACGACATGTCCTCTATATCAAGTCCAACCTTTGGGCCGGCATTACGGCAGGCGGCTCCATCTCCCACACCGCCGGTGTGATCAAGGCGCTGTCCAATATCGGCCGCAGCGTCTTGTACATTTCGCCCGGCGCGGCCCCGGAACTGTCCTCTATCAAGGACGCGACGGCCAACCGCCTGTCGATCCACGGCGGCTTCGTCTACCCCCGTGAACTCAATTCGCTGCGCTACAATCGCGCCTTGACCCAGTGGGCGGCGAAGCTGCCCAAGCGTCGGTTCGGCTTCATCTACCACCGGCTCAGCCTGGGAAGCTTCGCCGCCGTCACGGCGGCCCGCCGCCTGGGCATTCCCCTGGTGGTGGAATACAATGGCTCGGAAGTTTGGATCAACCGCAACTGGGGAACCCGGCTGAAGCTGGAGGGTCTGGCGGTCATGGCGGAAGACGCGGTGCTTCGCCATGCCCATCTTGTGGTGGCGGTCTCGGCGCCGCTGCGCCGCGAATTGATCGCCCGTGGCGTCGAGGCCGAGCGCATCGTCGCCCATCCCAACGGTTTCGACGAGACCCGTTTCGATCCCCGGCAGTTCGGCCCCGAACAGGTCGCAAGGGTCCGAGACAGTCTCAAGATCGCCCCGGACGCGGTGGTCGCAACTTTCGTGGGCACCTTCGGCATGTGGCATGGGGCCGATATCCTGGCCCATGCCCTGGTCCATCTGGGCCACCATCACATGGAATGGCTGGACTCGTCGCGCCTGCACGTGGTCTTCGTCGGCGACGGAGTCAACCGCACCAATGTGGAGAACATCCTGGCCGGACAGGGCCTTGAAGGCCGCTACACCTTCACCGGTCTGGTCCAGCCCCATGAGACGCCGCAATACCTAGCCGCCTCGGATTTCTTCGTCGCCCCCCATGTTCCCAATCCCGACGGCTCGGAATTCTTCGGCTCTCCCACCAAGCTGTTCGAATACATGGGCATGGCCAAGCCGGTCCTTGCCAGCAATCTGGCCCAAATCGGCGAAGTCATGGCGGGCGCCCCCCGGCTTAGGGATTGCCGGAATTGGGACGAGGCGGCCGAACCCGACCAATGCGGCGTATTGGTCGAACCCGCGAATATCGGCGCATTAGCCGATGGGCTGGTCTATCTGACTGATCATCCCAATTGGCGGCAAAGCGCGGGCATCAATGCCCGCCGCCGGGCCTTGGAGCGCTACACCTGGGGCCACCATGTGGGGGCCATCCTCGCCGGACTCGGCTCAAGACTCGCGCCCGCACCCGCCCTCCCCGGCGGCATCGTGTGCCGACGGATTCTCGTCAACGCGGTTCATTCCAAGAGCGGCGGTGGACTGACCTATCTGCGCAATGTGATTCCCCTGCTGGCGACACGGGCGGGTTTTGATATCCATGTGGTGGTTCAATCGGATCAGGCCGAGTCGGCCAGCCCCATTTGCGCCGATGCGGGCGTCACCATTCATCTGCTGCCCACATGGTCCAGGCTTGGCACCGTCTTGCTGCAAGAGCAGGTTTCGATCCCGCTGCTAGCCCGCAGAATCCATGCCGACGTGGTCTTCTCGCCAGCCAATTACGGTCCCGTGATGGCGAGCCGATCCGTTATCTTGCTGCGCAATGCCTTCGAGGTCACCGCATTGGAGCAACGCCGTGCCAAGCAGCTTTATTGGTTGGGCGTGAAATTGCTGACCCGACTGTGCTTCGCCACCTGCCGCCGCGCCATCATCGTTTCCAAGCATGCCAGCAACACCTTCCTCGACGTGTTCGGCTTGGATTCCGACCCGCGCATCGACGTCGTTCATCATGGCGTTGGAATCGGGTTTCATCCGCCCGCCGATGACGGCGCCCGTAGTCCCGGCCGCCTGCTGGCGGTCTCCGATATTTATGTGCAGAAGAATTTCGAGACCCTTCTGCGTGCGGTCGCCCTGCTGGCGCCCGATCATCGCGACCTGCGCCTGGATATCGCGGGCAACGAGTTGGATCCAACCTATGCCGAGCGCCTGAAGGCACTGTGCCGGGAGTTGGGGATCGAAGGCCGCGTCGCCTTCCTGGGCGGCCAACCTCCCGCCAAGGTGGCCGAGCTTTATCGCCAGGCCCAAGTCTTCGTGTTCCCGTCGTTGGTGGAAACCTTCGGCAATCCGCTGGTGGAAGCCATGGCTTCGGGTATCCCGGTAGTGTGCTCCGATTCCGCCGCCATGCCGGAAGTCACCGGTGGCGCGGCCCTATTGGCTCGGCCGCGTGACGTGGAGCATATGGCAGCGCAGATCCGCCGCCTGCTGGACGACTCCACCTTGTGGGCAGAGATGTCGGCCAGGGGACTGGAACGGGCGCGGGACTTTTCGTGGGAGCGGACCGCCGATCTGACCGCCGACATCCTGCGCGAGGCGGCCGAGGATTGATGGGACGCCCGCCGCGTGGCACCATGCCGCGCTTTTCATGAAAAGGTTTTGGGAAAAGGGCTTGGCGTGAGGATTTCCTGGTCACTGGGGCATTGGCTTCCGGCCATGCGGCAATTGATGGATCCCGCCAGCGTCGCCATCACGGTGGACGACGCCCCCATGCCCGATTCCATGCCCGAGATGCTGGACCTGCTGGACCGTTTCGGTGCCAAGGCCACATTCTTCATGAGCGGCTGTCGCGCCGTGGCCGCCGATGATCTGGTGGCCGAGACGGTACGGCGCGGCCATGCCGTCTATGCCCATGGCTGGGACCATATCCGCCTCGACCGCGAGGCGCCTGAGCGCCTGACCGAGGACATGGCGCGCTGCGAGGCGCTGCTGGCCCGGCATCGCCCGACGCCGTCGCCCTATCTGGTGCGGCTGCCCTATAACGGCGGCTGGCGCAATGCCCGCGTCCACCGCACCCTGGCGGCATGGCAGCCCGGCTGCGCCGTGGTCCATTGGTCCCTAAGCACCGAGGACCACATGATCTCCACCCGCTGCGCCAAGCCGGAAGACGTGGAGTCGGAATGCCGCCGCGAGGTGGAGCGTCTGATGAGCGATCCCCGCTTGCCCGGCGGCATCATCCTGATGCATGACCAGCCCATCAACGAGCGTCCCGGCCACGCCTTCAAACCGGCGGTCACCGTCACCCTGATGCGGCTGCTGCTGGAAGGCCTCGCCGCCAAGGGCCTGCGCTCGGTCATCCTGCCCGCGCCGCCGCCCCAGGCCTGGTGGCGCCGGTTCGCGCTGACTTGAAGGAGTCCCTGTTGCGCATTCTTCACACCATTCCCGGACGCAATTGGGGCGGCATGGAGCATCGCACCATCGAGCAGGTGCGCTGGCTGAAAGGCCACGGCCACGCCGTATGGCTGGCCTCGCCCGCCAACGGCGAGTCCTACAGGCGGGCGGAGTCCCTGGGCCTGCCGGTCATCGACTTCGACTTCGACCGTCCCTGGCGACCGTCCACCATCCGCGCCCTGCGCAAGCTGGTCATCGAGCGCGCCATCGAGGTGATCGACAGCCATGTAACCCGCGACGCCAAGGCGGCGGCGGCCTGCCTCGACCTCTGCGCCGTGGTGCGGTCGCGCCACGTCAACCAGCCGCTGAAGCCCACCCTGGTCCGCCGCGCCCAATGGCGCATGGGAGCCGACCACATCATCACCGTGGCGGAATGCACCCGCCAGCATCTGATGGAAATCGGACTGGCCGATCCCAAGCGTTCGGTCTCCATCGGCGGCTGGGCCGACGAGCGGTTCTTCGAGCTGCCCGACCCGGTGGCGACACGGGTGCGACTGCGGACGGAGTTGCGGCTGGGCGAGGATCTTTATGTCTGGGTTTGCGTCGGCATGATCCGCCCCGACAAGGGCCAGGATCACCTGCTCGCCGCCCTGGCCCTGCTGCGGGACAAGGGTTTGGAACCCACCCTGGTGGTGGTCGGCTCGGCCACCGATGAATGCGCCGACTATGAAGCCGGTCTGTATCGGCAGGTGGAGCAATTGGGCCTCGACGGACGGGTGGTGTTCACCGGCTATCGCGACGACGTCTCCGAGTTGATGCAGATGGGCGACGCCGTCGTCATCCCGTCGCTGACAGAGGCCCAGCCCCGCGTCGCCGTCCAGGCTTTCGCGGTGGGCAAGCCGGTTGTCGCCAGCAATGTGGGCGGCGTGCCGGAAATCGTCTTCGACGGCGAGACCGGCCGTCTGGTCCCCCCCGCCCAGCCGAGCGCGCTGTGCGAGGCCATGGCCCAGGTGATGACCGATGCCGAGACCACCGCCCGGATCGCCGCCAATGCCCGCAAGATGGCGGAGCAGACCATGCGCTTCGACCACCGCATGGCCCAGACCCTGGAGACCTACCGCACCGCCATGACCCATGCGCGGAAGCGGGCCTTTCCGCGTTTCAAGGGGAATGGGCCATGAGCACCCTCACCGCCCTGGTGGTCGTCTATAATGAGGAGAAGCGGCTGCCGTCCTGCCTGGAAAGGCTGCGCTTCGTCGACGAGTTGGTGGTGGTGCTGGACAAGTGCACCGACCGCTCCAAGGAGATCGCCCTGTCGTTCGGCGCCCGCATCGTCGAGGGAACTTGGGACCGCGAAGGCGAGCGCCGCAACACCGGCATTGCCGCCTGCCGCACCGACTGGGTGTTGGAGGTGGACGCCGACGAGCATGTTCCCGCCGCCCTAGCCGAGGAAATCCGCCGGGTCATCGCCAGCAGTTCCTTCGCCTGGCACGAAATCCCGGTGGACAATTTCATCGGCGAGAGGCTGGTGCGCCACGGCTGGGGCGCCAGCTACGGCAAGGCCGCCTATCCCGGCCTGTTCCGCAAGGAGGCCAAGACCTGGGGCAACGACCGCGTCCATCCCTCGCTGGTCTGGCGGGGGACCAAGGGGCCCATGCTGGAACACCGGCTGCTGCATTACGTGGACAAGAACATCTCGGACATGATCCGCCGCCTCGACTCCTACTCCACCGCCCGGGCCAGGGATCTGCGCGAGCGGGGCGAGACCTGGGGCGGCACCCTGAGCAATGTCCGCCGCATGGCGTCGCGCTTCTTCAAATGCTATGTCCGGCGCGGCGGCTGGAAGGAAGGCGGCTACGGCTTCATCATCGCCATTTGCGCCGCCCTCTATCCCATGCTGTCTCACCTCAAGGCCAAGCACGAGAAGGACTGACTCTTTGGGATGCGGCGTGATACACTGCATCCCGCCGCATCCCAGGAGGCCCCGCCATGGATGAGCCCGCCGCCAAGATCCAGATTTCGCTCCGCATCCCCTCCGACTTGGTGGAGGCCTACGACACCATGGCCAAAGCCATGGAGCGCGACCGCAGTTGGATGATGCTGCGCGCCTTGAAGCAGTATCTGGAAAGCGAGGAAGGGTCGGATACCCTGGCCGAGGCCGAGGGCATCGCCGCCCTGGACCGAGGCGAGGGCATCGATTTTGATACGGTGATGGATGAGGCCGATGCCATCATTGCTGCCGCCGAAGCCAGGCTGGCCAGGAAAGCCGGATGAGTCGAACACGTCTGGCCGGAATGTCGCCTGCCGCACGGGCGTGGTATCTGGCCGAGATCGCGTATCTCTCGGAACGCAATCCAGTCGCCGCCGCCAAGGTTTCCGAAAAAATGCGCGGTGCCCGGCAGACCTTGGCCGAATACCCGAATATCGGACCCTCGGGCCGCTCGCCCGGAACCCGCCGTCTCGTGGTCGGTCCTTATATCCTGACCGTGCGCCGACACCGAGGCGAAACGGAAATTATCCACATCCGCCACGGCCGCCAATTGAATAAGAAGGAATAACCCATGGCCCGCATCGTCATGACCGACGACGGCATCACCTTCGACGGCGCCACCCTGGACGAGCGTCCTCTCGGCGGCGCCGAAACCTCGTTCATCGAGATGGCCAACGCCCTGGCGGCGCGCGGCCATGACGTGCTGGTCTGCAACAAGTGCGAGGATGAGCGCGTCCATCGCGGCGTCCGCTGGAGGTCGCTGGCCCAGGGCGTGCCGGACTCGGCCGATCTCTACATCGCCAATCGCGGCGACAAGCTGATCCGGCGGTGCCCCAACGCCAGAAAGACTATTTTCTGGATTCACAATCCGGCCGGATACCTGCTGAAGTGGCGCTATCAGTGGAAGCTGGCGCTGCGTCGCCCGGTGATCGTGTTCTCGGGCGCCAGTCACGCCTCCACCTATCCCGGCTGGGGATTCGACGGCGGCCGCGAGACCGTGCTCTACGGCCTCACCGATCTGTTCTGCCATGCCGGGGAACGCACCGAGGCGCCGCCGCCCCGGGTGGTGTTCACCTCCAATCCCATGCGCTCGCTGGATTGGCTGCTGGATCTGTGGGAAGCCCGCATCCGCCCCGCCGTACCCGCCGCCGAACTGCACATCTTCGCCGGAATCGCCACCTATGGCGCCGCCGGGGCGGCCAAGGCGGGCCGCATGGGGCCGGTGCTGGAGCGCGCCGCCGCCCTCGCCGACCAGGGAGTCATCCTGCGCGGCCCCGTCCCCAAGACCCAGTTGGTCGAGGAACTGGCCCAGGCCCGCGCCCTGCTCTATCGCGGCGATATCGGCGAGACCTTCTGCTCGGCGGTGGCCGAGGCCCAGGCCATGGGGGTGCCCGCCGTCCTCGGCGACATCGCCTGCATGAACGAACGGGTGGTCGAGGGAGAAACCGGCTATTGCGTCAAGACCGACGACGCCTTCGCCGAAGCGGGCATCCGCCTGCTGACCGACGACGATCTGTGGCGAGACTTCCATCGGGCTTGCCTCGCCAGGCAGCGGTCCTGGCGCTGGGACCACGCGGCGGCCGAGTTCGAGCGGATCGGGAAAATCGCTCAAAATCCGGAGAACAACAAATCCAAGGCTTGAGTAAGGTCGGAATGCCGATCTTCACCGACAAGCCCAACGGCTTCGCCAAGGTCGCGCCGAGCAACCGCCGCTATGGCCTGGGTCACCATGACATATGGTCTGCCGTCTATCTCAAATGTCGGATTCAGCCGCGCCATGGGCTGTGATATTTCCTCTGCTGGCAATATCGGCACCACCACCGTCGTCGCGAACGACGCCAAGAGATCCGCCTGAACGTTCATGACATAGCCGTTCACGCCAGCAAGGCGATACAATTCACGCGCCATCAGAATTGACGAAACCGTGCCAGCGGAAGGCCAACGGCTTCCACCCGCTGATTCCAGGCCTCGACCGCACCTTTATTTTCGGCAAGCCAGCGGGCGGAACGGGCCTCGGCTATGGCCTCCGTCAAGCCCCGTTCACACGCCTTGGACAGGCTGATGTCCAGGCTTTTTGCCTCAAGCACTAAATTCTGCGGCAATGAAACATTGGTCGGCCTTTTAATGGTGGCGGTCATAGCCATGCTCCATACGCAAATTCATGCGCCAAATTATGCGCAGAAATTATTCCGGGTGCAATTCTTACCGAAATCAGCCGCAACAGCCGCCCAATCGCCTGCCCTTGGGGGCCTCGCCGATCCATTTGCGGTGCCACGCCACCGTATTGTAGAGCACCCAGATGGGCAGCGAGACGTCGCGGCGGCCCTGGCGGTGATCGTCGATCATGGCGGCCACCGCCTTCTTGGAAAAGCCGAAGCGGTCCAGCAGCGACGACGACAGGATCTCGCTTTCCGCCCGGCGGCCGAACTCGCCGCGCAGCCACTGGGACATGGGGGCGCCGAATCCCATCTTGGGGCGGTCGATGATGTCGTCGGGAATCAGGCCGCGCACCGCCTGCTTCAACAAGGCCTTGGCACCGCCCGCCAGTTTGTCGGCCTGGGGAATGTCGAGGACGAATTCCACCAGATCCTTGTCGAGGAACGGCACCCGCGCCTCGATGGACTGGCCCATGGTGATCTTGTCCACCCGCATCAGCAGCAGTTCCGGCAGCCGCAGCCTGAATTCCGCATGGGTCATGCGGCTAAGCTGGTCGCGGCCGGGAAAATCGCGGTCGAACGCCGCCATGAAGGAGGCGGGCACCGCCGCGCTGTCGGGCGTCAGCCATGAGTCCGGCAGCAGACCGAGATCGGCCATCTCGCCCGCCCGTCCCACCGAGCAGAAGGCCTGGGGATCGGGGATCAGCCCGCGCTTCTGCCCGTCCCACAGCGATATGGCGCCGGTCCAGAACAGCTCGCCGTCCCGATCCGCCGCCCGGCGCACGATGTCCAGCTTGGCGGCCAGATCGGGCCGCGCCCAGGCGCCCAGCGCCGCCGCTTCCGCCGCCACCGCCCGCAACGGCCCCGGCATCCATTTGCGCCACGGCCCCCAGGCGCGATGATGCAGGTCCAGCCAGGTCATCCAGCTGGGATAGCCGCAGAACAGTTCGTCGGCGCCCTCGCCCACCTGCACCACCTTGACCCCGGCCTGACGCACCACCGAGGAGACGAAATGCAGCGGAATGCAGACCCAGTCGGCGATGGGCTCGTCCTGGGTGTGGACCAGCTCCTCCAGATAGCTCTCCATATGCTCGCCGGAGATGCGGACCACGTGATGCTCGGTGCCGAAGTGGCGCGCCACCCTGTCGGCCCAATCCAGCTCGTTCAGATGCTTGTGGTCGGAAAAGCCGATGGTGAAGGTGTTGACCCGCCCCCCGGCCAGACGGCTCATCAGCCCCACCAGGGTGGAGGAATCGATGCCGCCCGACAGGAAGGCCCCCACCGGCACGTCGGCGGCGAGATGGCTGGCCACCGAGGCTTCCAGGCGCGAGCGAATGCCCTGGACGAAATAGTCCCGCCGCGCCGCCTCGGACAGGCCGCCTGGGACCGGCTCCACCAGACCCGGCACCGCTCGCCACCAACGGCGCGCCCGCATGGCACCGTTTGCGTCCACCTCCAGCACATGACCGGCGGGCAGCTTGAACACCCCGTCGAACAGGGTCAGCGGCGCCGGTGGCGTCAGGAAGGACAGGGTATGCCACAGGGCGGGGGCGCAGACATCGCGCTCCAATCCGGGATGGGCCAGCAGGCCCTTGATCTCGGAGGCAAAGGCGAGGGTTCCGTCGATGCGGCTGAAATACAGCGGCTTGACGCCGACCCGATCGCGGACGAGCAACAGTTTCGCCGCAGCCGCGTCCCACAGGGCGAAGGCGAACATGCCCGACAGGCGGGCCAGCAGCCCGTCCAGACCCCATTGCTCGTAGCCATGAACCAGAACCTCGGTATCGGAATGATCGGTGGCGAAGACATGCCCGGCCTCGGTCAGTTCCCGCCGAAGGACCAGATGGTTGTAGATCTCGCCGTTGAAGGCGACGACCACCGAGCCGTCCTCGTTGGCCATGGGCTGGCCGGCATTATCCGCCAGATCGAGAATGGACAAACGGCGATGGGCCAGCCCGACCCGGCCATCCGCCGACAGCCAAAGCCCGGCGCCGTCGGGACCGCGATGGGCCATGGCTTCGCGCATGGCGGTCAGCAAGACCCCATTCACGCCCGGCCCGATCAATCCGGCGATACCGCACACGACGCCATACCCGCTGCCAAACCTGCTCCTGTTTAGCAGGGCGGAGGGACGGCGTCATGCCCCGGTTGCGCCGGACAACCGGCTGCGGTACACCGAGCCATGCGCATCCTGTTCGTCACCGCCAGCCGCATCGGCGACGCCGTCCTGTCCACAGGACTGCTGGCCCATCTGGCCGAACACTATCCACAGGCCCGATTCACCGTGGCCTGCGGCGCACCCGCCGCCCCCCTGTTCGCCGCCGCGCCCTTCGTGGACGAGGTCATTCCCATGGTCAAGCGCAAGCGCGCCGGTCATTGGATGGATTTGTGGAAGCGCACCGTCACCCGGCCGTGGTCGCTGGTGGTGGATTTGCGCGGCTCGGCCATCGGCTGGCTGCTGCCCACGCTGCGCCGCCGGGGACTGAAGTCATCATGGGAGCCCAAGCACCGTCTGGTGCATCTGGCCTCGGCCCTGGGGCTCGACCAAGCCTTGCCCCCCAAGTTGTGGGCCACCGATGCCCAGTGCTCGGAGGCCGCCCGATTGATTCCGCCCGGCGGGCCGGTGCTGGCGATCGGCCCCACCGCCAATTGGGGCGCCAAGCAATGGCCGGCGGAAAGCTTCGCCCAGGTCATCGCCGCCCTGACCTCGGCGGACAGTATCCTGCCCCAGGCCCGCGTCGCCGTCTTCGCTTCGGCCGACGAACGCGCCAAGGCGGCCCCGGTTCTGGATTCCGTCGCGCCGGAGCGCCTCATCGATCTGGCGGGCGGCATCGACCTGCCCACCGCCTATGCCTGCCTGCGACGCTGCGCCTTCTATCTCGGCAATGATTCCGGCCTGATGCACATGGCGGCGGCGGCCGGGATTCCCACGCTCGGCCTGTTCGGGCCATCGTCGGAAGTGTTCTACGGCCCCTTCGGCCCCCACGCCGCCAGCGTGCGGGGACCGCGCTCGTTCGAGGATATCTGCCACGCCCCCGACTACGACTATCGCAGCCAGGACTGCATGATGCGCGATCTCTCGCCCCAAAGGGTGATCGAGGCGGCGCGAAGTCTGTGGACCCGGACGAAGGGCTGCGCTACACCTCGGCTGTCGACAGAACGGGTTGCGCCATGAATTCCACCAAGATCGCCGTCATCGGCCTGGGCTATGTGGGCTTACCGCTCGCCGTGGCGCTGGCACGTCACTTTCCCACCACCGGCTTTGACATTTCCAAGGACCGTATCGGCGAGTTGCACAAGGGCTTCGACCGCACCGACGAGGTGGAGCCCGCCCGGCTGCGCGCCAGCACCTTGAAGCTGACCGCCAACAGCGGCGATATCGAGGGCGCCGACGTCTATATCGTCACGGTGCCGACGCCGGTGGACGACGCCAACGAACCCGACCTGCGCCCCATGATCAGCGCCAGCGGCACCGTTGGCCGCGCCATGAAGAAGGGCGCCGTGGTGGTCTATGAGAGCACCGTCTATCCCGGTGTCACCGAGGATGTCTGCGGCCCCGAGCTGGAGCGCATTTCCGGACTGACCTGCGGCGCGGACTTCTTCCTGGGCTACAGCCCCGAGCGCATCAATCCCGGCGACCGCGAGCACACGGTGGACCGCATCACCAAGGTCATCGCCGGTCAGACCCCCGAGGTCACCGCCCTGCTGACCAAGGTCTACGGCGCCGTGACCACCGGGGGCGTGTTCGCCGCCGCCTCCATCAGGGTGGCCGAGGCCGCCAAGGTGATCGAGAATTCCCAGCGCGACATCAACATCGCCTTCATCAACGAAATCACCCAAATCTTCCAGAAGCTGGGGATTTCCATCTATGACGTGCTGGACGCCTCGGCCACCAAGTGGAACTTCCTGAAATTCATGCCCGGACTGGTGGGCGGCCACTGCATCGGCGTCGATCCGTTCTATCTGGCCCGCTGCGCCCAGAACAACGGATTGCATCCCGAGATCATCCTGGCCGGGCGCCGCATCAACGACGGCATGGGGCCTTGGATCGCCCGGCAGATTTCCGCCCAGTTGGCCCCGGAGTCCCGCATCCTGATGCTGGGCCTGACCTTCAAGGAGAACGTCCCCGACCTGCGCAACAGCAAGGTGGTCGACGTCATCCGCACATTGCGCGAGTTGGGCCACGCGGTGGAAGTTCACGATCCCTTCGCCGACCCCGCCGAGGCCACCCATGAATATGGCGAGACGCTGATGGCCTCGCTGGACGGGGCAGGCGGCTATGACTGCCTGATCGGCGCGGTGCCCCATTCGCCTTATCTGGGCTTCACCGATGAAGCCTTCTCGATGCTGGTACGGCCCGGCGGTCTGGTGGCCGATGTCAAGGGTATGTGGCGCGGCATGGATATCCCCGAGGCTGTGAGGTTGTGGCGGCTGTAGGAGGGAGCGTGAAGCAGGTTCTGATCCGATCCGGCCAAGCCGTGGTGGAAGATGTCCCAGCGCCCCTGGCCGGGCCAGGAGAAGTCTTGGTTTGCGCCGCCTATTCCTGCATCTCGGCGGGAACCGAGGGGGCGGGAGTGGCGCTGTCGGGCATGCCGCTGTATCGCCGTGCCATGAAGCAGCCCCAGCATGTGAAGCGGGTGCTGGAGATGGTGCGCGACCAGGGGCTGGCGGCCACCATCAATCGGGTCAAGGGCCAGTTGGATGCGGGCACTCCCACCGGCTATTCCGCCGCCGGGACGGTTATCGCGGTGGGCGAGCGGGTGGACGGATTCGCCGTGGGCGACCGGGTCGCCTGCGCCGGTGCGGGCATCGCCAATCATGCCGAGATCATCGCGGTGCCGGTCAATCTCGCCACCCGCATTCCCCATGGGCTTGAAAGCGACGAGGCCTGCACCGTCACCCTGGGCGCCATCGCCCTGCAAGGCATCCGCCGCGCCAATCCCACCCTGGGCGAGAGCGTGGTGGTCCTCGGCCTCGGGGTACTGGGCCTGTTGAGCGTTCAGATGCTGAAAGCCAACGGCGTCCGGGTGATCGGCATCGACCCCGACCCCAAGCGCCGCTCCATCGCCCTGGCCACCGGCGCCACCGCGGCGCTGGACCCCGTCGATGACGCCGTCGGCACCGTGGCGCGGCTGACCGATGGATTCGGCGCCGACGCCGTCATCATCTGCGCCGCCTCCAGCTCCGACGCCATCGTCGCCCAGGCAGCCCAGTGCTGCCGCCGCAAGGGCCGGGTGGTCCTGGTGGGCGATGTGGGCCTGTCGCTGGACCGCGCCGATTTCTACGCCAAGGAAGTGGACTTCCTGATCTCGTGCTCTTACGGCCCCGGACGCTACGACCCGGTCTTCGAGCGGGGCGGCGCCGATTATCCGCTGGCATATGTGCGCTGGACCGAGACCCGCAACATGGAGGCCTATCTGGCCCTGCTGGCCGAGGGATCGGTGACGCTGGCGCCCTTGTCGCCCGAAGTCTTTCCCATCGGGCAGGCGCCTGCCGCCTATGCCCGGCTGAAGGATGCCGCCGACAGGCCGCTGCTGGCGCTGCTGTCCTACCCCGAGCCCGACGGGCGCCCCAGCCGCCGCATCGCGCTTGCCGCCAAGCCGGGGCTTTCGGGGAGCATCGGAGTCGGCATCCTGGGCGCCGGTTCCTTTCTTCAGGCCGTCCATATCCCCAATATGCTGGCCATGCCCGAGCGCTTCCATCTACGCGGCGTCATGAGCCGCACCGGCGCCACCGCCAAGGCGGTCGCCACCCGCGCCGGAGCCGCCTATGCCACCAGCGAAGTGGACGAGGTACTCAACGACGACGCAATCGGGCTGGTGATGATCGGCACCCGCCACGACCTGCACGGCGACCTGACGCTGCGGGCGCTGCGGGCCGGCAAGGCGGTCCTGGTGGAAAAACCGCTTTGCCTGACCGACGCGGAGCTGGCGGCCATCGAGGATTTCTACGCCGCCCATCCCGACGGCCCCATGCTGCTGACCGGTTTCAACCGCCGCTTCTCGCCCGCCATCCGGCGCATTGCCGAACTGCTGCGCGGCCGCTCGACGCCGCTGATGGCGTCTTATCGCATGAATGCCGGCTTCCTGCCCGCCGACCACTGGACCCAGGGACCGGAAGGCGGCGGCCGTAATCTGGGCGAGGCCTGCCATGTCTACGACCTGTTCTGCGCCCTGACCGGCAGCCTGCCGGTGGACATCCAGGCCCGGTCCATGCGGGCTCCGAGCAAGCAGTGGCGGGCCGATGACAATTTCTCCGCCAGCCTCGCCTTCGCCGACGGCTCCGTCTGCACCTTGCTCTATACCGCCCTAGGGACCAAGGAACACCCCAAGGAACGATTGGAGGTCTTCGCCGACGGCATGGTTCTCGCCCTCGACGACTATCGCTCGCTGACGGTGGCGGGGCGCCGGACCAAGGGCTGGCAAGGCGGTCAGGACAAGGGCCACAAGGCGCTGATGGTGGCCCTGGGCGACGGCCTGCGCACCGGAATTTGGCCCATCGCGTTGGATCAGCAGATCGCCATAGCACGAGCCGCCCTGAGAATTCAGCGTCTGATCTCGGCCTGACATGAGAACCAAACTCATCGGGTGGGCTGTCATTCTCGCCATCGTGATGCTCGGCGTGGAGTTGGTCGCCCGACTGATCGAAGCCGGAAGGGAGCAGTTGATTGCCATTCCCGCCATCGCCAAGGCCATCAATGAAACCATGGTGCTGGACCCCTACAAGGTCGCCTCGGATCGCTATGGCGGCCATTGGGGACTAAAGCCAGGCTATACGGCTGATTCCCAAGAACTTGTTGCCGCTAAATTGGCCGTCGGCAAAGTGGAAGGCGGCATCGCGATCGCCACCGTGCCGACAGGGCGACTTGCCATCAACAGCCAAGGCTTCAAAGGGCAGGAAATTGATTTGGGGCATCGGCTTAGGCGCATTCTGTTTCTTGGAGATTCCGTTACATTCGGTCTGCCGGGAGTTGACTATGTCAGTCTCTATCAGGAAAACCTCGCCGCCCGTGGACGCTTGGTCGAGGCCATCAATGGCGGCGTCGAAGGTTACTGGCTGCGCAATCACCTGCTGGAAATCAACCGCTATATTGCGCTTAAGCCCGACATCGTTGTGATCTTTGCCGGGTGGAATGATATCTACGGCGAGTATCCTCCAGCCCTATCATCATCCTTTGCAACCATACGGCTGCTGGAACAAGTGGGCCGACTGCTTGCGAGACTCGGCAGCGACGACAAGACCCGCGCCCGAGCTCTTCTCAACAAGCGAAAACGACTTGATCCCACCGATCCGATCCTAGGCCGCCTCCAGCACGACACTCCACTTTTTCTGGAACGGACCAAACAACTGGGTGACAGCTTGTCGAAGAACGGTGCACGGGTTGTTCTCGCTACCCTGCCTGGGCTTTATATGCCCGACCAAATTCCCGATGGCGCCACACTGGCCAAGGGACATTTACCGCAATGGACCGACAATCCCCTGGCGCTGGCGATCGTCACGGACAGAGCCAACCAAAATCTCCGAGAACTGGCGGTAAGCCGAGGCTGGAAATTGCTCGATTTGGAAGCCTGGAGTCGCGAAGCCTTGGTTCCACGTGATCGCTATTTCGTTGATTCGGTACACCTGACCGCTGATGGTTACCGCCTGATGGGTCGTCACCTAGCCGACAGCCTTAGCCCATAACCGGGTGAAAACGGCAACGACAACCCCCATAGCTCAGAAAGTTCTTGCGGCGAACGAACCGTCTTCTCGCCGACTCCCGGCCAATCTTCCACAATCACCATCCCCCCCTCGATGACAACCCGTCGCTGTACCGGCCGAGTAAAGCCGTCATGACGGCCAACGAAGTCCGGTCCAAAGCGCAGCACTTTCGCTCTTGCCTTATCCTCAAGTCGGAATGGCGAGATGAATCTTGCGGGCTCGGCGGCGCCGTGGCGCGGCACGAAATGGGCGAGGGCTGAACGATAGGCGTTCCGAGCGACCAGATCCGGGGTATAGACAAAGGTTCCCGGATCACGGGCCCAGTTGATTCCGTCAATCTCGATCTCTACCGCCAACTGGTCGTTATGAGCGTGACCGCCGTTGCCGTTCTGACCAATTGGGCCACAGCGCACCGATACGAAGCTCCGTGCATTTTTCCAGATGAACAGGCCGAAATCCGGATAGGCGATGGCCTCCAATCCGTCTAAGGCAGCGGGATTGGACGGCAAGATGATCAGACGCGAGCACCCCCCAAGTTCCACCGCGCCGGTTCCTGGGTGCCGCAGCCTGGGCTGGGCTGCCTCGAACTGTCGTCCTGCTAATTGCCGGACGACATCGCTTTCCGGCGTTACGGCATCTTCCTGGCCGAACAGGCCTTCGGACAAAAAGAGCAGACTCGACATGTCCAAAGGCGATTCATGGCAACGCAGCCTGATGAACCGGCCGGAATCATTATCGCCGATCTGAACGATCTCGCCGGAAGGTTTGGTGATATCCCGGGCGAACCGAGCCACCAATGACAGTCGATCCATGACCGATTTTGACAGTCCCCCCATTAGGGCCGCAGTGTAGAGGGCCATCTCTGCCGACAGCCGATGATAGGCGGTCGATGCCTCGAAATTGCTGCCGTCGGGAAGAAACTGGCGTTGGATTTCCGCGCTCAATTCGGTTCGGCAGAAGGCCATCCAGTCAGCGGCCTCGCTACTCTCGGCCAGAAAGGCGGCACAAAAGGCCAAACCACAGATATCCGCCAGATAGTGATTGCCTCGGTGCTCCGCATTCCACTCCAGATTGGCTCGGACATGGCGCCCATGGGCCAGTGCGGCGGAGGCCAATTCCGATTCAAATGCAGCATCGAAGGTTGCACCGGCTGCGCGGAATAAATCCCAAGCCAGCAGCATATTGGCCGCCCTGATCGCCACATCCATGGCGCAAGCCCAATTAACCCCCCAGCCGGGAGGATTGCTGCCAAGAAAATCCAGCATCTGATTGCGAAATTCGCGAACCAGGGCGAAATCCCGGTTTTCCGCAAAGGCCAGTGCCATCGACGGCAGATGTTGTAGCCGCGCCAATTCCCAGGGAACCTTGACGTCCACCCCAGGATGGTGCCCATAGGCAATGCTCCCGCCCAACGTCCTGATCGACCAACGATACCCCGACTTGAAATCCACCTGCCAGTCTATGGGGCAATAAGTGGCCGCGTCGATGAGGGCCAGGATCGTCATGGCGCGGTCTCTGCCGCCTGGCCATTGCGCCTCGACCACAGCAGCACGCCAATCGTCAGGCAACCTAGCCCCAGGACCGTAGCGATGCCCGTCAAACCCCGGGTAAGTCTCGCCATGAGCCACCCGCACCGGACCGGAACCCAGCAAGTCGAAGCGATGGTTGCGCCATTGATCCATCACAATGGAACCGGCCGCCCATGAGACTGGCCGTTGCAGACGACGCCGCATGACCCCGCCCGGCGGCGGATAAGGACAACGACCACGAAGCAGGATCGAGGCCAATCGGTTCTTAAGTCGCTTGGCCGCGAAGCCGACGGCCTTGCGGGCGGCGACGTCCAACGGCATGGACAAAGCTAGGCGGATGAGATGGCGCATGCACGACAGCCTGCGTCAGCCGGGCGGCTTCGTCAACGGACCTTGCCCGAGCTGTGTCGGGAAGGCATGCTACCCTCCATGGCTGGGCGATACGGCATCGACGATTTGGCAAGGGGGTTGACGGGGCTCGGATTGAGCGTCGGCGGCCATGTGCTGATGCGCGCATCCCTAACCCGTGTTGGGGCGGTAGACGGAAATCGAGCCCAAGCGGTGATCCAGGCCACCCTCGACGTGATCGGTGAAACCGGTACTTTGGCGGCCCTGGCCTTCCGCCCCATGGTGCCTTTTCCCAGCCGCCGCCCCCCAACACCCCCCGGCCCATTTTCAAGCGGCGGCCTCGCAAACGCCCTGGCCGCTTGGCCTGGCGCAATGCTGAGCGAGCATCCCTGCTGCGCTTGGGTTGCGGTCGGTGCTGGTGCGTCGCGCATAATCGCCGGGCACGATTCGCAGGCGGCATGCTTTCACCCTGTCGCCACTCTACTGGACATGGACGGTACGTTGGTTAATCTGGGAAATGTGCTGGATAGTCCCGGCTTTTCCACCGTACATCACGTCCAACATGAACTTGGCTTGTCCTCCCGCAATCTGTTGGCAGGACATATCGGTCTCCGCACGGAAGCCGGAATCTTCATCAGCCGCGATTTTCCCGGCTGCTCCATGGGGTTCGCGAAGCTTTACGGGGCATATGTGACGGCTGGAATCCTACGAGCCGGACAAGTCGGCGATGCCTATGCCGTGGCCGCCAAGGCAAGTGACCTCGTGGCGGTGGAGCGTCCACTGATCGCGGCGGCCCCCCGCCTCCCGCTCTGCGATAATCCCAATTGCATGCATTGCAGAGGGCTGGTGACCTACAATAAGCGGGACTGGCCCGCCTTCTGGACCAAATGGGTTTGGCGACGCCTGAGGCGAGCGCTATGAACCGGCAAGACTATCTTCGCAGGGTTGTTCGCCTGTGGCTGGGACTACCCCAAGGCGCCATTACCCCGGACCTCCCAGAATCGCTCGCCAGTCTGCTGATCCGGGACGAAGAGCGCCTTAATCCCCATCGCGATGCCTGGGGATGTTGGGAATACGCCTTTTCCGACAACCATCATCGTGGCGCCCTGCTGGTGCCGGAAATCGATCAGTGGGTTCAAGCACAGCGGCGGCAAGGTTTCGGCGGCGAACCGCTTTGGCCCAACGGCCACCGCTTCACCTTGACCATCAGCCATGATGTCGATGACTTGTCTCGCCATATCACCGCCAAACAATGGGCGCGTCAGGCCGCCATCCGCATGCGCGGCGACGTGAAGTCGGTCATCGCCGCACTGCCGGTCAGTCTGTGGCAGACCCGGAGCATTCGTCCGACCCCATCTTTGGCCGATTCCCTGGAAAAGGCTTTGAGCATCGAAGCGGAATTCAAGATTTCCGCATCCTGGTTCTTCACGGTCTGGCCGATCGACCGGTCCAGCCCTTATGACTGCATTTACGCCTTGGGCGATCCGTGTCGTTTCCGCGGCCATCCCACCACCGTAGCCGCGCTCATGCGAACGGTGGCCTCCGAGGGACATGATGTCGGACTGCACGGCAGCTATGGTTCGGCCGTACATGACGGCGCGTTGGCTGCGGAAAAACATATTCTGGAAATGGCGCTGGGCAAACCCATCGTCTCGACCCGTCAACATTGGCTGCATTGGCGAGTGGACAAGACGCCGCGCCTCCAGGCCAATGCGGGACTCAAGGTGGACGGGACACTCGGGTTTAATGGCTCGGCAGGGTTTCGTGCCGGAACCTCACTGCCCTATCCCCTATGGGATGATGAGCACGGCCAGCCGCTCGACATTCTGGAAGTGCCGCTGGCGGTGATGGATGTGGGCCTGTTCCGACTGGGCGCCATGGGGCTGGATCTCGCGCTGGCGAAACGAGTGGTCGACCAGATCACGGCACGAGTGGCGACGGCGGGTGGCGCGCTATCCCTGCTGATTCATCCCAGCCACCTTGTCGATCCCAAGGTGGAAGCCTTGATGCGATGGACGATCTCACATTGCATAGAGCAGGGAGCCTGGATCGCCAATCACGCCCAAATCCGCCGCCATTGGGATGAACGGGCCGCGCGTTTGGGCGACAAGGGAGAATCATTTAGTGCCGTGCGTTCTTGATCCAGGTCAGCGCGTCGGTGAGCCCCTGAATCAACGTGATTTCAGCCGCAAAACCAAGCACGCTTTGGGAATGGGCAGGATCACCCTGGGAGTATCGAATATCACCGCAGCGCGCGGGACCGTGGGAAATGGGAACCGTTGAGCCGCTTGCTCGTAAGACAGCCTGGGCCAGCATATTGACGCTGACCCGTTCGCCTCGACACACATTGAACGGCGAGAAATAACCCGACGGCTGGCCTTCCAGAAAGGCCATAGCCTTGGCCATGCAGCGAACCACATCGCTCACATGGATAAAATCGCGAACCTGTTCGCCATCGCCGAATATCATCAAGTCCAATCCACGCAATGCCCGATCGGCGAAGATGGAAATCACCCCGCTATAGGGCGATGCAGGATCTTGGCGTGGACCAAATACATTGAAGAAGCGCAGCCCCGCAAACCGCCCTTCAAACACTCGAGCCGCAGCCCGAGCATGAAACTCGCAACCCAACTTATCGGCGCCATAAGGTGAAATCGGCAAGGCCACGCCGGCCTCTTGCAGCGGCAGCGCCTCGCTGTCGCCATAGACGGCCGCCGAGGAAGCGAACACCACCGGAACCGGCCGCGCGCCAGCCGCTGAACGAGCGGCCTCGAATAGATTGATGGCGCCCGTCTGATTGATGCTATGGGTCGCGGCCCAGGCTTCGGTGCTGCGCTGGACAGAGGACACCGCGGCAAGATGGAAACAGCCGTCCGCACCGTCCATGGCGCTCTTGACCACGGCCGCATCGCATACGTCACCGACAATCAATGTGGCGCGTTCATTGAGATTTTCGCGTCGTCCGCTAGAGAGGTCATCGAGGACGCGGACATCATGACCATCGGCGAGCAAGCGATCCACCAAATGGGATCCGATGAAACCGCACCCGCCGGTCACCAGATAGCAGCGCACCATCAATCAAACGCCTCCCAAACGACAGCTTTGGGGCCGGAATCGTAACGGAATGGTCCTGCCGGTCTCTGCAGATTCATAGATCGCGCTAATTAGTTCCAGTGATCGGCGACCTTCAAGACCATCCACCAAACCTGCACGACCTTCCTTGAGCGAGGAGATGACGCCGCGCAGATATTGTTCCAAGTTCCAGGCGGGAATCTTCGGCGTGTCTCCGAAACGATCAAACGCTCGGCTGTCTTCGGCGGTGGGCTCAACGAAGTTCCAAGTCTTCAGTTGGTTCATGAAGAAGCCGCCGATCTCGACCGCCCCCTTCTCGCCCATCAAGCTGAGCGACCCTTCCAGGTCCGTGGGTCGCGCTCCGGTCGTGGCCTCGATCACTCCCAAAGCACCCGAGGCAAAACGGAGAATGGCGACGCCGGTATCTTCTGCCTCGATATTGGCGAGACGCGTTGCCGTCATGGCCGACACACTCTCTACGTCGCCCATCAACCAGATCAACATGTCGATGTGATGCGCCGCTTGGTTGGTCAGCACACCGCCGTCCTGAGCCCACGTGCCGCGCCAGGGGCGCTGGTCGTAATAGGCCTGATGGCGTGCCCAGCGCACGCGCACGGTTCCCATCACCACTTTGCCCAATCGTCCGGCGACCATGGCATCGCGCAGCGCTACGATGGGCGGGTTATAGCGGTTCTGCTTGACGACGAAAATCTTCCCTCCGGACTGATCGCACGCCGCAATCATACGATCCGCGTCGTCAATGCGCAGGGCCATCGGTTTTTCCACCACGAAGTGGCGGCCGAATCGTGCCAAGTCAAATACCTGCGCAGCGTGATCGCCCGACGGCGTCAAAACAGTAAAGACGTCGAACGCCACCGCATCCGCCATGGCGGTGGCAGAGGTGAACCAGGGCACACCCAATGTTTCACCCATTTTGCGGGCGGCACCGGATTGGACATCGCAGACGGCGACAATGGATGCGCCGTCAATTCGGGCGATAGCCTCCACATGCTTGGCGGCAATGGAGCCGCAACCGACCAGAGCGAAACGGATGGTCATGGCATGTCCTCTAGAGCACGGCACGCAGCCGCTCGCAGACCCAAGCGATTTGTTCGGCGGTTATTTCCGGAAACATGGGCAGACTCAGCACCTCATCCTGGTAGCGGGACGCCACCGGGAAATCCTTGGGACGATGACCCAATTTCTGGTAAGCGGTCAAGTTGGGCAATGCCACCGGATAATGAACTCCCGAGGAAATTCCAGCCTCACCCAACGCGACCTGCACTCGCTCACGGTCCTTGACCCGAACCACGTAGAGGTGGTGCACATGGCGCCCTCCAGGCGGATCGCTCGGCAGTTCCAGCCCACTGCCATCCAGGCCTTGGGCATAGTCAGCCGCGGCACGACGACGACCTTGGGTCCAGGCGTCAAGATGGCCCAACTTCACTGTCAATACGGCCGCCTGTAGACCGTCGAGGCGGCTGTTGACGCCTTCGAACTGGTGATCATATTTGGACATACGGCCGTGATTCGCCCACATCCGCATCTTGGCCGCCAAGGACGGATCCGAGGTGACCATTGCCCCGGCATCGCCGTAGGCGCCCAGATTCTTTCCCGGATAGAAGCTGAAACACCCGACATCGCCGAATGTCCCCACCATGCGGCCATCCAGTTTGGCCCCATGGGCCTGGGCGCAATCCTCTACGACCTTCACCCCATGGGCACGCGCCATGTCCATTATAGTCGGCATTTCCGCCGGACGGCCGTAGAGATGAACCGGAATGATGGCCTTGACGCGTGGCGTGATGGCGTTGCGCAGTTTACTCAAATCCAGGCAATAGGTAACCGGATCGCAATCGACGAAAACCACCTTCGCCCCGGCATTGGTGATCGCCTCGGAACTGGCAATAAAAGAATTGGCGGCCGTGATCACCTCGTCGCCGGGTCCGATCCCCAACGCCCTCAGGGCGATTTCAATGGCGTCCGTACCATTGCCGCAGCCAATGCAATGACCAATACCCAGAAAAGAGGCAAAGGCGCTCTCGAATTCGGCCACCGGCGCGCCGCCGATAAAGGCCGAAGTCTCGACCACCCGAGCCATGGCAGCATCGATTTCAGACTTAATTGTTCGATATTGCAGGCCCAGATCTGCGAATGGAACTTTCATACCGACACCTTTTCCAGAACCCGCGCCACCAACACGCCCAGCTTTTCCTCTTCGCGCTCCCAGCAGACCTCTTGGGCCAGCTTACGCACACACTCGCGTGCATAGCCGGTCGCTTCCGGGTTGTCGATTAGCCATTGAACAGCCGCGGCTACGGAAGCTGGGTCGGTTGGATCAATTTTCCTTCCCACGTCACGTTCGCCCACTATCCCGACTAAATCCGGCAACGTCGGCCATAGCAGCGGCAGATGCGCCGAAATGCTCTGAAAAAAGCCGTTGGGTAGAATGTTCTCGTAATTGCCGGTTTCAGGCCAATAAAGAATGAGGGCGGCGTCGGCAGAACGAATGTAAGGAACGACCTCTTCGGGCGCTACCGCGCCAAGCGCGTGAACACGCGCTGCGACGCCAAAGCGCTGAGCAATGACCGCCGCGTCATCATGAAATCGGCCAACAAAAGCAAGGTGGACATGTGTCGGCAACCGGGACAATGCCTCGATGGCCTGCTCCACCGCCATACCGGGCTTGCGATTGCCGACACTGACCAGCAGCAAATCGTCCGGCCGAATGCCCGAAGCCTCACGTAGATTCGTGGCCGGTTGGCGTTCCAAACGGCAATCATGGCAATTGCGAAGCACATGGGGCTTGACGCCATAGGCCTGCTCGAACAGCCGGGAGACCCCGTCACCCACCATCACCACTGCGTCGGCACGCCGCGCCACCCAGCCTTCCCAGGCCGACAAGAACGGCAAGAAGGTGGAGCGCCAAAAGCGCGACAATTCGCCTTTGCGCCAAACTTCCGGATAAAAATCATGGGCGTCATAGATGATCGCGGCAGGCCTTAGAATTTGTAGCAGACGAACCATCGGAAACAGACGGTATTCATGCAGGTAATAAAGATCGCCCCGCGGAGCGCGCAGCAATCCCTGGATCGGCCGCAATACGAAATATCCAACCGCCATCGCCAACAGATGCAGACGCTCGACGACAAAGCGGGGCATCCTTCCACGCAGACGAGCCAGCGGACCACCGCCCGACTGGGTGGATGCCGCCGCCGCCGCTCGCGGCTTGGCCCCGCCGAGCGCCGTCACCGGCACCGGCAGCAGGTCCGGCCGAGAACTGGGCAAGCTCTCAAGTGCTACCGAGTCAAAACCCAGCCTTGCCAGCGAGGCCGCAATCTTGATCGAGCGGGAATCCTTTTCCAGCGGCAGGGGCAGAACGGTGACAACCGTCGTCATGCTTGAACTCCGAAAACTCGACCCCAGGCAGCGAAGCTAAGGATGCGCCACAAGGTGAAGTCAAAGGTTTTGCCGCCGCCCAGGACGTCGTTGGCGTACCGGCGCAACGGTTGGGACACGAATACACCGGGAAAACGCTGAATAGCCTCTTCCAGAAACTGATCGACCATGGCGCGGGCGGGGCCCGCCAACCAATTCTTCTCTGGCGTGGCAAAACCGATCTTGTCCTGGCGGTGGGTTATGGCTGTTGGCAATACCGGCTCCATGGCCCTTCGCAGTAGCCACTTGGTCTCGCCGCCGACAATCTTATGCTGGGCCCCCAAGCCAACCACCAATTCCACCAACCTGTAGTCCAAAAAGGGAAGCCGCGATTCCACTCCATGCGCCATGCTGTTGCGATCCTCATAGTGCAGAAGCATGGGAAGGCTGGTTTCCAGCATTTGGCTTTCGATCAGCCGTTCAAGCGTGGCGGTGGCGGGAAGCGGCACATGATGGCCACCGCAAAACTCAGCTTCAAGCCAACTTGGCCGCCCAATCCCTCGAATCCTGCGCAGGATCTGGCGCCCGCCTTCAGGCAGCAAGGCGCGAGCAAGCACCGCCGCCTGCCAATAGACCGAGGTTCCGTGACGACGACGTTGCGCGGCCAACTCTGCGACCAAGGTCGTGAGACGCCCCCGGCGCAGCAACCCGGCATGGTGCGCGGTAAAGGCCGGGTGATAGCCCGCCAATTGTTCATCGGCTCCCTGGCCGTCCAGCATAACCGGAACGCCTGTGCGCCGAGCCGCCTCGAACACCTGCCATTGAGCGAAAACACTTGTGCTGCCGAAGGGGCCGTCCTGGTGATGGACGAGGCGTTCCAGCAAGTCGGGAAGCTCTCTCCCATCGGGAAAAATCTGCACCGGACGGGAGGAAATCGCAGCATTGACCTCATCCATGAAAGGACGCTCGTCGATCCTGTTGTCGGCGTAGCAGGCGCTTACTGTAACCATGGGCCGTGACATCTGCCGCGCGGCAAGGCAGACGATGGCGCTTGAATCAAGACCGCCCGACAGACAGGCCCCCACCGGCACGTCGGACCTAAGGCGAAGCCTTACCGAATCGTCCATCAGGACACGGAACCGATCCACCGCCTCCGCCGCCGATAAGCGAAGACTGCCGGCCGACGGCATGGAATACCATCGACGCACCACTGGTTCGGGGGGGCCACAATCCAGACGGACGACGGCGCATTCACCGCCGCGCAATTGGCGCACGCCCTTAAACAGAGTCTGGGCGGAATGATCGAAGACGCCCCAAGCCAGAAAGTCGTAGGCGGCTCCGATCTCCAGTGAGGCCCGAAAGCCATTTACTGCCGCGAATTGCTTGATCTCCGAGGCGAAGGCCACACCACCACTTGGCGGCGACCAGACATACAGCGGCTTGACTCCGAAACGGTCGCGGGCCGCGAACAACCGATTATGGCCCTTGTCCCATAAAACGAAGGCGAACATGCCGTTAAACCGGTCCAGACAAGCCTCTCCCCACTCGGACCAGGCCGCCAGTAAAACTTCGGTATCAGAACGGGAACGAAAGCGATGACCTTTGGCCTCCAGCTCAACCCTTAGCTCTACATGATTGTAGATCTCGCCATTATAAACGATCACATGGCTGGAATTCGCCGAGGCCATGGGTTGGTCCCCCCCGGCACTGGAATCGATGATGGCGAGCCGCCGATGGCCCAGCGCCAGAGTGCCCGATGGGGTGACATGGGTTTCCCAACCCTCGCCGTCGGGGCCGCGATGGGCGACCGCATTGATGACTGAACGCCCGACTTCAATGGCCACCGATGCCCAGATGCCGCACATGGGCTCTAATACCCCGTCCGCAGTTGCTCGAATGCCATTACCAGCTTGACGCTTTCCCGCTCCCACGACAATTGCCGCGCTGCTTCAATAGCATTGCGCTTGCAAGCGTCGATCCGGTCGCGATCAAAGGAATTGACGGCGCGTGCGATGGCTTCCGTGGTATCGGCGGTGATCACCTCGCCCAATCCATGGAGCCGCATCAGAGCGCTCATCTCGACAGAATCGCTGACGCACAGGGCTAATCCCGCCATGGCGTATTCAAAGAATTTATTCGGCAGACAATATCGCGTCTGGTTGGAGGTGGGCGGAATTGGATGAATACCGAGATCGGACCGATTGGCAGCAGCAATCATATCCAAGGGGCTCACCGGCGGATCGAAAACGATTCGGTCCGGTGCGGCGGCCATGGCTTGGATTTTCAACCGCTCGACCACTGCGGGCTCTCCCGGCCCACGTATGCGCAAGCGGAATTCCGGCCGCCACGCCGGAACGCTTCGAATCAGTGTGTCCAGTCCGCGATCGGCTCTCAGCAAGCCTTGGTACAAGACATCGATGACCGCGCCGCAAGGGCGGAAGGGCTGGAGATTGCTCGGCACCACATTGCGGACCACGACCGGATCGACCAGCAATCCATGATCACGACGCATCAACCGAGCTATTCCATCCGCCACCGTCATCACTACCGCCGCACCATGGATGTGGCGGGCCTCCATGGCTCGGACATAAGGGGAGACGAGCAGGCGCCACAGGCGGCGATCAGCCCCCTCCTCCACGGCATATTCGTGACTGTCGTAAAGATAGGGTTTGCCGCGCTCGGCGGCGAGCCGCGACGCGATGGGCAGAGTCAGCCAATCATTGGCGACGAAGACATCGGCATCTAAGACACTGGCCGCGTCATACATGGCTCGGTGCTGCGCCTGTCCCCAATAGATGGCATCGGCCAGACCTGGAACCATCCGGCATAAGGCCATGCGACCAATTCGCCAAGCCCGCAACAGCGGCCGGAGCGCGCCTTCCGGAGCAATTGGGGCAATCTCCTTCAGAGCCCAGGAGGGCGCCATCGCCCGCCCCCCCGGCAGACCGATGGCAATAACATCGTGACCGGCGGCCATCAAAGCGTCGCCATGGCGACGCACACGTGCATCGTCTGGGATGGCAGAGAATGAGAGCAGGGCGATATTCACGTCGTCACTATAATTATTGGCGCAAGAACGGCAACCGTGCCGCAAGGGCGCGAGCCATCATAAGGATCATCACCCCCACCAGGACCGCCAGCGATGGCGAACGGCCCATTCCCCGAGGAAGGCGGCTCAAGGCCGCGTCAAGGCGATCGAGATTGGCTTCCAGGCCCCCGCCCTTGGCGATCACCTCGAGTCCAGCGGCGGCAAGACCTGTCCGCAACCGCCCATCCTCCAACAAGCGCGCCATGGCAGCGGCCAGGTCGGCGGTCTCGATGGCGATCATCAGAGCGGAGACACCATCAGCCACCCATTCGTGATAGCACTGCAAATCCGAGAGGATCACCGGCACCCCACAGGCGAGTGCTTCCAGCAGGGACTGCGGAATCCCGTCGGAAGCTGGTATCGAAACCACCATCTCAGCCAAGCTGTAGTAGTCCGCCATTTCGTCGATTTCGACCTTACCGACGAAATGCACCCGATCCGCCAGGCCGGCGCTCTCGATCCTTCGACGCAGCATCTCCCGATAGTCGGCATCGGCTTGGTATTCCGTAATCACCAGAACCGCGTCGGGACTCGCCGTCGCCATTGCCGCAAAGGCGTCCACGATCACATGGATGTTGTAGAACGGACGTAGCGCCCGAGGACTCAGCACGACACGGGCCGTCGGCGCCAGGCCCATCCGAGTCCGCAATGCCGTGGCGTCGCGCCGCCGAAACAGCGTTTCGTCCACCCCCCAGACCAGCGGCAAGATACGCTGGGGCGCCACCCCAATTCGCGTCAGATGGTTGGTCAATTCTGCCGATTTGGAGGTCACGAGATCGGCCCGTCGGAGCAAGGAGCGAGTCAGCCACCGTTCGAGAACGTTCTGCCCCATTTGCTCGTCGGCCAGAATATCGCCGCCCATGACGCTGACGACCAGGGGGGCCCTGCCGCAAGCTCCGGCCAGCCACGCACCATAGCCGGCGGCATAATGCACATGAACCGCGTCGGCCGGCTGTGTCCGCAACATGCGCCAAAGGTATCGCAGTATCTGTGGCGCCTTCGCCCTTGGGGGCGGAGTGAGCTGGTTCGCTTTCTCCCCCGGTATCTCGGTCAAAAGCCGCACCGCATGACCCCGCCGACCCATGGCTTCGACTCTGCCGATGACATGAACACTCTTACCATTGCCGACGGCCAATAGACGCATATCAACCGCCCGTCCATCGCTCGAGCCAAGCCTGAGCCATCAGCACGCCCCAGATGGCGTCGTAGGTCCGGTCGGCGCCACCGGATTGAAATGCCAGCCATTCGGCCCGCACGGCGGGAACGTCGAACAAACCGCTCGATGCCAAGCGGTGCGGCGCCAGCAATTCTTCCGCCCAAGGCCGTAACGGCCCCTTCATCCAGTGGGTCATGGGCATGTGGAATCCCATTTTCCGCCGGTCGAACAAAGCGGCAGGAACCCGCTTGTCCAGAACCAGTCGCAACGGCCATTTGGCGGCATTGCCCCGCCGCCGCATGGAGGCCGGAATCCGGCAAGCCAGCTCCACCAGACGATGATCCAACAACGGCACTCGGGCTTCCAGCCCTACCGACATGCTGGCTCGATCGACTTTGACCAAAAGGTCATCGGGCAAAACTGTCATGGTGTCCGCATATTGCATGCGGTCCAGGGCATCTGGAACGATAGCGGGGTTCAACTGCGGCCACGTTTGTGGATGGTTTTGTGAGAACGGGTAGCTTACCGGTGGCTTCGCCCAGACGAACTGGCTACTGCCGTAGAACGGATCAATCACCGGCAGACGCAGCAAATGACGGATCACCGGAAGACTTTGGCGGGCGTCGGCCAGCAAACCCAGCCGTCGCAATGGTCCCGTCACGATGTTCAAGGGAAGAAGACCGAGCAAGGCAGCAAGCCCCCCCTGCACTGGCAGCGCCTTGACGCGGTTCCATTGGGCGGACCGCTCCCAATATCGGTCGTAGCCACCAAACAACTCGTCACCGCCATCGCCCGACAGCACCACCGCCACCTCTCGCCGCGCCATCTCTGACACCAGCAGGGTCGGAACTTGGGAGCCGTCGGCAAATGGCTCATCATAGATCTCGGCCAAACGGGGGATAACCCGTAGCGCATCGGACGCATTCACCCGCAGTTGATGATGAACCGTTCCAAGGTGATGGGCGACCGCCGCGGCATGGTCGCTTTCATCGAAATCAGGATCATCATAGCCGATCGAGAAGGTGTGCGGTCGGTCGGCGCCGAATTCCGCCATCAATGCGACAATGGTGGAGGAGTCGATTCCGCCCGATAGAAGGGCTCCCATTGGCACATCTGAAATCAGATGGCCTCGCATGATGTCACTCAGGGCTGCCTCCATGGCCTCCGCCACGACCCTGTCATCTTCCGGCAGGGAATTCAGGCGTCCGTCCATGGCCGAGTCGGCAAGACTCCAATAGGTCTCGAGCAACGGCTCGTCACCTAAGCGCCATGTCAGCATCGTGCCGGGAGCAAGCTTACTGACGCCGCGATAGATGGACAGGGGAGCCGGAATGTAAAGCCGGGCAAACAGCGCGGCAAAGGCGTCTCGATCAATCTCGGCCGACCAATTCGGGCACGCCCGTAGCGCTTTCAGTTCGGAGCCGAAGATCAGTCGTCCCGATTCCTGCTGCCAGTAAAGCGGCTTGATACCCATGCGGTCGCGGGCAAGGACCAAAACCCGCTCCCGCTGATCCCACAGGGCAAAGGCGAACATGCCGGCCAGCCTGGACAGCGCCTTTCGCGGCCCCCACTGGCAACAAGCCTCCAGCAAGATCTCGGTATCGGAATAAGTCCGGAATACCACCCCAAGGGAGATCAATTCCCGCCGTAGTTCCTGCGCGTTGTAGATTTCACCATTATAAGCGATGACGAAGCGGCGATCGGCCGATTCCATTGGCTGGGCAGCTGCGGGGGAAAGATCAACAACCGCCAATCGCCGATGGGCCAAGGCGACCCCAGCTGGCCCGTCGATCCAACATCCTTGGCCGTCGGGCCCTCTATGGGCCAGCGCGGCCGCCATTGCTTCCGCGGAAGCGGTCAATTGTTGGGGAGCGTCGGCCAGTCTTTTGTCGATGACACCGGCGATCCCGCACATGAGTTCGCCTTATGCCTGAAAAAAATCGGTGACGGCCCCCGCCACTTCGGCCAATTGCTGTGAGGTCATTTCCGGGTATATGGGCAGCGCCAAGGTCTGGCCCGCTGCGGCTTCGGCGTGAGGCATGCTGCCTGGGCGATAGCCGAGATCGGCGAAACAGGGCTGGAGATGCAGCGGTCCCGGATAATACACCTCGCATCCGATCCCCAGACTGCGGAGATGCTCCATCAGGGCATCGCGCCGACCGGTGCGAATGACGTACTGATTGAAAATATGGCGCCGCTGACGGATGGCAGGCACGGTCAGATGATCTGGGCAGAGGTGGGCGAAGGCTTGGTCATAGAACTTGGCATTGCGCTGCCGCGCTTCGGTCCAGCCATCCAGACGGACCAATTTGACCCGCAGAACGGCGGCTTGCAGGGCGTCGAGCCGGAAATTGCCGCCGATCACCGCGTGATGATATTTCGGCTTCGAACCATGCACCCGAAGCACCCGCAGACGGTCGGCGAGGGCCTCGTCATCGGTGACCACCATACCGCCATCGCCGAAGCATCCCAGATTCTTCGATGGGAAAAATGAAAAGCAAGCCATCAACCCCAGTGCCCCCGCTCGACGGCCGCCGGTGTCCTCCGACCCGATGGCCTGGGCTGCATCCTCGATGACCGGCAGACCGTGACGCAAAGCGATAGCCGAAATAGCCTCCATATCGGCGCATTGCCCAAATAAATGCACCGGCAGGATCGCCTTGGTCGCGGGCGTGATCGCCGCCTCGATCGCCGCCGGATCAATATTGTAGGTAATTGGCTCGATATCGACAAAGACCGGCCGGGCTCCCAGACGGACGATGGCCCCGGCAGTCGCGAAAAATGAGTAGGGCGTGGTGACCACCTCGTCGCCAGGACCAATACCCAACGCCATGAGACCCGCCAATAGGGCATCGGTCCCACTCGAAACGCCGATGCCGTAACGAACACCGCAATAGGCGGCGACCTCCCGCTCCAGCCCTTCGACTTCAGGCCCCATGATGAAATGCTGACTGGCCAAGACGCGGTCCATGGCCAAACGGACCTCTGCCTCTATGCCTACAAACTGGGCTTTCAGGTCCAACAGCGGAACGGCCATTCCCCTTATGCCTCCTTGGCACTTGTTCGAACGAGAACACCATCGCGGCGGGCATAACCATCGCCGCACGCCGAACAGACGGCATCGGCCCAATCGCCGTCCGGAAGCCGAACGCCACAGGCGCAGACATGTCCGATGACCCGAGCCGGATTTCCGGCCACGACGGCATGATCGGGCACGTCGTGGGTCACCACCGCCCCAGCCCCGACGAAGGCATAGCGCCCGATCTCATGACCGCAGACGACGGTCGCATTGGCGCCGATGGTTGCGCCACGCTTCACCAAGGTCGGACGATATTCCGACTTGCGTTCAATCTCGGCCCTGGGATTGTGGACGTTGGTAAAAACCATGGAAGGGCCGCAAAAAACCCCATCTTCAAGCGTCACGCCAGGATAGACGCTGACATTGTTCTGAATCTTGCAACGATTTCCGATGCGAACATCGGGACCGATGACCACGTTCTGACCGATATTGCAGTTTTGGCCGATGACCGAATTCTTCAGCACATGACTGAAATGCCAAATGCGCGTCCCTTCGCCGATCTCGGCCGGCGCGTCGATCTCCGCCGTCTCGTGAGCAAAATAAGGCGTGGCGGCCATGACCACCGGCCGACGGGTTTCCATGGCCCGCTGCGCTGCATCGAGAACGCGCAATACGGCCAATCCCTCCGCTCCATCGGTGAGTGCAACCCCACCAGCGGATATTGTATCAAGAAAATGCTGACACTCAAGGGCTAGTGGTTCAGCGGCATCGACCGGAATCGCCCTGACATCACCCTTTTTAGGGTAGGGAATGCCGTCTTTCAGAGTTACGCGATGGGGATAAATCTTGAGTTTTTGCTCCCAATCCTGCTGATCGTCGAAGACTAGCATTCCGGCGTCGCCGATCACCACCAGACGCTGTTCCTTGAACGGGTGAAGCCAAGACACATGGATATGGGCTGCTGGACCGCTTGAGAACGTCAGGTGGGTGGTGGTGACGTCGGCCAGGTTGCGATGAAAATGATTGTGGCCGATGGCTGTCACTGTCTCGACCTGATCACCCAATAGCGCTAGAATCATGGAAATATCGTGGGGCGCAAAGCTCCACAGGATATTTTCTTCGGTTCGGATCCGACCGAAATTAAGGCGGTTGGAATAGACATATTGCAGCCGCCCGATGGTTCCGTTCCGGCAAAGAGCAAGCAATTTTTGAAAAGCCGGGTGATATTGGAGCAGATGCCCCACCATAAGGACTCTGCCCAATTCGGCCGCCAATCGGCACAGATCCTCGGCCTGCGGCACGTTCAGCGCTAGTGGCTTCTCTACGAAGACGTGCTTTCCCGCTCTCAGACTCCTGTCCGCCAAAGCAGCATGCCGTTCTGCCGGCGCCGCCACGACGATACCGTCGATGGAGGCATCTGCCAGGATGTCTTCCAAGGTGACGGCCGGAACGTGGAACTGGGCGGATATCGCCCCAGCCACGATGGCATCTGGATCATGAACCGCAGCCAGTGCACCCAACTGGCTATAGTTGCGCACTAAATTTTGCCCCCAATTCCCGCAGCCAAGCACGGCGATGCGAGTGAGGCGGGGCGGTTCTGAATTCACGTCATAAGCCCCCGGCCAATGTTCCCGACAGATTGGTTTGGACGCTATTTCCAAACCCAATAAAAATCAATCATCTCACACATATCCCAGGGAAGTCGGGTGAAGGGATTGCATCCTTCATTTTTCTCGTCACCTCCTGAGACTTCACAGCTAAGACGCAGCGGGCGAGCGGCGCAAGAGTCCACTCGACACCCCAATCGCCGAGGAACGCTTCGAACCCTTCGGCCGCATCCGACCGCTTGATGATTTGAGTGTGGACGTTGATCGTTCGCCACAGATCGTTATCCGGCACACAACATAATCGGCGGATGGTCTTCGTCCAACCCATCTTGTAACCGCGTTCAGGTTTCGTCGCCCAAACAAATCACAAGGGATAGGGACTCTCAACCACTCTCAGACCTACTTGTTGAGTTTTGGCTCAGACTCTAAAAGGTCGCGCTGTCCGCTTGACACGGCGCGGAAAGCTGGTGTTTCATCCCTGCTGAAATTTTCTCTCCGTATTGATGTGATGCACAGCCTGCTGATGGTGTGAAGCGATGAAGGTGTTTATAACCGGCGGCGCAGGCTTTATTGGGACACATGTTGCGAAGATTCTTCTCGACCGTGGGTGCGAGGTTGCCCTATACGATTCGCTCGTTCATTATATTTATCCAATTCAAATCAATCATATAACCAATATCCAGTGGCGAATGGCCGCCATCGAGAGAAATGTCCGCGTCTATCGCGGCAATACCCATGATCAGGATTCTCTGCGCCGGGCCCTGGTCGAGTTCAACCCTGATCGCATCATCCACCTCGCCGCCATGCCCCTTGCCAATCTGGCGATCGAGCATCCGGAAGAGGCCATGCAAACCATCATGGTCGGCACCGCCAATCTGCTTCAGATCAGCCGCGACCTGCCCAATTTGAAGCGGATGGTCTACATCTCGTCCAGCATGGTTTATGGCGATTTCGTTCGGGTTCCTGCGCATGAAGACGACCCTAAGGATCCCAAGGAGGTCTATGGATCGATCAAACTGTCCGGAGAATTGGTGACACGTTCCTTCGGCCGACTTTACGATATCGATTTTGCCATTGTTCGCCCATCGGCGGTCTATGGTCCAACGGACAACAATCGTCGGGTGCTCGGTATTTTCGTCGAGAATGCCCTGCGCGGAAAGCCGCTGACGGTCAAGGGTGCGAATCAGTCTCTGGACTTTACCTATGTCAGCGATATCGCCGAAGGCATCGTGCTTGCCGCCACCCATCCCGCCGCCAGCCAGCAGAGCTTCAATATGACACGGGGGCATGGGCGTACCATACTGGAAGCCGCGCAGATTGTGGCTGCTATGGTACCTGGCACCCGGGTCGAGGTACATGACGCCGATGCCAAGATGCCGTCGCGCGGCACTCTTGATATTTCCAGGGCGAGGGAGATGCTCGGCTTCGATCCCAAAGTAGATATCGAAGACGGGTTGAGGATGTATCTCGACTATCTTCGTGGACAGTTTGAAAAGGGGATGCTGTGAGCAACTCGGACGTCCCTGTCCGTTTCTTTGGCCTTGACCGCCAGTTTGCCCGCTACCGCGATGAGTTTATGGCGATTACCGAGCAGGCTCTGTCTGCGGGCAATGCCTTGCAAGGGCCGGCTGTAGCGGATTTTGAAGCGGATATTGCGGCTTTGACGGGTCGGCGTCATGCGGTTGCCGTGGGCTCCGCCACTGACGCCTTGGCCTTCGCTCTCATGGCAACGGGGATTGGGGCCGGCGATGAGGTGCTGGTGACCGCGTTTTCATTTTTCGCATCGGTATCACCCATTTTGCGGGTTGGAGCCTCGCCGCGTTTCATCGATATCGATCCAGCGACCTATCAAATGGATGTGGCGGCTCTCGACCGGTTGGTGACGCCGCGAACGAAAGCCTTGCTGGCGGTCCATATGTTTGGTCAGACCTTGGACATGAAGGCGGTGGACGCCTTTGCTCGGCGCCATGACCTGATTGTGATCGAGGACGCGGCTCAGGCCTTGGGCGCAATGGATGGCGATAGGGCGGCGGGCAGTATGGGGCTGGCCAGTTGCCTAAGTTTCGATCCAACCAAAGTCATCGGCTCTTTCAGTAGTGCCGGCGCGCTGGTGACTGATGACGACGCAGTGGCACGGACAGTTCGAATGCTGCGCTATCATGGACGGGATCCTGACACCCGGCGCTATGCCATGCTTGGATATAACAGTCAGCTATCTACCGAGATGGCTGCCCAGCTGAGGTTCAAATTGGCGAAGCTACAGGACTGGCAGGACGCGCGCCGCCGTGTCGCCAACATTTATCTCGACCGCTTGGCAGGGGTAGGAGACGTGTCACTGCCGACTATTCGGCCTGGCAGCAGCCACAATTGGCATAAGTTTGTTCTTCGCTGCGGCGACGTGTCTGGGCTTGCCGGGTTCTTGAAGCAGCGCGGCATCGAGACAATGATCCACTACCCGCTCGTACTGTGCGATGAACCAGTGATCAAACAGATTGGCCTGCCGCCTGAAGCGGCAGATGTTCCTAACGCCCGCATCGCCACCAAATCGGTGGTGTCGTTGCCCATTCATTCGGAACTGTTAGAAGCGGAAGCCGTTCACGTTGCCGATTCCGTTGGGCGGTTCTTTGAGTTTCGGAGTGCCTGATCCTTGGAATCCACCTGCCTCGACGTCAGCATTTGCATCCCCGTTTACAACGAAAAAGGAGCGTTGCGGCAATGTGTACTTGATCTCAAGGAGCAGATGGATCGCCTCCCATATTCCTACGAAGTTATTGTCATTGATGACGGCTCGATGGACGGTTGCATCGAAACCATTGGCGATCTTGGGGTTCGCCTGATCCGTCATCGCCGCAATCTGGGTGGCGGTGTCGCCCGGCTCACCGGCATTCGCCATGCTCGTGGCAAGATCATCCTGCAGACCGACGCCGATGGAACCTATCCGGTAGACAAGGTTCCTGAGATGCTGGAGAAAATGAAGACCGCCGACATGGTGGTCGGCGCTCGCGTGCGGGAAAGCGCCACCGATTGGAAGCCGTTGCGCATCGCTATCAAGTGGACGCTCAAGAGCTTGGCCAGCCTGCTGGCCGGGCGGCGGATCCCTGATCTTAATTCAGGCATGCGGGCATATGACCGTGATCTGGGAATGCGATATGCCCATCTTTATCCGCGCGGCCACTCCATCATGAGCACCATCACATTGGCCTTCCTGACCGACGGATTAGTCGTGAAGTTTGTGGATATCGGCTATAACGTGCGGATAGGCAAGTCGTCGTTCCATCCATTCCAGGATACCTACAACTACTTACTGACGGTAATTCGCACTATTGCCTATTTCGATCCATTACGGCTGCTGATGCCTCCTGCATTGATTATGTTTCTAGCCGCATTTCTATTTACACTGCGAAATCTTGTCATGTTCGCCTCCGTGGGGACGGCGCCGCTGTTCTTGTGGACTGTCGCCTTCTTTGTTTTCGTACTGGCAATCCTATCCGATCAGGCGGCGCGTCTATCGCGCCAGCTCAGCTTTAATCGGATGAGCTATATCTACGACAAGGAAATATTCGAAGAGAAACCCCGATGACCGATTGCCTTGTCATCGGGGCGGGGGCGCAGGCCCGGTATATTGCGACGACCCTGAGGTTGACGGGAGAACGACGGATTCTTGGCTTCATCGATACCTTCGATAACCCGTCCATGTGGGGAACCAGGGTGGATGATGTCGAGGTACTTGGCAATTTGAGCGTACTTGCCAGTTATCCGCCCCGGTCGGGTCTTGCCGTTATCGCCGCCATTGCCGATCCCGCAGGCAAGCAGTCGATCGTAGACTCCTTGGAACGAGCGGGCTATGGGTTCTTTTCCGCTGTACATCCCCGTGCATCCATCGCCCCCGACGTGGTGATCGGGCGGGGCTGCATTATCAATGCCGGGGCCGTCATCGAAATGGGCTGTCATCTGGAAGACCATGTTATCGTTCACGCTGGCGCAGTGGTCGAGCACGACAATCATATCGGACGATATGTGAATATCGGTCCCGGTGTCGCGACTTCCGGTCGGGTTCACCTCGGTGAAGGGGCCATTATCTATACCGGTGCGAGGGTAGTTCCCGGCCGCCGTATTGGCGCCGGAGCGGTGGTTGGCGCCGGAGCGGTGGTATTGCGCGATATCCCGGACGGAGAGACCTGGGGTGGCGTTCCCGCCCGACGTCTGAAGCCGGAGTAAGGTCAGCATGTGTGGGATCGTCGGAATTTTGCGGTTTGACGGCAAGGCTGTCGAAGACTCCGACTTGCGGCCTCTGAACGAGTCCATCATTCACCGCGGTCCCGATGACGATGGATTTTTTACCGATGGTCCGGTTGGGCTGGCCATGCGCCGCCTGTCTATCATTGATCTGACCAACGGTCATCAGCCGCAGACCTCGGCCGATGGCGGCTTGATCATCGTCTTCAATGGCGAGATCTATAACTATCGGGCCTTACGCTCCGAACTATCGATGCTGGGCTATCCGTTTCAGACTCATTCGGATACCGAAGTTATTCTGGCGGGTTTCCACCATTGGGGTACCGGCGTTTTCTCGCGATTGGAGGGTATGTGGGGGCTGGCTCTTTGGGAGCGAGCTACACGCAGACTCTATTTGTCGCGGGATCGGTTGGGTAAGAAGCAGATCTACTACGGTCGCGTTGCCAACGCCCTGGTGTTCGGTTCCGAAATGTCGGTGCCGATGGCATTCTCGCCCGACCTGAGGCGCCTAGACTACGGCGCCGTCGCCGAATTCCTGACCTACTCCTATGTCACTGGTCCCGGCACCGCCCTCAGCCGGGTGTCGTCGCTGCCCGAGGGACATTGGGCGACGGTGGACTGCGACGGCAGGATGGATATCCGGCCTTTTTGGGCAATGGAAACGGTGCCGCGGGCTGATGCTCCCGTGGGCCTTGCGGCATCTGCTGATGCGTGCTGGGAATTGCTGGTCAAGGCGGTGGAAAAGCGTCTGGTATCCGATGTGCCCATCACCTTGATGCTGTCGTCGGGCCTTGATTCAAGTGCCATCGCCTGGATCGTGGCGCGGGAGCTGAACGCCCCTCTGCGCTCATATACAGTCGGTTATGATGATGCTGATTTTGACGAATCAGCGGACGCGGGCGTCTTGGCCCGCCGCCTTGGGCTTGATTGGCAGCGCATCCCCTTGGATGGGGGGGTGGTGCGGGACGCTTTCCCCCATTTTATCCGTCATGCATCGTCACTGCAGGCTAATACCGCTCAGATGGTATATTACTTTGTCTGCAAAGCCATCCATGCTGACGGCTTCAAGGTTGCCATGAACGGCAGCGGTGGGGATGAGTTGTTCGCCGGCTACAAGACCTATCGGGCCGACGCCATATTCAGCTATTTCCGTCACCTTCCCACGGGGGCGCGCCATGGACTTCACCGGGCGGCGCGGTTGTTGCCCGCCAGCCTTGGCCGGGTCTCCTTGGACTATCAGCTCAAGAAATTTACCGAATGCCCCTATATGGATATCGCCAAGGCCCATTCCTATTGGCGAACCATTTTCTCGCCCATGGAATTGAAGGAATTGCTGGTTCCCGAGGTTCATTCCTCCATGGCGGCGTTCACCCGGCCCTATGACGCGGCGTTTGCGCAACTGGGGGCCACCGCTGACCCTGTTATCAATAACCTGCTGGCATCCGATCTCAAGGCATGGCTGGGGCCGATGCTGCCGTGGGCCGACAATATCTCCATGGCCCACAGCGTGGAGATCCGCTTGCCATTCTTGGATCATGACCTCGTGCAGGCGGCTTTGACCTTGCCGTCAGCCACCTTGTTCAAGGGCTGGGAGTTGAAGCGGATCATGAAGGCGTTTCTAAAGGATCGCCTCCCTGATGACGTGGTCTTCAGGCGCAAGGCCGGCACCCATCTTCCCATCAGCCGGTGGCTTGACAATGAACTCGCGGGGGTTCGCGATCACGGATTATCCGTTTTGCGCAAATCCGGCTTAGTCCGGCCGGAGGTGATGGATCGCTTCGTCGAGGATCATCGGAACCGACGGATGGACAACACTTTTAAGATTTGGAACCTCATGGTGTTGGGCGCATGGATCGACGAATTCTCCATAAGTTGCTAGGGGCCCTAAAGGTATCGTCCCAGTCACGACTGACCTCGCTGCTGGCGGTTGTGGTGCCGCTGCTGGCCGGAATTTATTGCATATATTATTTTCCCCACTTTCCGTTCGGCCAGTACGATTCCGCCACCTATGTGGGCTTCGGCGATTCCAGGCCGTTTGGCTATGCGCTACTGCTGAAGGGATTGTTCGCGGTTCCCGGTGGGATTGGCCTTTTGGTTCCGCTGCAATTCACCCTGCATTTCAGCGGAGTGATCGCCCTAGCGACGGCATTCAAGGGAGTCAGTCGCTATGCCGTGACAGTGATCGTGCTGGCGGTGTTGATCTCCCTGGACGAATACGATTTGCTCTATGACGTCAATATGCTGACGGATGGGATCTTTTTTTCCCTCTGCCTTTTCGCCATGGCGTGTTCCATCCGCATGTTGTCTTCCCCCGCCTTGGTGTGGCCGGTCGCCCTCGGATTGGTGATGGGGGCTGCCGTCTGGTTCCGCGCCGCCGCTCTGGGGCTGCTGCTATTGCCCGCCTTAACGGGAGTTCTTGCCCTGATTCAGCCGTCCAGGCGGTCTGTGTTGCGTGTGACGCTGCTGGCGGGGGTAAGCGTGCTCACCATCGTCGGCCACGTGGTCGTGCGCGGAGTGGTGACCAACTCCTTCTCCCATTCTGAAACTACAGCGCTCAGCCCGTTTGCCACCAATGCCGCCTTTATCATGCCTCGGGATCTGGTGACGGATTACCCGGAACTGTATGCCGAGGTCTGGTTGGCGTCACAGTGGGCGCAGGAGAAGTTCAGGGCGGCGCAGACGCCCATGGATAGGGTAATGGTCATCGTCAACAATGGCCGGACGGTGTTTGACAAACTGAGCGCCGAGGTCATAACGCCCTATGTCAAGGCGCACCCGGATCGATTCGGCGATCTGGTTCCCAAATTAGGAGTGGGAACGGTCAGCCTTCGCGTGGTGCGGCATTTTTCCGACGCCACCATGATGCGGGATCCGATTGGCTTCATATCCATCGGATGGGACAAATTCCTTATTAGCGCGCGGAATGGCTCGCTCTATCCCATGCAGGATTATTTGTTTCGTGAATTCCGGTCGCTCTATGACGTGACCACGTTGCCTCTAGCGAAGTTTCTGACGCCCTATGTGCCGGATGCCATGGAACGCTATGAGGCTATGACGCACTCTCCGTTTTTTTTAAATGAGAGCTTTCCTAGATTGTTCGGTATTACCGCCAAATTTTACTATTTTGGTTGGATCGGGGAATTCCTGCGCCTGTTCGCTGTCGTTTTTCCAGTCGGCGTGACCGTTTGGGCCGCGGTCTGGTGCCTGCACCGGAAACTGGTCGGACGAGATATTCCAACTGCGTCCGCGGTGATCTTGGCGGCTGTTCCAGCGGCATTCACCTATGACTTCCTGGTCGCCATGGTGGAGATGCCGCTGACCCGCTATTTCTATCCCATGAAGCCCCTGCTTCTGGTCTCTATCCTGATCGGCCTAGAAGCGGCACTAGTAACTGCGGCGCCATATATTTCCCGCATTTTCAATGTGTTGCCCGGCATGATGCCGTCTCGCAAGGCCGTCAATGCCTGGGCGCTGAACGGGATAGTTCTGGCCCTCGGCTGTCTGGTCGCCTTGGGGCTTGGCGAGGTCATGTTCAGAATCTATAACCCACTGTCTGACCGCTTACGTGGCAACACCATCAATTTTGACCGCAATCTTACCCGCGTAATCGAAAACAACGTTAGCGATAAACTTGACAAGGTGATCTATCGCACTAGTAACTCTATTGGTTTTAGGGGGGATAATCCACCAGCTTTCTTTGATCAAAAGATGACAATAGTTGCAGTTGGAGGGAGCACAACAGAGTGCTATTATTTGACAGACGGAAAAACATGGCCTGAACAATTAGGCAATTTACTAAAGAACAAGGTGCCGCGCGTCTGGGTAAATAATGCAGGGATGGATGGACACTCTACATTTGGTCATTTCATTATGGTTCGCGACTACATCTCAAAAATTCGTCCAAAAATAATTCTATACCTTATTGGGATCAATGATGTTGAGCTAGATACCGAGAATCCCTATGACGGTGCCTTCGATAAGGCCGTGAAGGCGGCGTCCGCCGGGCCGGAAGTGATCTCATTGGGGCAGGTTCTCCGCCATCCGGGCGTGCTTTTGGTCTATAGCGCCCAATACAGTCGACTGGCGGGGGCGGCCCTGAATCTGCGCCGGGCGTTCCGATCCATGAAGGCCGGGCTTGGCCATGCTCCGCAATCCTGGGACTCGGCACCGGCCCCGGACCGGCGCAGTCCGACGGAAAAGGCGGCGATCATCGAGGATAATCGCACGCGGTTCATTCCTCTTTATGAGCAACGTTTGTCGGCGCTGCTTCGTCTCACCCGGGATTTGGGAATTGAACCTGTCCTGATTACCCAGCCGAGTCTCTACGGGCGATTCATCGATCCCACCACCGGCTTCGATTTTGGCCCGGCGACAGAGGTCTCGGCAGATCGTCTCGAATTATACAATGACGTTACGCGGCGACTAGGACGGCAATACCGGGTGCCGGTCGTTGACCTTGCCGCTCGCATGCCGAAGGACACCCAGTACTTCTATGACGCCTTTCACTACACCAATAGCGGCGCCGCGAAGGTGGCAGACCTGATTGCCGAAGATCTGATTCCCATTTTGGCGCAATCTTTTCCCGACCAGGTGCTCGCGCAGTGATGGGGTATCCGGGATTATTTTGTTGAACCCGAGGGGAGATTTCGGCATGGATTTCGGTGCGATTGCCCCTATCGGTTCGTTTACCCCCATATGTCTGGAAAGGTTGATTCCTTGATGCTGATGACGCGGCGATTGTCTGCGGAAACGCTGAGCCGGCTCGGCCTATGGGTCTTGCTTGCCTATATCTTACTGCCATTTCTGTATATTTGGGCGGGAGATACTTTCGAGACCGAAGCCGCAGCAGTTATTGACCACGCCACCGTTCCCATGATCCTGGGAAAGCGGCAGTTCATGGTCCAAACTATTGCCCTGTTGTCCCAGTGGCTGCAAATGGCCCCGTTTCCGGTTCAACGGCTGATGACCATTTTCTGCGCTGTCCCTTCCTTATGGCTAATCTACCTCTTCGTGCGTCGATTTCATGCCATTACTCCGCTACGTTTTCTGCTGTATTCTTTCGCCGCTCCGGCTTGGCTCGTCTCTCTGGAGATCCCCAGCGATACGGCGCCAGCCTTCCTTCTTTTTCTGGTAGCCCTCGAATTGGCATTGCGGTCCGTTTGGCTTTTGCCCGTGGCCGCGCTGTCCGCGGCCCTGGCCATTTTGTACCGAGGTGACGCCCTGCCCATAATCGGGGCGCTGCCGCTCACGATAACTGTAGCCGCGGTCTGGCCACGCTTGACTGGCGGTCAAGGATGGGGCGGCTGGCGCGAATTATTGAGCGACCCGAGGCTGCGGCGTGCCTTGATCGGAGCCGTGTCCTACTTCCCCTTGATCTATGGCGCCTTGTATCTGGTCTGTCTGCCTTACAAGGTGACACCGCTGGAATTGATCGCGCAAACCTTGGACGAAGGCGCTTCACTTATCATTCCTGGGGAATATCGTCTTGATACATGGCTGAAGACATTTTCCATCGGGTGGATTCTGCTGCTTCCATTTTACGCCGGTTTTATCCTGGGTGAGGTTCGCCGGTCGCGCTGGGGCTGGATGCGCCTATGGCCGGTGGTTCCCGTGGCGGTCTATGTGTATGGGTATTGGAACGCCATCTGTCAGCCGCGGTATGTCATCTACATTGCACCATTCCTGATGGTAATGACCGCCGAGGCCATACCGTTCACCATCGCCTGTCTGACACGGGCGTCACGGCATGGCCGAAAAATTTTCATCGTCGCGGCCGTATTGTTGGTGTTCAATCCGCTGGGGCCTTGGTTGACGAGCGGTCGCGGTAATTCGGACAACTGGTTCGAACGCATGTCGATCAATATGAATGGCGGGCGAACCTACTCTCCGCTGTTCGGCGGAATGCTGCCGGCAATCAATTTCTGGCGACATCAGGCGCTTCGCGCCTGTATGGCGGTTCCGATTGCGGCCACACGGGACATGATCGTTTCTCCCGACAAGGATACGGTTATCGCCTTCGTCTGGGCGGTGGAGTGGTGGCACTATCTCGCTACCGAGGTGTATTTTGAGCATTTCAAGCTCAAGCATCGGCCATTCGACAGGGTCGATGTCCTCGATCGCAAGGGCTTGGGGTGGCACACGCTACCCTATGATCCGGGTCGGACGCACCGGGTCGACGACTATAGCTATAACGGTAAGCGGACCCTTGAATTCTATATGGGGGATGGTGCCGTTGGCTTGGAAAAGGCACAGGAGGCGCTTGAGCATTTCATGACCGTGGAGGTTCCCAGTGGCCGACATGCTCCCGTGGATTTTTCCCGGGTTCAGACCATTGAGAGCTGGGCCATGGGAAGCGCTTTCTATCCCCATTACTTCAATCCCTCCATGATGTGCCTGCGCGCTACCCTCGGCCTTGGCCCGGCGAAGGATGGCCGCGCCGCGCCAACATTGCTAGCCACAGGCGATATCCGGAAATTCAATTCGTCCGGTTCTGTCTTGTCCGCACCCGAAAAAGCGGCACAGACAAAGCAACTGGACGAAAGGCGGCAGGAGAATAAGGAGTGGCTTGACTCGATCCCAGACTATGAGCATCGCCTGTACGATAGAGTTCAGCTAATCAAAAATCGGCAGGTCTCGCTAGAACGGACGCAATGGCTACAGTTTGTTGTCCTCCTGCTGGCGATCATCGGTTCGACATGGTGGTTCTCCCAACGCAAGCCGGAAAGTGCGGATCGGTCCGCGCGGCGGACATCCTCGCCGTGGAGACGAGTACGAGATCTGGCGACCCGAATCGGGCGACGATCAAGCCTTGCATGGCGTGCAAGGCGCATAGAGGCCAAACTCCGCCTCATGGAAACGTCAATGGGGGAATTGGATGGCGATGACCTGAAAACGATTCTCGCAGAGCTTCGGGAGATCCGAGACGACATGGAGCGGCTGGCGAAGGCCTTGTAGTGCGCAGCGATCCTGATTCCGAATACGGGGGATACGAGCCATGACAGACCATATCGTCATCACCGGATATGAAGGCTATATCGGACGCCGACTTCTTGCCAGCGCTCTCGCCCTCGGTCTGACGGTAACCGCCCTCGGGCGGAGACCCCCGCCACCTGCCACTCACGGGCTTCGCTGGTTCCGTTGGGATTTAGAATCCCCGGTTCCGGTTGCGGCATTGGCGGCGGCGGACGGGTTTTCACCGATCAAAGCTCTGATCCACGCGGCCCATCAGTGGACCAGTGCGCGATCCGAGGCGGACGACGAGAACGTTGTAGGGACCGGTCTCCTGTTGGACGCGGCGCGTCGTTCGGGGATCGGGCGGATCGTGTTCTGCTCCAGCGTCTCGGAGCGGATGGATGCCCTCAACCGCTACGGTCGCATCAAGGCCGCCATCGGGCATCTCCTGACCGCCGACGGTGAAATTTCCGCCCGGATTGGGCTGGTTTACGGTGGACCGCGCCAGGGGCAGTGGGGAACCATGGTCGCGCTGAGCGGCATGGTTCGGCTGCTGCCCATGGTCGGCATCAGGACGGGTGTCCAGCCCATTCATGTCGATGAGGTATGCGATGGTCTGCTTCGCCTAGCCTTGGCGCCCCGATTGTCTCGCCGGGTTTATGGTTTGGCGGCGCCAACGCCGATCTCTTTTGGAGAATGGCTGCGTTTGCTCTGCCGGATTTTCCACGGAAGGCGACTCTGGGTATTACCCCTGCCGTTGTCGCCCATCCTGGCCCTGGTCCACATGTTCAATCAACTACCGCTGGAACTGCACGTGGATGAGGAGCGGTTGCTGGGATTAGCGGGCCTGCCCACGGTATCATGCGCCGATGACCTGGCCGAGATTGGACTGCGTCTGATTGCCCCGGACAACCGGCTGTGGGATGAAGGAACCGTGCGGCGGCGCAACCTGCTGCAAGAGGGACGCGCTATCCTGCGCGCGGTCTGCGGCGGTATCCCATCGCCTTCATTGTTGAAGATCTATGTGCGCGGCGTCGAACGGTATGGCGCCGGGCTTCCGCTCGCTCTTCCCATTGTGGCCTTGCGTTGGCCTTTGCTCCTGCGCGCAGTGGAACCGGTGAGGGCGGATGGCGAGCTTAAATCCCGGTTGCAAATGGCCTTGGTTATCACCGATGGCGGAAATTTTGATGGCACGTCTGCGTATGCTTTTGATGGCGAAGGACGAATACGCGCCTTGGCGGGCCTCGCGTGGGTCGCGCTGGTCGAGACGCTGCTGCTGGCCTTCCGGCTGACTTTTGGCCGAAAGGGACAATCATGAGCGATCATGACGTGCTGGTGATTGGCTCTGGCCCATCCGGTGTCGCTGCGGCTTGGCCGCTGGCTGAAGCAGGCCTGAGCGTCCATTTGGTTGATGGGGTCTTGCCCCGCCTTGCCCGCCCAGCCCCGGATCGGCCCAGCTTATCGGCCTTGCGTCAGGGCGCGCCGGGTAATCTCCGGCACCTGCTGGGAGAAAGGCTAGATGGCCTGCGCGACATGAAAGGCTATTCGCCCAAACTCCGCAGCTGCGCCGATGCCGCCTTCCTAGAGGGCTATCATGATGGCAACGCTATTGCGTCCGTGGATTTCCAGGTGGTCGGAACCATGGCCCAAGGTGGGCTGTCCAATGTCTGGGGGGCCGCCGCCAGCCTATTCGATCAGGAGGATTTGGCCGATTGGCCGATCAGTTTGGCCGACCTGCTGCCATCCTACCGCCGCGTGGTCAAACGGGTCGGGGTCAGCGGCTCGCTTTTCGACGACATGGCCCCGATTCACGGGTTGGATGTCGAGCTGGAACCGCCCTTATCCCTGCCCCCCTCCTCGGCGCTGTTGCTGGAGCGGTACGACAGACGTGGCGGCATGCCTGGCTTCCTGCTCGGCCGATCACGCAACGCGGTGTTAACCCGCCCAAGGGAGGACCGGGGCGCCTGTCTTGAGGATATGGGGTGTATGTGGGGCTGTGGGGTCGGGGCCATTTACAACAGCGCCGACGATCTTGCGCAATTGCGGAGCTTGCCCAATGTAACGGTGCTGTCGGGCCTGATGATCCTGCGCCTGCGCCGTGACGAAGATGGTTCCGTTATCGTTACCGGTCGGACGGCCTTGGGAGAGGAACGACAGCTGCGTGCCCGCAGAGTGATTCTGGCAGCGGGCACCTTGGCGAGCACCAGGCTGGCACTTGACCTTCTCCAAAAATTCGATGTGCCGGTGCCAGTTCTCAACGCGCCGGCCTTTGCTGCCGGTTTGCTGATTCCACGGCGATTGGGACAACCGATTCCGGCGAAAGGATTCGGCATGGCACAGTTGGCCTTTCGCCTTGCGCTGCCCGGCGAGGCGGGGAAAAGCGTTTTCGGTCTGCTTTATGATGGCGCGAGCATGGCGGCGCCGGATCTGGCGGCTCAGATGCCCCTGTCTCGGTTTGGAGCCAAATCCGTGTTGCGAGCGCTGCTTCCCGGTCTGCTGTTGGCCTTGGTCTATTTGCCGAGTTCCTATAGCCGTTCGAGTGCATCACTTCGTCGCAGCAGCGACGGAATCCCGAGCCTAGAGATTCGCGGTGGCGTTTCAACAGAGCATAAAGCCGCCGTACAAATGGCCGTAAAGCGGATGGCGTCTCATTTGAGACGCCTTGGCGCTTGGCTGCTGCCCGGTTCGGTCAGCGTTTTCGAGCCAGGTGCCGAGGTCCATTATGGAGGAACCCTGCCCATGGGCGTCGCAACCACCATCCACGGAGAATTGATCGGTGCACCCGGCGTAACCTTGGCTGACGGCGCCATTTTCAATACGCTGCCCGCCAAGCACCACACCATGACCATGATGGCCAATGCCGACCGTATCGGTCGGCATTTAGCTCTGGAGGCACGATGAGTTTCCATGACCGTGGCTTCCTGGCGGGAGCGGTCGGATTGGCCGCTCTGGCGGCCGTGCTGTTCGTTGCCTCGACGTTTTGGCCAGTCGAGGAAGCCCTGGGGCTGGGTACAGGGGGGGGAGGACGTATTGCCGCCACCTGCGTCTTATTATCCCTCATTGCTTGGCTGTCCGACATGGCTCGACGAAATGCCATCGCGTCCCTGGCACCTTGCCTGGTGACGGCTTGGCGTTGGCTGAATGGAGACTGGCGGGTTTCCGCTCTCTTGAGCATTCCGGCGCTCTATGTGTGGGTCTTGACCACGAGGGTGATCCCAGGCTTGCCCTGGGTCGCCCCAGACACAGGAACCTATCTTGGTTTCGCTGTCTATCGGACGTTGCTCTATCCGCTCTTGCTTCGATTGATCGCCATCACGACCGAATCCCCGCAGGCGCTTCATCTGCCGCAGCTAGCGGCCGGGCTGGCTGTGACGGTTCTGTTCGCCGAATCCTATCAGCGCTTGGTCCGCAATGCGCTGGCCAGCGTCCTGGTCGGGCTGTTCCTGCTGTTCAATTGGCCGCTGCTGAACCGTTCCCTCTACCTGTTGGCCGACTACCCCTTCTATGTTCTGTTCACTGCAGCGCTGTGCGTTAAGTTCGGAATCATGCGCGATCCGCGTCCGTTCCGATTGGTGGTATTGGCGCTCTTACTGGCTTTGGCGGTCGCCATCCGGCCCGTTGGCATTGCATTGTTGGCTTTTGTCCCGGTACTTCTGCTCCTACGGCCCTGGCTCTGGCGACGGGTTACGGTCTATTTGATCGCGCCGCTGATGGCGGCATTGCTGGGAATTGCCGCGGTTAACGCCAGGGTTCTGGACTATTTCGCCTTGGAAAATTTCGGTGGCTTCGGTGCTTCGGCCAATGCCATGCTGATTCTAAGGGCCGATACGCCAACCACAGTGCCGGTGTTGCGGGATGCCTTGCTTGCCCGCGCCGAACCGTACCGCACAGCTTTTGTCACCGCGCGTACTGCCCAGGATCGTTATAGCGTCATCGCCGAGGCGACGGATTCGCTGCTGGACATCGCCTTGGAGGAAGCGCGGCGGTTTGGTCGCGCTGAACGGCGGATCGAACCGACGGATTCATCTCGGCACCGTCTTTTCGTTGGCGCGCTGAATGAGACGTCGCCCTTGAACCGGACAATCGGCAATGTCGTTCCTATTCAGGATGATTTCGAGTGGCGCTGGCTGGATCGCCAGCTAGGCGAGATCGGACGTCAGGCACGTCTCCATAATCCCCTCGGCCTCGCGATCCAGGTCTTGACCAATCTTCGTTTCGCCCCACAGGGGTTCTTACCGTTTGAACGGATTCCCGAGACGTTTACGGCTTTCCGCGCTTTTTCCCTCGACCATCAAGATCTTGGCATGGGCACGGTGGTAATCGCCCCAGCCAGAGATGACGTTCCTCTGGTTTCAGTGGCTGGGTTCAATGTCGTCGCAAGCGCGATGGGAGCAGCTGATCGCCTCTTTTCGTTCCCGCTAGCAATTCTTATGTCGGCCGGCTTCGTCTGTGGCGCGGCGATCACCATTCGTGCCCGTCGCCGCGCCATCCCGGAGGATATGTCCGGCTTGGTTGGGCTGGTGGCGGTGGCTTTGGCTTACAGCCTTGCCGTATGTTATGGGCAAATTCCGTTGGGTCGCCTGATGATCGTTTGCGCAGCACCCATGGCGGCGTTGCTGACGGTGCCTATTCTGCTTCCCGGCTGGGCATGCCAAGAGCTCAAAGACGCTTGACGGGTGGCTTGGCTAGCCGTCATGGTCCGTGGCAGTCACAGGCATGGCATATCCAGCGATGGCGCGCGTTCTACTGATCAATCCCTCCTACACGTTGAGCTATGGCGGGGCGAAAGCGTCCATCGTCAATCCCATTCATCCGACTCTTGGGTTGGCGACAATTGCCGCGACGGCACGCAATCGTGGCCATGAGGTCCAAATTCTGGATCTGTCTTGGCGGGTGTACGATCATCGCGCGGTGCAGCAGCGGCTCGAGTCCTTCCGGCCCGAGATCGTTGGAATTACCGCCACCACGGCCTTGATGAACCAGTTGCGCGACATGTCAGTGCTGATCAAGGATCTCGCGCCCGGAACCCGCGTTGTGGCGGGTGGCGCCCATCCCTCGGCTATGCCGTTCGAGACCATTATGGAGACACGTTGCGACGCTGTTTTTGTCGGCGAGGCCGATCTATCCTTCGCCGATTATTGCGACGGCAGCCGTCTCGAAGACATCCCTGGCCTGTGCTTTCGCCAAGGCGACAGGGTTTGTATAACACCACGGCCACCACCCATCGGCGATTTGGACACCCTGCCCATGCCGGCCTGGGATCTCTATCCGGTAGAGGACTATCGGCGAATGTCACGGCTATTGGCGCGCTGTCCGCCTGTTACCATGGCGGAGTTCTCGCGCGGTTGTGTTTTTACCTGTGATTTCTGCGCCTCCAAGATCACGATGGCCAAGGGGTATCGCAAGAAGAGCCCCGAACGCTGCGCCGCCGAAGTCAAGCACATGCATGACCTCGGCTTTCGCGAATTCATGCTGGCCGATGATATTTTCACCTCCGACCAGAAATGGGCGCGGGCGGTGTGCGAGGCGATCATTGCGACCGGCGTCGATATGGCCTGGACCTGTACCAACGGTATCCGGGTGGAAAGCGCCGACGAGGATCTGTTTCGCATCATGCGCCGGGCGGGCTGCTACCGTGTGTCCTTCGGGTTTGAATCTGGTAACAATGAGGTTCTGGCCCAATTCGGCAAGGGCGGCCGGGCCTCGATCGAGCAAGGCAAAGCCGCCGTGACCATGGCACGGCGGGCTGGGATCGACACCAATGGTTTTTTTCTGCTGGGCCTGTCTCCCGATACCGAGCAGACCATGCGAGAAACTATCGATTTCGCCCGCCAAATTCCCGTAGATATGATGAAATTCGGCCTATCCATAGCCTTTCCTGGAACAAAAATGTTCGATGATTATGTTTCGGATGGGCTCGTAAAGTCATATGACTGGGATGAGTATTTTATTTATACAGATAAGAATTTGTTTGTTCATCGGCACCTGTCTTCCGATGCTATTAAAAAATACTTGGACATTGCCTATAGAAAGTGCATTCTTCAAAATCCAGGCTTCATCTTTCGACGTATCGTCAGGGGCGTGCGGACCGGGGAGTTCTTCTGGGATTTGTACTATGCCTTGAATTTTTTCTTCATGCCGTCCGTCGGCAAGGCGTTAGCATCCGTTTATTATGCCCGCGACCGCTGGCCGGTTTGGAATTATCAGGCTAACCCTCCCCGGCCAGCCAGCTATCCAGTTGTCCACAAGTCGGTCGCAGCGATCATGGCGGACCCAGGCATTGAAGAGGTAGAGTGGTGATCAGCGTCATTATTCCGGCGTTTAATGAACGGGACGCCATCCATGACACAGTGACTTCGATCCGCTCGACTTTGGCGCAGGCGGATTTTTCCGACGTGGAGATCATTGTGGTTGATGATGGCTCCACCGACGGCACAGGCGCGCTCGCGATGGACGCCGGGGCGATGGTGCTGCGGAACCTCGAGAATCTTGGCTATGGCTTTTCCCTTAAGCGTGGGGTTGCCGCCGCCAAGCATGACACCATTGTCATTACGGATGCCGACGGAACCTATCCGATCACCCAGATTCCCAATCTGGTGAGTCGTTATCGGGAGGGGTGGGATATGGTGGTTGGCGCCCGAACCGGAGAGCGGTATCGCGAAAGCGCCATCAAGGCGCCGCTGCGCGCTATTTTGAAGGGTCTGGTGGAATTCACCGCGGGGAGGTCAATTCCGGACCCGAATTCAGGACTTCGGGTTTTCTCAAGGGACGGGATTTCACCGTTCTTTCCAAATCTTTCGGATAGCTTCAGTTTCACGACGTCCTCGACCTTGGCTTACATGCTGCGGAAGCGGACGGTTCTCTACGTGGAGATCGAGTATCACCACCGGATCGGAGCCACCAAGGTTCGACTGCTTCGAGATTCTTTGCGGACAATGCAGTATATTGTCTCCGCGATCACCTACTACAATCCTCTGAAGCTGTTCCTTCTGTTGAGCTGTCTGACGCTGATATTCGGCGCTCTTTGTGGGGTGGTCGGATTATGGACCGGTAGCGGAACAGCCTTGTTGGCGGCGGCGGTCGCGGCGGTTGCCGGGGTGGTGGTGTTCTCCTTGGGATTATTGGCGGACCAGACGAGCCAGATCAACGCCCGCTCTGATCGAAATTCATCATGAAGCGGATCTGCACCGTGGTTGGCGCTCGACCGCAATTGATCAAGGCGGCAGCGGTGTCGAGCGCTATCGCCCACTGGAATGAGACCGGCATGGAGCCACTCGGCGAGGAGATTATCCACACAGGACAGCATTTCGATGACCGAATGAGCGGCGTCTTTTTTCGGGAACTGGGAATTCCCGTCCCGGTGGCCAATCTGGGAATAAGCGGCGGAACCCACGGAGCCATGACAGGGGCCATGCTGCCTGCCCTGGAACAGCAGTTCGCTGAGCGCCGCCCTGATGCGGTCTTGCTATATGGTGATACCAACTCCACTCTGGCAGGCGCCCTCGCAGCCGCCAAACTATGCATTCCGGTAGTGCATGTGGAGGCCGGACCAAGAATGTTCGACAGGAGCCATCCAGAAGAGATCAACCGTGTGGTGGTCGATCATGTAGCGGACCTGTTGCTGGCGCCTTCAGAGGTGTCGCGGCGTAATTTGGCCGCAGAAGGTCTGGTTCGGGGGGTTCACGTCGTCGGGGATGTGATGCTGGATGCGGTTCGGATGCATGCCAAATCCGCCATCGCTCCTGCCATGGACAGGCCCTTTGCCCTTTGCACGGTGCACCGGCCCCAAAATGTAGACGACCCCCTGCGCATGGCAAAGCTGATGCGGGCCTTGAGGGCGATACCCTTGGCCGTACTCCTGCCGCAGCATCCAAGAACGCTGGCTGCGGTAAAAGCCCACGGACTGACTTGGCCCACCAATGTGGTGGTGGTTGAGCCCCTGTCCTATCTGGAGACCCTGGGGGCACTATCGGCGGCAACGGTGGTGCTGAGCGATTCAGGTGGATTGCCGAAGGAGGCCTATTACCTAGGGCACCGGTCGCTCACTCTGTCATCGGAAACCGCTTGGCCTGAGCTGCAGGAATGCGGCGCCACTCGGGTGGTAGGATGCGACAGTGACGCGATCGCGGGTTCTCTGGACTGGGCATGCGAGGCTCCGGTCGCCAGTCCAAATCCATTCGGAGATGGCGATGCCGGGAGTAAGATCGTCGCCTGTCTGGTAGCAATGCTGGGTGGAGCGGCAGAGTGCGGCAATCCGGCCGTCCCTAGCGATGGGCGGACAAGCTCTTGATCTCCGCCACCAGCAGTTTCTGACGACGGCTCAACTGAGCTAAATCATTGTCGTTGAAGGCGTCTCGCTGAGATGGGGCCGGCAGGGAGCGTCTTATCCGAAGGAGCCAAAGGGCAAACATCGCCGCCAGAAACAAGGCACTTGCCGTTAGAGCTAGGCCAAGCCTCCATCCCTGGAACATGGTGCGTTTGACGGTGGCCACAATGTCGTAAACCCGCTTGGGATAATCCGGCATGTCCGCTAGGAAGGTATCATTGACCTCGCGCCGTTCGGCTCGCATGGTCTCGATCGTTCTTGGTCTCGGTGGCGCCGTTGGTGGGGATACGGTGACCCCGTCAGGAGGCGCCTTGGACAGAGGCGGCGGCAAGGGGGGAAGGAAGGTCCATAAGCCCCGGCTGGTGACGAAGTTCCTGCCTTCAAACTCCTTGATAAGACTTGAAACCAGGTCTGCGTTGAGGATTGACTTTACATCAGCGTCTTCTTTGCCGATGTGATCAAGAATCCGCAAATAGGTGACATCGCCGCCATGGATGTCATCCATGAACTCGCACTCTCCCGACTCCAGATCGCGAGGGTCGTGAAAATCCCAGATCTTGCCGAATTCGGCCTTTGCGAGATTCCTCCACTGATCGATATACGCGTAGTCGGAATCGGAGCGGTAAAGCGCAGCCATGCTGGGCGCCAAGGGTGGAATGATGGTAATAGTTCGTATGCCGGCAACCTCAAGGCGGTGAATCATTTCCCTGGCCGCCGCCATGCGAGCCGGATCGATGCGCTGACCGGGCTGATAGGCTCCATGGGGAAGGCGTCGACGGGCTTCAAGATCATTCACATAGAGGCAACTCTTGCCGGGATAGTCACCCTCGCGCAGTCGCAATCCATAATACGCGCCATCCGGCCCAATCCCGGTATCAGTTGTATAGGCAGTCAAACCGACCCGCCGGATGCCATCTTGTCCGTGAAGCTGACCGCCCAGGGCCGCCCGGTAATTCCCAATGCTGAGCAAGCCCTGTCGCAGCAACGTGGTGGGGAGTGTCGCGGCACTCAGAATCTGGCGCAGGCGTTGCGGAAGCGCCCCCCAAAGGGGGTTGCCTTGATTGCGGCGTGTCATGACAGCCCCGTCTCCACCCTTGTCGGTGGTGGGGGTCATAAACCACCAGTAGTCTAGGAAGATGAACACGTAGCGGGGATTGCCATGTTCCGCAAGCAGCTGCGGCGCGCCTTGAAAGGATTTGACGATTCCGACCGTTCCAAACCGTCCGGTTAGGTTGAAGAACGAGCGGCTGAAGGCGAAATCGTGCAGATTGAATGAGCGCGACGACCCCAGAACGGTAATTTCGGGTGCAATTTTCCTGCTGATTTCTTCCCTGGGATAGGGAGCTATCAAGGCGCTGACCAGCATGTTTCCACGATCCCACTCCCTCAGGATATCATCCTTGCTCCACAATTCATTGACCCGTGCCATGACCAGCAAATTGCATGTGGTCGCAGCAGCCAAGGCAAGAGCCGGGATGGCGATAACCAGCAGCAGGTACTTTGGGATAGCGTTCATGGCGACGGATGGCTGGGCGGCAGGCATGAGGACAATATTGCGCGATGGCGCAATCGGCGAAGTGCTTCAAACGCCATCCCTTGACGACGAGCCGTCTGGATGAGGTCTTCGTCCATGTGGGCACTGGGCATTGCCAACGGTAGGCGGCGGAGAATTCCAAGACAAAACCACCCCACGCTGACCAGCAGGGCCAGGGAAATGCCGACTGCTGCCAGAGAAACTCCGTACCCTTGGAAGGAATGTTTTTTGATGTTCGCTAGTAGGTCATATATATATTTGCGGTAATCCGGCATGCCATCCAAGAAATCCTTGTTGGCGGCAAGTCTGTCGGCCATGACGCTTTCATGAGTCCATTTCTGTCCGGACGAAGCTTGAGTGCGTTGCTGCGGCGGAAGTGGGGGGTGGGTCACCGGTAAGGGGGCGAGTCGAGATAGCAGGCCATAGCCGGTAACCAATCGTCGGCCGGAAAATTGACGGATCGCAGCCGTGATGTTACCGGTGTTCAGCAACTGCCTGATTTCGTCACTCTCGAGCCCCATCCGTTCTAGGATTCGCAGATAGGTAACGTCGCCGCCGTGAATATCGTCGTGAAATTCGCAGTCGGTGGAGCCCAATGCACGGGAATCGTGAAAGTCCCAGACGCCAGGAAGCATCTGCTTCATGGTGTTTCGCCATTCGTCCACAAACGCGTAATCGGGATCTGACTGATAGCGCGTCACCACGCTGGGGGCGAGGGGAGGTAGGATGGGGATCACACGTATACTGCTTGCTTCCAATTCCGTCAGCATGGATTTCAGCGCCGCGACCTTTAGCGGATCCAACTGCTGACCAGGGCGATAGGCGCCGTGAGGCAAGCGCTTGCGGTTGGACAAATCCCCGAGGTCGCAGATTCGTCCGGCTTGGTCGGCTGCACGCAGCCGCAGGCCATAATAGGCTCCGTCAGGTCCAAAGCCGATTTCATTTAGGTTGGCGACATAGCCGATCCTGACTATATCGTCGGCATAGCCACCCCGTCCTCGCAGCACGTCAAAATACTGACGTAGCGTTAAATGGCCCGCGCTCAAGAATGTCGAGGGCAGTACCGAGGCCTTGAGGATTTGGCGGACGGCGGACGGAAGGCGCTCATAGATGTCCTGTTGGAGGGATTGACGACTTTCATTGGACGATATCTGAGTCTTGGCCTCAGGCGAGGTCATGACCCACCAATAGTCCAGGAAGAAAAAGAGATAGCGGGGGCGCCCATACTTCAAGACCTTCCGGGGGACTGCCTGAAAACTCCCCACATCGAATGCGGTCGAGCGCGTCAGCCACCCCCCGAGGTTAAAGAATGACCTTCGGAAAGCATAGTCGTGGACATTAAAGGAGCGCGATGACCCTAGGACCATGACATCGGGATCAAGGGCGCGGACAATGCGTGGGCGCACATCCTCTATATTGATGGGGTTGAACAGAATATTTCCTCTTGACCAAACTTCGACGACCCTGTCAGCGCTCCACAGTTCCCTGAGCCGCGCCATGAAAACGAGATTGCCAGCGGCGACGGCAGTGATCAGTACGAGCGGAAACGCGACTGCCACGACGAGGAAGCGGCGGATGGAGGGCATCAGGGGCCTACCTTAACATCGCGGCAAAGATCGCCCTGCGGGAGCTGGCCTGGGGTGGAATGATGGTTTGCCCGGCACTGAAGAGGGGCCGGGATGCTTAATTCGGCCATTCCCTCGACCTGCATGTGGCGGTTCTGGGTCTGCCGCTCATCATTCCGCTCCAGCCGGAGCGGCCCAATCAGGCTCTCCACATCGATCTCCATCACCAATTGCGATAATGTCTCGGCCGGACCGCCGAGGAAATCTCCGTCTCCAAGCTTCTTCATCAGTTCGTTCAATGCTGATCCGGCTTTAGTCATTGGGCGACCATAACTCATGGATTTTGCTAATAAATAGCTGGTTGCCGCTCACCGATTCCGCCAGAGCCACGACGGCCAGAGCCACGACAGCCAAGGCATCGCGGTGGATAGTCAAAAAATACTAAAATTGCCAATATATGAATTCGCTGGTATTTCCGAAATGAAAGATGGCGTAGATCAGCATGGCCGCCGTGAGCAATGCCCATGGTACGGTCGGACGCCACCTTAGGGAGATTGAGACGAAATCCGCGACGCTGCGCGCATCAAGGTCGCCATAGACAAGGCTACAAGCCGGACGATAACGACGCAACCACGCTTGGGTATTGGGAAGCCCCAGGCAAATGAACAGACCTGCTGCGAACCAGAGGAACGTCGTTTGAGTGGGAAAGGCGCGGGACACCTGCTCGGCATTGATCCAATGAAACCCGATGGCTTCCAGGATCGGACCCAGGTCGCCAAGAGTCTGCTTATCGACGTCATGCAGGGCCATGCGCCCATTGATGCCAAGCATGCCTTGCCAGAGATTGAGCGCGCCATGGACGCTCTCGGCTCGGAATAGGGTCCAGGCCAGCATCACCCCCAAAAAGGTGATGAACCAAGCAAAGGCCGGTGGGATACGCAGGTGGCGTGCCTTGCCGCCGCCTAGGTCGCGCCAAGCATGGTTAATCAAAAGCATGCCACCATGCATGCCGCCCCACAGAACAAAAGTCCAGTCAGCTCCATGCCACAGACCACCGAGCAGCATCACGATCATGACATTGATATAGCGTCTGATCCTGCCGCCGCGATTTCCGCCGATGACAACATACAGGTAGTCGCGCAGAAAGCGTGATAGCGAAATATGCCAGCGCCGCCAGAAGTCTATGATGCTGGTCGCCTTGTAAGGAGAGTTGAAATTTACTGGCAAGCGAATGCCAAAAATTCGGGCGATGCCCAGGGCCATGTCCGAGTAACCCGAAAAATCAAAATAGATTTGCAGCGTATAGGCCAGGATGCCGGTCCAGGATTCGATCATGGTTACCGAGGCCGAGGTTTCCGCCAGCGCGAAGACCGGCCGAGCATAGCCTGCGAAGGTATCAGCGAGGATCTGCTTCTTGAACAGGCCCGCGGCTATCATGGTAAATCCGACGGCAAAATTGATGGCGCGCGGGGTGAAAGCCGAGGCTGTCTTAAACTGCCCAATGACTTCAGTGAATCGGACAATGGGGCCGGCGATCAATTGGGGAAAGAACGTGACGTAGAGGAGGTATTCGGAAAAGCCTCTGGGCGAGATATTCTTGCGATTGACATCAATCAGAAAGCTAATCTGGTGGAAGGTGTAAAATGAAATTCCCAACGGAACCACCAGAGCTTCTGCTGAGTGCAAACCAGACAGTTCTCCGAAGAAGATTCGGTACTTGAAATAGCCCAGGATCGCCAGATTGACTAAGACGCCGCTCAAGACCACGGCGCGGAGGCGGGTGGCGTGGACCAGATTTCCCATCAAATAATTGAAAAATATTGATGAAAGCAATAGCAAGATGTATTGAGCTTCCCACAACGCATAGAAGCCAAGGGACACCAGAACCAGGATCGAAAGTGCCGGCAGCCGCCCAAACCGGCGGGCGGCACAAGTCAGGGCAAGGCAAAGTGGAAGGAATCCAATAAGAAACTCATAGGAATTAAACAGCATATTGCCGGACTCTCTTAGAATTTTCGCTGGCGTGCGCGTTCAATTTCAACGGAAATTTCATTAAGTTCCACACGAAAGTTCGACACCTGTGGCGTAATGTCTGGATATTTTTCTTGAATTGCTGCAATTCTCGAGAATTGATCCTCTAGTCTCTTCTGGCGCCACATGACAAAAAGTAGGCGAATTTTCCTGCTCAGACGTGACTGAGGGCGAGCCCCTGGCAATGCGGCGATGCGGCGCTCGAGCGTCCGAAAAAACATGATGACGGTACCCCCGAGCAGCAGCAGGGCGACGACCGCGACGAGAAGAATAATGGTTTGTATCTCGCTAACGCCTTCGACCTGTTTCAGGCGTTCAAAAAATCGTAATTCGTAATCCGGGATGTTGGCCAGCCACTCCCTCGTGGTACGGCTCAAGTCGTCGGTCGCCGATGGCTCAGAGCCCGCCGCGACGCCGGTCATCCCGAATAGGGCCAGAACACCGAGAAACGCCACGATAGCGCAAATGAATTGGAATAGCGGACGGCCCACCATGGCAAATTCCTTCGGATATTCAGTATCGGCGAATCGCCCGAGACTATCGATGAGCAGCCAAGATCGGTCAAGAAATCGTGGCTGGATATGTTTCAGGGTAATCGAGTAAAAGAGAGAAGTTCCGAAAATCCAGTCATCATTCCCGCGCAAGCGGGAATCCATGTATCCGCAAGTCCGACCCCAGATCAACCAATCTCTTTGCGACGGTCACGGTGAACCGCTGGCAACGAGAATGGCAGCAGGCTATTTTCGGTCATGGCGGGTGTGGCCTCTCGGCACTTGGCAAAGATTGTGTCTAGACAACAAAATCTTATGCCGTATCAGCGCCTTACGCTACATCCGCCAACCCACGTCAGTGCCCCGGTGAACAAGACGGGCTAGCGCGGAGCACGTACGAAACCAAGAAACGCCGGCAAGAATTTCAATGACCGCCAGAACACCCAGACATTGAAGTTCTTGAACAAGATCCGCCAAACCGCGATGGGCCGGAAATAGAAGGAACTGGCGATTTGGCGGCAAGCTTTGCACTGAGCCTCGGGAGAGAACCCGGGAATATTGAGCTGCCCCCTGCTGGCGTCGGAAATAACCCCCTTCACCCGCCGCCCCAAAAATCCGTCCTTGAGATACCACTTGGGATCGGCAATCAGATTTTCGGCCACGGCGACGGAATAAGTCTCGGTCCCGGGATAGGCCACGGTGGGACCGACATCGATGAAGGTGGCAGGGATGCGGAGGGCAAGATCCATGGTATCGGCGACGGTCTCGGGACTGTCACCCGGATTGCCGATCATCAGGAATGCGTTGGCTTGAAGTCCGATCTTGTCGGTCAGCTCGAATGCCGCAACGATCTCTTCCACCTTAACATCCTTCTTCATCCGATCAAGCACGGCCTGATTGCCCGACTCCACGCCATATGAAATGCAAACCAAGCCATTGCGCTTCATTCGGTTTAAAAGTGTCTCATCAATCCGATCGACTCTCGCATTGCAATGCCAAACGAAATCGAGACCACGTCGCTCAATTTCCTCCATAAGAGAGTTAACCCATTTAAAATTTAAGGTGAATGTGCTATCTCTAAAAAAAAATTCCCGTATTCCATATGTATTTATATTAAATTGTATCTCGTTAACAACATTATTAGGGCTCCTACTCCTCACCTTCCGCCCCCATATCGAGTGAACATCGCAGAATGTGCATAGATATGGGCATCCCCGACTGCACATGATGCTCATCGCGTGCGAACGGCGCCCATAAATCATGGCGTAGTCACGATACAAGCCATCGGCAAGATTGGGAAATGGCAGGTCATCCAGTTCACCCAGGAAGGGCAAGGCCGGATTAATTGCCACCCCCCCTTCCTTGCGATAGATCAGATTCGGAACCTGATCTACGCCCCCGCCTCCCAGTAGACTTTTCACCAAGATAGGGAAGGCTTCGTCACATTCGCCGTACATGGCGTAATCAATGTCGGCATATTCGAATAACTCATCACGGGTGTCGTTAAAATGAGCGCCACCAGCAACGATGAAACCCGGCCAAGCGTTGGTCTTGAGATGATTAAGGATCGTGACGAAGCTTTCCAGGTGGGCCGTGAGAACGCTGAACCCGAGAACCTTGGGGTTCAGCGCCTTGATCTGTGCAAGGGTATTCTCAAGACTCAGCCCCTTGATGCTGGCATCAAGAACCCGGGCAGAAATACCTCGGCGGTTCAAGTTTGCAGCCATATAGAAAATTCCCAATGGGGGCAATCCATACGACTTGCCGCTACCGAATTTTGTCGGGAGATATACCAATAAAACTTCTATGGACATTTCGTTTCACACACTGCTTTGAGCAAAATTTGCTGCAAACGACAAAGAATAGCTTGGGGCTATGCTCGTCTTCAAGCATTTTTCACAACCCTATGCACGTGTCCTTCCAAAGGGAGATTGGGTGGGATGATCGAGATCATAGATGCGCAATCCGCCCAATATCTTCAACTCGGTGACCAGTTGACCCATCTGAACAAATTCATACCCTCGTTCTGCCAGGGCATCGATCATGGCCGCCAGCAGGCTTGTCGCATTGCAGGCGTTTCGCAAATGGGCATGCCGCTTCCACCCTCTGACGTTATTCGCAATCTCGTTGAAATACAGGTCGCAAGGATGAAAATGAACCACCGCGATCTCAGGCAGGGGAAACACGGGTAGGAGCAACCGATAGGCCCCCATGCCCAATAGCTTCACATAGGTCAGCCCATATGGGAGACGAATGCCACGAAGAGTTGCGATTGGCATTTCCATCAGCCGCCGATCATCGTGGGTGAATTCAAACGGCATGCGAGGATAGTGGGCATTATCATAGCCGAACTCGTCGAACCGGCGAGTTGGAAATATGCTCGAATCGTATTCGAAACCCGCATCCATCAACCGCCGCAATCCTGGCTTGTCGATAAGGCCGCTGGGAGCGCGGTAGCCACGTGGGGCGACGCCCCATTGGCGGATATATTCATCGCGCGCCCTCTGAATCTCGTCGAGCGAGGCCGCCCGATGGAGATCATGGCTGAATGAGTGGACGGCGAATTCCGTCGGAACTGCGCCGGCTATTTTTTCGAGGGCCATCCGATACCGATCCGCCAGTGACATGACCATGAACACAGTCAGCGGCACCTTCCGCGCTTCAAGAAGCCGGGTCAGAGAGAGCACCTTGTCCCGGCTTTCCAGCAGGCGAATCCGCTTGTCCGGACAAGAGTGGTCGCCTTCCACGTCGATGCTGATGCACGCCACGCGGCGGCGTGCCCCCGAAACACCCGCACTAGCGGAAGGCGGATGCGACAAGCCTGCCATGATGATGTCCTAGCGTTCATGCGCGGGAAGCGATCTGGGAGGAGAATAAAGACCCCCGTCGACCGCGGCAACCCGGATGGGATCGTCGAGCGAATGCAATCTTGCCAAATTGCAGACATTCTGTCTAAACCTCGGGATGTCGGAGGAGCAAGGCCGTGGAACAGACCTTTTTTAACAATTCTCGTATTGCGATTACCGGGGCTGCGGGGACGGTTGGGAAATGCTTGGCCAAAACCTTGCTAAAGTTGCCGATCGCCGAATTGCGTGCCCTGGACAACAATGAAAGCTCGCTCTTCCTGGAGGGCGAACGGTACCGATGCGAACCGCGATACTCTCCGTTCCTTTGCGATGTCCGCGACCCGGATCACATGCGCCGCATGCTGGTGGATATCGATTTTGTCTTCCACGCGGCGGCCTTCAAGCACGTCCCACTTTGCGAACGCAGCCCGTCACAGGCGGTCCAGACCAATATTAATGGCGTTCAGAACCTCATCAATGCGGCAGTAGACAATTCGGTTCGGCGAGTGATTTTCACCAGCTCTGACAAGGCCGTGAATCCCACCAATGTCATGGGCACCTCCAAGCTGATGGGCGAACGCTTGATCACATCGGCCAATACGCTGACAAAAGGGCCGAACCGGACGATCTTCTCCTCCACCCGATTCGGTAATGTCGCGGGATCCCAGGGATCTGTCATTCCCCTGTTTACCCAACAGATTGCCAATGGGGGGCCTGTGACTTTGACCGACGAACGTATGACCCGCTTTGTGATGACGTTGGATGAGGCGGTCTCCGTTCTGATTCGGTCCATGATGATGGCTTGTGGCGGCGAGGTGTTCGTAACCAAGATGCCTGTCATCCGCATTAGCGATCTGGCGGAGGAAATGTGCGCCATGCTCGCTCCCCATTTCGGCCACGCTCCCACGACGATTCAGATAGAGCGGGTGGGGGTGAGAGTGGGTGAGAAGCTGTTTGAGGAATTACTGAATGGGGAGGAATCTGGCCGCGCCTATGACATCGACGACGGATTTTTCGTCATCCTGCCAGCCTTTCGCACCATGATAGAGGCCGTGCCTTATGGCTATCTGGGTGACACCTCCCGGCCGGTAAGCGACACATATGTATCGGAGAGCCAGCCGTTCCTAACCCGCCAAGAACTCCGGACGTTCCTGATGCAGCCGGGCGTTTTCGAAGACGGCCTGCGGAATAGTCTTACCTAGTGGCGGACGGTGATCCCGCTATGACTTGACGCAGACAATCAGGTGTCGGAACGCGAAATATTTCAGTCCAGGAAGGCTGGCAAGACGCTCTTCAAGCATCCGGCCATTGATATCGCGCATCAGAAAACGGACAACCGGCTGGGAAAGCAAAGGCTTCAGCCATTTGGGGCGATCCCCCCACATGGGTAAAAGCTGGAAGCTTCGGTGTGTCGCCACCGACAGGCCCAGTCGGCGCAGCATGGCCAACGCGGCGGGCAAGGTCAGCAGATGGAGTTGGGGGAGGTTCGGCTGGGCAGCGCAAACCATCTGGTTGAGGCTGGGCGCTATGCCGATTTCGACGACGAACCGGCCACCCGGCGCCAGGATCCGCGACACTTCGACGAAAACCTCCTCAACCTCCGGAATCTGGTACAGGGCCGACAAGCAATAGACAGTATCGACACTGCCGGAGGTGATCGGAATGGCGCGGGCCGATCCCACAAGGAAGGACACGGATTGGATGCCCTGTTGCCGACGACGGCGCTCGGCGTCGATGATGAAAGGCACGCTGAAGTCGATCCCGATTCCTCGACGAAACCGATCTGACAGCGCCATAAGATGCGCGCCCGTAGCGCAACACAGATCGACCACCACACCGTCGCCCGAGCACGACGATCGCACGGCATCCAATTTGGCCTCGAGCACTCGATCCGAATATGAAATACCCGAGCCGATTGGCAGCGCACAAATGTCATCGACCTTATAGATTGTCCCCGCCGAATAGGTTCGCCGCAAAGCGGCTTCGGCATCTGCCGGGCTGGTCCATTCAGGCCGCCCACATCCGTCGAGCTGAAATGGATGCAGCAGCAAAGATGCCAGTCGCCTCATCCTGCGCTGCCAACGTAACGCCCGGCCAAGCCCCACGGATCGCGCCACGATTCTTTTACCCAGCCGCAAGAAATCGGTCGCGATCATGACCCAACTCTCCTGCGGAGGCGTGTAAATCGGCGCATCGGGCCTCGGCGTCGGCACCTCGGCAGGAGGAGGAAAGTCAATTCTTCCCTTGAAGGACCGGTGATCCTCGCCACCAAATTTCGACTTGAAGGTCGTCAGGCCGGCGTTCTTGCTCGACACCTCGCCGGGGAAGGTTTCCCCCATCTCGAACCACTGCCCATTTTCCGTCGCAGCAGACGCGATAGCCGACCACATAAGGAGATAATTGACCCCCGAATCCAAATGTTCGCCACTCGAACACCCTGTCCAATATTTAAACCGGCCATCGAAACGGGCAATATTCTGGAATGCTACCGGCGTTTTGCCCGCCGCTAGGCCGACCCAAAGCTCCGCACGGCCCTGTGCCGCCATCAGGCGCGCCACACCGTCAAAATAGGCTTTGGGATGGGGGGAAGCCCCGGTGCGTTGATAGGTTTCAACATGGGTGCGGTAGTAGTCGTCCAGCATTTCGCCCCACGGCCGACGCTCTACCGTGTATCCGGCTGCCCTCGCCCGCCGGACCTGATAACGGGAATCCTTGGACAAACCCTCCCACAGAGCTGCTTCCCCTAATGTGAGGTCTATTAGCCGTGATTGTGTCGAGACGTCCTTGAGCCCAAACGCAGCGAGTGGATTGATGCCCCAGCGATTGGCGAGGGAGCGGGGTGATGTCGGACTAAGCGAAAATTCAACAGAGCGGGCGCCATGCTCGGCAGCCAGTTGGCGCACCCGGTCCATGATGGCCACGAGCAGACGTCGTTGTTGACGCCAATGCAGCCCTTCCGCGATTACCGGTCCCGACGCGCCAAACCAAGGGGAAGCCAAGCAGCCGCCGTCAGGACTGAAAGAGAGCGGGACCGCCGCAACCAAGGCGCCGTTCTCCACCGCACCGAAACTGAGATCCAAGACATGCCACGCGGTAACGTCGGACACCATGACTTGCCACGCCCACAATCCGTCCATTCCACCATCGGGCGACGCATGGATCAGAGCGTCCCACGATTCTTGCCCGATTTCGCTCCGAACCAGCCAGAGCGGCCCACGGCAAGCGCGGCCTTGTGTGTTCGTAATGGTGCCTGAATTTATTGGGGACATGGTCCACGATATCTTGGAACTGCCGTATCGACCTTGGCAAGCATGTTCGGCGAGGAGAAGCCAAGCTAAGCGGACTTGGCTCCTAGTTCAAGAAATTCGCACCGAGCGGCTTGTACCGGCAGCAGTCCGACTGGTAGTGTCCAGCGGTTCAATCACACGGACGCCGAGGGGATCATGCCAAAGAAAATAATCGGCATTTTTGCACCGGAAACCACCCTGTTCCCATGAAGAGTACCGTCATCCTTGCCCCTACTGATGACAGACCGGTTCGGGTCGTTGCGGCTGGCCGAACCGTGCACAGGGAATTGGGGATCAGGGAAGCCTTCGCTTACCGCGAATTGTTTCTGACCCTTGTTTGGCGCAATCTGGGGCCGCGGTATCGCCAAATGGCGCTGGGTGTCTTGTGGGTTCTTTTCGAACCCCTGGCTCAGATGATCCTCATCAGCGTGTTCTTCGGCATGTTGTTCAGGTTGCCGTCGGACGGAATCCCCTATCCGGTTTTCGTGCTATCGGCACTGCTCCCATGGACATTCTTCTCGCGCGTCATCCAAGACAGCTCGCAGAGCCTGCATGAGAACATGGGCCTCATATCCAAGATCTATTTTCCCCGCATCCTGCTGCCTCTGGCTTCGGTGATCAAAACCCTGGTCGATACCGGCATGATGCTGCTCTTGCTACTGGTGGTAATGCTGCTGTCCGGCTATTCGCTGACGCCGCAAATTATCATGCTGCCGACCTTCCTGATCCTGGGGCTGATCTTGGGGCTCGGCATCGGGATGCTCTCGGCGGTGGTGATCGTCCGGTTCCGCGACATCACCTATGTCATCACTCTGGGGTTGCAGGTGTGGATGTACTTGACGCCGATTGTCTACAGTCCATCACTGGTGCCCGACTGGCTTCGTCCATACTACCAGATCAACCCGACCTATTGGATGGTCGAGGGCCTGCGCTGGTCGCTGCTGGGCAAGCCCGTTGAATTCACTTGGCAGTTCACCGCCGCCTGGATGATCGCCCTGACCACCCTGGTCATCGGCTGGATGGTATTTCGCCGCCACGAGCAAGAGACGGTAGACTACGAATGACAGGTGGGCGGCCAGCGGTAATCGTTGAGGGGCTGGGCAAGCGATACCATATCGGCGTCGGCGAGGATCCGTCCGACGTGGCTGGCGGCTCACTGTGGCGGGCCGTCACTAACCCATTCCGACGCGCGAAGACGACAGGCGCCGACTACTGGGCGCTCAAGGACGTCTCCTTCACGCTCCATGAAGGCGAGGCGCTCGGCATCATCGGCCGCAACGGCTCGGGAAAGAGCACTCTGCTTAAGATGCTGGCAGGGGTCGTGGAGCCGACCGTCGGCATGGCTCGCCTCTATGGCACCATTGGGTCGCTGCTTGAGGTGGGAACCGGATTCCATCCCGATCTGACCGGTCGTGAAAATGTTTTCCTCAACGGCAGCTTGCTGGGAATAAAGCGTGCCGAGGTGATGCGGCAGTTCGATTCCATCGTCGACTTTGCCGAACTCGCTAAGTTCATCGACACTCCAGTTAAGCATTATTCCAGCGGCATGTATGTTCGACTAGCCTTTTCCGTCGCCATCCATCTTCGGACCGAGATCCTCATCCTGGACGAGGTGATGGCGGTCGGTGATGCCGGCTTCCAGAAGAAATGTATCGAGGCGATGGAGCGCATTCTGCATGACGGTCGCACCGTACTGTTCGTCAGCCATAGTCCCTGGGCGATAGAACGCTTCTGCGACAAGGCGCTTCTGTTGGATCAGGGGGCGCCGCTTTTCTACGGCTCCTCCGGGGATGCCTCCATTCATTACCGCCAGCTCGTATACGCCTTGCCCACTGACGAGAACGCCAGCGACGCCAGCGTCGAGGAGAAGCTGACGACCCACGCCGACCTGGCCGACCGCGATAATTTCGAGCGCCCGCGCAGCTATGTGATCCAGGCAATCGCCCTCAGCCGACTGGACGGGGGAGAGACCGCCGTCTTCCATACCGGTGAAGGCATGCGCGTGCGTATCGACTACCATAATGATGGGATCGAGCCGGACGGCTATTTTGCCCTACTGTTTTCCGAGATGACCGCCGATCGGGCGATGACCATTCACAGCACTCATACCGGACAGGCCTTGCTGGTCGAGGGCAGGGGAATGATCGAGTGCATCATCCCCGAGATCCGTCTCACCAGTGGCTATTATTCCGTCATGGTCGACTTCGGCCGTTTCAGGGATGGCGTGATGGAGACCTTGGACACGGTGCCCGATGCCATACGAATCTTCGTCAGCGTCGGATCCTATGTGGCCGGGATTGGCCACAATCGAAATCACGGGGTTTTCGTTCAGCAATCCAACTGGTCAATTATTGAAAAATACGCATCTCCACAATAAGGGAGGAATTATGTTTCATCAATTTGTCAATAAATTATGCTCAAAAAAAGAGCGGGATTTACCTTCTCCCGTATTTTCGGCCATCTCCTACCCAAAAACTGGAACGACATGGTTCCAATTCGAGCTCGCTAAATATGTGCAGATCATATCTCGCAATGAGCAACTTGTTTTTTTTGATGACATCGACAGAGTGCGTCAAGCTTGTCGAACCGCACCGAATTTTGTTGGCGGATTTACCCATGCTCCCCTGACTTGGAATAGTCAGGCGGCTAACGATTTAAGTGCCGAATCCGTAGTCGATCCCTTTCGCGAACTGAAGGTTATCCTCATGGTTCGCCATCCGCTTGACACTCTCGTCTCGCACTACATGCAGATGAAGCACCAAGTCGGAAGTTTTAAAGGGGATCTCGTGGATTTTATTAATGATGATGTTTTTGGTCTTGAAAAACTCATAAGATTCTACTCCATATGGGCGGAAAATAAGCATGGCCTCCGCGGCTTTTACCTGCGCCGTTATGAGGATGCTCGCAAAGATCCCGGCAGAATTTTAAAGGAAATTCTGGCCTTCCTGGGTGAGTCCCCCCATCAGGCGGCGGTTGATGAGGCGGTGTCCTTTGCATCCTTCCGCAACATGAGGGACATGGAGAGCCGTGGAGCAGAGCTCGTCTACCCCTCGTCCAATCTTCCCGTCTTCGGCCCTGGTGATCGTTCAAATCCCGATGCTTTCCATGTTCGCAAGGGAGAAGTTGGGGGATATCGGACCCATCTCTCCGGGGGGCAGGCAGAAAAATTCGAGGCGCTGATCGCCAGAAATCTTCCGGTGATGTTCGGCTACTCTTAAGGCGATCAGACTTCACTCCAACCAAAGGGATGATCCGGGCATGTGCGGCATCGCCGGGTATGTAGGTCCAGCCATCGCCGCGCTACCCCAAGCCGTGGGAAGCCAAATGGCCACCGCCATCCGCTACCGCGGTCGCGATGGTGAGGGCGAGTGGACTGATGGCGAACGGGTACGCCTGTTTCATTCCCGCCTGAGCGTGATCGATCTCGCCACCGGCGACCAGCCGATGGCAGATAGCAGCGGCCGTTACATGGCGACCTACAATGGTGAAATCTATAATTACCGGGCCTTGCGCCGCGAATTGGAGGAACGGGGGGCGCGCTTCCTCACCAATAGCGATACTGAGGTGCTCCTGGAAGGGTTCAAGGCATGGGGCCCGGATGTTTGCAGACGACTGAACGGCATGTTTGCCTTCGCGATCTGGGACCGCCACGAACGCGCCTTATTCATTGCGCGCGACCGGTTGGGCAAGAAGCCGCTGGCGCATGCCTCGCTTGGCGGCGTGTTCTATTTCGCCTCGAACATCGACGCCTTCACCAAATGCCCGGGCTGGAGCGGGACGCTCTCGCGGGCAGCGCTACACCTGCTTGCCATGCTGGGCGGCTTACCTGGCAGCGCTACGGTTTTCGAGCAAGCGCACGCGTTGCCAGCAGGCTGCTGGGCAACCCTTGCATCCGGAAAGACTGAACCGGAGGTCACTCGCTATTGGACCTTTTCCTGCGGCAAGACAAAGCGACCGCGCCTCGACGACGCCATCGAGGAGTACGGCGAGATCCTGACAGACGCCGTCAGAATTCGCCTCGAATCGGATGTGCCGCTCGCCTTGTCATTTTCCGGTGGAGTCGATTCTGGGACCATTGCCGCTATCTGCGCCAAACGCCTCAACACCTGCCCTAAGGTGTTCACCATCGACTACGACGCTCCTGACGACCCCAGCATTGAAAAGCAAATCGCTGAACGCACCGCTAGGCTCCTTGGTCTTGACTGGCATTATATTAATTTTGACTACCGTCGCGACCTGCTGCCACGCCTACCGCGTGCCTACCAGCCCTATGATCAGCCCACCCACCAGATGCCGCTGGTTTATTCTGAGATTCTTTACGAGTTCATGAAGCCCCATGCCACCGTCGTTCTGTGCGGAGGCGGCGCCGATGAACTGTTCGCCGGCTATGACGGAATGGAGGCGATCGCCCGCGACGACCGCCGCAGAATGCTGGAGCGGTGGTTGCCGAAGCGCTTTCGCCGGATCGAAACACGCTTCCAGGGCCGTAACGTTGGCATGGGATTCTGCAATGATTTGATCGCCTACTGCCAAGGACGATCCGGCGGAGGTGATCCGCCGGAGGACAAATGGCTGCGCCAGTTAACCGATGATATGCAAGAAGCAGAAGTGGAGTCCTTGCTCGACCTTCACATGTTCACCGCTCTGAAATGGAATGCCGTCGATGGACTGTATCGGCTGCCGGATATATCCGGGTTAGCGGCCCAGGTCGAATTGCGCAGCCCATTCCTGGACTACCGGATGGTGGAGTTTGCCGCCAGACAACCGCAAAAATTCAAGATTGGCGACAGTGCCCGCGTCGACCTGAATAAATTCATCCCGAAGAAATACTATGAACGATTCGTGCCCCCCGACATCGCCTGGGCGGCCAAGAAAGGCATGGGATTTAACCTGTGCTGGAATGACTCGATCTCGTCGGATCCGGCCTTCGAGCGTCTTGCCGCAAAAGCATTTGGCCATCTCGATGAATCCGGCATCGATGCCGCAGACTATCGGGCTGCCCATGCCGCCTACCTGGATGGCCGCCGCCGGGGCGAACTCTACCCCTCTTCCAGTGGCCAGATGATGATCGGCTTGATGATGGGCATGTGGTTGGCGACCCGGACCTACCCGGTCTCACTGGGTGCCGAGGGATAGGCGGTACATTTATTTCGGGCTATGCTGACGCGCAAGACAGCGAGGAAAAAATGATCAGTCTCCGTTCAATCGGACGCATGACGCAGCAAATGGCAGGATTGCTAAAGCGGCAGCAGCAGCCGCCGCCATCGTCTCTCGCCATGACCTGGCAAGCTTACGGTGCACTGGCCCGTGCCCAGGGGTTCGACCGCCTGTATCTGCTGCTGTCGTTCGACTGCGACCGCCACGAAGATGCCGAGGTGGTAGAAATGGTAGATGGATGGCTGGTGGAAAGGGGAATTCCCCGCACCTATGCCGTGCCCGGGGTGATGCTGACCGAGGCTGCGGAAATCTATCGGAAACTGGCTTCCAAGGGCGCCCGGTTCATCAACCACGGCGGCCGCGCTCACGTCGAATTTCGGGATGGCCGCTATTGGAGCTGCACCTTCTATGACCGCTTTAGCGAGGCCGAAGTCGCCCAGGATATCGCCGCCGGCCACGAAGCGGTAATCGCCGTCACCGGGCAAATTCCCACGGGCTTCCGTGCTCCCCATTTTGGCCTGCTGGACAATTCTCAGCGCGAGTATATATACAACACTCTACGAGCAATGGGATACAGATTCTCATCGTCGTCGCTTCCGGAACTCGGCTTGGCCAAAGGACCGCTGGTCGATGTCGGCGGCTTGGTCGAACTGCCGTGTAGCGGCAGTTGGGTTGCTCCGCACATTATTCTCGACAGTTGGTCCCATGTCCGCAGCCCGGTCGATCCTGTTGTCACCGCCGCCTATGGCAATATCATGATGGAAACGTGCGCCGAACTGTTCAAACATCGGCAAGTGGGGGTATTAAACTGGTATGCCGACCCCTCCCATGTTGCCCAGGGAGACGTATTCCGCCGCTGCCTGGATGCAATTGGTGATCATGGCATCAAGGCCATCGGTTTCGAAGATCTACTCGTGATGGGAGGACGGGTGTGAAGATCCTGACTTCCGCCGCGCCGCGCCTGACCAGGGTACTGGTCATTGCCCGCGATTTCCCTGCTCCCTGGCCGGTGTCCCGGCAGCTAGCCTTGGTGGGGCCGTGGCGGCAGCCGCAGTTAGTTCATCGAATACGAAGCCAACCCGCGTCCGCTCGCAATGATGCTGGCGATCTTTCCCGATCTGCGCCAGGATCTGGCGGTGGCATCCGCCGAACCGTTGCCCGACGGCGTCGAGGCGAGGTTCACCTGCCATCCCGGTTCGCCCGATGATTTCGCCCGGACTGTGGTTGTCGGCGGCTATGACGCGGTATTTCTGTTGTATCGCGATGCCATCGGCCTGGGCTGGGACCGTACCGAAGCGGCGCTGGCATGCCTGAGCGGCGTAGTGGTCTATACCGTCAACGGCCGTCGCCGCGCCTTCGCGCTGGACGAGTAGGCGCGGTACAAGCTGCGTCTGCGGCGCTGGCTGTCGACTTGGCGGGTATTCGAGCTTGGGTTCGGTTTCGTCATCGTGCCGGTGGCGGTCGGCCTAGCGCGTGGGATATGGTGCGGGGGCGACGATGATCGGATCAGACGTCAAGGCGAATATTCGGGACTGGTGGGCCCGCATTCCGATGACCTATGGATTGGGCTATGGCTCCACCTCGTTCATCGACAAGAATGGCCGGGCGGAAGGCAATCCCCACGCCTGGCCGGTGACCCGCGACGAGGTCATGGGCACCCTCTTCGTCGGTTTTCGCGATATTGCCATCCGCACCCTGGGCACCGACATCCCATCGGCGCTCGACCATTGGCTGCCGGGCCTGGGGAGCCAACTCTTGCCGCCTCAGTTGATCAAGTCGTTGGCCTGCCGCTGGGGCTGGAGCCTGTGGATTACCGCTTCCAAGCCCGGCAAGAGTTAGACAGCGCCCATGTGCGGCATCGTCGGCGTCCTCGATCCCGATCTGAATCCCGCCACGGCCCCGACAATGCTCGGGGCGATGGCGGCGACCATCCTCCATCGTGGACCCGACGATGTCGGCATGGTCGTGCTTGACTATATCGGTCTGGCCATGCGCCGCCTTGCAATCCTCGACCTTGCGCACGGCCATCAACCGATGGCATCTCCCGATGGGCGATACACCATTGTGCTCAACGGCGAGATTTACAACCATGCCCAACTGCGGCCCGAACTGGCCGCCCAGGGCTGGGGCTTTTCCACCACCTCCGACACCGAGGTGCTGTTGGCTGCATGGGCGCTGATGGGGCGCGATTGCCTGCCTCGGCTTAACGGTATGTTCGCCTTCGCGGTATGGGATGGCCGCGAGGGGACGCTGACTCTGGCACGTGATCGCCTGGGCGTGAAACCGCTCTATTATTATCACCGTGGCGGACGGCTGCTGTTCGCTTCGGAGATCAAGGCGTTGCTGGCCTCCGGGTTGGTTGATCGCGAACTTGATCCGCGCGGGCTATGGGATTACCTCACCTTCCGCTACGTCCCCGGCCCCGGTTCCATCTGGCGGGATGTCGCCAAGCTACCGCCCGGCCATCTCCTCACCGTGGAGCCGGGCGGCGAGCCGGCAATCGAGCGCTGGTGGGACATTCCCTACGCGGAGCCGACCAGAATTCGTTCATCTCGGCGCTTGCAAGATGAATTTACCCTGCTGTTCTCGGATGCGGTTCGGCTGCGCATGTTGGCCGACGTTCCGGTAGGCATTCTGCTCAGTGGAGGGCTTGATTCCAGCGCGGTTGCTGCTGCGGCGGCGGAAAGCGGGTGCGGCCGGGTCGATACCTTCTCCGTGGCCTTCGCCGACAGCCCCGCCACCGACGAATTGCCCTATGCCCGACAGGTCGCCGCCGCTCTGGGACTGAATCATACCGAGGTGGTGATTGGCCGGAACGAGTTCATGGATACACTGCCAAGCTTCGTTCACCATACCGATGAGCCGTTGGCCGATCTGGCCTCGGTGCCGCTGTACCATGTCTGCCGACTGGCGCGCGGCTCGGCCAAGGTGGTGCTGTCGGGCGAGGGGGCGGACGAGATTTTGGCCGGCTACGACTTCGACCGGGTGGTGGGAGACTGGGACAGAGCCTTTCCGATGCCGACGTGGTGGCGGCGACGGCTCGGCGTTCGCCGGGCAGACCCCCTTGCCGCCGATCCGCCGCCCCATATGACCAATTACCTGTCTTCGGCCGACAAGACGGCGATGTTTCGCCAGCCGGTAGAGTGTGCCGACTCTATGACCAGGGTGCGCACGACGATGAACCGATGCGGCTCGGGGGAGCCGCTGAATCGCATGCTCTACGTCTATTGCCAGGACTGGCTGGTGGAAGACTTGCTGATGAAGGCGGATAGGATGAGTATGGCGGTGTCGCTGGAGTTGCGCACGCCTTTCCTCGACTACCGGCTGGTGGAATGGGCAGCGGGCGCCCCCACCTCGGTCAAGGTCGGCAGGGACGAGGCCGGAGACTGGTGCACCAAGGCGGTGCTGAGGCAATATGCCGCCACTCGACTGCCGCGGGAGATTGTTAATCGCCCCAAGCAGGGGTTTCCGGTGCCGGTCTATGACTGGCTGTCTGGTCCCCTGCGCGATTGGGCGCGGGACTGTCTTGCCGGGGGAGGACGCCTCAGTAACTGGCTGGACCCCACCGCCGTCGCCGCCATGGTGGAGCGGGGCACGGCCGAGGAAGCGCCGATGATGGACCGCCATCGGCTGTGGAACCTACTGATCCTGGATATGTGGGTCCGGGAATGGATGCCGCGATGCTGAACTTCATAGCCATCTCCATGTGGATGCCGCCGACGGTGACTCCGCGCGCCATCCAGGTCGGCCGTCTGCTCAAGCATCTGCGGGGTCAAGGCTGGGGCGCGGGAATCATCACCCACGATCCCGCCACCTACGAGCCTCGCCAATTCCTCGATTTCGATTTCAGCAACCTTCATGGCGATATTCTGGCCGGTATGGAAACGGTATCGCTCGATCCCCTACCCATCCATTCTCGCCGCGCGTTGGTCAAGGCTCTGCTGGGTGGTGTCCGCGAGGAAAGCCATCACCAGCGTTGGTTTCAGCGGGGACTGGAGGCCGCGTTGCGCCTTGCCGCGCGGAAGGAGCACGTCGCCTTCGCCACCTTCGCCGGCCCGTGGGAGAGCCACGAATTGGGCCTTGAGCTCGCGGCGAAGACCGGCCTGCCCTGGGTCGCCCATTTTGCCGATCCCTGGGTGGACAATCCCTATTTCGTGAACCTCGACCCGGCTGAGATGATCCGTCGGCGCAATGCCGAGGCGGCCGTGGCTGAAAGGGCCGACGCACTGGTGTTCGTTTCCGACAAGACCCGTGATCTGGTCATGAGCAAGTATCCGACACAATGGTCCGAACGCGCCTATGTGGTGCCCCATGCCTTCGACCGGGATTTACTAGAGGGACTCCCAGAGCCTCCCGCCCTCAACCGCATGCGCATCGTTCATACTGGAAATTTCTACGCCGCTCGTTCCGCCGAGCCACTGCTGGACGCCGTGGCCTTGATTGCCAAGAATCACCCCGGGGTGGCGCGTGACCTCGATATCCGCCTGATCGGCCTGATCGAGGAGGGAATGCGTTATCGCATCGCCCAGGCCGGACTGGACGAGATCGTCACCCTGATCGGGCAACGCCCCTATCGCGAGACGCTGTTCGAAATCACCTGTGCCGACCTGACGCTGGTGATCGATGCCGACGTGGCAAACAGTGTCTTCCTGCCCAGCAAATTAGTGGATTATATCGGACTGTCAAAGCCGGTCCTAGGTATCACCCCAGCGGACAGCGCCACCGCTGATCTGCTCGCACGCCTGGACTGCCCGATACTTCCGGTCGGTAACGCCAGGAACTTGGCTGAAGCGATGATCGAGGCGCATGCCCGGTGGACGCATGGGCGTCTCGACGTCGGTTCCACCTACCGCCGCGTCGCCGCCGAATTCGACGCCCCTCAGGTCGCGCACCGCTTCGCCCTCGTGCTGAAGCAGGCGATTACCACCCGGCAGGCGCGATGATGATCTGAACCTTATTTTACCATCTCACTACACCGAGAACTCAACACCAACGACATGAGCGATAGCGGGGAACAAACTTCCTAGGCGGGTTCCTATCTTCATCGGCAATCGGCTGAGCCACCGAGGGCGAGTGGAGTAGATGGTATGCCCAAAACTGCGTATTGGGCGGAGACCGTGAGCGCGGCCTAGCTGTCGCAGCTCGTCGATGGAATATTCCTTGAAGTGCTGCGGATCCATTAACACCTCTGGTTCCCCGCGCCACGTCCGCAGGCGGTTTTCCAGCCGTTGGCGGTTGGGGGTCACAATACAGATTCGGCCGTTTGACGAACAAAGCGCACGCGCGCGCGCGAAATATAGATTCGGATCATCGAGGTGCTCGAACACCTGGAAAGATACAACAAGATCGTATTTATTGGCTGGCCAGAATGTCGCCATATCGGCGACAAAACGGCGGACCTTGGGGTGTGGATACATCGCCTCCGCCACTTCGACGCTTTTGGCCGAATAGTCAAAGGCATCGACCCTGCTAACGAAGGGAAGTTCTGCAAGTTCCTTGTCATGGAAGCCGCAGCCGCAGCCGATATCAAGAATAAGCTTGGGTTGCCAACCCGCCATGACCTGGGCGACTTCGAATTTCCGAGCAACGTCCCATGCTGGTGAAATGTATGTATCCCAATCTTCGGTAATCATGCGGTCGAATATATCGCGCTGATCTTGTAGATATTCCTTGAATTCATCCTGTACAGACATGCCGCATGAATCTCTCATGTTGTTATAATATTTAGCCATCCATTCTTGGTGGCGCTGCCTATAGAAACGGTGATAGTTATCTGATTTTACCGCCGCGCAAGCATGTCTTGGATAGCCGGAGCGGTGATCGATGCCGCCAATTCCTGCCCTCTGGCGCTCCAGTGGACATCGAAATCATAGTACAAACCGGCCATCGCTTCGCGTCGAAACGGCTCCAATAGAGAACGGAATGGCAGACCAAGCTCGGCGCTAATCGCCTGGACGATCGCATTAGGCTGATCCCAAGAAAAACCCGCCCGCCCCAGGTCGCGGGCATAGTTCTGGTGTCGGCTATCGATGGCAAAGCCTGAAATTTCTCGGAAACTCCCAAGAGTCTGAGCCTTGGAGGGAATTGCCACCACCAGAACCTTGACACCGCGGGAGGCGGCAAGATCGCGGATGCTAGCCAACGCCATGCGTGTGTTGATGATGGCTTGAGCCGCCGCTGGATCTGGAACCCGCCGCAGGAAGGCCATTTCAGCGACGGTGTAGTTGGCCAGACTGTCCCACGCTTGACGGGACAGAATCGAGCGCGCCCCCCCCCTCCACAGCCATCGGCACGACGCCAGAACGTCGCACAATTCCGCGGGCGATTCCGGTGCGGATAGCGCCGAGGCGTATGCTCCATTGACCTCCGGAGGCACGGTACCGCCAAAGTAATTATCGCGTAGATCGTTGCCCAGATAGACCATAACGACCAACAATTTCAGCGCCCGAGCTCCGTCGATGGCATGAGCAATGAAATTGAGCTGCTGGATTGTTCCAGACCCATCCATGCCAGCATTGTAGGCCTTTATGCCATAGCGTCTCAACTGATTGACAAAGGTTAAATCCTCGGCGGTATTATCGCCGGCGATGAAAGAGTCTCCCAAGACAACGACATCGGACAGCGCGAAACTGCCGGGCGGATTTCGCATCCCCAACTCGTCGGACCTGATCGGGATGGTGACCATGTCCTCATTGGTGAATATCATGGCGTGGTAGGGTGGAAACGACTGCCAGCCCGGATGTCCCTGGTAACGGATCGAATCTATTGTCGTATTGATCCGTGGCTCGAACCACCGGGCTCCCACTTCTCCCACCGCCACGGCGATTGCCAGCGATGCCAACACGAGGGCGGCCGCGCCGGACCAATTCTGCCACCAAAGCTCCGCCAGCCGGCAAAACCGGATCAATCCTTGCTCAAGGGCACGCAGACCGATGGCGATCATTCGCCGACGCCGCCATCCGCCTGCCAGGCACCCGGCCACTACGCCCACAGCAATCGGAAATACTAGCACCGTGGCACCAGGATAAAGCGTATAGCGAAGAACAATGGCCGTTCCGTCTAGACGGCCCGGGGGCATCGAGAAAATCACATCCCAATTGCGATCATGGCGGTAGCGTCCACCCCCCAGGTCCACGATATCGTCGATAGTTGCATGTGGGGTGGGCAGGGTGACCCCACCGACCGTCATGGTCAGGCTCGACCGAGTAGGGGCGCCGTCAAAATCGCCGAAGGGCGCCCATCCCAGAAGCATTTTACCTCGCGGGACAAGGGTGATCACCGCTGCCTTGCCCCGATACGGACGAACCCGATCGGATGGGATGGGCTCCTCGAAAGTCAACCCGGAAAGCCTGAATTGGATAAGACCAAGTTCAAGGGTCAGCAAGGCCATCGCGACGGCAATCCCAGCGACCCTCCACCCTCCGTCCCTCATGACCATCCCTTCGTCATCGCGAGCACGACCTTGTCCATTATTCCCAGGCATCGCCATCGTGTCGAGGCCAAGCTGGGCAAGAGCCCGTCATCCTTGAACCATTCCCATAGTCCAAGGTACCATCGTCGCCCCGGTGGCGTCGTCCTCCTCCAGCATTGCCCCAGGCTCCATGACCGCACCCGTTCTCCTCGTCATCATCCCAGATCAGCTCTCGGCCTTGGTGGCCAAGGGGGAAGTGCAGCCGCGATACTACAATCCCGGCAATCTATTCGGCGAAGTCCATATCCTGATGACCAACGCCGACCGGCCCCAGGAGGATGCCGTCCGGCCAATGGTCGGTGACGCCGCCATGACCATCCATAATCTTCCGGAGGATTACAGGCCGCTCCTGGAGCCGAATGGAATCAAGCGATGGCGTATGTTCGACGCTTGGTCGGAACCTGCTGTCGCCCTGGCCCGACGGTTGAATCCCGCCGTGGTGCGCTGCCACGGCACCGACTTCAACACCGTTGCGGCCCGGCGGATCAAGCAGGCCCTTGGCATTCCCTATGTGGTCTCGTTGCACACTAACCTAGACCAAAGTCCATGCCGACGCCGAATTTCCATCGATCCCGAGCAGGTCCAGGTAAACGTCGCAATGGAGGATCTGGAAAGGAGATGTCTGGCTGAGGCTGATTTGGTGGTGCCGGTCTATGGCTCGATCCTGCCTTATCTTGATCGCCTCGGCGGCTTCAATTTTGAGATTTGTTACAATGTGCTGAACGGCGCCACTCTTCGCCACAAGGATAATTATGCCCTGGGATCGCCGGTCAGGCTCATTTCGGTAGGACGGCAGTACCACGAGAAGAATGCTGAAAATATCCTGCGTGCCGTCGCCGATTTGCCCGAGGTGACGCTGACCATGGTTGGTGACGGCCCACTGCACCAGTCGCTGAAAGCAAGGGCCGTCGAATTAGACATAGTTGATCGCATCGACTTCCAGCCGGTGGTGCCCAATGCCGTTTTATGCGCCATGCTTGCTGAATTTGACCTGTTCGTCGTTCACACCGAGGCTTGGGAGTTCAATAAGTCGGTGATCGAGGCACTGCTGGCCGGGCTGCCGGTCATCATCAACCGCCGGATCGGACGGCCGGTCCCGGAACTGACAGAGGATATCGTCACCTTGGTTGAGAATACGCCAGATGCGTATTGGCGCGCCATCCGGTGTCTGATGGACGACCATGCCACCCGCGAGGCCCAGGGGCGTCAAGCCTATGCAATTTCCAAAAAATTGTGGGCACCGTCGGTGACCGAAGCCCGCTATGTCGAAATTTACCGCCGTATCCTCGACGGTCGGGCGGCAGCTGCGGGTAATAATCAGAAGCAGTTGATATAAAAATATATTTGGTATATCTTCTCTTTCGGTTATCAGATGTGCCAATGATGCGCGCGAGGCCACGGATAAGGCGTTAGGGTTCGTGATGGATTGCAGGCTATCCCTGTGAGGGTTTATCGCAACGAAGGAACATTCAGCTCCTGCGCCAGGATTTTCCGCGACGTTTTGATGGGCACGCTCACACCGGCACGCCTGGCGAATGGTGCGGTCGCGGCGGTGGACTACCTTCTGGGCCGTGAACATCCCCGTTCCATGCCCATGGTTGCCAAACTGGAAACCGCCAACTTGTGCAATTTGCGGTGCCCTTACTGCCTTCATGGCGAGGATCCGCGTGGAGAGGCGTTCCGGAACAAACGCTACATGACGCTGGAAACCTTCCAGACCGTCATCGATCAGATGGGCCGCCACCTGCTGGCCTTGATCCTCTATCACAAAGGCGAGCCGTTCTTAAACAAAGAGCTGCTTGACATGTGCGCCTTGGCCCGGGAACAGCGTATCGCCACCATTGTTAGCAGTAATTTCAGCCTCAAGTTCACCGATGCCGAAATTGAGGACATTGTTCAAAGAGGCCCAACCTATTTGACCATCTCGCTCGACGGCATCACACAAGAGATCTACGAAACCTATCGAGTTGGCGGCAAGATCGACCTGGTCCTCGACAACTTGCGTCGGCTGGTGGCCGCTAAGCGCCAAAGAGAGGCGGCCTCGCCGATCATCGCTTGGCAGTTTATCGATTTCGACCACAATCGGCATCAACTGGTCGAGGCAGAGCGGTTGGCCCGCGAAATCGGCGTTGATAATTTCGTCGTCACCCGCAATCGAGAAGGCTTGACCCATGATGGCCACAAACTAGGGGCACTGAACCGAGCTCCCGCGAGGACCGGCCGATTTCCGTTCAAATGCAAGTGGCTCTGGACCTTGCCCGTCATCTTGTATGATGGCGAATCAGTGCCCTGTTGCGATTACGACTGGCGCCGCGACAAGCATATGGGAAATATTTCAGGAGGGTTCGCATCTATCTGGCACGGGGCGGACTATGCCCTTAACCGGCGCATCGTGACCAACCAATCATCCTGCATCGACCATCCCAACGCCCATTGCGCGGCGTGTCCATTGAAGGGGTAGGGAATGAAGGTTCTGCTCATGGAATACCCTTGGCTTGACCGTGAAACACATCATTACACGGTCTACCGGTGGTATGGCGCCTTTCCCAATCCGGCCATAGCCGTCATCGGCGGCGCCTTGAGAGCGGCGAATATAGCCTTCGATATTTTTGACGCCAAACTTGAAGATCTGACCATCGAGCAGTCGCTCGAGCGGCTGCGAGCCTGCGCCCCCGACATTGTTGGCCTGAGCGCTTTCACCACGGATATCTATTTCGCTAACCAGTTCGCCGGCCTGATCAAGCAGGAGTTCCCCAACTGCGTGGTGGTGGTCGGTGGGCCTCATTCCACCGTGATGCCGGCAAAGACCCTGGAGGAATTCCCGTATTTCGATATCGCCGTGATCGCCGAGGGCGAGAAGGTGATGGTGAAGATCGTCGAAACCCTCAGGGCCGGGGAAGACATTACAAGCATCCCCAACATTGCATGGCGCTCATCCGGGGGAAAGGCTGTCGTCAATCCGTATGACAAGGCGCTGGAGTGCCACGACCTAGACGACATCGGCACACCCGTCTGGGAAATGTTCCCCCCTGGCGAGATGTACCATGTGCAGACTACTCGCGGGTGCCCATTTCCTTGCGAATTCTGCTATCGGCTGACGGGCACCAAGGTTCGCCACAAGAGCCCCGAGAACGTGGCACGGGAAATCGAAACCATCTTGTCCCTGACCAGACCGGATCACATCTTCTTTTCCGATCCGACCTTTGGATTGAACAAGAAGAAGGTCTATCCCGTGCTCGACGCATTGATAGCGGCCAACATCGCCGAACGAGTGCCATGGAAAACTACTGCGCGGTTCAGCACTACCGACGAGGAACTCCTAACCCGCATGAAGCGGGCCGGTTGCGTCTCGATCTTTTTCGGCGTCGAGTCGGGCGATCCGGAAATCTCCGCTGTCGCGAAGCAGAACATTGATATTGATCGCGCCAACAAGATGCTGGCCCTTTGCCGCAAGCTGGGCATCTACACCCTCGGCGGTTTCATATTCGGCCATCCGGGCGAAACGAAAAAGTCCGTGTGGGAAACGGTTAAGCTGTCGCTGCGCATGCGGTTCGACCTGATCGTGATCGGCATCATGGTGCCCTGGCCTGGAACCCAGGTGTATGAATACGCGAGGCGTGGCGAGCGCGGCTATAAGCTGGTCGCTGCCGATTGGCGCAATTTTGACAAGCATTTTGGATCTTGCGTAAAATTCGACAACTTCGACGGCAATTTCCTGCCCCGATTGAGGCTGTTCAATTATATCCTGTTCTATCTGCGCTGGGCTAAATTCGGGGCTCTCGCAAAAGAAGCTTTCTCCAAGGCTGCGATCATTCGACGGTTTCTCACCGCCTCCATCTTTGGCGCCCAGCGCAAGGATTTGAAACAAACCGATATGGACATCTTCCTCAGCCAGCGCCGCCCAGTGAGCGCCGCTAAGGATTTCGTCCGCGCCGAAGGGCTGAACGAGATCTCACAATGATAATTCTGCTCAACCCGCCGTTTCTTGACAACGAAACCAGCTATCATTTCAACTACTCGTCGGCCCCCTACCCCAACCCCGCCATTGGCTTGCTGGCTGCGGTGCTCCACCAGCACGGGCTGGATTATGCGGTCATAGACGCCCAACTGAATGCGTTTTCCCTGAACGATACCTTGGCCCTGATCGCGGAAAAAAGCGCAGGAAAGAGTATCGCCTATATCGGGGTAAGCAATTCAGCCACCACTCTGATTGAAAACGACATGACCACCATTCGGGCGATTCGGACGCGGTTTCCCGGTGTTCCCATCGTGATAGGCGGCGCCCATTCCAGCGCCATGCCGGAACGTACACTCAACGACTGTGCCGAAATCGACGTCGTGGCACGGTTCGAGGGCATTCAGACCGTCGTGGAGCTCCATGATTACTATACCCGCGGCGGCAATTTCCCGTCGCTCGCCGACATCAAGGGGATTGCCTACCGAAATGAAGGCATGCCCATTCGCACGCCGGAGCGCCCCCGCGACAATCGCCGCTGGTCGGAGGTAGGGCCCTCGCGATTTGCCGAGATGGGGCCGGCCAAAACATATATGTTGTTCACCGCCATCGGCTGCCCATTCCGCTGCTCGTATTGTTTCAATGCTACAAATTTTAACTTTTCCACCCGCAGCATCGACGCCATTATCGCTGAACTCAAATATGTAGTGTTCGACCAGAAATGCAGCGATTTCTGGCTGATTGACGCCACTTTCGCCATAAATCGCAAGCACACCGAGGCGGTCCTGCGGCGCATGATCGACGAGGGAATTGCCGCCAAGGCTCGTTGGGCCTGCACCACACGCGTCAATGCGGTCGATGACGATCTTCTGCTCCTGATGAAGGCCGCGGGGTGCTATCTGGTGTCCTTCGGTGTCGAAAGCACTGTCGACAAGGTTCTGGAGCGCGCCAACAAGAAGACGTCGCGGGACATGATCTTGGATGCTTTCCGGGGCGCCCGTCGTGCCAAACTTCAGACCAATGCCTTTATCGTCTACGGCCATATCGGTGAAACCGAGGCCGAAATCCTCGACACCATGGAAACCATCGTCAAGATCAACCCCGATGAGTTGAATATCGGTGTGATGGTGCCGTGGCCTGGTACCGAGGTCTATGATTTAGCTGCCGGCCATCGTGAAGGTCTCGACCTGATGGATGCGGATTTCAAGAAATACGACAAGTACTTCGGATCCGTACTGAAGCATGATGGCATCAGTCACCAACGTCTCGAATTCCTACGGGTGCAAACTTATCTGAAACTGTTTATCGCCAATCACCGCTATGCCGACTTCATAAAGTTTTGCTGGACATCCCGGAAAGGGATATACCTCAAATTCTTCTCACGTTTTGGCCTCGGCCGGACTGGAGTGACAATTTCCTCCCAATAATGCTGCTTGGAGCGTCCATGCGGGTGTTGATTTTAGGCGGTGACGGCTATCTCGGCTGGCCTACGTCCATGGCGCTTGCCGCCAAGGGTCACGAGGTTCTGGCGATCGACAACTACATGAGGCGGAGAATCGCGCACGAGACCGAATCGGATGCGCTGATGGACAATCCGCGCCTGCCGGAGCGGGCGGCTATTTACCGTGCGGCCAGTGGCCATGCGATCGCCACGGCAATCGGCGATTGCGCTGATATGGACTTCCTCAGCGGCGTTTTCTCGGACTTCAACCCCGAAGCAGTTGTCCATTTCGCCGAGCAACCCTCCGGGCCTTATTCCATGCGGGGATTCGGCGAGGCGCGCGAAACCCTGCTCAACAACCTCGGGGTTACCTTCAATGTGATCTGGGCTGTGCTAAAGCATGCTCCGGGCTGCCATATCATCAAGCTTGGCACAATGGGCGAGTACGGCACTCCTAACATCGATATTGAGGAAGGCTGGATCGACATTGAGCACAAGGGCCGTCGCGATAAATTCCTGTTTCCGCGCCAAGCCGGCAGCCTTTACCATACCACCAAGATCCTCGACACCGACTTGCTGTGGTTCTATGTCCGTCTTCACGGACTGCGGGTCACCGACCTGATGCAGGGGCCGGTCTATGGCCTGGCCACGGATGAGACCGAAGCAGACGAGCGTTTGCTGCCGAATTTTCACTACGATGACATCTTCGGCACCGTGCTAAACCGGTTTCTGGTCCAGGCAGTGGCGGGAGTTCCGCTGACGGTATACGGGAAAGGCGGCCAGGTCCGAGGCTATCTCAACATCCGCGACACTTTGCAGTGTATCGAGCTAGCCATGATCAAACCGGCGGCCAAGGGGACACTGCGGGTATTCAACCAATTCACCGAGCAGTTCTCGGTCAACGATCTGGCGGATCGCGTCCATCGGGTCGGGAACGATTTGGGTCTGAAGGTGGAGATTCGCCCTATCGCCAATCCCCGCAAGGAAGCCGAGGAGCATTACTACAATCCCTGCCACAGCGGCTTGAAAGAACTCGGCCTAAGATCCCATCTGCTGACCGATGACGTCGTGGCGGCTATGTTCGAGAAAATCCTGCCTTATCGTGATCGCATCGTTCCTGCCCGCATCATGCCCCGGGTCCGCTGGTCCTGATTCCTGAATGCTTGCAGAAGATAGTGGCACCGACTACCCTTCCCGCTAGTTGCCGCTGGCCGGCTGCGTATTTTGATCAGAGGTTAGTATATGGACTGGGAGACTTTCTGGGCACAGCCCCCGGAATACTTCTCCAATCCTTTCATGCGAAGGGAGCGGGTCGAGTATTTGCGCGATTGCCTGATTGGAGAGGGCGGGGTTTTACCAGGATCTTCCCTGCTCGATTACGGATGTGGCGATTCCGATCTGGCGCCGCTGCTGGTCGAGGCGGGGGTTAAGGTTTTTCTCTATGATCGGTCCCCAGCCTACCGCGCCAAGGCGGAGCAATGCGCCGCCCGAACCCCCAATGTCCAGGTGGTGGACGAAGACTTTCTTAGGGACCGGGACGGCGTCACAATCGATACCATCTTGGTCTGCGCCGTCATCCAATACCTAGACGACAATGAGTTGTACCGCCTTCTGACGCTGCTGCGGCAACGCTTGGCCCGGGGCGGACGGCTATTGGTCGTGGATGTGCCCGATCACTCCTCGGGGTTCAGGGATGCCATTGAACGTCTGTCCGACGCCTGGCGTTATGGCTACTTCCTCCGCGCTCTGGCGAATATTATGCGCCGTCTGGTGCGCGGCTTCGGCGGCGATCTCAAATTTCACCGCTACTCGACGGAGGAGATGCTCGATCTGTTGACCCGTCATGGACTTGATGCCATGCGGGCGGCCGGCAACTTCACCCCCATGAGGTCTCGCCACACCTACATAGCTACCGGATGCGACAATGCCGGCAGATAAGCGCGAACCGGACGGCAGGACATGTCCGGGAGGCGTCGCATGACACTCGACGAATTAGCCCGCGCTGTCCGCGCCCATGACCTGCAAGAACGGCTCGCCAGACGCTTGAACCGACCGATTGCTCAGGTAGCCGCCCTTCTGGAATCGAAGCTGCGCCAGGTTCCGGTAACGCTGGAGCTGCTGGCGGATATTGACCTCGTGGGAAAACGCCTACTGGAGATAGGCGCCGGCCCTGGCTTAGCCAGCATTTTTCTCAAGGCGAACGGATATGACATTACGGCAATCGAGCCAGCCTTATCAGGATTTGACGAATACGCTGTCTATCACGAGGAGCTGATCCGCACGCTTGGACACGACGACCTGACGCTGCTGGTGATCGGAGCCGAAGAGCTCGACTCTGCTATCCACGGCCTATTCGACGTGATCTTTTCCCACAATGTCCTGGAGCATGTCCCGCAACTGGATGAAGCCTTCGCCGCAATGTGCGGAGTTTTGAAGCCGGGCGGGGTCATGGTCCATATGTGCGTCAATTATAACTTCCCCTACGAGCCGCATTTCTCTATCCCACTCATACCCGGCTGGCCAAAATTGACAGAGATCGTCCTGCCACGCCGAATACGTGACAGCCAACTTTGGCAATGCCTGAACTTCATAGATGCCGGTCAGGTGCGAGCGCTGTGCAAGCGCAATGGCCTGCAGGTGGGATTTGCTCCCGGACTGCTGCACGCTCAATTGGTCCGCATTCAAGAGGATCCCACCTTCGGGGCCCGCCATCACGGAGCGCTACTGAAAATCATATCTCGGATGCTTCGCCTCACCGGTCTGTTCGAGATGTTGCGCCACCTGCCGCCGGTGGCGGTGTCTCCGATGCGATTCGTTGCCGCCAAACTGCCCCCCACCCCCTGACCCACTCGACAGCGGCCGTCAGCCCCAAGAAGGCGAGGATGATGACCTCGGGGTAATAGATCTCCTTGTTACGGGGCTGTACCGCTGACCATAGAACGATGTGAAACGTGGTGACGTAAGCCAGCAAGGCGACAAGACACCACCAGCGGATTCGGATCAGGGCAAGACCATCCCGATGCCACATGAGTAAAAACGCCCCGATCAGAAGCGGCCATTCAAGCAGATTATAAATCGGCAGAATGAACGGCGAGGCGTGATGGAACGCCGCCTCCGTATCGCCGCCCCAATTCGGCCACCAAAATCCGGCAATCATCCTATAGAGTCCCCCCAACGGATCGTCGGCCAGGGGTCTTAGGAAAGATACCATGGCATTACCGATCAGCCCGGTCACCGTGGACTCGCCGCCCTCGCCAACCATCAGGGTGCTGGCCTGGCCAATTCTGGTCAAGGCGACAGGCGTAAAGCCCATGGGAGAAAAAGTCTTTCCTGGAAATATCATCGGTAGCGGCAGCCACCAGATCACCACCCCCATCAAGACCAATCCGGCAAACCCCAAGGACCGAGGCTTCCACCCATACACAATCGCCGTAATTACGACACACGCCGGGATCAGCACCACCACGATGTCGCGGGTATATGTGGCCATTGACAGCAACGCCCCCGCCAGCAGCAAGAAGGGCAGCTCGGCGTACCGTGTCGGAACCGACGGGGAAGCTCCGGGGCGTGCCAGAATGATCGCCAGCCCTGCCAACAATAAGGCCGTTGCCGGGGCCTCGGTCAGATACATAAGGGCGTATTTGAATGGCCGGTCGAATACCATCCAATAAACCAGGGGCAGGAACGACAGCCATTTGCGGCCGCTGATGCGGAAGCAAAGGTAATAGATCAGCAGGCCGGTGGCAGCCTGGATCAGGATGTTGAGCATGACGACGGGGATCGGGGAAATTCCGGTTAAGGGAAAAAGCGCTGCACTCATCATTGACAGCCCGTATGGGGTGTCAAAAAGTAGATTTTCCTGGTTGGCGTAAATGGATACGGCATGGGCAAAGTACTGTGCCGCATCGGCAAAAATACCATCTCCATTGAGAATTTGCGATGGCCGTGGCAAGTCCTGGCTAATGACCTCCCGTAGTCCGTCGATACCCGCCCGCCAGCGGATATCAACGCGGACCCGGGCGACGGCATCAAGGCGAACGGCAACCGTGGTAGCGAAAGCACCGAATAGAGCCGTCGCCCATGCAGGCTCCCGTAGCCAGAAGCCAACAGCCAAAGCGGCTAAATGCGCCAGCGAGCCGGCTGCTCCGAACCACATCGCCCAAAGGCTGATCTCATGGCGGCCTATCGCCTGTGCCCGCACACCATAGCGGACGGCCGGAACTTTTCCGGCAACGTCGTCCATGTGCTCGATGAAATCAAGTTCCACGAGCCCGACGAAGGGCACCGGTGTACTGCGAAACGGCACCGGCAGCAACCGATCCAATAACATCCGCCGCCCGCCGCTTTCCATTAAGGCGCGATCCGCGCTGGGCGGGTCGTCGAAGACTCCCCATACGCTAAGGTGGCCGTCGGGACAGGCCGGGCGATAGGACAATTCCAGGGTGACTGGCCCGGGCAGAGGCGGCGGTAATTCAATACGTTGCCATGCCGCGTATGGCGTCTTCCGCAAGGACTGGACGGCCTCGCCGACAATGACGTGGCCGACATTCTCACATCCCGATTCATTGGCCAGAATATCGACGAACCACTGGCCCTTGGGGACGACCGGTGGCATCGCCACCGGCACCAAAAGCCGCTCTCCGGTCTTGAAGCTGCGGACCCACCAGGGTAATTCGATCGACCGTCGCCCATCAACATCATGCCGATACCATTCGAACTTAGCCGCAAGCAGATAGGACTCATTGGCATCGGGAGCCAAATGGGCCAGCCCACCGACCAGAATCAAGGCAAGACAGGCGACCTGGATCCAGCACTGCACGCTCGGCGCGGAAAAGGCGGCAGCGACATCTCTTATGCGGCGGAGATACATCGGCATTCCCGTGGACCCACGTCATTTGCTCTGGTGCGACGGGCGGCCACCGTAATCCCGCCGCCAAATACAGTTAACGAACGCGGCCCCGATCACCCGACGTCGGCCAAACTCCGCAGAGTTTGTCGCAGACCGTCAGCCAAAGAAACCCGAGGAGTCCAGTCAAGCCGCTGTTTCGCCTTGGAGGTGTCGGAAAAATTGCGCGTCACATCCCCATGCCGCGGCTCGGATGTTTTGACCACGGGGCGCGGCAATCCCGCGCCATCAAAGATGGCGGCCAATTGTTCCACCAGTTCATGCAGCGTGGTTTCCCGCCCTGATGCGATCTGAAACACCTCGCCTCCGATTCCAGGCACGCTGCTTGCCCGAAGGATTCCATCCACGAGATCGTCAACATGGATGAAATCGCGGGTTTGGTTGCCATCCCCATAGATCTCAAGCACCTCTCCACGCAGGGCCTGACCAATAAATTTAGCGACCACGCTGGTCTTATGACCGGAACCCGGCCCATAGACATTCCCAAACCGAAGCGCCACCGTCTCGACACCATAACTGTGGAAATATGCCGAACAGTACCCCTCGCCCGCCAATTTACTTGCTCCATATGGCGATATCGGATGTGGGACGGATTCTTCGTGAATGGGCGGTGTGGACTCCCCCAAGGGGGCGCCGCTCGAGGCGAAGACAAATCGCCCCACATTGCTCACCCGACAGGCCTCGAGGTAGTTGAGGGTTCCAAGCACATTGGTAATGCAGTCCACTCTGGGATGGGCGACCGACTGTGGGACACCGGTATTGGCGGCAAGATGAATGATGATGTCTGCGCCGGCAGCAGCGGCGACCGCCACCTCCGCCTCGGCGATATCGGCCACGATCAATTCAGGGGCGGCTCCTGCGATCATCGGCCCCGGCATGTCCTTTGGGCAAATCCTCACCTTCCCACCCATCGCGTGATTGAGGGGCTCTTCGCCACCGACCGACAGGTTGTCAACGACCCTGATCGTGTGCCCACCAGAATCCGTCAGCCGTCGGCAGAGGTTTCTCCCCAAAAATCCTGCCCCGCCGGTTATCAACCACTTCATCGACCATCACCCAAATATGAGACTCGCCAATCCGATCCGCTAAAGCAAACCGGATCGGTCGGATTATACATATTCACCCCAATACAATCATGGACTTCGTGATGGCCGTTTGCCTAGAATGCGTCCTAAATCGCAAACATGGTTCGGGTGATCGAGGCGACTCAATGAGTGTGATCCGATTTTTTGGCTTGGTGCTCGGCACAGTCCTCATCGTTGCCAATTTTTATTATCATCGCGGATCTCGGTGGAGCCGTTCGGTATTTACGCTGGTCTTCTTCGTTGGCCTAGCCCTTGTCATCGTCTCGGTCATGCCCGATTCGGTCAATTGGCTGCCGAATCTTCTCAATCTGGGAGAGTACGGTGTTGGGCGAATTCTCGCGCTGTCAATCTGCGCCAGCATCCTGGCAACCTTACTGGCGCTCTATAGTAAATCTAGAACCGATTCACTTCGCTATCTGCTGGATCGGATCATCTGTAGCGGCTTGACTGATCGTTTGCTCGGCGACGGCGACATGATCCAGCAACGAATAAAGCCGATCATGGTAATTATTCCCGCGCTAAATGAAGCCAGCAATCTTGAGATCCTCCTGCCAAACATCCCGCCTCGGATTGGCGATCATGATCTGGGTGTCCTCGTCATCGACGATGGCAGTACGGACGATACCTCCGAGATGGCAACCAAGCTTGGCGTCCTCGCCGCAAGAAACCCGGTCCCACGCGGACAAGGCGCAGCCCTTAGAGTTGGATATCAGGTTCTCGCCAGATGTGGAGTCGAGGTGGGGGTGACCATGGATGCCGACAATCAGCATCGCCCTTCGGATATTGCCCGATTGGTCGAGCCGATCTTGACCGGCCAGGCCGATCTCGTCATTGGGTCGCGGGTTAAGGGAAGTGCCGATGCCGTTAGCTGGACCCGGTCCATGGGTGTCTTTAGTCTGTCTCATCTCATTAGCGTCCTGTCGGGACACTACATCACCGATTGCTCAAGCGGTTTCAAGGCGTTCCGCATGAATAGCATCTCCAAGCTCAATTTGCGGGAAGACCAGTTCCAGGCATCTGAAGTGATCATCGAGGCGGCAAAAAAAGGCCTCCGAATTCAAGAGGTTCCCATCCACATCGCCCGCCGTGAACATGGCACTAGTCGCAAGGGCGGTAATTTTCTTTACGGCCTTTTCTTCTTTAAGACGATGCTTAAGACGTGGTGGCGATAAAACTTATCAACCATTTGCGATCTGCATTGCGTTCGATAGCCCGCTCGGCTTGGGCGGCGCTGGAAATGTCTCTTCCCGTCATTCTTTGGCCGTTGAACAAACTCCTTGCCTTGGCGCTGCGTCAAAAATACGACGCCGGGTCGGTCCTGCATGTGAGTTTTCCCTTCCACATCGTCCATTACACCGTGATTTTGCTCCGGCGCCAGGGCGTCACCGCGGATTATGTGGCGGTGGGGGGCAGTCGGGATTGGACGCTCTGCGATTACCACTTCCAGCGTTGGCGCAAATGGATGCCCTTGGCATTGACCGAGTTCTGGTTTTTCTGGCGCGTAATGCGCCGTTATGAACTGGTGCAATTCCATTTCATGCAGGGAATCAGCCGATCAGGATGGGAATGGCCTATTCTCAAATCCATGGGTCGGAAGATCATCGTCTATTACTCCGGATGCGAGGCCCGCGACTGGCGGCGCAATATGGCATTGCATCCCAGCGTGAACATTTGCGAAGACTGCGACTATGGTCGTGATCTTTGCAGCAACGCCCTGTCCGTGTTGCGCCGACGGCTCAGCCGGAAATACGCTGATCTCGAAATGGTGACGACACCGGATTTGCTGGACTTTGTCCCTGAGGCAATTCATTTTCCCTTTTTCTCACCACCTGCTGACATCATCCCGAAACGCCGTCGTGATACATGGCCGACGAATGGCTGCCTGCGAATCGTTCATGTCACGAACCATCCCGGGATCGAAGGAACTCGCATGATCGCTGATGCGGTGGAGGCACTGCGCATCAAGGGCCATGCCATCGAGATTCGACATATTAAGGGGGCTTCCTATTCCGAAGTGCTGCAGGAATTGGTGGATGCCGACCTGTCCATCGGAAAGATGAAGATGGGGTTTTACGCCAATGCCCAAATCGAAGCCCTCTGCTGTGGCGTTCCCACTATCACCCATATCAGGCCGGATTTGCGTGATCAGGCCTATCCTGTTCCCGGATTGATTTTCTCGTCACTCGACGAGTTGGAAACAATGATCGAAGCGCTATTACTCCAGCCAGGGCAGTTGGAAGCCTTCCGTCGAATGGCCGAGGCGGCCATCCGAGCGCTGCATGACAATGATGAGTTGACGCGCCGACTGGCCTCAATCTACAGGGAAGTCTGTAAGGGCAAGCGAACTGGCGACCTTCAGGCTTGGAGCGGCCTAAGGCCGGCTGCTTCCTCCAGCACTTGGCCAATTACGCCAATCAATTGATCCACGATGACATCGGTCGCGTGATGTCGGGCCACATAGGCGCGAGCGGCATCCGAGGCGCTTTTCCACGTCGGCTCGTCGGCCACCAGAGAACGAACGGCTGCGACCATTCCCGCGAAGTCGCCGTTGAGAATGCGGCCGCATCCCCAGGTCTCGATCACGTTGTTTGGATCTGCAGTCAGGGAAACTACCGGAGTTCCTGCGCGGAATGCTTCCAACATTGCATTCGAAAAGCCCTCGAACAGGGATGTGTTCAGTAACAAAATGCTACGCTCCAATGCGGCGGGAACATCGGCGCGCGAAATTTTCTGCAGAATTTCTACATTACCGGGTTGTTGTGTCGCTATTTTTTCTTCTATCTCGGGTCGGTTTGGATTAACAACCATCAAGAAGTGCAAGTCTGGGCAAGCCTTGGCGATCTCGAAGACCAGTAACGGTTGCTTCACAATGTCGGCCTTGCCTATCCAGAATATGACATCCCGCTCGGCTCTTGGCCGTTCGGCATTTGGCTGAAGAGAAAGGTCGATGGGATTTAGAATGATCGTTGCTTGCTGGCCAAAATGCTCACGTGCCGCTTTCTCCTGCAGATCATTTTGCACCACGATATGATCCGCGCTGACCAAGCTAAAATAGCAATGCCCCCCACGGCATCCATAGTAATTCCTTATATTAGAGTGAGGGACATATGAATCATCAAAGTCAGAATCACTTGCGCCAAATAGAATAAACTTCTTTTTCGAAGAATTGCAGAACGCAGCTAATTCCGCCATCAATTCGCTTGCGCCAAATCCGATGTAAATATCAGCATTAATATTTCTATATGTTTCCACCCTGTTCGGATGCTGGTAATAGACGCTCAAGCCGCCCTCCCACAAGCGGGGATACGCCAGCCACTCCAGCAAGGTGCCCAGCGATAGCCTTAACGCTCTGCTGGCGTCAATAACAGACTGAACCGCCATGATCGCGTGATAGATTGGTCGAGTCGCCCACTTTCGACGCAGAGACAACACGCGGCCAGTGGAGGTCGCAATCCCCTTTCCAAGCATGGAAGGCCAAAGGAAATTCGTCGCGGGTCGAAATTTGGTGGGGCGATATTTCGTGACGGTCACCCCGGCAATCTCTTCCGACTCTGCCTGCCCATGGTCGAATACGACAAAATTAACGTCAAAGCCCTGATGAGCAGCCAGTCCAGTCGCTAAAATATGTGCCTGAACCTCAAGCCCCCCAAATGGAAAATGCCGAGAGGAATTGAAGAGCGTATATGCATAAGGAGCGACGAAACACACCTTCATGTCGCGACTTCCCATGAGCCAGTTGAAGAGACGTCGGATCGGCGGCTCCTCGACGGCAGCCTAGCCAATTGCCTTGATATCTGCCGCCATCATCTCTTCGATTAAGGCGGCGAATGTGGTGGTTGCGGACCAGCCAAGGTTACGCTTCGCCTTTGATGCGTCGCCGATCAGAAGCTCCACCTCGGTCGGCCGGAAATACCGGGGGTCAATGCGGACGATAGCGTCCCCGGATCGAGTATCGATACCAACCTCATCAATGCCGGTCCCTTTCCACGTGATCGTTCGCCCCACACAGGCGAAAGCCCGCTCGACGAATTCACGCACGCTATGGCCCTCGCCGGTGGCAAGGACATAGTCGTCAGGTTCTGGCTGTTGGAGCATGCGCCACATGCCCTCCACATAATCCTTGGCATGACCCCAGTCGCGCACCGCGTCAAGATTGCCGAGATATAACGTGTCTTGCCGGCCGGTATGAATGGCGGCGACCGCGCGGGTAATCTTCCGCGTCACGAAAGTCTCGCCCCGAATCGGGCTTTCATGATTGAACAAGATGCCGTTAGAGGCGTGCAAGCCATAGGCCTCGCGATAATTCACCGTGATCCAATAGGCATACAGTTTGGCGGCGCCATAGGGTGAACGCGGGTAGAACGGCGTGGTTTCTCGCTGCGGCGTTTCTGCGACCTTGCCGTAGAGCTCCGAGGTCGATGCCTGGTAGAAACGCACGCGGTCAGTCATTCCGAGAATGCGAATCGCTTCCAGGAGGCGCAGCGTGCCGAGCCCGTCGGAATTGGCCGTGTATTCCGGCGTCTCGAAGCTGACCTGAACGTGGCTCTGGGCGGCAAGATTGTAAATCTCGTCTGGCTGAGTTTCTTGAACAACCCGGATCAGGTTGGTGGCGTCGGTGAGATCGCCGAAATGCATGCGCAGGCGCGTTTCGCCATCGTGGGGATCACGATAGAGATGATCGATCCGTCCAGTGTTGAAAGAAGAAGAACGCCGTTTGACCCCGTGGACCACGTAGCCCTTGGACAGCAGAAGCTCGGCCAAATAGGCGCCGTCCTGTCCGGTGATGCCGGTTATTAATGCTGTCGGAGCCATGCAGCGGATTTACCCGAAGCCATTGCGTAAGGGGCACTCGTAGTTTACCGGCCAATGACTGTCAAGGCTTGTTGATCTGCGGGGTGCGTCTGATCCATCCGAACGGGAAACATGTTGTGGCAACGACGTTAAAAATGCTAAATCGCGGGAAAGTCGGTGCCGCCATACTGGTCATGGTCGGAATTGTCGCGCGCCGTTGGTCCGATGGGCGGGGTCCATGCTTAAGGCATTGATTATTGGGATTTCCGGGCAAGACGGATCTTATCTGGCGCGACATCTTCTGGGTCTGGGTTACCACGTGACGGGAAGCTCCCGCAACGATAGGCCGTTCCTCAATTTGGATAGATTGGGACTGAGCGACCAAGTTGAGATGGTTCGCCTCGACCCTACTGATACCATGGCCGTCACCCAATTGTTGGAGCGGGTACGCCCGGACGAAGTCTATGCCTTGTCGGGATTGACCTCCGTGGCTCGCTCCTTTGCAGACCCCGCCGGCGCCTTCGCGGCCAATGCGGGTGCGACCTCGGCGATCTTGGAGGCTTTGCGCGCCAATCGAGGCATCCGTTGTTTTTTCGCCGGATCGTCGGAGTGCTTCGGTGACACGCAGATGCCGGCCAATTGCGACACACCGTTTTATCCGCGCAGTCCCTATGCCACGGCGAAAGCATTCACCTTCTGGCAGGTGCGAACCTATCGCCAAGCCTTTGACATGCATGTCTCGACCGGCATTTTGTTCAGTCACGAATCACCTTTGCGGGGGGCGGACTTTGTAACGCGCAAAATTATTTCAAGCGCGTCGCGTATTGCCCGGGGAAGTGACGAGCGCCTAAGCCTCGGAGACATAAGCCCGATCCGAGATTGGGGATGGGCTCCCGATTTTGTTGAAGCCATGCATCTGATGCTTCGGCGTGAGCAGGCCGAGGATTTTATCATCGCCACCGGCCGTAGCGCTCCACTCGCCTATCTGGTCGAGCGCGCATTCGCGGTCTTGGGGCTTGATTGGCGTGACCATGTTGATTACCGGAACGATGCGCCGCCGACCAATATCGTCCGCCGAAGTTACGCTGACATTAGCGCAACGCAGGATCGTCTGGGCTGGACAGCGCGAACCGATGTCGATGGCGTCGTTGATCGATTGACCCAGTGTGAAAAAGCAGGAGAACCGGGATGACGGCCTCGGAGCAAAAGTCCATGGTGACCGGAAATTGTGGGCCAGAGGCTGCCAAGCGCGTTTTGGTGTTTACAGCCACGTATAACGAATTGGGCAATATCGACGTTCTTATCGAGCGCATCTTCGCAACCGGGATCGATCTGGAAATCCTGGTGGTCGATGACAATTCGCCTGACGGCACCGGACGCCATCTCGACGAATTGGCCAGCATCCAACCCCGCCTGCGCGTTGTCCACCGTCCCTGTAAAATGGGCCTCGGCAGCGCTCATCAACTGGCGATGGTCTACGCGGTCCAGAATGGATACGACCATCTCGTGACCATGGACGCGGACCTGTCCCACGACCCTGCGGAAATCCCCGCCCTTCTCGCGAAATTGGCGGATGTGGACTTTGTGATCGGGTCACGGTATGCCCCAGGAGGATCCAGCGACTATGATGGTTATCGCCGTTTCCTAAGCGTGTCGGCCAACACCCTGGCGCGTCGGTTCCTGGGCATTCCAACCCACGAATTTACGACGTCGTTTCGTGCTTTCCGGGTCAACATGCTGCGGGACCGACGCTGTGCCAAGCTCAAGGGCGGCGGATACTCTTACTTCATGGAAACGGTCTACCGACTTCACCGGGCCGGCTTTCGCATGGCCGAGGTTCCGATTCAATTCCGCGACCGCCATTTCGGCTCATCCAAAATTCCCCGATTCGAGATTTTCAGCGGCGTGGCCAAACTCTTAAGGCTCACTTTGTCGCGACTTGCCGGACGCGGATCAATCTCGGCAACCAATATCGAGGATAATTGCCAGGGCTGCGGTTCTCCATTCCTCATGGAATACCATGCGCGGAAGGACGACGCCTCCATTAACGGCAAGGCTGACGCCTATCGGTGTTCCAGCATGGCCCATGGCAGCAAGCCCCAAGTGGCCCTCTGCCTGCGGTGTGGCCTCATGCAGGTGCCAGCGAAGCAGCAACCGAAGAATCTTGCCGATATCTATGCGGATGTCGAAGACGAACTCTACATGGAAAACGCTCTTGCCCGGCAAATCACATTTGCACGCTTGATCCACCGGATCTCCCCTTGGCTCGGCAAACCCGGAACCCTGGTTGAAGTCGGCTCCTATTGCGGCCTATTTTTGGCGGAGGCGATAAAGCGCGGTTGGTCAGTCACCGGTGTGGAACCATCACGCTGGGCTTCGAATTTCGCCAGAACGTCACTGAACATCCCCATTCATCAGGGCTCCCTCGCCACAGTCTCAAAGGAGCTGCAGCCGCCTTATGACGCGGTGATGTCCTGGGATGTGATGGAACATCTCGACCATCCCTTCGACATGCTCTTGCAATCAAACCGTCTTTTACGGCAAGGCGGAACTCTCAGTTTTTGCACCTTGGATGCGGCAAACTGGTTTCCGCGCCTGCTGGGCGGCCGATGGCCGTGGCTGATGGATATGCATCTGTATTACTTCACGCGACCATTGCTGCGGCGGTGGCTGACGAATGCCGGATTCGAAATCATCTACATGGGTGATTATCGCCATTATGCGACTCTTAGTTATCTTGCATTGAAAGCCGCCACCTTATTACCCCGCCCACTGCAAGGCCTGGCCGCGTCATTGGCAGAAGTTCTGCCAACAAAATTAGCGGTTCCGGTGAGTTTCGGGGATATCGTTCTCATCGTAGCCCGGAAAATTCACGACTCGGAACTTGTAGACGGAAGCCTGCCCGACCAAGATTAACCGCAATTTAAAGATGGATTTTTCATCTGCCGCACGGTGCTACACTGCGGCAGCCCTGGGTGGCTCGGAAATAAGGACGCTGGCATTGTCATGAAAATTCTGATGATTAACCCACCCGATGAGAATGCGGTCATCGAGAATCCTGACTCCCACAGTGAAGACGGCACCTTCCTTGAGGCAGACGACTTTGGGGAATTTCCACCACTGGGCATGCTCTACGTTCTGAGCTATCTGGAGAAAAACACCACCGGGCACGAATTCCACTTCATCGACTGCATCGCGCAGGGCATCCGACAGGCCAAAATCCCGGCCATAATCGAAGAGATCAAACCCGACATCGTGGGCGTCACCAGCTTTACCATCTCGATGGTCGATTGCTGCATGGTTGCTGAGACGGTCAGAAAAATAGTTCCGCACGCCCACATCTGCCTGGGCGGCCATCATGCCATCGCTTACCCGTTTGAAGCTGCTCAGTTGCCGCAATTCGATTCTATTGTGGTGGGTGAAGGTGAATACGCGTTCACTGCGCTGGTCAACGCGCTCGAAAAAGGTGAGGACATCACCACCATTCTCGGCGTCTATACAAAAATCTCCATCAACGCTTGGCGTGATCAGCAATTCAGGGACAAGCGCTTCCTTGCCCGCGTATCGGTGCCGCCCGCCTATGTGGAAAACGTCGACGATCTGCCCCTGGTCGATCGGAAGTGGATCCGTCACCTGCGCTACAAGAGCATTCTAGGCGTTTCCTCTGATCTGGCGACCATTCTGTCGTCGCGTGGCTGTCCCTATCTGTGCACCTTCTGCGATGTCCCCTATAAGCGCTATCGCCAACGCTCCCACGAAAGCGTCGTTGATGAAATCGAAGAGTGCTTGGCCATGGGATACAAGGAATTTCGATTCTATGACGACTTGTTCAATATCACGCCGAAAAAGATCGTAGAGTTCTGTGATGAATTGGACAGAAGAGGCCTTAAAATAGAGTGGGACTTTCGTGGTCGCGTCAATACGGTAACCTACGAATCCCTAAAGCGCGCCAAGCAATCTGGCCTTCGCATGATTGCGTTCGGCGTCGAGACCGGTTCCGACGACGGACTAAAGGCCCTGAAGAAGGGAACCAATACGACCAAGGTCAGCAACGCCTTCAAATGGTGCCGAGACCTGGGCATCCTGACAGTGGCTGACTATATCATCGGTCTGCCGCACGAACGGACACCGGAAGATGTTAAGGCTAACATCGACTTTCTGGTCGGTCTTGACCCCGACTACGCGCAGGTTTCGGTGTTGAAGCTTTATCCCAATACCGAAATGTACGATCAAGCTGTGGCCAAGAAGATCATCGAACCCGGCCGCTGGGAACAGTTCGCCCTTAAGCCGCACAAGGGCTACGTGGTTGATCACTGGACCGAGTTCATGGACTTGGACACGCTGATCGGGCTACAGAAATGGGCCTATCGTCGCTTTTATTTTCGGCCTAAATACATCGCCCGCAGTGCTTTCAAGACACGGTCGATTTACGAGTTGCTCTCAAAGGCCAAAGGTGCCTTCAAGATCCTCAAGTCAAATCGAAGGCTCGCCTGATGACGGCAATGGTTCGCTTATGGTAAGGCGGCAGAAGGTGGCAACCACCCAAAGAGTGGACACCCACCAACTTTGCCAAGCACCATAGGACACCGCTGAGACAACCAGGGCCGCGACAATGCACCCGGCAATGCCCGCCGCCGACAATGGATCCCTGGCCGCAGACTTTTCTACGTTACCGACCATGGTCCATAGGAAGGCCGCCAAAATCAGCGCCCCTCCCAGCCCGAGTTCCAACCAGCATTGGAGGATGGCGTTATGGGGATGGAGAGGCATCAGATTGCCGTTGATGACCCGTCGTGTTCCATGGGTTACCGGGTAATAGTCGATAAGGTTTACCGTTTCATCCCCGCCGGGAATGGATCGCGACGCATCCATTCCCCAACCCAGCATCCGATGTTCCGCGATCCGGTCCGCCGCGAAATGCCATATCAATAAGCGATGATGAGCCGACAAGGGCAGCCAGGGCATTGAATCGAATGTCTCCGGAGGCTGCGGCGCTCGACTGATGACGCCTGGCAAAATCAGAACGCAGACGACCACTGCTGCTTTTAAGACGCGCAGCCATATCCGCGGTGAAATACGCACCAGCAAAAACATTGCGCCACCAAAAGCTAAAGCCAATCGCCCCGCCAAACTATCGCTTAGCAGCAAGGCGACCATTGCAATTCCGATACCTCCGATGGCCCAATGACTTCGAGCGCGCCATGCTAGCACTATGAATGGCCAAATAAGGAGCGCCAGAACCGTTCCCCCACGTCCTAAAAGTGATTTTTGAGTCGATGAAAGGAACTGCCCCGGCCCAGCCTTGATATGAAATATTAACTGCGACAGCCCATTTCCTGTCTCGACCTCAATGATCAGAACAACCGCTGCCACGAATATTCCGAGCGTAAACGCCGGAACTATAAACCGAAAACGTTCAAGTCTTATCGTTCCGGCCAAAGCAAACGACAGGCTTCCTGCGATGCTCAGCGCGGCAAGCCGAACGATCGCCAAGGCTCCACTCTGAATCTCCATCGCCCAGAGCAGGCTGATCGCCCCCCAACCGCACAAAGCTGCGACCAGAATTAGCGGTGCGATAGGGAGCAAGCCAAAGTCGCCACCACGCCAAAATAGAATTGCGCACAATCCCCCGAAAATCGGCAAGTAGACCGCCATGCCCAACGGCACCAATACCGCCAGCGGCGGCGCCACCAGGGCGGCCAGGGCGAAGGTGTATTCCGGCGCGCGTTCGAGGAAGGTCCGTTCTTCACTCATCCTTCGATCATCCCGGCCTCGGCGGGGCCTTTTTCGGCGACCACGAGGTCAAGCGCCTGGATGAACAACTCGGCCTGACGCTCGCGGGTGTGGCGCGGCGCGGCGGCAAGGCTTGCGGCGGCAAGGCTCGAGCGTAGCGCGGCGTCGGATTCCAGCCGCCGTGCCGCCTCGGCCAATCCTTTCGGATCGGCGGCGGCGACGAACAGACCGGCCGCGTCGGCCTCGACGATATGGGACGCCTCGCCCCTGGGGGCCACCAGCAGCAGCGGCAGACCCATGCCCATGGCCTCGAAGATCTTGGACGGGATCACCTCGGCGAAGGCGGGCGAATCCTTCAGATGCACCAGCGCCACGTCGCACAGCGACCACACCCGGGGCATCATGTCCTTGGGCTGCGGCGGGCCGAACACCACATTGGACAGGCCGCGCCGCTTGGCTTCGTCCATCAGCATCTGGCGCTCCGCCCCGGCGCCCACCAGCAGGAATTTCACCCGCGGCGCATCATGCAGCAGCGAGGCTGCGTCCAGCACGTTGATCAGTCCGTGGGCCATGCCATGGGTGCCCACATAGCCGATGACGAAGCTGTCGCCCAGCCCCCATTGCGCCGCCAGTTCGGCGTCGCGGGGACGCGGTGCGTAGCGCGGTAGATCGACGCCGTTGATGACCACGGCGATCTTTTCCGCCGGGATGCCGCGCCGGATCAGGTCGTCCTTGAAGGCCCGTGTCAGGGCGATGACGGCGGCGGAGTGGCGGTACAGGAACAGTTCCAGCCTTTCCAGCCAACGGATGACGACGCTGTCCCTCATGGCGCCGACGGCGGTGATGGAACGCGGCCACAGATCGCCCAGTTCGAACACGAAGGGGACGCGCCGCGCCGCGGCCAGCGCCCAGCCGCCCACGGCGGCGAAAAACTGCGGACTGGTGGAAACCACCACATCGGGTCGCGGCTCCAACAGCCCGGCCACGAAGGCGGTGATCATGAAGGACACGAAGTCGAGGATACGCTTGGCGAAGCCCTCGTTAGGCGCGATATAGGTCTTCACCCGCACCACCCGGATGCCGCCCACGTCGTCGATCTGACGCCAGCGGTTCTCCCAGCCGTCGAACACCTTTCCGCCGGGGAAATTGGGGGCGCAGGTCAGCACCGTCACCTGATGGCCGGCGCGAATCCAATACAGGGCGCGCTCCGACACCCGCGTGGCGGCGGCATTGGTTTCCGGCGGAAAATTCTCGGTCAGGAACAGGATGCGCATGGCTCTGTCTACCGCAAACCGGTTCCGCCGTCATCTATCCCAGATACTTGAACCAAGTCGCCGTCGCCTTGGCGATGGAATCGGGGGGGCGCGCAGGGGGCGACGTCGCGCCAATAGTCGATGTCGTCGACGATGCGGCGCTCCCCATACCCATCAGACATCCCGGCCGTTGGAGCGCTTCCACTGGCCCACCGGCTTGGCGGTGTGGCTGGTCAGGAAGGGGACGTATTTGCGGTCCTCGCCCAGGATATGGGTGACCAGCCAGTTCTGGATCAGTTCGAACAGACGTTGGGCATCCACTTTCTCGCCGCGCTCGATATCCGATTTCAGCGAGAACACCACGTCATACATCTGATCGTGCAGTTCCTTGTGGGCGCGCCAGTCGGGGTAGCCCGCCTGCTTCATGTCCCGCTCTTCGTCGCTGAAATGGACCAGGACGAAGTCTTCCAGCTTGGCCATGACGGCCAGAACCTTGGCTTCCGGCGCGTCGGTCTCCAGCATGGGATGCAGCGCGTTCAGGCAATCGATGATCATCTGGTGATGACCATCCAACGTATCGCTGCCCACCGACATATCGGCGGTCCACTCAACGAAATTCATGGTTCAACCTTCCATCAGGACGCGGACATGGGCGGCGACGCAAGCCGCGAGGGCGCGCGTGTCATACCCGCCTTCCAGCAATGAGACAACCCGGCGTTCGGCGTGGGTTCGGGCAATGGCCAGCAATTGCCGGGTCAGCCATTCGAAATCCGCCACCTGCAGCCGCAGATGCGCCATGGGATCGGCGGCATGGGCATCGAATCCGGCGGAAATGATCATGAAGTCGGGTTTGAAATCATTGAGCCTGGGCAGGATGGTATCGGTATAGGCGGCGCGGAACACCTCCGACGCCGTTCCGGCGGGCAGCGGCACATTGACCACCACGCAACCGCCCTCCGGCCCGGTTTCCTCGGCCTTGCCGGTATAGGGAAACGCGTCCTCCTGATGGGATGAGGCATACAGGGTGCCGGGCTCGTTCCACAGAACATCCTGGGTGCCGTTGCCGTGATGGACGTCGAAGTCGATCACCGCCACCCGCTTGAAGCCGTGAGCATCACGAGCGTGCAAGGCAGCGATGGCGGCATTGGAAAACAGACAAAAGCCCATGGCGGCGTTGCGCTCGGCGTGATGGCCGGGCGGCCGCGTGGCGCAAAAGGCGTTGCGGCTGCGCCCGGTGGCCACTTCGTCCACGGCGGCGCAGGCGGCGCCCACCGAGCGCAAGGCGGCCTCGCCCGATTTGGGCGACAGCATGGTATCGCCGTCGAGTTCGATACAGCCTTCGCTGGGGACGGAATCCATCACCATGTCGTAATGGTCTTGCGGATGCGCCCGCAGGATTTGCGCCAGGGTGCCACGGGGAGCCTCTTCCCGCGGCACATACATGAATTCCTCGCGGTCGAAGATATGGCCGATGGCGCGCAGCCGGTCGGCGCATTCGGGATGGAATTCGCCGGTGTCGTGTTCCAGGCAGACATGATGGCTATAGATCACGGTGGATGACAAATGAGGACGCTCCCAACTGCCGACGGCTTGATGCCGCTCGTGGTCTCTGGGCAGGCCGAAGGGCGCGCCCGTCGATCCACCTACCCCAACAGTACCAAATGCAATACCGAGAGGCGAGCCATCCGACAGAGGAGGCCGGGAAAATGCGCGATTTTGGCAAGATCATGTCCGATCCGGGGTGGTGCGACCGCCCTACCCGCATGGGCGGCAGACCAAGTTTGCATGGGAGGAAAGGATGGAATCGTTCCATGATGTTGCGGTGCAGCATTGAAAATGCGCTGCCGCCGAAGCCACGCCACTTTGGAATCGTTGTTAACCATTATGAAACCATCTCTGCTCCAAGCTGCTTCTTGTGCATTGCAACATCGGAGGATTTCATGATGCTCCGTGACTGGATTCGCAACATCCCCATGGCGCTGTTGCGGCGGATCGTCGCCGACCAGAAGGTCCACGGCACCTATATCTGGACCCTCGCCCAGGAAGAATTGTCGTTGCGCCGCCAAATAGCGGCCTAGGCTCGGATTTGCCGTTCCGCGATGCTATGGTTGGGCCTCGGTCCCATCGGACCGCGAGCCCCTGGCGTGCCAAGGTGACGCATGACAAGCATTTCCGAACGCTTTCTCTTTCCCCCGGACGTTGTGCCTCATACACACTTCCTGCCCAAGCACGCCTTCATCATGGCCACCGTCAACGGCGCATTGAAGTCCGGCAACGCTTCGCTGCGCATCGCCGAGATCGGCTCATGGCTCGGCGCCTCGACTCTTCTGTGGAGCGAATCCATCTTGCGCTTCGGCGGGCCGCAGGCGGCCGCGGGATCGTCGGTCCTCTCCATTGACTCGTGGAATCCGATCCTCAGTTCCGAGGATCTGCAATCCGCCAAATATCAATTCTTCGCCAATGCGGCCAAGAATGACGTGGCCTACAACATCTACCTTCACAACGCCAAGGCCGGGTCCGAGGCCTATGGCGTCCCCATCGACCATATTCGCGGCGTCTCCGAGGATACTCTGCCCGGTCTGGGCGAGGATGTGTTCGACATCGTCTATGTGGATGCCGGTCATTATTACGATGACGCTTCCATCGATATCGCCCACGCCAAGCGCATGACCCGCATCGGCGGCATCATCTGCGGCGACGATCTCAACCTTCTGATGGAGGAGGTCGATATTCCCACGGCGCGGGCCAATGCCAATCGGGACTTGGTGGAAGATCCCAGGACCGGAAAGTTTTTCCACCCCGGCGTCACCCTGGCGGTGGGCGAGGCCTTCGATGCGGTCGGCACATGCGGCGGCTTCTGGGCGGTCCGCAAGACCGCCACCGACGCCTTCACCGCCCAGGAGGTCCGGTTCGACGGGCTGTTCATCCCCTCGTTCCTGACGGAGGCCGATCAAGCCCTGTTCTGCGACAGCGTGCGGCCTTACTATCCCGCAGGCTTCGCCGCGCCGCACCCGACGGTGCCGCTGATCTGACGCTGGCGCCACGCCGTTGAAACGGGGCTCTTGCTAAGGGTTTGACGTCGGCCGTTTCGAAGAATGGCCCGCGGTGGCCTCAGCCAATTGCCTGACATCTCTGAGTTCTTCCGGAAAATCGCGGCTGTAGACGCCATGCCGAGTCCGGGCGTTGGCCAGAACGCTCTCGATGGTGTTCGGAGTCAGTTCCGTGCCGAAGTCCGCAGGCACCGATGGGCTTCCGCCACTTGCGCCCAGCATGCGCGCCAGGATCAACTCGCCGGTGGCGCTGGTGTAGTGCGAGGACTCCCAGTACCACCGCATGGACTCGCCGACCGGTTCCGTGGTGATGGAATTGTAGTCGAAGAAATCCCAAAGCTGGATGGCGGCGCCGCCGGGATTCTCGTCTCTCAGCCGGGCAACCAGTCCGGTCAGGTCGCGCTTCCACTGCTCGAAGGCGGGAAACAGCCCCAACTCCCACATGGCCTCTAAATGGCGGGCATGCAGCGGCGAAATGTACAACACGACCTTGGCGCCCTTGGCATGGAAGCGCTCGATCACGGTGCGCAATTGTTCGACCCGTTCCGAGCGATAGTCAAAGCCGCGATAGCCGTTGGATCCGGTCATGAAGGTGGTCATGACCACGGTAAAGGCCTCGCGATGACGGACCGAGCTTTCCACCGCGTCACGGTCGTAATAGCCGAATTTGGTGAAGGGATCCCGCTTGTGCCGCTTGGAATTGCGGATGACAGTGCCGCAATCCACCAGCGACGGCCAAGAGACCAGTCGCTCCAGCAAGATGGGGATCAGGCTGCGCCCGGCGAAGGGAGATTGGGGGAAATCCGCCGCCGAGGACAGTTCATCCTTGGGAGTAAAGGTCAGGAAATCCAGGTCGATGATCACGGTTGACGGCGTCTGATGCTGGGCGGCGAACAGCGCCTCGATGCGGATTTCCGCCAGGTTGGTGCTCACCTGGGCGGCATTGAAAGCCGCGGCGCCACCCAAGACCGGTGAATTGGGGTTGAGCCCCAATTCCGCCCGCGATGTCCCGAAAATCAGCGTATCAAAGGAATAGCGGCTGAGGATGCCCCCCTTGTTGACCCTGCCGCCGCCGCGCTTCAGATGCTTTTGGTCGTTGAAGCCGCGAATGTCGCTCCAGTGGAAGCTGGCATAGGGATCGACCACCACATTGAACAGCGCGGCCAAAAGCAAACCGGCCGCGCTCGCGAGGAAGAAGGTCTTGAGATAGCGCAACGAGTCCATCATGGCTCAGAACTGGTAATAGAGGAATTCGGTGGGCGACCACAGGCTGAACACCGAGATCACCGTCAGGACCGCCAAAGCGACCGCCCAAAGGGGTGTGGGCCGCCACGCCAACCGCCCGAAATGCTCCGGGTCGGCCACCTTGGCAAGGCCGGGGTGGCACAGGCGCATGATTTGTTGCGAATTGGGCGCGACCAGGCTGATCACCAGCAGGCCCGCCACCGTCGCCAAGCCTTGCCAGGATGTGGCGGCGACGCCCCCGGAGCCAGAGCTTAAGCCGTGCAAACCGGCCATCCCGGCCAGCATCCCCAGCGCGGCGCCCAGGCTATGCGCCCGAAAGAACACCCAGGCCACCACCACCGCCAGCAGGGTCAGGGCCCAGGACGCCGTCTGGGCCAGCGCTCCGCCTTTGCCCTCGCCACGCCATTCCCGCCACAGATGATTGATCACCAGATAGATCCCATGCAGCCCGCCCCAGATGATGAAGGTCCAAGCCGCGCCGTGCCACAAGCCGCCGATAAGCATCACCAACATCAAATTGATCTGGCGGCGCCACGGCCCCCGGCGGTTGCCGCCCAAGGAGAAATAGAGGTAGTCGCGCAGGAACCGCGACAGCGTCATATGCCAGCGCCGCCAGAATTCGATGATATTGCGGGACTTGTATGGAGAATTGAAATTCACCGGCAGATCGATCCCGAACATCCGGGCCAATCCCAAGGCCATGTCGGAATAGGCGGAGAAATCGAAATAGATCTGGACCGTATAGGCCAGGGCCGCCTGCCACGCCTCGATCATGCCCAAGGGCTCACCCAGCGCCGAGGTGGTGAAGGCTCCGGTGACGTATTTCACCACCGGATCGGCCAGCAGCAGCTTCTTGCCCAATCCGATGATGAACATGGCGGAACCGGCGGCGAGATCCTCGTTGAAACTGGCCCGTTTACGCGACCCGAACTGGGGCATCATCTCCTTGTGATGGATGATCGGCCCGGCGATGAGATGGGGAAAGAAGGTGACGAACAGGGCGTAGTTCACCATCCCGGGCTCGGACGCCTCCCGACGGCGCACATCCACCAGATAGGCGATCTGGGTGAAGGTGAAGAAGGAGATGCCCAGGGGAATCAGACTTGACGCCACCTCAAACTCGAACCCGGCCAGTTGGTTCAAGGTCGTGGCGAAGAACCCGGCATATTTGAACCAGCCCAGCAGCGCCAGATTGAGACCCACGCCCAAAATCAGGACCGGCCCGCCCCAACCTCCGTCGCGCAGACGGATCAGCGCCAGGCCGAAAGCGTAGTTGGCGCAGATGGACAAGACCATGGGCCAGGAATGGATGGGATCCCACCAAGCATAGAACACCACCGAGGCCACGGTCAGGAAGGCCAGCGCCCCCGACCAACTGAGTCGCGCCAGCAGGCGGAACCCGACAAGGCAGATCGGCAGAAAGACGAACAGAAAGAGTGGCGAATTGAACAGCATGGCGCCCCAGAATCGCTGCTGGCTCGGTGGGGTCAACCTAATCGGAATAGGCCGTAGTCGCCAGCCTTTATGAGGCTCTGGGCCCGCATGGGGGCCTCAGGCAAAATAAAAGAGCTACAGGAGAACCTGTAACTCTTGAGAAAGAATGGCGCGCCCGGAAAGACTCGAACTTCCAACCCCCAGATTCGTAGTCTGGTGCTCTATCCAATTGAGCTACGGGCGCTTTATCCGCCGCCAGGACGTTGCCGCCCAAGCGAGGACGCGGACCATACACAAACACCCCAGACCCTGCAAGTGCGAAAATCTTCCGGTTCACGGACCCAAAGCATATGGACTCATTTGACAAATAGGTACCACCAATCGAAATGCGGACTTGTGGCCGGGTGTTCAATTGCGTAAAATCCGCCCCAAAGTTTGCGGGGGCAAGTCTAGTTTCAATCCAAGAAATGGTCTTAAGCCCGTCGGTACTTGTCGGAATTGGCGAATCAAAGGATCAGCTATCCCCATGGCCCTGAAAAAGACCCATGCCGCCGCCTTGTGCGCGGCCCTCCTGGCGGGCGGATGCTCGTTCGCAGAGGACGCGCTGTTCCCGGCAACCGGAACCGTCGCCGCCAATCAGACCGAACAGGCCGCACCCGACGCGCCGCCCGTCATGGGCTCGTCCGGCTATGAGGCGGTGACCGTCACGCCCGGCTCGCCCACCGGCACCTTTGTCGGCGGAAAGGCCGCCGCGCTTCGTGGCGACCTTCAGTCGTTGCAGGCGACGCTGGGCCGCCAGAACCAGTCGCTGCAGCAGATCCGCAACGAGACGGTGCAGGATTCCCAGCGCTATCACGGCACCGTGGCGGCCATCAATGCCCGCCTCCAGGTGGGCACCACCCCGGGCAACCCGATCCTGACCCAGCAGTGGAACGCCGCCCAGGGCGAGCTGGACCGCATCACCGACGACGTGCTGAAGATGAACCGCCTGACCAACGAGGTCACCTCGTCGTCGACCATGGCCGCCTTCCTGCTGGAATCCGTCCGCGCCGCCCGCTCGCTGTCGGGCGCGGTGGACGAGGATCACCGTCAGCTGCGCATCTTGGAAGACGAAACCAACCGCACCGTGGTGATGGTCGAGCGCCTGCTGTCCGAACTGACCAGCGATTCCATCCGTCAGCAGCAGTATGTGGCCTCGGAAAAGCAGAACCTCAACACCCTGGCGCTGGGCATCAAGAACGGCGCCCTGTTCGCCGGTGGCCTGGGCAATCGCATCAACGCCAGCTATGACGGCGCCTCGGCGCGCCCCCTGGCGAGCGGCGAGATGCCGCTGGTCACCATCCGCTTCGACCGCCCCAACGTGAATTACGAGCCCGCGCTTTACACCGCCATCAAAAGCGCGCTGGACCGTCGCCCCAACGCCACCTTCGACGTTGTCGCGGTCTCGCCGGTGGGATCGACCCCCGGCCAGCAGGCCCTGTCCGCCTCCAACGCCAAGCGCAATGCGGATTCGGTGCTGCGCTCGCTGACCAACATGAACCTGCCGGCCAGCCGGGTCAGGGTCAATTCCACCACCAGCACCTCCACCAGCACCGGCGAGGTCCAGGTTTTCGTCCGCTGAACCAGGTGTCGTGAAGGTAAGAAAGCCGTCAAGGGCGCTGACGTGAGGAAGGCGGGCAACCGCCGGAGAAGCAAAGATAAGCGGCTGGATGGTGGGTTGTTCCACCATCCAGCCGTTTTTGCTTTGTCAGCCGCTCCGCAGCCTTGAAAGGCATCCCCCCCTCCTGCATGGATGGCCTTACCGTACCAGCCGCAGCAATCCCGTCTTTCCCACCGGCACGTCCGCCTGCCAAGGCACGAGGGCCGTCCGTGGCGCCAGTTCATCGGACACCTTGCGGATGAACGCCATCTCATAGCGGCCGCGCTGGGCCAGCAGCGGATGGGCGGTGCCGCTGGCCAGCAGGCTCTGATTGATCACCCAGGCATAAGGCGTGATGCCTGCCCGGCCCAGGTCTTGGGCCAGGCGCTCGGCCTCATGCACCGGGGTGGCTTCGGCCAATGTCACGATCAGGATGCGGGTAAAGCTGGGGTCACGCAGCCGGGGCAGCAGATTACGCACCGCATCGGGCATGTCGGCCTGGGTCCGCAGCACTTCGCGGTGATAGGCCTCGGCGGCGTCCAGCAGCAAGATGGTGTGCCCCGTGGGCGCGGTGTCAAGCACCACGAAGCCGTCCTTGCCGCCCTCCACCGTGCGGGCGAAGGCGCGGAAGACGGCGATCTCCTCGGTGCAGGGCGAGCGCAGATCCTCTTCCAGCATGGCGCGGCCGGATTCGTCCAGACTGGCCCCCGCCTTGGCCAGAACCTCGTCGCGATAGCGCGCGACTTCCGCTTCCGGGTCGATGCGGGCAACGCACAGATTGGAAGCCTCACCGGCCATGGTGGCCGCCAGATGGGCGGCGGGATCGGTGGTGGACAGCACCACCTTATGCCCTCGCGCCGCCAAGGCGACGGCCAGGGCGGCGGCCATGGTTGTCTTGCCGACGCCGCCCTTGCCCATGGTCATGATCACGCCGTGACCGGCGGCTTCCAGATCATCCAACAGGGGGACCAGACCGGCGGGAAGGCGACCCGGCGCGAAGGGCTCGGGGCTCGGCACGAAAGCCGGAGCGGGGCGAAACAGGGACTGAAGCGAGTCCAGGCCGACGGTGCCCCTGGGCAGGAAGGGAAACTGATCGCGGGGCAGCAAGGACAGCCCGGCGGGCATTTCCGCCACGGCGTCGCGCCCTCGGCCTTCCATGGCCAGCGCGACGTCATCCCCGGTCTGTCCCGCCGCGAAGACGCCGTTCAGGGCCAGCCGCAGATTACGGACGCCGAGGTCTTGCAGTTCATGACGGGTGCGCTCGGCCTCGCGCAGCGCCGAGACTTCGGCGCGGGCGACCAGCACGATGGTGGTGGTCGCCGGATCGGACAATTGCGCCACCGTGGCGGCATAAAGCGCCTTTTGCTTTTCCAGCCCGGCCAGCGGACCCAGGCACGAAGCGCCGCCGGTGGAAGACGCGATGAAATCGGTCCAGGCCGAGGGCAGGGTCAACAGCCGCAGGGTATGGCCGGTCGGCGCGGTATCGAAGATGACATGGTCGAAACCCAAAGTGGCGGCCGGGTCGCCCAGCAGCTTGGCGAATTCGTCGAAGGCGGCGATCTCGACGGTACAGGCGCCGGAGAACTGCTCTTCCATGCTGGCGATGGCCGCCGCGGGCAGGATGCCGCGATAAGGCGCGACCATGCGTTCCTTGTAGTCATGGGCGGCGGCTTCCGGATCGATGTTGAGGGCGAACAGACCCGGAGCCCCCGCGATGGCGCATGGCGTCTGGCCAAGAGGCGTCCCCAGCACTTCGTCGAGATTCGAGGCCGGATCGGTGCTGACGATCAGCACCCGCTTGCCCGCCTCGGCCAAGGCAAGGCCGGTGGCGCAGGACAGCGAGGTCTTGCCGACACCGCCCTTGCCGGTGAAGAACAGCGTGCGGGTGTGGTCCATCAGCAGCAGCCGGATTTGGGCGAGCAGCAGGAAGCGGTCGGCTTTCCACCGGCCGCGAGTCCCAGCTTGGCCGCCAGTTGGTCGCGGGACAGATGCACCCCGGTCGATACGATATGGCCGTCCACCGCGATGATGGGCAGTCGGTCCATACCGGCCTCCATCTCCTTGACCACCGCCGGATTGGCGGCGAAGGCCTGGGGCTCCTGGCCGAGATTATAGCGGTGGACCGCGACGCCCTGCTCGGCCACCCATTTCAGATCGGCGGCGAAGGTGACCAGGACGGGATCGACCTCGGGACCGCAAACGCCGGTCGAGCAGCACATGGCGGGATCATAGATTTCTAGCTTGGTCATGATTGCTCTCCTATGTCCGGGCTTCGTACCAAGTCTTGGACGCATTGACGATCTTGACCACGGACAGCATCACCGGCACCTCGATCAAGACACCGACCACGGTGGCCAGGGCGGCGCCCGACTGAAAGCCGAACAGGGAGATGGCGGCGGCCACCGCCAGTTCGAAGAAGTTGGACGCCCCGATCAGGGCCGATGGCCCGGCGACGCAATGGGCGACGCCCAGCTTCTTGTTCAACAGATAGGCCAGCCCCGAATTGAAATAGACCTGGATGGTGATGGGCACCGCCAGCATGGCGATGACCAGGGGCTGATTGATGATCTGCTCGCCCTGGAAGCCGAACAGCAGCACCAGGGTGGTCAGCAGCGCCACCAGCGACAGCGGGCCGATCTTGGCCAGCAGATTGGGCAGGGCCTGGGGACCATGGGCCAACAGGGCCTTGCGCCAGACTTGCGCGACGATCACCGGCACCACGATGTAGAGCACCACCGACAGCAGCAGGGTGTCCCAGGGCACGGTGATGGAGGACAGGCCCAGCAGCAGCCCGACGATGGGGGCGAAGGCCACCACCATGATCAGATCGTTGAGCGCCACTTGGCTGAGGGTGAAATGGGGTTCGCCATTGGTCAGGTTGGACCATACGAAGACCATGGCGGTGCAAGGTGCGGCGGCCAGCAAGATCAGCCCGGCGATATAGGAATCAAGCTGGTCGGCGGGCAGGTAGGGCTTGAACAATGTGGAGATGAACACCCAGCCGAGGGCCGCCATGGAGAACGGCTTGACGCCCCAATTGATGAAGAGCGTCACGCCGATGCCCTTCCAATGCTCACTTACCTGATGCAGGGCGCCGAAGTCGATCTTCAGCAGCATGGGGATGATCATCAGCCAGATCAGCACCGCCACCGGCAGATTGACCTGGGCGATTTCCATGCGGCCGATGGCCTGGAACGGGCCGGGCAGAAAGTGTCCCAGCGCGACACCGGCGAGGATGCACAGGCCGACCCAGACGGTCAGATAGCGTTCGAACCGATTCATCTCAGACCTCTTCCGCCCGCTCGACGCCGACTTCGATCAGCTTGGCGATTTTGGCTTCGATCATGGCGTAGACCTTGCGAAACGCGGCCAGCCGCTCCTCATGACTGCCCTCGGCGGCGGCGGGGTCGGGAAAGCCGATGTGGACTTTGGACGGATGTCCCGGCCAGATCGGACAAACCTCGCCCGCCGCGTTGTCGCAGACGGTAATCACCAGATCCATCTTCGGCGCGTCGGGCAGGGCGAATTCGTCCCATGATTTGGAACGGTAACCCTCGGTGGGCAATCCCTTCTCGGCCAGCACCTCCAGCGAGAGCGGATTGACCTTGCCGGTGGGATTGCTGCCAGCGCTGAACGCCCGCCATTTTCCGCCGCCCAGATGGTTGGTCAGGGCTTCTCCCAGGACGGAGCGGGCGGAATTGCCGGTGCAAAGAACCAGAACATTGGTCATGGACGTCGCCTTGTCATAGGGATCAGGTTCGGGCCTTGCCGATTTCGTCCAGATGCTTCTGCAGCGAGAGGTGGTCGAGCGAATGGATCGGCAGGGCGGAAAAAATGCTGATGCGGTTGTTGAGCATGCGCATCACCTCGGCGGTCAGGGCAGCCTTCTCGACGGCGCTGCCCTCGAATCCGGCCGGGTCGGGGACACCCCAATGGGCGCTCATGGGCTGGCCCGGCCAGACCGGGCAAACTTCTCCCGCCGCGTTGTCGCAGACGGTGAAGACGAAATCCAATTCGGGAGCACCCGGCCCCGCGAACTCTTCCCACGACTTGGAGCGCAGGCTATCGGTGGAGAAGTTCAACTTCTTCAGCAGATTGAATACGGTCGGATCGATGGCGCCCTTGGGCTGGCTGCCCGCGCTGAAGGCGCGGAACTTGCCGTTGCCTTCCCGATTCATGATGCATTCGGCCATGATGCTGCGCGCCGAATTGCCGGTGCACAGGAATAGGACGTTGTAGATTTTCTCGCTCATATCGGTCCCCCACAGCAGCTGATGCCTTGGTTGGCGGAAGCGGCCCCCGCGGGCAAGGCGGCACGGCCTTGATCACAGAGCACCTGGACCGGAACCTCGTTGACCATGGTCAGCAAACGGCGATCCTCGACGATGGTGGGATCGTCGGCCAGCGCGGCCGCCACCATTGCCAGGAACGAGGGCGCATAGAGGTTGAACGCCCGTTCCGCCAGCCGGTAATAGACCCATTTGCCATCCCGACGCTGTTGCAGCAGCCCGGCCACCTTCAAGGCGGCGAGATGCTTGGAGATGGTGGGCGTCGCCAGGCCGAGGATGGTGGTGATCTGGCACACGCACAGCTCTCCCGCCTCCAACAGCTTGAGAATACGCACGCGCGATGGATCGGCGACGGCCTTGGCCACGGTCTCGAAGGTCTCGATCATGAGCGGATGCTGCCATCAATTCGCTGAACACGAAAATGATACTTCCATGACAATGCCGGATCAAGTGAATTGATCCGGCCAGCACGGATTGGCCAATGAAAGGATCGCGAGGAATTGGCGGCCAGAGGCGCCCCATCCGCTTGGACGGACAGGCGGCTTGGTTAAGGAGGACTATCCCCGGGGAATGGCCAAGACGTCGGGCAGCAGCCCGTCATAGATCAGTTCCGCCAGAATGTCGTCGACGATGCCGCGCGCCAGACGCGACGCGCCCGCGCTGCCCAGCATCATATTGAAATAGGGGCGCAGCAGTTCCACGGTGGAGACATGCTCCACCGCTTGGCCGCGGGTATTGCGTCGCAAGGGCGAGACGGTGTTGATATGACCCAGGGCCAGTTCCTGCAAGGCCGCCTTCAGCAAACCTTCCTGCGTGGTTTTTTCCAGCAGGGCCTGATACTGGGGATTATCGCGCTCGCGCGCCGCCCAGGATGGGTCGGTGGTGACGCTTTGGCCGGGTTGGCCGTCCAACTGCTCGATCAACTTGGCCACCTTGCGCGCCGCCGACAGCTCTTCTTCCTCGGTGCAGCCGTTTACGGTGGTCATGGCCATCAGCGCCCGCAGGCGGGCGAGGGAATGCGCCCGGTCGTCGGCGCTCACGGCCGAACCGCCTTGACGAAGCAATCATGCGCTTGTGTTTCCGCGATCATGCCCCAACTCTAAGACGGTCAACTATGCTCTGTCGATGGTCTCCTTCGCCTTGGGGGGTGACTCGGAGACAGAACACGAATAAAGTCATAGCAAGCGAGACTGGGGTGGCTGGCATGCGTAATGATCGAATTCTCGAGCGGAAGGTTTTTTACGCTGGGGCGAAGATCTTTAATGAAGGCGATTCCGGTGATCGCGCCTATCTGATTCAAGACGGTCAGGTGGAGATCATCAAGCACGGCATGACCATCGCCACCATCGGCAAGGGCGAGTTGTTCGGGGAAATGGCCCTGGTGGATGATCAGCCCCGCATGGCCAGCGCCAAGGCGCTGTCCGACGTGTCGTGCATCGTCATTTCCCGCGACACCTTCCGCGATAAGCTGGCCAAGGCCGACCCCTTCATTCGCGGCTTGCTCAATATCTTCGTGCGCAATATCCGCAATCTGACCCGTTAGGGCCAAGTCCCATGTCGGCGCTGGTCGGCGGCTGGGCGGTTGACTTTCCCCACCACGACGCGGCGCGGCTGTTCGCCTTGGCGGTGGACGTGGAATCCTATCCCCGTTTCATTCCCTGGTGCCGACTGACCCGCATTCGCCGCCGCGACCAGGCTCGGCTGGAGGTGGACAATCTGTTCGGCGCCGGACCGGTGCAGGCCCGCTTCCACTCGGTGGCCGAATTCGACGCCCCCCATCGCCTGGAAATCACGTCCCGCGACGGACCGTTCCGCGCCTTCCGCCTGACCTGGGTGTTCGAGCCCCTTGACGCCCAGGGTTGCCGGGTCAAGGCCGATTACCGCATGGAATTGAAATCCGGCCTGCTGCAATCCCTGGCGCGGCTGTCGCTGCCCGAGGTGGAACGCCGGGTGGTGCAGAAATTCAAGGAGCGGGTGCGCGCCGTCTATGGGCGGTAGCCATGGCGAACGCCGCGTTATATTCTGCCGCCATGACCGACAGCCCCGCCCCTGCCCCCTACCGCGTGCTGGCCCGCAAATACCGGCCCACCGACTTCGCCGGCCTGATCGGGCAGGAAGCCATGGTGCGCACCCTGTCCAACGCCATCCAGTCGGGCCGCCTCGCCCACGCCTTCGTGCTGACCGGCGTGCGCGGCGTCGGCAAGACCACCACGGCCCGCATCATCGCCCGCGCCTTGAATTGCGTTGGTATGGATGGCAAGGGCGGCCCCACCATCGAACCTTGCGGTGTCTGCGAACATTGCCGCGCCATCGCCGAGGACCGCCACGTCGATGTGATGGAGATGGACGCCGCCAGCCGCACCGGCGTCGACGGCATCCGCGAGCTGATCGACAGCGTTCGCTATCGCCCCACCTCGGCCCGTTACAAGATTTACATCATCGACGAAGTGCACATGCTGTCCACGGCAGCCTTCAATGCCCTGTTGAAGACCCTGGAAGAGCCGCCCGAGCATGTGAAATTCGTCTTCGCCACCACCGAGATCCGCAAGATCCCGGTCACCGTGCTGTCGCGCTGCCAGCGTTTCGACCTGCGCCGGGTCGAGATGGAGGTGCTGTCCGCCCATTTCGCCGGTATCGCCGTCAAGGAAAGCGCCGAGATTGAGCCCGCCGCCCTCAAGCTGATCGCCCGGGCCGCCGATGGCTCGGTGCGCGATGGGTTGTCGCTGCTGGACCAGGCCATCAGCCACGGCGCCGGTCTGGTCGCCGAATCCCAGGTGCGCGACATGCTGGGGCTGGCCGACCGCGCCCGCGTCTTCGACCTGCTGGACGCGGTGATGAAGGGTGACGTGGGCACCGCCTTGGACCAGATCACCGACCAATACGCCGCCGGTGCCGATCCGGCGGTGGTGCTGCAAGACATGCTGGAACTGGTGCACTGGCTGACCCGCCTGAAGGTCACGCCGGAAGCCGCCGAGGCCGCCACCGCCTCGGAAACCGAGCGGGTCAAGGGCCGCCAGATGGCCGATGCCTTGTCTCTGGCCGCCCTGACCCGTGCCTGGCAAATGCTGCTGAAGGGCCTGGCCGAGACCCGCTCCGCCCATAACGCGCTGCAAGCCGCCGAAATGGCCATCGTGCGGCTGGCCTATGCCGCCGAACTGCCGACCCCGGCGGAACTGGTCGAGCAGATCCGCGCCAATCCCCAGCCGCCGCCTGCTCCGCGCGGCCCTGGCGGTGGCGGTGGCGGCTTTGTGGGAGCCCCCGCCGATGCCGTCTCGGGCCAACATCTGGGCGGCAATGGAAACGGCGGCGCCACCGCGTTGAAGATGCAGCCCGCACCCCTGGCGGCGCCGAGCCAGTTGCCTGCCATGCCCGCCGGTTTCGCCGAGGTGGTCGCCCTCTTCGCCGAAAAGCGCGAAGGCGTCATCGCCGTGCAATTGCGCAATCAGGTCAATCTGGTCTCGTTCGAACCTGGCCGCCTCGAATGGCGACAGCACGGCGCCGCCGCCTCCGATCTCGCCCCCAAGGTGGCGCGCCTGCTGTCGGAATGGACCGGGCGGCGCTGGACCGTCTCGGTCAATTCCTCCGATCCCGCCCAGCCGACCCTGGCCGAGCAGGAGGCGGGCGCCGAGATGCGCCGCCGCCAGGACGCCGCCGACCATCCGCTGGTCAAGGCGGTGCTGGCCGCCTTCCCCGGCGCCACCATCGAAAAAGTCCACCAGCTCGAGGCCGAACCCGAGCCCTCGCCCGATATCATGACCGACGACCCCGATCCCATGGCGGATCCGGAGATGTTTCCAGGAGAAGAAGACCTATGAAGAACCTTGGCAACCTCATGAAGCAGGCGTCGCAGATGCAGGCCAAGATGGCCGAGATGCAGGCCAAGATGCAGGAAATCGAGGTGACCGGCTCGGCCGGAGCCGGAATGCTGCAAGTCACCCTGAACGGCAAGTTCGAGATGAAGAAGGTCAAGATCGACAAATCGCTGGTCGATCCCAACGACGTGGAAGTGCTGGAAGACCTGCTGCTGGCCGCCTTCAACGACGCCAAGGGCAAGGCGGAGACCCTGATGGCCGAGGAGATGGCCAACCTGACGGGCGGCCTCAGCCTGCCGGAAGGCTTTAAATTACCGTTCTGAATCAAGGCTCTATGCTTTAGAGAGCGAACGGATTCCTGCCCATATCGGTGTTTTTCTTGCGGAATCGAAATGGTCGGACCCGAAATCGAGCGCCTCATTCAACTTCTTTCGCGGTTGCCGGGCCTGGGACCGCGCTCGGCGCGGCGTGCCGCCCTGCGTCTGGTGGAAAAGCGCGAAGCCCTGCTGATCCCACTGGCCGCCGCCATGGCCGAGGCGGCCGCCAAGGTCAAGACTTGCGCCGTTTGCGGCAATTTCGACACCATCGAGCCTTGCGCCATCTGCGCCGACCACCGCCGCGACGCCAGCCAGCTCTGCGTTGTCGAGGATGTGGCCGGACTGTGGGCCATGGAACGCACCGGCAGCTTCAAGGGCCGCTACGCCGTCCTCGGCGGGCTGCTGTCGGCACTGGACGGCGTGGCGCCCGAGGATCTCGGCATCGCGTCCCTGGTGGCCCGCGCCCGCGATCCCCTGGTCAAGGAGGTCATCCTGGCCACCCCCGCCACGGTGGAGGGCCAGACCACCGCCCATTACATCGCCGACCGCCTCGCCGACTGCGACGTCTCGGTCACCGGCCTCGCCCATGGGGTGCCGGTGGGCGGCGAGCTGGACCACCTGGACGACGGCACCATCACCGCGGCCTTCAGGGCGCGGCGGCGGTTTTGAAAGCTTGACGGCTCGAACCGAGACGCCGCATCGTATGAGTGGCAGAACAAGGCTTTCAGCATGATCCGCGACGATGTCACTCGGATTCTTCGTGCCCGGCGAGATGATCTTGTCAGGATGGGAGTGGTTCATGCCGCGATTTTCGGATCGGTGGCGCGCGGCGACGAAAGGCCGGACAGCGACATCGACATCATGATCGAAGTCGATCCCGCCATCGTGCGCGGCATCTTCGCCATTGGCGGTATCCAACAATCCCTGGAAGAGTGGATCGGCCGCTCGGTCGATCTTGCCCGCAGGGACAGACTGCGCCCCGGTATCGCCGAGGAAGCCGCCAGGGATGGAGTCCATGCCTTCTAGCCGTCCTCTCGACCGCCTGGGCGAGGTGGCGGATAACTGCGAGCGTATCCAGCGCTATATCGGCGATATGGATTTCGCCGCCTATGCGGCCGATCAAAAAACCAAGGATGCCGTCGAGCGATGCCTACAGCGCATCAGCGAAGCGGCCACCAAGCTCGGCCACTCCCTTGATGCCCTTTACCCCGAGGTGAATTGGAAAGGCGCGCGCGGCATCGGCAATCCACTCCGGCATCAGTACGACCAAATTCACGACGCCGATATCTGGGATGGCATCGTCAACGATATCCCCCAGCTCTATCACGCCGCCATGGCGGAAATCGCCCGCCTGAAGGCATTACCCGAAGATTGAGCGACATCACCGCGCCGCCGCCACCCATTCCTTCATCGCCGCCATGGCCATGACGGACTCGCAATAGGCCTGGGACACCTCGCCCACCGGCAGATGATAGGTCCGCATCCGGGTGACCACCGGAGCGAACATGGCGTCGGCGATGGAGAAGCGGCCGAACAGGAAGTCGCCGCCGCCCCCGAAACGGTCGCGGCAATCGCGCCACAGCGCATCGATGCGGGCCACATCCGCCCTCACCTCGTCGTTGATCTCCGCCATGGGGGCGTCCGTCAGCACATCCATGGGGCAGTCGCGGCGCAGCGGCATGAAGCCGGAATGCATCTCGGCGGACACCGAGCGGGCGACGGCGCGGGCCTGGACATGGTCCGGCCACAGCCTGGCGGCGGGAAAGCGTTCCGCCAGATATTCGCAGATGGACAACGAATCCCAGACCTTGAAGCCATCATCGAACAGCAGCGGCACTTTGCCCGAGGGTGAGTATTTCTGGATTTCCACCTTGGTATCGGGCTGACGCAGCGTGATCTCCACCTCGTCGAAGGCCAGACCGGCGGCCTTCAATGCCAGCCAGGGCCGCAAGGACCATGACGAATAGCGTTTGGTGCCGATGACGAGCGATAGTGTCATGCTGGACTCTCCGATGATGATCCGGACAAAATACTGTCTAAGGAATGGGCGAAAGAACAGGAGGATTTTGCGTGCCGGACCATCTGATCGAGGCTGAGACCGACACCGTCGAGATCGTGACCTTGCGCAAATCCGAACTGGCGGACTGGCTGGCCGGACAGGCGGAGTCGGAGCGGGTCTGGATTCGATCCCTGGGATTTACCGCCGAGCCGGGCGCGGTCTGCCTATGCCCCGGCCCTGAAAGCCGTTTCGGCCGCGTTCTGTTCGGCCTGCCCGAAGGCGACGACTTCTGGGCCTTCGCCCAATTGCCCGCCAAGCTGCCGCCGGGACGTTATCGCATCAATCCCGAGCCGTCGCCCGACTTGGCCTATCGCGCCGCCCTGGGCTGGGCCCTGGCCGGATATTCCTTCGACCGTTACAAAAGCCGATCCCCCAAGCCGTTACCCGATCTGGCCTGGCCCCAATGCGCCGAGCGCGCAAAGGTGAAGGCGGCCTTCGACGCCATCGCCCTGGTGCGTGATCTGATCAACACCCCCGCCTCGGACATGGGCCCCGCCGAACTGGCCGCCGCCGCCGAGAAGCTGGCCGCCCAATTCGGCGCCACCTGCCGGGTGATCGTCGGCGACGGCCTGCTGGCGGAAAACTACCCCGCCATCCATGCGGTGGGTCGCGCCGCCGCCGCCCACCGCCGCCCCCGGCTGATCGACCTTGTCTGGGGGCCGGAACAGGCGCCCAAGGTCACCCTGGTGGGCAAGGGCGTTTGTTTCGACACCGGCGGCCTGGACCTCAAGCCGTCCTCCAATATGAAGCTGATGAAAAAGGACATGGGCGGCGCCGCCCATGTGCTGGGGCTGGCCTCCATGATCATGGAGGCCAGGTTGCCCGTGCGGCTGCGCGTCCTGATTCCGGCGGTGGAGAATTGCGTGTCGGGCGATGCCATGCGGCCGCTGGACGTGCTGGCCACCCGCAAGGGAACCTCGGTGGAAATCGGCAATACCGACGCCGAGGGTCGCCTGATCCTGTGCGACGCCTTGTTCGAGGCCTGCCGTGACAAGCCCGCCTTGCTGATCGACATCGCCACCCTGACCGGGGCGGCGCGCAGCGCGCTGGGGCCCGACCTGCCCGCCCTGTTCTCCGACGACGAGGTGCTGGCCGCCGACATCTTGCGGGCCGGTGAGGCGGAGGCCGACCCGCTGTGGCGGTTGCCGCTCTACAAGCCGTATCGCCGCATGCTGGACAGCAAGGTGGCCGACATCAACAACGCCAACGACTCGCCCCATGCCGGAGCCATCACCGCCGCGCTGTTCTTACAGGATTTCGTCGATCCCGCCTTGGCCTGGGCCCATCTCGACGTGCTGGCCTGGAATCCCAGCGGCCGACCCGGCCGACCGGAAGGTGGCGAAGCCCAAGGCCTGCGCGCCCTGTTCGCGGTGATCGAAGAGCGCTTTGCTTGATGATGTCCCTCAAGCGCCGGGCGCCAAAATTCCCATGACAATTTTCCGAAATCCCATCACGGCCATTGCCGGATGGGCCGGGGTCCGCTAAAAGATTTCGTGGTCGCAACGATTGGTCGGATGATGGGCATTCAACTCAAGGCGGTACAGGCACTTGATCTGTGGCGAGGCGCCATCGCCGAGAGCGTGCGGCGCGACGCTCCCGATTTGTCGGCCCGACAGATGGCCTTGCTGCTGACCGTCTATCTGACGCCGCCGCCCCATACGGTGCGCGGCCTTGCCGCCACCTTGAACATCTCCAAGCCTGCCATCACCCGCGCCCTGGACCGCCTGACCGAATTCGGCCTGGTCAAGCGCAAGGTGGATGACCAGGACCGCCGCTCGGTGCTGATCCAGCGCACCGTCAAGGGCTCGGTCTTCCTGCGGGAATTCGGCGACATCATCGTCGCCGCCGCCGCCGAGGCGGGCGAGATCGGCTCGACGACCTAATCCCTTTTCCCTTGTGCGGCGCAAAATGACGCAGCATTATTGCGGCCCGATCACTATTGCCGCAAGAGGATTGCGTCCATGACCGTCAAGCCGCCCCGGAAGTTCTTCGAGCCGCTCGCCATCGGCGCGCCCTCCCCCTATCGCGAGCTGCCGGTGCGCCTGGAGCGCATGATCCACTTCTTCCCGCCCCATGTGGAGAAGATGCGGGCCAAGGCGGCCGAGATGGGCCGTGGCGTCGACGTGCTGCTGGGCAATCTGGAGGACGCCATTCCCGCCGACGCCAAGGAAGCGGCGCGGGCCGGTTTCGTCGAGGTGGCCAAGGCCTGGGACAATCCCAACACCGGTCTGTGGACCCGTGTCAATTGCCTGAACTCGCCGTGGTTCCTGGACGACGTCACCACCATCGTGGCCGAGGCCGGCAACAAGGTGGACGTGGTCATGCTGCCCAAGGTGGAAGGCCCGTGGGACATCCATTACCTGGACCAGTTGCTGGCCCAGTTGGAAGCCAAGCACGGCGTCAAGCGCCCCATCCTGATCCACGCCATCCTGGAGACCGCCCTCGGCGTCGAGAACATCGCCGCCATCGCCCAGGCCAGCCCGCGCATGCACGGCATGAGCCTGGGTCCGGCCGATCTCGCCGCCTCGCGCGGCATGAAGACCACCCGCGTCGGCGGCGGCCATCCCTTCTACGGCGTGCTGGAAGATGCCGCCGAGGGCAAGGCGGGGCGCACCTTGTTCCAGCAGGATCTGTGGCACTACACCGTGGCCAAGATGGTGGACGCCTGCCAGTCGGCCGGAATCAAGGCCTTCTACGGCCCGTTCGGCGATTTCTCCGACGATGCCGCCTGCGAGGCCCAGTTCCGCAACGCCTTCCTGCTGGGCTGCGCCGGTGGCTGGAGCCTGCACCCCAAGCAGATCGACATCGCCAAGAAGGTGTTCAGCCCCGAGATCAACGAAGTGCTGTTCGCCAAGAAAATCCTGGAGGCCATGCCCGATGGGACCGGCGCCGTGATGATCGACGGCAAGATGCAGGACGACGCCACCTGGAAACAGGCCAAGGTCATCGTCGATCTCGCCAAGGCGGTCGCCGCCAAGGATCCGGACATGGCCAAGGCTTACGGCTGGTAAGAGCGGGCGGGACGCCCGCGCTCCGGTTCCAAAGGGGAGCGCGGGCGCCGTCTCACACCGTCAGCACGATCTTTCCGGTGGCGGCGCGGAGCTTGAGCATCTCGATGGCCGTGACCGCCTCGGACAGCTCCATGACCTTGGACACATGGGGGCGCAGCTTGCCTTCGGCCCACCATTCCAGCGCCTCGGCCATGGACTCGCGGACCATGCCGGGCGCCAGCTTGCGATAGGCGCCCCAGTAATAGCCGATCACCGTCACATTCTTGACCAGCAGGATGTTGGCGGGAATCTGCGGAACCGTTCCGCTGGCGAAACCAATGATCAGGATGCGGCCGTCGGCGGCGATGGAGCGCAAACTGGCGTCGAACACCGCGCCGCCCACCGGATCATAGATGACGTCGGCGCCCCGGCCGTCGGTCAGTGCCTTAACCCGCTCTCGGATATCCTCGGATTTGTAGTCGATGCCGAAATCGGCGCCGTGCTTGACCGCCACCGCGACCTTGTCCGCCCCCCCGGCGGTGCCGATGACGGTGGCGCCCAAGGCCTTGCCCACCTCGACGGCGGTCAGGCCGACGCCGCCCGCGGCACCGTGCACCACCAGCGTCTCGCCCGCCTTCAATCCCGCCTTGCGCAGACCCAGATGGGAGGTGCCGTAGGCCACGGGAAACCCGGCGGCGGTGATGAAGTCCAGGCTGTCGGGCAGCACATGGACATCGGTCCAGTCCATCACCGCTTCCTCGGCGAAGGCGCCGCCGGTCACCGTCGCCATCACCCGGTCGCCCGGCTTGCACGACCGCACGCCGCCCGCCACCTCCACCACCGTTCCCGACAGTTCCATGCCCGGAACGAAGGGCGGTTCCATCTTTTCCTGGTACTTGCCGCCGGTGATCAGCGAGTCGGCGAAGTTGACCCCGGCGGCATGGACCTTGACCCGAACCCCGCCGGGGGTCAGGGCTGGCGCCGGAAAGTCTCCGACCACCAAAGGCTGGCCGAAGGCGGGACAGATAACGGCTTTCATGGGATTCTCTCGGATGCGGCGCACGGCACAGGGAACAGACCTCAAATACCCGTCGTCATTCCCGCGAAAGCGGGAATCCACGCTGCCAGGCTACATATCGGCCGAACATGGACACCCGCTTTCGCGGGGGTGACGAAACAGACAGTATCCATCGATGATCAAATGGTGGGGCGTCCGGGGGCCAGCTTCTGCCACTGCCAGGACTGTTTCAGCATGGTGAACAGCACGATCTCGGTCATCTGGGCACGGGTCATTTCGGCGGCCAACTGATTGCGGGCATGGGTGACCAGCTCACGCGGGGCCTTGGGCGAGGACAGCAGGTTGGTGACCAGCTCCTTGCGCACCAGCGGCGGGTATTTGATGATCTCGCCCAGCAGCGAGGCCTTGACCATGATGGGGATGTTCTCTGAGACGAACATGCGATCCACGCACATGGAATAGATGCCGAAATCCAGCTTTCCCGCCACGGCGCGGGTGAATTCCAGGAATTCGTCGAGGAAGCCGCCTTCCGAGATCTTCTTGTCGATCAGCAGCTTGATGACGTCGAGAAAGGTGCGATAGCGCGCACGGGCGGGACCGATGGTGCCGCCCAGTTCGGCCGCCAGTTCGCGGATCTGGGAATCGCGGAAATTGGCGGCGATCAGCGCCTCGGCCGATTCGCGCACCGATTCGTCGAAGGCGGTTTCCTCGATCAACTGGAACAGGCGTTCGTATTTCTGGCGATCGCCGGGCTTGACCTTGCTGGCGGCCACCGACAGCGGAATGATGGCGGCGCGGGCGACCTGGCCGTCGCGGGCGACGATGGCCGCCATGGAAACCGCCGCGAAATCGGCGACGGTGCCGTCCAGCAGATCGTCGGTGATGATCAGCCGTTCGCCCGGGGCGAGGCTGAGATTGGTGTTGAGCGCGCCGCATTCCATGAAGTGAGCCGCCAGATCCAATGTCTGGGGCGGAGGGAGCGGCGCGGCCTCGGCAGATCTAGTAGCCATGGTTGCATTCAGCCACAAGAAAATGTCGCGGGCAAGGAGAATGCAAAAGCAACCGCTTTTGTCCAAGGGCCGCGAATGGTATCATCGACCCTATATTTGAGATCGGGAACAGTTCGAACATGGTCGATACTTCGCGTGGCATCAGCTCCAGCGGCCAGGTCGGCAACGTCATCGGCATCCGCGAGGCGGTCGGCCGTGACGGGCGCCCATCGCGGGGAACCGCCGTCGGTCCTTCGGGAATCCAGGGGGCCACCCCCAACGGCCCGCGCGGGCGGCGCATGCTGTCGCCCGACACGCCGCTGGAAAGCCTGGACCGCTTCGCGCCGCGCGGCACCTATTTGGATATTCTGGCGTAGACAGCTATACGGTCGCGACCGCGTGACGCGAAAGGCAAGGGCCACGGAGGTGGCCCGCCCGCCGCTCGACGGCGAACTTAAAACCTTTATCCGCCGATCGAGAACTGCTTGTCCACGTCGCGGATCAGGTCGATGCCCTGAATCATCTCGGTCATCATGAAGTCGGCCCGCTTGATGGGGCCGCCCGAATTGGGCCGGGGGAACATCTTGGCGAAGGCGCTCATCTTCACCGTCAGGCCGCACAAGGCCGAACCGATGGTGACGTGATAGCGTTCGATCATGCTTTTGACGGCGCGGAACTCTTCCTGGGTGATGTTTTCCCACATCTCGCGGGTGCGCTTGTCGAACACCTCGAGGCGGCCGGAAATGGACGCGCTGATGGAGTTGATCACTTCCTCGATCATGTCGCAGGACTTCATGAGGTTGTGATTCTGCTTGAGCTGGAAGTGGCTGCGGATGGGCGTCATGGACTGGACGCAGGCGGTGAAATAGGGCTCCAGCCGGTCCAGGCAGTGACGGAAATAGCTGAGCGACATGAAGGTGTCGCCGTAATCCTCCAGGAAGCGCGGCACGTCGAAAATGTCGATGCCGAGGCTTTCCGCCATGGTTTCCAGCCGCTGGCGGGCTTTCTTGATATCGGGATCGCGGAACAACTTCATGAGGTCGTCATAGGTGTCGACCTGCACGTCCTCGCCGGAATAGATCATCTTCATCAGGGGGCGGGTGAACATGATCATGTAGCGGGTCAGTTCCGCCGCCTTGTCCGGCGACAGCTTCAGCGCCGCGTAATCATTCACCGGAATGCCGTGCTCGCGCAGGCTGACACGCAGCGAAAAAACGTCGTAGCTGGGCAACAGCGCCAGGCGGCGCAGGATGCCGAGATCCGGATGAACCTGATCCACCGGCCAGCCGAACATGGCGGGCAGGGCTTCCACATCCACTTGACCGGATCCGGTCTGCGCGTCGGCGAAGATCTCCACCGCGCTGCGCAGGCGCACGTTCTTGATCAGCTTGGCGGCCTGCAAGGCCGGCGTCTGGAGTGGGATAATCGACAGCGGCAGAACGAACATGGAGTCCATGTCGCTGTCATTGATCGGTTTCAGTCCATCATCGTCCATTTAAGACGGCAAACCCCCTGCGGTGACGAGCACATTCTGCCTGCTTTGTGGCCGATCGCAATGAATAAGATGTGAACCACCCCGCACGAAATGGTATGGCTCGATTACATATATGCGGATTTATTGATATAAATGGTCTATGCTTTGACCATCAATCAAGAAGACCAGGGAGTCTCACCGTGACGTTCACCTCGCGCCACCGGCGCTTCACATGGTCCATGGCCGCCATGGCGGTCGGTTTGGCGCTGGCCGCGACTGCCGTCGCCCAGGAGATCCGCTTCTTCCAGATCGGCACCGGCCCGACCGGCGAGACCCGCTTCGCCTTCGGCGGTCTGGTTGCCAACGCCATCAGCAATCCGCCCGGTTCGCGCGAATGCGACAAGGGGGGATCGTGCGGCGTGCCGGGCATGGTGGCGGTGGCCAAGTCCACCGGCGGCTCCATCGCCAATATCGAGGCCATCGCCGCCAAGCGGCTGGATGCCGCCCTGGTCCAGGCCGACATCGCCTATTGGGCCTATCACGGCACCGGCATCTATAAGGGCAAGGGCGCCGTCCAAAACCTGCGTGCCATCGCCATGCTGTACCCCGAAAGCCTGCATCTGATCGCCCGCAAGGACGCCAAGATCGCCTCGGTCCGCGACCTGAAGGGCAAACGGGTGTCGTTCGGCGACAAGGACTCCGCCGAGATGGTCCATGGCAAGCTGCTGCTGGGCGCCTTCGGCATGACGGAGGGCCAGTTGAAGCTGTCGCCCATGAAGCCCGGCCCCGCCGCCGACGCCATGGCCGCCGGAACCTTGGACGCCATGCTGGTGGTCGATGCCTATCCGGTTCCCATCCTGGCCGAACTGGCCCAGCGCTCCGATCTTGTCCTGATCCCGGTCAGCGGTCCGGAAATCGACAAGCTGCGCATCCAAAACCCGTTCTTCACCGCCACGACCATTCCCGCCGACACCTATAAGGGTGTGGGCGCCGAGGTGAAGACCTTGGATGTGGGCGTCGTGCTGGTGACCGCCGCGTCGCAGCCCGACGAGCTGATCTACGGCGTGACACGGGCGCTGTGGCATCCCAGCACCCAGAAACTGCTGACCGACGGCCATCCCCGCGGCAAGCTGATCCACCTGTCGGCCAGCGAGATCGAACGCATGGGCATCCAGCTCCACGGCGGCGCCTCGGCCTATTACTTCGACGCCGGGGTGATCAAGTAGGGGGGCATCCCAAACCAAAACCCCCGCCGGGAAGTGGCACCCCACCCCTTCAGCGCTCCGTCAAAGAATTGCCAGCACGCTTTCCGGCAGGCGGCCTTGTCGCCCTGGGCCGCGGTGGGGCGCTCGATGGCGATGGGGTGCACTGTCACCAGAAACTGTGTCACCGGAATCTAATGGCCGTTGAGCTCCGGCCACCAGGTCACTTATGGAGCTGAGTCATGACATCAGGCTAAGGCCGTCTAAAAAAGACTAGCGTTATATTGTAGACATTCCTATAAATAGCTAGACATCGCAAAGACCCGCGGAGGACCGATGGACCCGTATCGCAATCCATTTGCACCTGGCGCGGGCAGTCGCCCCCCTGAGCTCGCCGGTCGTTCCGCCATCCTTGAAGCAGCAAGAATATCGTGTGGAAGAGCTGTGAAGGGAAGAAATGCGCGCTCGATCATGCTGCTAGGTCTGCGCGGCGTTGGGAAGACTGTGCTGCTCAACGAGATCGGTCGAAACGCCGAGCGAGAGGGCTTACTTGTCTCCCGAGTCGAGTCTCCGGAAGGGGAGAGCCTCGCCCGCCTCATTTTTCCAGAAATGCGAAAAGTCATGAGATCGCTGTCTGGCGTGGAAGCAGCGAGACACCTCGCAGTACGTGGCCTCAATGGGCTGCGAAACTTTGCCGCGATATTTAAGATCGAGATGGCTGGCGTAGAGGTGGGCGTGGAGCCTGAGCCTGGGCTGGCTGAAACGGGAGATCTTCAGTACGATCTGCCGGATCTATTCACCTTGATCGGGAAGGCCGCCCAAGCTGCGGGACGTGGCTGGCTACTCCTAATCGATGAGGTGCAATATCTATCCGCAGCCGATCTATCAGCACTGATTGTTGCACTACACCGGATATCGCAAGATGGGTTGCCTGTCCTAATGATTGGCGCGGGTCTCCCGCAAATTGCCCGCTTGGCGGGAGAGGCGAAATCCTACGCAGAACGGCTGTTTCAATATCCGGCCGTTGGAGCCCTTGACCCGGTCTCCGCCGGACAAGCCGTTGAGAAGCCGATTATTGAGGAAGAGGCCACTATTGCGCCGGAAGCACTACAGGCCATAATAGAGCGCACAAAGGGCTACCCATTCTTTCTTCAAGAGTGGGCCTCCGTCGTATGGGACAATTCCGAAGGACCAGAAGTCACCTTTGCCAATGTGGACCATTCCTATGCTGAGACGCTGGCGCGGCTGGATGAGGGGTTCTTCAAAGTGCGGATCGACCGCCTGACGAGGGCGGAGGTTCTTTTTGTCAAGGCAATGGCACACTTGGGGGATGGCCCCTATGCGATGGCGGATATTGCCAAGTCAATGGGACGCTCTCAAAAATCCTTGGGACCGGTGAGGGCGAGCATCATCTCAAAAGGCATGGTCTTCAGTGCCGATCACGGCTATCTGGATTTCAGCGTACCGCTTTTTGCCGAGTTCATGCGGCGCCAAGGCTGACAGGTAATATAGCCTCCACGACTGCGATCAGCACTATAGCTTACGCTCGCGTCCCAAGCCCTAAGTCGTAGACACGAGACATCAGCCCCCGTCACAGAATCGCCAGCACGCTTTCCGGCGGGCGGCCCAGGGCGGCTTTGTCGCCCTTGACCACGATGGGGCGTTCGATGGCGATGGGGTGGGTGATCAGGGCCTGGATCAGGGCGGCGTCGTCCAGCTTGGTCGGGTCGATGCCGGCCTCGGCGGCTTCCTTCTTGCGGGTGATCTCGGCGGGGCGCTTGCCCAGCAGGGTCAGGATGCGGGTCAGTTCGGCGACCGATGGCGGTGTCTTCAGATAGTCCACCACCTTGGGCGCGATTCCCTTGTCCTCGATCAGCTTCAGGGTGTCGCGGGATTTGCCGCAGCGGGGATTGTGGTAGATGGTCACGACGTCCGACATGGCTTGCGCCCCTTGATTTCCATGAATCCGGCGGCCATGGTGGGCGCGACGAATTCACTGTTTCGGGCGCGCCATGACCCTGCTTTCCACCTATAGCCCGCTCCGGCGGGTGCTCGCCAGCCTGATCTTGGCCGTGCTGCTCTGCGCCCCCGCCATGGCGGCCGAGCCGGTGCCGCCGCCCGCCCCCGACGAGTTGGGCCGCCTTGTCGCCACCTTGGAGGACGCCAAGTCCCGCGACGCGCTGGTCGCCCAGTTGAAGGCCCTGCTGGCCGCCCAGCAGGCCGCCAAGCCGACGGTCGAGGTCACCCTGCTGGCCCATCTGTCGGACAAGGCGGGCGATCTGCGGGTCGAACTGATGACCCTGGCCATTATCGCTGCGGCGGTGGCGGCGGCCAAGCTGCTGCACCGGGTGGTGGACCGCGCCCTGGCGTCGGGGCGCCCGGAGAGCCGCGCCAATACCTATCTGCCGCTGCTGCATCGGGTGCTGCGCGGCCTGATCGGCGTGGCGGGTCTGCTGGCCCTGGCGGAACTGTGGGGCTTCCATCCCATGAGCCTGCTGGATTCCGATCTCGGCCGCCAGGTGGCGACCACCCTGGTTCATCTGGCGGTGGTGCTGGTCATGGCCCTGGTGGCCTGGCACCTGCTGCACGGCGCCATCGAGCGCTACCTGACCGCCACCGATGCCGAGGGCAATCCGCTGCAGCGCTCGGGCCGCGCCCGCACCCTGCTGCCCCTGGCCCGCAATGCCGTCTTCGTGCTGCTGGTGGTCATGGTGGTGCTGATCGTGCTGTCGGAACTGGGGGTCGACATCGCGCCGCTGCTGGCCGGTGCCGGAGTTCTGGGCATCGCCATCGGCTTCGGCTCGCAGAAGCTGGTGCAAGACATCATCACCGGCGTGTTCATCTTGTTCGAGGACACCATCGCGGTGGGCGATTCGGTGAAGCTGGGCGAGCATTCCGGCACGGTGGAGGCCATCTCCATCCGCGCCATCCGCCTGCGTGACGGCAATGGCGGTCTGCACACGGTGCCGTTCAGCGCGGTGACCACCGTGGTCAACGCCACCAAGGGCTTCAACACCGCCGTCATCGACATCGGCGTCGCCTACGACCAGGACATGGACCGGATCCTGGCCATCATGGCCGAGCTGGGCGCCGAATTGCAGGCCGACGCCAAATGGGGGAGCTTCATGGCGGCGCCGCTGGAAGTGCTGGGGCTGGAACGCTTCGACCCCTCCGCCATGGTCATCCGAGCCCAGGTCCGGACCACACCGGGCGACCGCGCCGCCCTGATCCGCGAATTCAACCGCCGCATCAAGGCGCGGTTCGACGCCGAGGGCATCGCGATGCCGCTGCCGCAGATGCAGGTGCGCATGGCGGGCTCAGCCGCCAAGTAATTCCGGCAGATTGCGATAGCCCGAAACGACGCGAAGGATCACCGTCGGCGAGCCTGCCTCATAGACGATCAGATATTGGCCGACCGGCCATGTCCGAACCGGACGGCTGGCGAGATCGTCGCGTTCGCGACCGATGCGCGGATATTCGCCCAGGCGGCGAAAGGACTCTCTGAAACTTTCCAGCAGGTGGAGGGCGGCGCGGGGGTCGTGCTGGGAAATATAATCCCGGATTTCGGCCAGATCATTCCGGGCGCGAAGCGTCAGAACGTAAGAGTCAGCCACTCTGGCGACCCATGTTTGCAATTCCGCCGATCAGCGCCGTCATCGCATCCTCGCCATCCACGACCTCGCCACGATCCGCCTGATCCAGCCCCACTTGAATCTCGGCGCGCAGACGCTTCAATTCCATCTGCCGCAAGGAATCGTCATGGACCAGGCGACGCAATGCATCCCGCACCACCTCGCTGGCGCTGGCATAGCCGCCGGATTTCACCATGTCGTGAATGAAGGCTTCCAGATCAGGCGTGAGGGAAACATTCATGACGAACTCCACGTCGCAGCAATGTCAAATCATAGCATAGTTTGTTATCGCACGCAGAGATCTTCCAGCGCCTCGGGGCTGTCGGCCTCGACCACGGCGCGGCAGATTTCCCAGGCGAAACCGGCGCGGCCCAGGGCGGCGAGATCCTTGGCGCGCGCATCGGCGCGCAGTTCCGGCCTGCGAAACGGCCCCAACCGGCGGCGGCGGGCCAGGGCGATGGCGGCGGCCAGATCGGGATCGGCTTGCGCGTCCCGCAGGCTGGTCAGGGCGGCGACCGCCGCCTCGGCCTCCACCCCCTTGGCGGCCAGGGTGGCGCGGATGATGCGCAGCGAGCCGCCCCGTCGGTGCAGGCTCCGCGCCTTGGTCTCGGCATAGGCCTGGTCGTCGAGATAGCCCAGCCGCGCCAGCTTGGCGATGACCTCGTCCACCACCTGGGCGGCCTCGGCGGCCTCGCCGCCGTGATGGGCGAGCGAGCGTTCCACCTTGCGCATGAGCACCCTGCGCAGGTTGGCCCTGGACGACGCGAAGCGTTCGAGATAATGCAGCGAGGCATTCTCCACATAGGATGCGGTGATCTTTGGCGGCGGACGCCGTTGGGGTCGATCGGTCATGGAAGAGATATAGCATGAGTCAGCAATTCAACACGGCGCCACCCATGCCCCGGACCTATGGGGCGGTGAACTGGCTGGGCGCCTGGACCCTGTTCCTGAAGGAGGTCCGGCGCTTCCTCAAGGTCTATTTCCAGACCATCCTGGCCCCGGTGGTCACCACCTTGCTGTTCCTCGCCGTGTTCGCCCTGGCGCTGGGGCCGGTGGCGGCGACCGTCAAGGGCGTGCCCTTCGTGCAGTTCCTCAGCCCCGGCCTGATCATGATGGCCATGGTGCAGAACGCCTTCGCCAATACCTCGTCCTCCATCATCATCGCCAAGGTCCAGGGCAATATCGTCGATATGCTGATGCCGCCCTTGACGGGCGCCGAGCAGACCCTGGCGGTGGCCATGGGCGGCGTGGCGCGCGGGCTTACGGTGGGCGTCGCCGTGACCTTGGGCATGGCCTTGTTCGTCCCCATGCCGGTCCATAATCCGGGCCTGATCGTCTATCACGCGGTGATGGGCTCGCTGATGCTGTCGCTACTGGGCATGATGGGCGGCATCTGGGCCGACAAGTTCGATCATATGGCGGCGGTGACCAATTTCATCGTCACGCCCTTGTCCTTCCTGTCGGGCACCTTCTATTCCATCGAGCGGCTGCCCCAAGGCTTCCACGCCTTCGCCCTGGCCAATCCGTTCTTCTACATGATCGACGGATTCCGGGCCGGTTTCATCGGCGTCGGCGACGGCTCGATCCAGGGCGGAATCGTCATCGTGGCGTTGGCCAATCTGGTGCTGCTGACCGTCACATGGCGGATGCTGGCCACCGGATACAAGCTGAAGAGCTGACCTGTAACCGCCCCAGCGGTTGACATTGTAGCGATTCTTAATGATACTCCGCCGCTTTCCATGAGCGCGCCTGTCCATTTCGCTCTTATCCAGCGAGGCGGTCGGCATTGCAGCCCAGGCGTTCGGGAGAGCGGAAATGGTTCCAGTGGTGATGCCGACCTATGCGCGCGCCGACCTTGCCTTCGAGCGGGGCGAGGGCGCGTATCTGTTCGCCACCGACGGCCGCCGCTTCCTGGATTTCGGCTCGGGTGTCGCCGTCACTTCGCTGGGCCATTGCCATCCGAAGCTGGTGGAAGCCTTGCGCGCCCAGGCGGGCAAGCTGTGGCACTGCTCCAATCTCTACCGGGTGCCGGGCCAGGAAAAGGTCGCCGCCAAGCTGGTGGCCAACACCTTCGCCGACACCGCTTTTTTCTGTAATTCCGGGGCGGAAGCCATGGAATGCGCCATCAAGATGGCGCGCAAATACCATCACGCCAGCGGCAATCCCCAGCGCAACCGCATCATCTGCGCCGAGGGCGCCTTCCACGGCCGCACCCTGGCCACCGTGGCGGCTGGCGGCCAGAAGAAGCACATGGAGGGGTTCGACCCCGTCATGGACGGCTTCGACCATGTGCCCTACGGCAATCTCAACGCGCTGCGAGACGCCATTACCCCCCAGACCGCCGCCATCCTGGTGGAGCCGGTCCAGGGCGAGGGCGGCATCATTCCCGGCGATCCCGATTATCTGCGCCGCCTGCGCGCCACCGCCGACGAATTCGGCCTGTTGCTGATCTTCGACGAGGTGCAGACCGGCATGGGCCGCACCGGCTCGCTGTTCGCCCATCAGCAGGCGGGCGTCACCCCCGACATCATGGGTGTCGCCAAGGGCCTGGGCGGCGGCTTCCCGGTGGGCGCCTGCCTCGCCACCGAAGCGGCGGCGCGCGGCATGACGGCGGGCACCCACGGTTCCACCTTCGGCGGCAATCCGCTGGCCATGGCGGCGGCCGAGGCGGTGCTGGACGTCATGCTGGAGCCCGGCTTCATGGCGGGCGTCCAGGCCAAGGCGCAGCAATTGCGCACCCGCCTCGACACGCTCTGCGGCCGCTTCCCCGCCGTCATCGAGCTGGTGCGCGGCCAGGGCCTGATGATCGGCCTGAAGGCCCGCGTTCCCAATACCGAGCTGCAAGCCCGCCTGATGGCCAACGGCTTGCTGACCGTCGGCGCTGGCGACAATGTCGTGCGGTTGCTCCCCCCCCTGATCATCGGCGAGACGGAGATGGACGAAGCCATCCAGATTCTGTCCCGCACCCTCAGCGAGGTGTCGCCTTGAGGTCTTCCGTCAAACATTTTCTCGACCTCAACCGGTTCGATACGCCGACGCTGCGCCACATCCTCGATCTGGGCGCCGCCTTCAAGCGGGGCGAGGGCGATTGCGCCGCCGTCACCGGCAAGATGCTGGCCATGATCTTCGAGAAACCGTCCACCCGCACCCGCGTCTCGTTCGAGGCGGGCATGAAGCAGATGGGCGGCGACGTCATCATGCTGGCCGCCGGGGACACCCAGTTGGGTCGGGGCGAGACCATCGCCGATACCGCCCGCGTTCTGTCGCGCTTCGTCGATGCCATCATGATCCGCACCGACGCCCAGGCCAAACTGACCGAACTGGCCGAACACGCCAGCGTGCCGGTGATCAACGGGCTGACCGACGAATCCCATCCCTGTCAGGTCATGGCCGATATCCTGACCTTCGAGGAACATCGCGGTCCGCTGGCGGGCAAGGTGGTCGCCTGGGTCGGCGACGGCAACAACGTGGCCGCCAGTTGGCTGCACGCCGCCGGTCATTTCGGCTGCGAGATCCGGCTGGCCTGCCCGCAATCCCTGATGCCGTCCAAGGCGGCGGTGGAGTGGGCGAAGGCCAAGGGCGCCACGGTGGTGCTGACCACCGACCCGGCCGAGGCCGCCACGGGCGCTCAACTGGTGATGACCGATACCTGGGTCTCCATGGGCTGCCGCGACAAGAACCGCCACGAGATCCTGAGCCCCTATCAGGTCAACGACGCCCTGATGGCCAAGGCCGCCGCCGATGCCCTGTTCATGCATTGCCTGCCCGCCCATCGCGGCGAGGAAGTCACCGATTCGGTGATGGACGGCGCCCAGTCGGTGGTGTGGGACGAGGCGGAAAACCGCATGCATGTCCAAAAGGGCATCCTGGCCTGGTGCTTATCTTGACGGATAAGGCGGGCTTGACCGATCAAGTCCTGTCGTTCTCGGTGGGTGCTGGCGCGGTGCGCGGCCGCATGGTGCGCCTGGGCACGGCGCTAGATACCATCTTGGACGAACAGCACGCCTATCCCCAGGTGGTGGGGGCCTTGCTGGCCGAAACCACGGCGCTGGCCGTGGTGCTGGCCGCATCGCTCAAATTCGACGGAATCTTCACCCTGCAAGCCCAGGGCAAGGGGCCGGTCAGCCTGCTTGTGGCCGATGTCACCAGCGCCGGACATATCCGCGCCCATGCCCGGTTCGACGCCGACAAGCTGGCGGGAATTCGCTTGGCCGACCATGGCTCGGTGCCCCGCCTGCTGGGCGAGGGCTATCTCGCCTTCACCGTGGACCAGGGGCCGGACACCGAACGCTATCAGGGCATCGTCGAGCTGAGCGGCGAGACCCTGGAAGACTGTGCCCGGACCTATTTCAAGCAATCCGAACAGCTCGATACCGCCGTCGAAGTGGCGGTCCGCCCGCCCGCCGATGGCGCGGGCTGGATGGCCTCGGCCCTGATGATCCAGCGCATGCCCGCCGATGCCGCCAATGCCCCCATCCTGACCTCCGAGGATGCCGAGGAAGGCTGGCGCCGCGCCCAGATCATGCTATCCAGCATCAAGGCATCGGAACTGCTCGACCCCGAATTGCCGCCGGAACAGGTTTTGTATCGGCTCTACCACGCCGAGCAGCTCCAGGTCTTCGCCCCCAAGCCGCTGGAAGCCCGCTGCCGCTGTTCGCGCGAGCGGGTCAAGACCACCCTGACCTCGCTGCCCGAGTCCGATCTCGACTCGCTGGCCGACGACCAGGGCCGCATCATCGTCACCTGCGAGTTCTGCCGCACCGACCACGCCATCGGACTGGAAGAGTTGAGGGAGGCATAAGCCCCTCCTCGACTTGACGTCATGCAACGAGCTGCCAATATGAGGGCAGCATCGCTCCAACCAAGGATTTTTCGCCGATGAGGCAGCTCCGCCTTCTGGTGGTCGTCATGGCCGCCCTCGCCGCCACCGCTTGCCAGAACACCAAGCCGCCCATGCAAAAGCTGCCCGATATCAGCTTTACCAGCCAGCGGCCGTTCAATCTGGACGTGGGGCAACTGGAAATCGTGTCGGAATACGTTGCCCCCGGCCGCAGCCCCAATATCGAGCATCTGATGCCGGTCTCGCCGGAAACCGCCGCCCAGCGCTGGGCCCAGGACCGCTTGCGCCCCATGGGCAAGACCGGGCTGGCCCGGGTGGTGATCCGCGATGCCCGCGTGGTCGAGGTGCCGCTGGCCATCGACAAGGGCATCACCGGCAGCTTCAAGACCGAACAGGAAAGCCGCTACGATGCCAGCCTGGACGTGGCGGTTCAGATCCTGGACGCCCGCCAGATGGTGATCGGCGAGACGGTGGCCCGCGCCAACCGTTCCCGCACCGTGGCCGAGGGCATCACCCTCAACCAGCGCGACCGTGTCCTCTACGATATCAGCGAAGGCCTGGCCAAGGATATCGACGAGCAGATGACCCAGTTGATCCGCAACTATCTCGGCCGCTGGGTGATTCAGTAGGGAATCCAATTAAGCTTTATCCCGTCACCCCCGCGAAAGCGGGGGTCCATGTTGGGGTCAAGCTCGGCAGTGAATCGTGTCACTTCAAGCTGCCGATACATGGATTCCCGCTTTCGCGGGAATGACGGGGGAGCGAATACCGCGTCTCGGCAGACTACGCCTTCGGGCGGAAGGCGACGAAGGTGGTGTCGTCGCGCCATTGCTGGTCGCCGCGCCACTTTTCCAGGACGGTGAACAGGGCCTGCTTCTGGTCTTCCAGCGGCAGATGCGCCATGCCGGACAGGGCGTCCAGCAGGCGGCGGCGGCCGAACAGCCGCTTATGGGGGCCGCCCATCTGATCCACCAGACCGTCGGTGTAGAGATAGAACGTGTCGCCGGGGGCGTAGCTCACCTCGTGGCGGGTGAACACCGTGTCCGATGGCGAATCGCGATAGCCCAGGCTGCAGCGGTCGCCCTTGATCAGCTTGATGGCGCCGCCCGACCAGATCACCAGCGGCAGGTTGGCCCCGGCGAAGCTGAGGCTGCGGGTGGCGCCGTCCAGCACGCAGATGGCGGCGTCGAGGCCGTCATTGGCGGGCGCGTCGGCGCGGTCCTGGCGCAGCGCCGACTTCACCAGGAAGTTGAGCAGGGCCAGGATCACCGCCGGATCGTTATGGCCGTGATGGTGCAGGATGCGCGCCAGGATGGACGACACCACGGCGGTCATGAAGGCGCCGGGCACGCCGTGACCGGTGCAATCCATCACCGCGATGACCACCTTGTCGCCGAATTTCCCCGCCCAGTAATAGTCGCCGCCGACGATGTCGAACGGCCGCCAGCCCACCGCGATTTCATCGACCGCATCGGTCAGGGCGGCGGCATCGGGCAGCAGGGCGTTCTGGATACGGCTGGCATAGCGGATACCGTCGGAAATGAAGCGGTTGGCTTTTTCCAACTCGCCATTGGCGCGCTCCACCACCGCCTTCTCGCGTTCCAGCTCGGCGGTGCGCTCCAACACCCGCTGTTCAAGATCGCGGGCAAGGGCCGCCAGTTCCGCCTCGGCGGAATCGCGCTGGGCCAGACCGCGCTGGGATTCGGCCAGCAATGCATTGACGGTGGAGACCAGCAGCCCCAACTCGTCGCCCTCGTGCCGCGAAGGCAGGTCGATCAGCATGGCGCCTGGGCGTTCGGGATCGACCTTGGCGATGGCCGAGGTGATCTTCAACAGCGGCTTGGTGATCAAGACATAGAACACCGCCACCACCAGCAGGCACAAAAGCACGGTGCGCGCCGCTCCGGCGGCGGCATTGGCGGCCATGTGCTCCAGATAGCGATCCAGCAGGCGGCCCGGATCAAGGCGGAGTTCCAGCCGCCCCACATCCAGGCTGGTTCCCTTCTGCTGGGTCTTCAGGTGCAAGGTGTGGCCAGTGACATCGCCGAACAGCCGGGTCGCCAGACCGGGAAACGGAGTCTGGGCGGCGGGGCGCTCCGCCTTGCCCAGCACATCGCCGAAATTATCGGCCAGCCGAACCTCGGACACCATGGGGTCGAGCATCAATCCGCCCGCCACCTCGCCCGCCAGATCGGCGCTCAGCATATAGGCGGCTTCCACCGCCAGGCCCCGCACCAGCGCCAGATTGGCCGAGGTGACATCGGCGACGTCCTGGCGCATGCGGCGGTAATCGGCCATCAGATCCCAGGCACCGGCCACCACGCCCAAGCCGAGGGCGATCACCAGCGTGGCCAACGCCTGCTTGAACGACAGTCCTTGCAGCACCCCGACACTGCGCCGTTCCATGGAAGGTCGAATCACCACCGCGAAATCCCCAAATCACGCCAATGGGAGTCCATGATAAACACCACGGCGACGCTGTCACTTGCAATCGGATGGCTCGCCTCATTCCCTTGCAATCGGCACGGTGCTCGGGCCAGTGTTGAGCCGTCATGACCCAATCCGGCCGCCTTATCGCCGTCCTCGGCCCCACCAATACCGGCAAGACCCATCTCGCGCTTGAACGCATGCTCGGCCATGCCTCGGGCATGATCGGTTTTCCGCTGCGGCTGCTGGCGCGCGAGAACTACGACCGCATCGCCCGCCTTAAAGGCGCCGATGCGGTGGCGCTGATCACCGGCGAGGAAAAGATCATCCCGGCCCATCCGCGCTGGTTCGTCTGCACGGTGGAATCCATGCCGCTGGACCGCCGCGTCGCCTTCCTGGCCGTGGACGAGATTCAGCTGTGCGCCGACCCCGAGCGCGGCCACATCTTCACCGACCGCCTGCTGCATGCCCGGGGCGAGCAGGAGACCATGGTGCTGGGCGCCGAGACCATCAAGCCGCTGCTGCGCAAGCTGGTTCCCGGAATCGAGTTCATCTCGCGGCCGCGCTTCTCCAGCCTGACCCATGTGGGGCCGCGCAAGCTGACCCGGTTGCCGCCCCGTTCGGTGCTGGTGGCCTTCTCGGCGGCCGAGGTCTATGCCATGGCCGAGACGGTCCGGCGATCCCGTGGCGGCGCCGCCGTGGTGCTGGGCGCCCTCAGCCCTCGGACCCGCAACGCCCAGGTGGGCATGTATCAGGCGGGCGAGGTGGACTACATCGTCGCCACCGACGCCATCGGCATGGGGCTGAACATGGATGTGGACCATGTGGCCTTCGCCGCGCTCCGCAAGTTCGACGGCCGCGCGCCCCGGCCGCTGGAACCGGCGGAACTGGCCCAGATCGCCGGGCGCGCCGGCCGCCATATGAACGACGGCAGCTTCGGCACCACCGCCGATGCCGGGACCATTCCTCCCGAGGTGGCGGAAGCGGTGGAGAACCATCGCTTCGCCCCCCTGAAGGCGCTGTCCTGGCGCAATGCCGATCTGCGCTTCGCCTCGGTGGGGGCCTTGCTGGCCAGCCTGGACAAGCCCGCCCCCCAGGCCGGGCTGATCCGCGCCCGCGAGGCCGACGACCAACTGGCCCTGGCCGCCCTGGCCGAGGACGAGGAGATCCGCCGCCTCGCCAGCCATCCCGACCGGGTGCGGCTGCTGTGGGAGGTCTGCCGCATTCCCGATTTCCGCAAGATCATGGACGAATCCCATACCCGCCTGCTGGGACGCATCTTCGGCCATCTTGCGGCGCCGCCGGGTCGCCTGCCCACCGACTGGCTGGCCGAGAACCTGGCCCGCATCGACCGGGTGGACGGCGAGCTGGACACGATTGTCCAGCGCATCGCCAATATCCGCACCTGGACCTATGTGGCCCATCGCGCCGATTGGGTGGCCGATCCCGGCCATTGGCAGGAGACGGCGCGGGCCATCGAGGACCGGCTGTCCGACGCCCTGCACGACCGCCTGACCAACCGTTTCGTCGACAAGCGCACCGCTATGCTGGCGCGGCGGCTGCGCGACGGCTCGGACATGGCGGCCAGCCTTGCCGGGGACGGCGACGTCATGGTCGAGGGACACCGCATCGGACGGCTGAGCGGCTTCATCTTCCAGCCCGACCGGGCGGAAAGCTCGGGTGCCGCCAAGACCATGCAGGCCACCGCGCCGCGCGCCCTCAAGGCGGAAATCCAGCGCCGCCTGGACCAGGTGCTGGACGACGGGGCCGAGGCCTTCGCCCTGACCGCCGACGGTCTGCTGTGGCGGGGCGAGCCGGTGGCGCGGCTGGCCGCCGGGGCCGACCTGCTGCGGCCGCAGGTGGACGTTCCCGACAGCGAGTTGCTGGACACCCCCGCCCGCCAGGGCCTGCGCCGCCGCCTCCATGAAGCCGCCGCCGCCCTGATCGCCCGTGACCTGGGACCGCTCCTCACCCTGCGCGATGCGCCGCTGACCGGGGCGGCCCGAGGCCTCGCCCATCAATTGGCCCAAGGGCTGGGCTCGTTGCCCCTGGCCGAGGCCGCCGCCCAGGTGAACGCGCTGACGCCGACCGACCGCGCCGCCCTGACCCGCCTGGGGGTCCGCTTCGGCACCGAAAGCCTGTTCCTGCCCGCTTTGCTCAAGCCCTCCGCCCAAGTCCTGCGCGCCCTGCTGTGGAGCGTGGCCCATGGCGCGGCCCCCATGGCGCCGCCCGGCGCCAGGCCCGCCGTCCCGGCCGATGCCCCGCGCCCCGTGGGCTTCTACGAAGCGGTGGGCTATCGGGTGGTGCGGGGCGTGGCGGTGCGCCTCGATATCCTGGAACGCTTCGCCGCCGAGGCTCGCGCCCGGGCACGGGCGGGGGAAGCCGAGCCCAGTCCGCTGATGGGCTCGCTGCTGGGGCTCGGCCCCGATCGCGTCAAGGCCGTGCGCGACGGGCTCGCCCGCCGCGCCAAGCCGGGACGGCGGCGGGAAAGGCCGGTCGATCCCGACTCGCCCTTCGCGGTGTTGAAGGGGTTGTGATTCGGCCCCTCAAACGCCGGGCGGGTTTCTCCGAAACCCTTGGCTTCCGCCGCACGAGCGGCGCCGGGCCTTGCCCGCAACTCCTCGCCCACGGCTCGTCGGGTCTACAGCACCCGGCAGGCGTCATCGAACGCCAGCCGAGGTCCACGGGGATACAGCCCCGCCGCATCGCCATGGCCGATATTGATCAGGAAGTTGGACTTGACGGTGGTGCCTGCGAAGAAGTCCGCATCCACCTTGGCGTTGTCGAAGCCGCTCATGGGGCCGCAATCGAGACCGACGGCGCGCAGCGCCAGCAGGAAATAGCCGCCCTGCAAGGTGCCGTTACGAAAGGCGGTGCCCTGGATCAAGGCCTCGTTGCCGACAAACCAGGAGCGGGCGTCCGCATGGGGGAACAGGTCCGGCAGCCGGTCGTAGAACGCCATGTCGTGGCCGATGATGGCGGTCACCGGCGCCGCCATGGTCTTGTCCACGTTGCCCGGCGCCAAGGCGGGCTTGAGGCGGGCCTTGGCCTCGGCCGAACGCACGAAGACGATGCGGGCGGGCAGGCAATTGACGCTGGTTGGCCCCATGCGGGCCAGATCCCAGGCCTTGCGCAGCAGATCCTCATCCACCGGTTTGTCGAGAAAGGTCGAAAATGTCCGCGCCTTGGTGAACAGAAGATCACTTCCCGTTTGATCCAATACTGAACTCATGACCTGGTTCTCCTCGCTTTTGCCTGTACCTTGTCGCCAGGATGGGGCAAACATCTCAATCATCGGGCTCTCCCGATAATTGGGGAATATCGTGCCTGAGGACCAGGGGGTAATGGGGAAACGGTCTGTTGCTTGCGCTGCACTGATCTGGCTGGCGGCCGCTTGGGCCGCGACGGCCGAGGCGGCGGATTCGGCGGTGGTGCTGCTGTATCATCGCTTCGACGACGACCGCATCCCGGCCTTCAATACCACCAGCAGCCAGTTGTCGACCCAGATCGCCGATCTGAAGAACGGCGGCCATGTGGTGATGTCGCTGGCTGATGTGGTCGGAGCCATGCGCAACGCCACGCCGCTGCCCGACAAGGCGGTGGTCATCACCGTCGACGACGCCTCGGCCTCGACCTATTCCCGCGCCTGGCCGATTCTGAAGAAGGCGGGCCTGCCCATGGCCGTCGCCGTCGCCACCGACGAGGTGGATCGCGGCGGCTCCGAGATCATGAGCTGGGCGCAGCTTCGCGAACTGGCCGCCTCCGGCGTGGTGATCGCCAGCCAGGGCGCCGGGCGCCTTCACATGGCCAAGGCCGGAGCCGAGGCCATCGCCGCCGATCTGGCCCGTGCCCGTGCGCGATTCGAGCAGGAACTGGGCGCGGCTCCTTCCATCCTGGTCTGGCCCTATGGCGAGGCCAGCGCCGAATCCATGCGGGTGGCGCGCGAGGCGGGCTTTGTGGCCGCCTTCGGCCAGCATTCCGGCGCCGCCTGGGGCAAGGCCAATTTCTTCTATCTGCCGCGCTTCGCCGCCACCGCCGCCTATGGCGAGCCCGACCGCTTCCGCCTCGCGGTGCGTTCGCTGCCGCTTCCCGCGCTGGATGTCAGCCCCGACGATCCGCTGCTGAAGGTCAATCCCCCCGCTTTCGGCTTCACCCTGGCCGAGGAAGTGCCCGGCATCGAGGGACTGGCCTGCTTCGCCTCCCATGCCGGGCAATTGCGGGTGGAACGCCTGGGCCCCCGCGTCGAGGTGCGCATGGACAAGCCCTTCCCCGCCGGGCGCGGCCGCATCAACTGCACCGTCACCACCCTGGAAGGCCGCTGGCGCTGGTTCGGCTGGCAGATCCTGGCGCCCTAGGTTGTATTTCGTCGACCTTCAGGGCATTAGGCTGATTGCAAGTTAATGTCTCTTCCAAAGAAGAATCTTAGCCACAGATGAACACAGATAGACACAGATGATGTGAGAGACCTTCTTATCTGTGTCCCGCGCAGCGGGGATCTGTGTTCATGTGTGGACGGCCCCTGCGTTGCAAGGAAAATGTGAAGCAGGCACCACCGGTCTGGGGCAGTCATGTGTCCGGCCTGTTTGCGCGGCATACCTGGCCGCTGGCCA
>NZ_PGTO01000069.1 GCF_003284725.1 Paramagnetospirillum kuznetsovii | reverse complement strand
GGTCGGCGGAATTGACGGCGAAGCTCCAATTGCCGTCGGTGCCGATGGCGAAGGTGCCCTGGTCGGTGACCACGGTGGAGGCCTGGACATGGGCTTGGCCCGCGTCCACATCGGCGACGGCGAGATGACCGGAAGCCGAGGCATTGCCGTCCTCGGCCAGATGGGCGGAGCTGTTGCCGCTGATGGTGGCGCTGTCGTTGGCTCCGTCGATGGTGACGGAGACGGTCTGGGTCGCGGTGCCGTCGGCCGAGGTGACGGTGAAGCTCTTGGTCATGGAATCGCCAGCACCCAGGGCCTGGACGCTGGGATCGGCGGAATTGACGGCGAAGCTCCAATTGCCGTCGGTGCCGATGGCGAAGGTGCCCTGGTCGGTGACCACGGTGGAGGCCTGGACATGGGCTTGGCCCGCGTCCACATCGGCGACGGCGAGATGACCGGTGGCCGAGGCATTGCCGTCCTCGGCCAGATGGGCGGAGCTGTTGCCGCTGATGGTGGCGCTGTCGTTGGCTCCGTCGAT
>NZ_PGTO01000068.1 GCF_003284725.1 Paramagnetospirillum kuznetsovii | reverse complement strand
ACCATGCCGCCGAAGGTCACATAGACCATCATCAGGGCGCCGACGATCATGACGGCGTAGATGTAGTCCATGCCGAACAGCAGCTTGATCAACTGACCGGCGCCGACCATTTGGCCGATCAGGTAGAAGATCACCACGATCAGCGAGCCGGTGGCGGCGAAGGTGCGGATGGGAGTACGGGCCAGACGATAGCCGCAAACGTCCGCGAAGGTGTACTTGCCCAGATTGCGCAGACGTTCGGCGATCAGGAACAAGATGACCGGCCAGCCGACCAGCCAGCCCACCGAGAAGATCAGGCCGTCATAGCCCGAACCGTAAACCAGGGCGGAAATACCCAGGAAGGACGCGGCCGACATATAGTCACCGGCGATGGCCAGACCATTCTGGAAGCCGGTGATGCCGCCGCCGGCGGTGTAGAAGTCGGCGGCGGTCTTGGTGCGACCGGCCGCCCAGTAGGTGATGCCCAGCGTCATGCCCACGAAGATCACGAACATGATGATGGCATGCCAGTTGGTGGC
>NZ_PGTO01000067.1 GCF_003284725.1 Paramagnetospirillum kuznetsovii | reverse complement strand
CACCGGCCCTGCGGGCCACCCTCTCCCGCGAGGGGAGAGGGCTAGACATCCCTTCCCTCTCCCCTCGCGGGAGAGGGTGGCGGCGAAGCCGTCGGGTGAGGGGCCTTTTTGAATTGGATCTCCCGCGCTACACTTCCCACCATCATGTCGATTGCTCAGGCTCGATCATTGCGCCGCAAAGCCACCGAAGCCGAAAAGGCGTTGTGGCGCCTTCTTCGCGACCGAAGGCTGGCCGGGGTGAAAGTTCGCAGGCAGCAGCCGCTCGGGCACTACATCGTTGATTTCGCCATCATGTCCCACCGAATTATCGTCGAAGCGGATGGCGGGCAGCACGCCGAAAGCCCCAGTGACGCGGACCGCGATGCTTGGCTGATCGAGGATGGCTTTCGTGTCCTGCGGTTATGGAACAACGATATCCTCGGTAATCCCGAAGGGGTTCTGCTGACCATCCTGGCGGAATTGGCGTCCCGGCCCCCTCACCGGCCCTGCGGGCCACCCTCTCCCGCGAGGGGAGAGGGCTAGACATCCCTTCCCTCTCCCCTCGCGG
>NZ_PGTO01000066.1 GCF_003284725.1 Paramagnetospirillum kuznetsovii | reverse complement strand
GTCGGCGAGGTCCTCCATCGCCACAAGATGGCCAAGCATTTCGACCTCACCATCGGCGATGCCAGCTTCAGCTTTCGCCGCAAGGCCGAGGCCATCGCCGCCGAAGCTGCGCTCGACGGCCTCTATGTGGTGCGCACAAACCTGTCGGCCGAGGTGATGGGTGACGCCGAGACGGTCACCGCCTACAAAAGCCTCAGCCGGGTCGAGCGTGCCTTCCGCTCAATCAAGACGGTCGACCTCGAAATCCGGCCGATCTTCCATTGGGCCTCGCCTCGGGTGAAAGCCCACGTCTTCCTGTGCATGCTGGCCTACCACGTCGAGCATCACATGCGGTCCAAGCTGGCCCCGCTGCTCTACGACGACACCGACCGCGAGACCGCCGCCCGCATGCGCAACAGCGCCGTCGCCAAGGCCCAGCGCTCGCCATCGGCCGTGCGTAAGGAGACCACCGGCCGCACCGAGGATCGCCTGCCGGTCCAGAGCTTCCAGAGCCTGCTCGGCGACTTGGCCACCTACTGCCGCATCCAGGCCACCACGCCGCTCAACGAGAATTACGTCTTCACCCTCACCTC
>NZ_PGTO01000006.1 GCF_003284725.1 Paramagnetospirillum kuznetsovii | reverse complement strand
CCGGCCGCCCAGTAGGTGATGCCCAGCGTCATGCCCACGAAGATCACGAACATGATGATGGCATGCCAGTTGGTGGCCTGCTTGGCGGCGTTGCCGAGGTCAGCGCCGGCCGCGTAGGCGGCGGAGCTGAGGGCGACCGTGCCGCCGATGGCGAGCGCGGCCGCGAATGCGGTCTTCATCGTCTTCATTAGCGGGATTCCTCGATGATCTGGCGGTTCAACTCGTCGAACTCGCCATTGGCGCGATAGACATAGATGCCGGTCAGCGCGATGGCGCTGAGAATGACGCCCACACCGATCGGGAAGCCGATGGTGGTGACGCCGTTGGGCGACAGCAACGTGCCGAGCCAAGCCTTGTTGAAGGCGATGATCAGGATGAAGCCGTAATAGATGATCAACATGACGGCGGACAACGTCCATGCGAACGTCGTGCGCTTGCTGACCAGTTCGGCGAATTTCGGATTGTTCCGAATGTGATCGACGCTCGCGAGATGCGCGGCCGATGGTTGGCTTGATGAGCTCACTTTAGACCCTCCACTTTGTCACCGCAGCAAACCCGGTGGGTTCAGCGAATGATGTTTTCCACGCCCGGTCTTCAAGCCGGTTTTTGTGATTCCAGAGCGCGCAGGCCCATGATGGCACCTATGCGTACACGTCATGCGCCCACAGCTTGCCTGAGGCGATACATCCTCATTAACATCCGTGTTCAATGCCGTCAACTCCGGACGAACGGACGCCATTTAATATGTAGGTTATACTAATGAGAAAGCAGGTATTCGCCGCAGCGCACCCCCCGATTTACTCAAGATTAGCAAAGCGCCTCTTCTAGTTTTTGTTTAGTTGATAGAAATTGACACTTACCACAATGCCGGGATGCACTCAAACACCACCGGAACGCATCCAGTAAACACCCTAGTATGTTCTCTTAAAGCATTTTGCCCTTCCTCTAACGTACTCGCAATCACTCACAATTCGTCAGAAAAGCGTTGAAAAATCTCCGTCGGCCACTATCGTGAGCGCGCCATGAACGACCTAGCCGTCCTTGCCAGAATCGACAGTTTTCCTTATCGCCACCGCCTGCGCGAGGTGATGAGCACTCCTGTTTTGACGGCGGCGGATTCGCTGACGCTGTCGGAAGCGGTGCACAAGATGTACGAGGCGCGCGTTTCCTCCATCGTCGGTGTCGATGGCGATGGCCGCGCCGCCGGGATTTTCACCGAGCGTGACTTGCTGCGCGTTCTGTCCAATGACGGTCCGTCCGGCCTGGACGCCAGCTTGGCCGAGACCATGACCAAGCCGGTGGCCACGGTGCCCGCCGACGCCTTCGTCTATGTGGCCTTGGCGCGCATGACCCGCATGGGCCTGCGGCATCTGGTGGTGGTCGACGAGGACAAGCGCCCGTTGGGCATGATCACCGGCCGGGCGCTTTTGAAGGTCCGCGCCACCGAGGCGCTGGTGCTGGGCGATTCGGTGGAAAGCGCCCGCGGCCCGGACGAGATGCGCTCGGTCATCAACAATCTGCCCAAGCTGGCCAAGGGCCTGCTGGGCGAGGGCGTCACGGCGCGCAATATCGCCTCGGTGATTGCCTTGGTATTGCGCGACATGACCGCGCGCGCCGCCGAACTGGCCGAACTGTCGCTGTTGGACGACGGCTGGGGACCGGCTCCCGCCCGCTATGCCGTGCTGATCCTGGGCTCGGGCGGACGCGGCGAGAGCCTGCTGGCCTTCGACCAGGACAACGCCATCGTCCATGACGGCAAGCCCACCGACGACGCGTGGTATGCCGAGCTGGGCAAGCGCATCAACGATACCTTGCATGGGGCCGGCATCCCGTTCTGCGATGGCGGCGTCATGGCGCGCGAGCCCAAATGGCGCAAGAGCCTGGATGAATGGCGCGACGAGGTGCATCACTGGGTCTATTCCGTCGAGAACCAGACGGTGATGAACTGCGATATCTTCTTTGATTTCCAGGCCGTCTGGGGCGACCGCGCCCTGGCCGAGGATTTGCGCGTCATGGCCATGGACAAGGCATCGCAATCGGCCTTCTTCCTGCGCTATCTCGCCCAGAACGTGGCGGGCATGGACGGCTCCATCGGCCTGTTCGGCAATTTCGTCACCAAGCAGGGCCGCCTCAACGCCAAGAAGTTCGGCTTGCTGCCGCTGGTCAGCGCCGCCCGCATGCGCGCCATCCGCGCCCATATCCCGCTGACCTCCACCGACGAGCGCTTCGCCGCCCTGAAGGATGCCGGAGCCCTGCACGAGGACGACCTGCGCGACTTCATCGAAGTACGCGAGGTGGTTCTCAAGGTCATGCTGGAACAGCAACTTGCCGATATCGCCATGGGCATTTCGCCCTCGGCCCGCATCGACCCCAAGCGCTTCGACAAGCGGACCCGCGCCCGGCTGGCCTGGGCCTTCAAGCGTTTGAAGACCCTGAAATTCGTCTGTGGCGTCGCCGGTTAAGCCTCAGCTCTTCTCCAGATAGGTCTGCACCGCGAAGGCGATGCCCAGCAGAACCGCCATGATGGCGAAGGCGACGTTTTGCCCGAACCGGGCCGAGGCATAGCGGAAGGCATGCGAGCCGATGATGGCCGCCGCCGCTATGGCGGTAAAAGAAATCAGCAGATCGCCCATGTCATCCCCAAACCGTGTTGATCAAAGCACCCTTTGACGCTCGTGCAGGATCATGGCGATGTCGAGCGTCTTGACGGCGGCATCCAGCGTATGGATTCCACGCGCCTCCAGCGCTTCTATTTGCCGCAACAACACCGCCGCCGTCACCATGGAATCGCCCAGGGCGGTGTGGCGTTCGGTGATTTCGATGCCGTAGCGCTCGCAGATATCGTCCAGCGAGTGCCCCGCCTCGGGGCCGTCCAGGTAATTGGACAAGATCATGGTGTCGAGCACGGGGCTATCGAAGCTGATCCCCATCTTGCGCTCGCGCATGCGCAGGAACTTGAGATCGAAAGCCGCGTTATGGGCCACCAGCACCGCATCGGAAACGTAATTGCGGAACTGGGGCAGAACCACCTCGGCTGGCGGCTTGTCCTTGACCATATCGTCGGTTATGCCGTGAAAGCGGATGGATTCCGCTGGGATCGGGCGCCCCGGATTGACGATGCGATTGAAGCTCTCACCCGACAGAATGCGGCCATTGACGATGCGCACCCCGGCGATGGAAACGATCTGGTCGCCCTGGGAGGGATGCAAGCCGGTGGTTTCCGTATCGAACACCACATAGGTCAGCGACTTCAGGGATTGGCCACCCATGGCTCCGGTATCGCGGGCCTGTTCCAGCAGCGACAGATCATAGAACTCGGGTCGGCCGGGCAGCACCTGACGGTCATGGCCGTGCTGCTCGACGCCCTTGCGCATGGGAATTCGCAGGGCGCCACCGCCGTCGCGCCGCTCGCGGACCAGTTCGGCGCCCGCGTGATGCTGCAACACGTCCTTCACCGTCATGCGGCCCAGCGCCACCAGCGGCTGGGCCAGCCAGCGATCCAGCAGCGCCTGTTCCACCATTCCGCCCGCCCAGGCGAATTCGATCCAAGCACCATCGGTCTCGCCGCTTCCGGCCGACAGGTCGAATTCCGTGGCGCCCACCTGATCGGCGGTTCGCTGGATCAGCGATTCCACCGCCATGACCAGGGAATGGGAATCGCCATGCAGCCAAACCGGCAGGCCGACCACCGTCGTCTTGACGTACTCGCCCAGTCGACTGGCCACGAAGGTGAGGAATTCCGTGGAATTGATGTCCGCCATGGGCCACCAGCCCGACAGCATCTTCTGATATCCATCGGTCACCCGCTTGATGGCCTGGCCGATATTGGCGGCCTCGCGCCGCACCGCAGTCGGATCCTCGGCCGCCATGGCGATGCGCTTCAACGGCGCTTCCACATCCTCCGCCACCTCGCGCAGCAGCGCCTCGCGGCTGACCAGCGCCGCCAATTGCGGCCCGGCATCCACCATGGTGACCACATAGCCGGTCACCGTGCCGCCCTCGTCGCGGATCAGCGTCATGCGCGCCTGGAGCAGCACACGATCATCGATGCTGCCCACCAGGAACGGAACGCCGCGTCCGGCCATTTCCGGCCGATTGCCCAGGATGTCGAACATATGGACCACCGGCTCGCGGGCGATGGTCTCGAACAGCGAGCGGCCCAGCCCCAATTCCGCCGTCTCGCGCAGGATGTCGAAGGCGACCTGATTATAGAGCACCATCTGGTGGCGCTGGTTGCAGACCACGACGCCTTCATGCAGGTCGTTGAGAATGGCGGCGAGGCGCGACGAATTCTCCTCGGACTTGCGGGTGGCGGCGGACATGCCCTCGGCCAGTTCGACCCGGGCCTTGACCATGCGGGCGCAGACCTCGTTCACCGCCTCGGGCAGTGGCGAGATCATGAAATAGCGTTCGGGATCGACGCCATCGCGGCCGGTGCCATAGGCGATGGCGCGAACCTCGGACGCCATGCGCCGGATGCTGCGCACCGTCAGGAATTCGACGATCTTCCACGACACCGCGAACAGCACCGTGGCGCCAGCCAGCGAGACCAGCACCAAGGCCGTCAGCTCCTCGCGGTCGACCACCCCCTGGGACAGGAAATAGCCGGCCGCGATGGTCACGACGATGTCGGCGGCGAACGCGGCCGCCAGCCAGGGAAAAGGCCCCCGCCACTTGACCGCCACTCACACCCCTCCTCGCGGCATCGAATTCTTATTCACCTTATCACGCCGCGCCCGGCCGCCCACGTCAACCCCGGATATGGATTTCCAGCCGCGAGACGGTGAATAATCGATGCGATCAGGCGAAGGCGTCCAGGCCGTGGCGGCTCGAAATCAACGCCAGAGCCGCCGTCACCGAATAGCCGGTGTAGTAACTGTGCAGCAGCAGCCGGTGATCAATGCCGAGGGATCGGGCCGATTCGCCCAATTGCTCCTTCAAGCGGGATTCGATGTCGGCGGCCCACAGGGTATAGCCGCTGTCGAACAGGGGGTAGCTCATCTTGGTCTCCATGGCCGGAAGTGGCCTCGGAAAGCACTATGCGCGGCCATCATGGCCCCATCAGGGCACGATCATGGCAATTGTGGCGGGTCATCGTGGTGCATATGCGCCTGCATGGCGGCGCGGGCCGCCGCCGCATCGCCGGAGATCACGGCCTCGACCACGTGCCCCAGGCCGGGTGAGTGCAAGCTTGCCCCAACTGTCTCGGGCGGGCCGTTGGACAATAGCCGGGCCCGCAGATCCTGGGTCAAATCCACCAGGACCGGATTGCCTGTCGCTGTGTGAAGGGCGTCGAGAAGATCGCCCTCGGGCGCCCCCGTCTTCATCAGTCGCCCCAATTGGCCGCGCTGTTCGGCGGTCACGCGCCGGGCGGCCAAGGCGGCGCAGACGGATTCCAATTCAGCCAAGGCATCGCGCAGATAAGTTTCGGCTTTCTGATCCCGCTTGGCGACAACGGCGCCATGACGGGGTTTGAAGAGCAACATGCCGATGGCATCGAGATGGTGGATCGCTTCGCGAACCGGCGTCCGGGAGCACCCCACCCGAGCGGCGATGTCTTCCTCGATAATCCGGTCACCCGGCCGCAATCGCCCAACGCAGATATCGCTCATCAGCAACTGGCGAGCTTGTAGCGCCTTGGAGAGCTTGTCCTCCGCCACGGTCATGGGTACGCCTCCGCCGGAGGACAGGACACTGCACGTTTTAATTGTTGCGGCTTGTGATAATGTGTGGTGACGGATTGCATTTGCGCAGAATGCATTCTAGGATTGTATACATCAAGAGTTTTACGTGCTGTGGCCTGCGAGTTTCCCCACGGCGTGCCGCAGCATGGCGGCGGCCTTGGTGATGACAGGCTCCCAACCGCCGTCCATTTCCTTGCGCAACAGCCGCAGATTGGGATACCAGGGCGTGGTTTCGCCGCTCATGCCCCAGCGGAAATCCGGCACCGGCGGCAGCATGACCCAGACCGGCTTTCCCAGGGCTCCGGCCATGTGAACCACCGCCGTATCCACCGAGATGATCAGATCCATGGCGGCGACCACGGCGGCGGTATCGGCGAAGTCGGCGCAGCGGTCGGCGGCCTCCAAGACCGACCCCGCCGGAGGCCGACCAAGCCGTTCGGCCACCCCTCCCCGTTGCAGGCTGTAAAAAGTGACGTCGGGCACGTCCAGCAAGGGGGCCAGCAGGCGGGCGGGAATGGACCGGTTCCAGTCGTCGCCGTGGGTCGGCCGCCCCGCCCAGGCCAATCCCACCTTCATGATCCCCTCGCCGTCCGGCAAGGCGACACCGGCGCCGTCGGGCACCCTGAGATAGGGCGTCTCGGCGGGAATGGGGGCAATGCCCGCGTGAAACAGGCGCGCCAACGACATCAAAGTCATGGCCTTGTCGAATTGCGGCAGCGGCCCGGCCTCCGACACGATCTCGTCGAGACCGGCCGCGCTGCCGACCAGGCGCAGCAATTCCGGCTGACAGGCCAGCACCACCCGGCTGACGCCCAGCCTTTCCTTCAACAAGGGCACGTAGCGCACGAATTGGATGGTGTCGCCATAGCCCTGCTCGGCCTGAAGCAGCAAGGTGCCGCCCGCCGGAAGGCTGGGCGGCAGCGGGGTGCCGTCCCAGGCCCGATCCTTCAGATAGGACGGCAGGCTGGGATGATCGTGCCAGCGCCATTCGTATTCCCGCCAGCCCTCCTCGAACTTGCCGGACAGCAGCAGGTTCAGCGCCAGATTGGTATGAAACTTCGCACCGCGTGGCACCGCCTCGATGGCGCGGCGATAGGCGGCCTCCGCTTCATCCAGGCGTCCTTGGCGATGGAGAGCATTGCCGAGATTGCTCCAAGTCTCGGCCCCCTTGGCCCCCAGCGCCAGGGCGCGGCGGTGGCATGCCTCGGCCGCGACGGCATTGCCGGTGGACAGCATGGAATTGCCGAGATTGTCATGGATGGCCGGTAAATCCGGCCGCACCAAGGTGGCGGCGCGCAACACCGCGACCGCGTCGTCGCGCCGTTCCTGGCGTTCCAACGCCACCCCAAGATTGTTCAGCAGATCCGCCGGATTGGGATCGATGGACAGTTGGATCGCCGAGCGATAGGCGGCGATGGCTTCATCGTGCTTGCTCTGCGACATGTAGATGGCGGCGAGGATACTGAGCGGCTTGGGGTCGCGGGGAACCAGCGCCACCGCGCGCTTCAAGGCTTCCACCGCCGCGTCCAGGGTTGCGGCATTGGTTCCCAATACCTCGCCCAGGCAGGTCCAGGCCGCCGCCAGGGACGGATGCAATTTGACCGCCGTCTCCAGGCTGGACCGCGCGTCATCGAAACGACGCATCCCGCGCAGGACTTGCCCGCGCACCGAATGGCCCTCGCCCTGATCGGGCGCCAGCGCGATGGCCCGATCGGCCGCCGCCAAGGCCGCGTCCCCCTGCCCCAACCGAAACCGCGCCAGGGCCAGCCGACAAAGAATTTCAGGGTCATCGGGCTTGTCCCGGCTCAATCCGGCCAGGAATCGTTCGTCGGCGATTTCGGCGGTCTCGACGGGTTGTTTCGGCATCTGCGGAACTCTTCCAAGGGCAGTAAAATGACAAGCTGGATCATTAGCATGAAGCCTTTTCCTGCATAGACACAATAACTTGTGTCACCTTGGCGAGGAATGGTTCACAACTGAATCAATTCGGTGTATATCAGGCGGGCAAATCGGGGGCATATGAAGTGCTGATTCGGGGCGTTTCGCTGACGAAGTTACACAAGCTGGCATTCTTGACCAGCGTCGCCGCCCTTGCCGTCACCGTTTGGCTGCCCGCATCCGTCGCCGCCTCGACCTTGGAAGAGGAAATGCGGGACTTGGTGCAGTCGCACCCGCAGATTCAAGCGCGCAAGAAAGCCGTCAGCGGCGCCGAGGAGGCCATTCGCGGCGCCCGCGCCGCCTATCTGCCCACCGCCAAGCTGAGCGGCGACGAAGGCTACGAGTATATCGACAGCCCCGACCGCCGCTCCACCCAGGGCAAGCCATTCAGCGACAAGCGGACCAGCGGCACCTTCACGGTGACCCAGAAGATTTTCGACGGTTTTGCCGCTGACGCCCAAGTGGACGCGGCCAAGACCACCCAATCCATCGCCCAGTCGGATTTGCGGGCGACCCGCCAAAGCACCTTGCTGGAAGGCGCCATCGCCTATCTGGAAATCCTGCGCCAGACCAAGCTGGTGGCCCTGTCGCGCGAGAACGAGCGCAAGGTCGCCGAACAGCTGAACCTGGAAGACGAGAGGGTTCAGAAGGGATCGGGCATCGCCTCGGATGTGCTGGCCGCCAAGCAGCGTCTGCAGACCTCCAAGGAACGCCGCGTCAAGTATGAGGGCGATTTCCAAACCGCCGTCGCCAAATACACCCAGGTGTTCGGCCGCGCCCCCGAGGTGTCGGCCCTGATCGATCCGCCGCTGCCCCTGGATCTGATCCCCGAAAGCATCGACGATTCGCTCGACATCGCGGAGAAGGACAATCCCACGCTGGAATCCTCCGTCAAGACCATCAGTCTGACCGATGATCGCCGAAGGGGCGCCGAGGCCGGTTACTGGCCGACTCTGGATCTGGTCGGCAAGGCCGATTATGAAAAGGGCAAGAACGCGGTTGTCGGCGTGCGGCGGGACTGGTCCATGCTGCTGCAAGCCAATTGGGAACTGTTCTCCGGCTTCAAGACCGACGCCGCGGTGGCGCAGGCATCCTGGGATCATGCCGCCTCCAAGGACAATCGCATCTATGCCAGCCGCAAGGTGTCCGAGGCGGTCCGCACCGCTTGGCACAAGCTGCAGACAGCGCGCCAGCGCATGGACCTGCTGGACAACGCCGCCAACCTGGCCGAGGAGGTCTGGGAAGCCCAGAAGAAAAAGCGCGAGGCCGGAAAGGCAACCGTCCAGGAAGTGCTGGACGAGGAAACCAAGATCAACGAGGCCCGCATCAACTATACCGGCGCCTATTACGACATGTATCAGGCGGCCTATGAATTGCTGTCGGGCATGGGGCGCCTGGAAGTGGAAAACCTCGCCCGCGCCAAGCCCGCCAGCGCCCCGCCGCTGACGCCCTTCAAGGCCGCCGAGTTGACCAAGCCCATGTCTCCGAAGGCGCAGGCTCCCAGGCCCGTGCCCCAGGCGGTCAAGGCCGAACCGCCCCCCAAGGCGGCCCAGCCGGTCGATGCGGTGCTGACCGCCGATGATCGCCAAGCCCGTGCCGCCGACACCGCCAATTCCGCCATGGCCGAACGGGTTCGCGGACTGATGTCGGCCAAGGACGACTTTTGGACCGTCCGCCAGTAATTAGAGTCGGCCAGAGTTTGGTGGAATCGGTTTTTCCTTTTCGTCACCCTCGGGCTTGACCCGAGGGTCCATGGATGGCCGGGTTTCATTCCCGGTCACCGGCCCCATGGCCGCCGCCGCCGATTCACCACCAAGGCACCAAGGACACCAAGAGAGCGGAGCAAACGGTCAGCCCGTCCTCTCTCGTCATGGCCGGGTGTGTCCCGGCCACCCTCGCGGTTCCGCTTCAAAGTCTTATGAAAGGATGGGCGTAGATGCCCGGAACGCGTCCGGGCAAGACGAAAGGCGAAGAACCGCGTTGGCCTCTTGGTGTCCTTGGTGCCTTGGTGGTGATTCCTTTGCGAGTCCCATGCCCGAAGCAAGCCGCTGAAATGCAAAACGCCCCGAACATGACGTCCGGGGCGTTTCGATTTCGTCGCGAAGACGGGAATTAGCTCTCTTGCGAACCGCCGGTCGACGCCATGTACATGACCAGGGCGGTGAACACCGCGGTCAGCAGCAGGCCCAGATACACGGCGATGCCGAGCGGGCTGGCAGCCGGGCTGGGGCTGGCGACGCCGCCGAACAGGGCGGCGAGCACGGGAACGGCCAGATAGAGAGCAATAACCGTAACACCGGCCACGGTGAGACCCAGAACCTTCGGAAGGACGCCCATTGCACGCTCCATGAATTGCAGCATCGACCCCCTGGGCCGACCAAATTGAATTACCGACCCGTTCGAGCCGGTCCCCTCGGCGCAATCTACTACCAGATTTGGGGACTTTGCGAAAGTCAAATCCCTCGGTTTAGAACCTAAACAGGTTTGAGGCTGCCCGGCGAAATCCCCCTTTGTCTTTCTGCCCGAACACGGTGACACTCCATGGAAGCAATCACGAAGGGGGGCGCATGCCCAAGACCGTGGGTTTGGTGACACAAGGGGACGCCGCCGCCATCATCGCCGGGCGTCATGGCGATCCCTTTGCCGTGCTGGGTCCGCACCGGACCGGCCGCGACGCCATCATCCGAACCATCCAACCCCAGGCCCGGCGGGTTTCCGTTCTGACCGCCGCCGGCGAGGTGGAGATGGAGCGGGTGCATGCCGATGGCCTTTTCGCCGCCCGACTGCCCTGGCCCAGCGGCTATCGGCTGGTGGTGGAGGAGCACGACGGGCAGGTGTTCGAGATCGACGACCCCTACCGATTCCCACCGCAACTGGGTGATCTGGACGTCCACCTTCTGTCCGAAGGCAAGCATCTGCGCACCTTCGAGAAGCTGGGCGCCCATTTGCGCCGCGTCGAGGGCGTCGAGGGCGTCCATTTCGCCGTCTGGGCGCCCAATGCCGACCGGGTGTCGGTGGTGGGCGACTTCAACGGCTGGGACGGCCGCCGCCACCCCATGCGGCTGCGCCACCATGCCGGGGTATGGGAGATCTTCATCCCCGGCCTGGCCCACGCCACCGTCTACAAGTTCGAGATCCTGGCGAAGGGCGGCATGCTGCTGCCGCTGAAGGCCGACCCCTACGGCCACTGGGCGGAGGTGCCGCCCAAGACCGCCTCGGTGGTGTGGGATATGGCCGAGCGACCCTGGCGGGATAGCGATTGGATGGCGGCACAGGCCGCCCGCAACGACCGCCATTCCCCCGTCAGCATCTACGAGGTCCATCTGGGATCGTGGCGCCGGGTGCCCGAGGATGGAAACCGATCCCTCGGCTACCTGGAACTGGCCGAGCAACTGGCCGACTACGTGGCCGACATGGGCTTCACCCATGTGGAATTCCTGCCCGTGCACGAACATCCCTTCGGCGGCTCGTGGGGCTATCAGCCGGTGGGACTGTTCGCGCCCACCTCGCGCTACGGCACCCCGGAGGAATTCCGCGCCCTGGTGGAACGGCTGCATCAGCGCGGCATCGGCGTCATCATCGATTGGGTGGCGGGGCACTTCCCCAACGATCCCCACGGCCTGCACTATTTCGACGGAACCCATCTTTACGAGCACGAAGACCCCAGGCTGGGCATTCACAAGGATTGGAACACCCAGATCTATAATTACGGCCGCAACGAGGTGATGAACTACCTCTACGCCAACGCCCTATACTGGCTGGAACAATACCATGTGGACGGCCTGCGGGTGGATGCGGTGGCCTCCATGCTTTATCTCGACTATTCGCGCCAACCGGGGGAATGGGTGCCCAACCGCCTCGGCGGCAACGAGAATCTGGAAGCCATCGCGTTCCTGCGCCGCATGAACGAGGTGGTCTATGGCGAGCATCCCGGCGCCATGACCATCGCCGAGGAATCCACCGCCTGGCCCGCCGTGTCGCGGCCGGTCCATCTGGGCGGCCTGGGCTTCGGCTACAAGTGGAACATGGGCTGGATGCACGACACCTTGCACTATTTCGGCAAGGATCCCATCCATCGCCGCTATCACCACGACGACCTGACCTTCGCCCAGCTTTACGCCTATCACGAAAACTTCGTGCTGCCGCTGTCCCATGACGAGGTGGTGCACGGCAAGGCCTCCATCATGGGCCGCATGCCGGGCGATCCCTGGCAGCGCTTCGCCAATCTTCGCGCCTATTACGGCTTCATGTGGACCCAGCCGGGCAAGAAGCTGCTGTTCATGGGCTGCGAATTCGCCCAGGAAAAGGAATGGAACGAGGATGCCAGCCTGGACTGGCACCTGCTGGGCGACGGGCGTCACGAAGGAGTCCGGCGCCTGGTCCGCGATCTCAACCGGCTCTACCGGACGGAAACGGCGCTGCATCAATACGACAACGACCAGCGCGGCTTCGCCTGGATCGACTGTACCGACCGCGACAACTCGGTGTTCTCGTGGCTGCGCATGGGCTTCGATCCCCATGACTTCGTGGTGGTGGTGGGAAGCTATACGCCGCTGGTGCGCAACGACTATCGCATCGGCGTGCCCGAACCGGGCTATTACCGCGAATTGCTCAACACCGATTCCGAATGGTATGGCGGCGCCAATATCCACAACAACGGCGGCGTCCACGCCGAGCAGGTCGCCTGCCACGGCCACTCCTGGTCCATCCGCCTGACGCTGCCGCCGCTGGCCACTTGCGTGTTCAAGCGCGATGGCTGAGCAGAAAAATCGAGGCTTTACCAGACCGGCCTTCGGTAATACCTTTAAACGTACCTTTCTTCGTTAGGCGCGCCAGCATGGACATCATCAAGGACATTCAGCCGGTGACGACTTTTCGCAACCATTCGGCCGAATTCCTCAACCATATCCGCGAGACCAAGCGGCCCTTGATCCTGACGGTCAACGGCAAGGCGGCGGCGGTGTTGCAGGATGCGGAATCCTATCAGCACCTGCTCGACATCGCCGCCGAGGCCAGTGCCCAGGAGGGAGCGCGCCAGGGTCGCGAGGACGTGGCGCGCGGACGCACCACACCAGCAGCCGAGGTCTTTGCCGCCTTGCGGGCAGAGCATGACATTCCGGGTTGAGGTGACCGAGCGCGCCGTCCGCGATCTTAATCATTTGTACCGGACCATTGCCGCCGCCCACACCCAAAGGGCCGCAGTGTGGTTCAACGGTCTGGAGCGCAAGATCTCCAGCCTTGCCCAACATCCCGGGCGTGGGCTGCCCGTGCCGGAGGACGCTGACTTGCGACAACTGCTCTACGGGCGACGGCCGCATGTCTATCGGATAATCTATGACATCGATGAAACCAGCCAAATCATGCATGTCCTCCACATTCGCCCAGGCGCCCGCGACGCCATGGCCGGAAATGACTGAATGACCTTTCGCCGCCGCATCCTGCCCGGATCATCCTATCCGCTGGGGGCCACCTGGGATGGCAACGGCGTCAACTTCGCCCTGTTCTCGGCCCATGCCGAGCGGGTGGAATTGTGCCTGTTCGACCGCCATGGATTGCGCGAGGTCGAACGCATCACCTTGCCGGAATACTCCGACGAGGTCTGGCATTGTTATCTGCCCGACATCCGACCGGGCCAGCTTTACGGCTATCGGGTGCACGGCCCCTACGACCCCCATGCCGGTCACCGCTTCAATTCCCACAAGCTGCTGATCGATCCCTATGCCAGGGAGCTGTCGGGGGCCTTCGAATGGTCGGACAGCCATTTCGGCTTCCGCCCCGGCTCGCCAAAGCAAGACCTTCTGATGGACCGGCGCGACAACGCCCGCTTCATGCCCAAATGCCGGGTACTGGATACCGCCTTCACCTGGGGCGATTCGCGCAAGCCCAATATTGCCTGGTCCGAGACCATCGTCTACGAGGCCCATGTCAAGGGCTTCACCATCAAGCATCCCGGCGTGCCCTATGCCGAGCGCGGCACTTTCCTGGGCCTGACCCAGCCCGGCGTCATCGAGCATCTGAAGCGTCTGGGCATCACCACCATCGAGCTGTTGCCCATCCACGCCATGGTGGACGAGCGCCATCTGGTGGACAAGGGCTTGCGCAATTTCTGGGGCTACAACCCCATCGGCTTCTTCGCCGCCGATCCGCGCTACTACACGTCAAACGCCCACGGCGACTTCAAGTCCATGGTGCAAAGGCTGCACGACAACGGCATCGAGCTGATCCTGGACGTGGTCTTCAACCACACCGCCGAGGGCAACCAACTGGGTCCGACGCTGAGCTTCCGCGGCATCGACAACGCCAGCTATTACATGCTGGCGACCGGTGACCGGCGCTATTACGAGAATTATTCCGGCTGCGGCAATACCCTGAACCTGGCCCATCCCCGCGTCTTGCAGATGGTGATGGATTCCTTGCGTTATTGGGCCGAGGACATGCGGGTGGACGGCTTCCGCTTCGATCTTGCCTCGTCGCTGGCCCGCGGACCGGCGGGGTTCGGCGCGTCGTCCTTCCTGGAGGCGGTTCGCCAGGATCCGGTCCTATCCAAGGTCAAGCTGATCTCCGAGCCCTGGGATTTGGGGGGAGACGGCTATCGCCTGGGTGGCTTCCCCCCCGGCTGGTCGGAATGGAACGGCCGCTATCGCGACACCGTGCGCCGGTTCTGGACTGGCGAGGCGGGTATCATCGGCGACCTCGCCTCGCGCCTGACCGGATCTTCCGACATCTTCGGCCGGAGCGGACGGCGTCCCTGGGCCAGCCTTAACTTCGTGACCTGCCATGACGGCTTCACCTTGAAGGATCTCGTCACCTTCGAGCGCAAGCACAACGAAGCCAACGGCGAGCAGAACAAGGACGGCACCGACGCCAATTACGCCTGGAACTGCGGCCATGAGGGCCTGTCGCCCTATCCCGAGATCCGTGAGTTGCGGGCGCGCCAAGCCCGCAACCTGCTGACCACGCTGATGCTGTCCCAGGGCGTTCCCATGCTGCTGGCGGGCGACGAACTGGGCCGCAGCCAGAAGGGCAACAACAACGCCTATTGCCAGGACAACGACATAAGCTGGGTGGACTGGGCCGATGCCGACGAGGAGCTGCTGGCCTTCGTCCGCCGCCTGATCAAGCTGCGCAAGGACCATCCGGTGTTCCGCCGCCCGCGCTTCTTCGAGGGCAATTCCATCCCCAACTCGAACCTGAAGGACATCGTCTGGATCACCCCGGACGGCCGCGAGATGACCCAGGCCGATTGGACCCTGCCCTATGCCCGTTCGCTGGGCTTCGTGCTGGGCGGCGAATCCTGCGCCATCGACAATCTGACCGGGCGCGAAGAGATGGACGACACCTTCATGGTGTTGCTCAACGCCTATCACGAAGGTGTCCCTTATACCCTGCCGCCCGCCATATTCGGCCGCAGCTGGGAAGTCGTGCTCGACACCGGCGACACCAAAGCCGACAGCAGCGGCACCCAATGGGCCGCCGGCATCAAATATCCGCTGAAGCCGCGGTCCCTGGCGGTATTGCGTCGTGCAGGCGCCATCAGGACCGTTCATCGCGGCACGGAAGAAGGAAAGACGGAATGACGGGAACTCCGGCGCTGGACCATCTGGCGCGGCTGGCCGGCATCGAGGATGGCTGGTGGGACTTCTTCGGCGAATGGCGCGTGGTGCCGCCCGCGACCAAGCGGGTCTTCCTGGCCGCCATGGGGCTGCCCGCCGAGGATGACGACCAAGTCCGCGACTCGCTGCGCGACCTGCTGGCGCGGCCGTGGCGGCGCTGGCTGGAACCGTCGCTGATCGTCGAGGAGCATTCGGCCCCGCCGGGCGTTTCGGTCACCCTGCCCGCCGAGGCCGATCACTGGGAATTCCGCTGGACCCTGGAAGAAGAGCTGGGAATCCTCCATTCCGGCGCCTTCCGCCCCCTGGACCTGCGCTGGGGCGAGGAACACGAGGTGGACGGCCGCATGGTCCACCGCCGCTGGTTCGACCTGCCCGCCTTGCCGCCCACCGGCTATCACCGGCTGACCCTGACCAATCCCGACGGCGTCTCGGCCATCATGACCCTGATCGTCACCCCCGCCCGCGCCTTCGTGCCGGAGATCGTGGCCGATGCCCCCGGCGCCTGGGGCGTCGCCAGCCAGATCTATTCCCTGCGCTCGGCCAAGGACTGGGGGGTCGGAACCTATGCCGCGCTGGCGGACCTCGCGGCAGGCGCGGGCAAACTTGGCGCGTCATGCATCGGCATCAATCCGCTGCACGCCCTGTTCCCCAGCCATCCCGACCGCTTCAGCCCCTATTCCCCGTCGTCGCGGCGCTTCCTCAACATCACCTATATCGACGTGGAATCCATTCCGGAATTCGCCGAATGCCAGGAAGCGCGGCGCATGTTCGCCTCGCCCGGCTTCCAGGCATCGCTGGCGCGGGTGCGCGGCTATGGGCTGATCGAATACCCGGACGTGACCCAGTTGTCGCGGCCCATGCTGGAAGCGCTGTACCGCTGGTTCCGCAAGACCCATCTCGATCCCCTGGACGAGCGCGGCGAGGCCTTTCGCGACTTCCAGTCGGAAGCGGGCGAACGCGGCCGCCTGTTCGCGGTGTTCGAGACCCTGCACGAGAAGTACGAGCGCGCGGGTACCGGCTATTGGCGCCAATGGCCGGAAGGCCTGCGCCGCCCCGACTCGCCCCTGGTGGGCGACTTCGCGCGCGAAAATGAAGAGCGGGTGGAGTTCTTCCAGTGGCTGCAATTCGTCGCCGACCAGCAGTTGGGCGCCGCCCACCAGGCCGGTAAGACCGCCGGAGCGGCCATGGGCCTCTACCGCGATCTCGCCGTCGGCATCGCTGGCGACGGCGGCGAGGCCTGGGCCGAGCAGGATGCCCTGGCCTTGGGCGTCTCGGTCGGCGCGCCGCCCGACCCGCTGGCCCTGAAGGGACAGGATTGGGGACTGATCCCCTTCAATCCCATCACGCTCCGCGAACAGGGCTATGCCCCCTTCATCGGCGTCATGGCGGCCAATATGCGCCATGCGGGGGCCTTGCGGCTGGATCACGCCATGAGCCTGCAGCGCCTTTACTGGGTGCCGCCCGGCCTGCCTGCCGACCAGGGCGCCTATGTGCGCTATCCGGTGGACGACCTGTTCCGGCTGGTGGCACTGGAAAGCCGCCGCAACCGCTGCCTCGTCATCGGCGAGGATCTGGGCACCGTGCCGGAAGGATTCCGCGAACGCATGGACCGCTTAGGGCTGTTCGCCTATCGGGTGATGGTGTTCGAGAAGACGGAAAGCGGCCGCTTCCGCCCGCCGGGCAAGTTCGACGCCCAGGCGCTGGCCATCTTCGCCACCCATGACCTGCCCTCGGCGCGCGGCTGGTGGCTGGGCCGCGACATCGACCAGCGGGAGAAGCTGGACCTCTACCCTCGTCCCGACCAGGCCGACGAGGAACGCCAAGCCCGTCGGCAGGATCGCGAGGCCATGGTGGCGGCGCTATCGGGCGAAGGCCTGCTGGCCGCCGACTTCCCCATCGGCGGCCCTTTGAGCGACGTCCAGGCGGTGGAACTCTCCGCCGCCGCCCATGCCTATCTGGGACGGTCGTCGGCCCGGCTGATGATGGTGCAATTGGAAGACGTCACCGGGCAGGATCTGCAAATGAACCTGCCGGGAACGACGGTTCAGCACCCCAATTGGCGGCGCAGATTCCATGACGACTGCCCCGGACTGCTGAAAGACCGTCGCGTCACTGCCCTGGCCGAGGGACTGAAACACAGGGCATCGGATCGCAAATCCTAGAAGATTGCCGACCAGTCGTATGAGTTCTCTTGCCGAACCCTCAATTTTCATGGAGGAATGGTGCGGGATGTTTTGCTCTTACTGGGCGGGAAGGTAGTCATGACACGGAAAGGGCCTCCTGTGGTGAGGCTGCTGGGCGATGATGTGGAAAGCATCAAATACGCCCTCAGCAGCCATCTCCTCTACACGGTCGGCAAGGAGCCGATCAACGCCACGGCGCGCGACTGGTTCATGGCGGCCGCCCATGCGGTGCGCGACCGCGTCACCGAGCACTGGATGCCCACCCTCAACCGCTATTATCAGGACGACCGCAAGCGGGTCTATTACCTGTCCATGGAATTCCTGATCGGCCGGACCCTGGTCAACAGCCTGATCAATCTGGGCATCTACGATAATGTGCGGACCGCCATCGCCGAACTGGGCCAGGATTTCGAGGAAGTGGCCGCCTGGGAAGTGGAAGCGGCCTTGGGCAACGGCGGTTTGGGCCGCCTCGCCGCCTGTCTGCTGGATTCCATGGCCACCGTCGGCGTCGCGGGCTTCGGCTACGGCATCCGCTACGACTACGGCATGTTCACCCAGCATGTGGAACACGGCTGGCAGGTGGAAAGCCCGGAAAACTGGCTGCGCTATGGCAATCCGTGGGAATTCCCCCGCCCCGGCGTGATCTATCCGGTGCGATTCGGCGGCAGGGTCATCCATTTCCGCGACGCCTTGGGCCACGACCGCTCGCAATGGGTCGATGCCGAGGAAGTCATGGCCATGGCCTATGACGTGCCGGTCCCCGGCTTCGGCGGCAAGGTGGTCAACAATCTGCGCCTGTGGTCGGCCAAGTCCACCCGCGAATTCGACCTGAAATACTTCAACGCCGGAAATTACATCGAAGCCGTGCGCGACAAGAACGAGTCCGAGACCCTGTCCAAGGTTCTCTACCCCTCGGACATGACCGACCGCGGCAAGGAGCTGCGCTTCAAGCAGGAATACTTCTTCGTCGCCGCCTCGATCCAGGACATCCTGGGCCGTTTCCGCAAGAGCCATTCCGACTGGGACCGGCTGCCCGACAAGGTGGCCGTCCAGCTCAACGACACCCATCCCGCCATGGTGGTGGCCGAGTTGATGCGGATCTTGGTGGACGAGCACCAGATCGAATGGATGCGGGCCTGGGACATCACCCAGCGCTGCTGCGCCTATACCAACCACACCTTGCTGCCCGAGGCGCTGGAGACCTGGCCGGTGGATCTGTTCTCCCGGGTGCTGCCGCGCCATCTGGAAATCGTCTACCAGCTCAATCATGAATTCCTGCAAGGGGTGCGTTATCGCCACCCCGGCGACACCGAATTGCTGCGCCGCGTCTCGCTGATCGGAGAGGAAGGTGGCCAGCGGGTCCGCATGGCCCATCTGGCGGTGATCGGCAGCCACAAGGTCAACGGCGTCGCCGCCATCCATACCGGCCTGATGAAGAGCACCATCTTCTCGGACTTCGAACACCTGTCGCCGGGCAAGATCACCAACAAGACCAATGGCGTCACCCCCAGGCGGTGGCTGCTGGCCGCCAATCCCCGGCTGGCCAAGCTGATCACGGCGCGCATCGGCGACGGCTGGGTCACCGATCTCGATCAGATGCGCAAGCTGGAAAAGCTGGCCGACGACAAGACGTTCCGCAAGGAATTCGCCGCCGTCAAACGCGCCAACAAGGACGCGCTGGCGGCCATGCTGTCGCTGCGGCTCGGGGTCGACGTCGACGTCAATTCGCTGTTCGACGTCCAGGTCAAGCGCATCCACGAATACAAGCGGCAACTGCTGAACGTGCTGCACGTGGTGACCCGCTACAACCGTATCCGCGCCAATCCGCTGCTCAATCCGGTGGCGCGCACCGTCATCATCGGCGGCAAGGCGGCGCCCGGCTATCACATCGCCAAGCTGATCATCAAACTGGTCAACGACATCGCCGAGGTGGTCAACAACGATCCTCAGATGGGCGGCACCCTGAAGGTGGTGTTCATCCCCAATTACAACGTGTCCACCGCCGAACTGGTCATGCCCGCCGCCGATCTGTCGGAACAAATCTCCACCGCCGGAACCGAGGCGTCCGGCACCGGCAACATGAAGATGAGCATGAACGGCGCGCTGACCATCGGCACCTGGGACGGCGCCAATGTGGAAATCTGCGAGGAAGTGGGCGAGGAGAACATGTTCCTGTTCGGCCTGACCGCCCAGGAGGTGGCCCGTTCGCGCATCGACGGCCATGATTCACGCACCGCCATCGCCGCCAATGGGGAATTGGCCCAGGCGCTGGACATGATCGGCTCGGGCTTCTTCTCGCCCGACCAGCCCGACCGTCACAAGCAACTGGTCGATATCCTGACCAGCGGCGGCGACCATTATCTGCTGACCGCCGATTATCCGCTCTATATGGCTGCCCAGGAAAAGGTGGACCAGACCTATCGCGATCCGCAGGAATGGACCCGCAAGGCTATCTTGAACGTGGCGCGCATGGGAAAATTCTCGTCCGACCGCACGGTGACGGAATACGCCAGGGAGATTTGGGGGGCGTTGTAGGGGCGGGCGGGACGCCCGCGCTCCCAGACCGTCGGAGCGCGGGCGTCCCGCCCGCCATCCTCAGTTACAGACCTTGTAGTCCTCGATGACCTCGTTGTGGACGACCTTGGCCTGGGCGGAAAAGCCGCCATAGCCCTTCTTGTCCAGTTCCTTCAATTGCTCGTCGATATTCTCGCAATAGCCCTGGGTGCGGGGCACATTGCGGGCGAAGGTGACCAGCCGTCCGTCGGCATGGTTCATCTTGGGAACCCAATCGTCGGGAAATTCCCGTTCCCACGCCTTCTTGCGCTTGTCGTTGGCGGATTTGAACTTGGTGCCGTTGGCCGCCTCGAACTTCTGCCACATGGCATTGGTGCCCTTGACGTATTCGCCGTCGCAGCGCTTGGCGGCTTCCCGCATATAGATGCCGTGGCGGATTTCCCGCTCGGCGGTGATCTCGGGGGCGCTGAAACACGCCTTGGGCTTGGCCAGTGCCAAGGTGGACAGGACTGGGGCGGACACAGCCAGCAGGCCGAGGGTCAGGATGAGGAACGGACGGCGCATGCTGTCTCCGAGCGAGAGGGACCGCCGCCATTATGCCGCGCCGCCCGCCGTGCCGCCACTATCCTCCACCCCAACAGAACGGCCAGGATGACGGCGTGAATCATGGGCTCGGTCAGGTCTTTCTTGACCATCATCCAGTGATGGGCCACCCCCAGCGGCGCGATGACATAGACCAGCTTGTGCAGCCTGCGCCACCGCTTGCCCCCCAGGCGCCGCACCATGGCATCGGTGGAGGTGACGGCCAGCGGCACCAGCAGCAGCACCGCCGCCATCCCGATGGTGATGTATTTGCGCTTGACGATTTCCCGACCGATGGCCGACCAGTCGAAGAACTGGTCCAGTCCGATATAGGACATCAGGTGGATGATCACATAGGCGAAGGCGAACAGGCCCAGCATGCGGCGCAGCCGGGCCAGCCACGACCAGCCGGTGATCTGGCGCAGCGGCGTCACGGCCAAGGCGATCAGCAGGAAGCGCAGCGCCCAATCGCCCAGATACCGCACCACCGCCTCGATGGGATTGGCCCCTAGAAAGCCGTCGAACGCCTTCCACCCCAACCAGACCAGCGGCAGCAGACAGAGCGCGAAAACCAGCGGTTTCAGCGCCATGCGGCCGGGACGGCCGCGCTCCAAAGCAGTGGCGCCGGGCAAGGGAGCGCGGGCGTCCCGCCCGCCAGATTCGGGCGGCTTCATCAGTAATTCACCGCCAGATCCATGCCGGCATAAAGCGACGCCACCTGCTCGGCATAGCCGTTGAACGGCAGGGTGTCGCGTTTCAGGAACTCGCCGATGCGCCGTTCCTTGGCCTGGCTCCAGCGGGGATGATCCACCTTGGGATTGACGTTGGCGTAAAAGCCGTATTCGCGGGGCGCCGATTTCATCCAGGTGCTGCGCGCCGGGGTCTCGGTGAAGCGGATGGAAACGATGGATTTGATGCCCTTGAAGCCGTATTTCCACGGCACCACCAGGCGGATGGGCGCCCCATTCTGCGGCAGCAAGGTCTCGCCATACAGCCCCACCGCCAGCAGGGTCAGCGGATGCATGGCCTCGTCCATGCGCAGTCCCTCGATATAGGGCCAGTCCAGCAGGCGCGAGCGTTGGCCGGGAAAGCGTTCCGGGTCCACCAGGGTGGTGAATTCGACGAATTTGGCCTTGGAATTTGGCTCGAACCGCTTCAGCACATCGGCCAGCGGAATGCCGACCCAGGGGATCACCATGGACCACGCCTCGACGCAGCGCATGCGGTAGATGCGCTCTTCCAGCGCATGGGGCTTGATCAGGTCTTCGAGACCGATGGTGCCCGGCTTGGCGCATTCACCGGAAATGGCCAGGGTCCAGGGCTTGGCCGGCTTGCCGAAATAACTGGGCGCCAATTGGGCGGGATCGCTCTTGTCGGTGCCGAATTCGTAGAAGTTGTTGTAGGTGGTGACATCCTTCATGGGGGTCGGCGTCTCATCAACCTTATAGGCGCTCTTGGCCCCCGTCAGCGGCGACGCCCCGACCGGAAAAGCACTTGCCGCCACCGCCCCCGCCGCCCCCATGGCGAGGAAGCGACGCCGATCCAGCCACAGGCCCTTGTCGGTCACCTCGGATTCCCGAATATCCGGGCCCATCCTGATCAGCATGTTCCGTCTCCTGAAAGCGGTATCAAGCGTCATTCGCCTGTCCGGCCATCTGGGTTACATGGGAACTCTCTCGCCTTGGATCAAACCGCCTTGCCACAAATGGATTTCACCGCCCGCCATTCGGCGTCGCGCAGGGATGGCGGCAGTTTCCGGGGATCGGCGGCGGCATCGATAGCGGCGGCGCGCGACGCGGTTTCGGGATGGGTGCTGAGCCACGCCGGCAGCAGACCCTTGCCGCCTTCCAGCACCTCCAGCCGCCGGAAGAAGGTGGCAAAGCCGGCGCTGCCGATCCCCGCTTGCTTCAGCAGTCTCAAGGCCCCCCGGTCGGCGGCGGCCTCGTCGTCGCGGGTATAGGCGGCGGCCATGACGGTGGCGGCGCCACTGGCCACCATGCCCGAGGCGTCGCCGGTGATCATGGTCGCCAGGACGCCGACCCCGATGCCGCGAATAAGATTGGCGGCGGGGTGGCGTTCGCCCACATGGGTCAATTCATGAGCCAGCACCCCGGCCAGTTCGTCGGGATCGCCAGCCTGATCGAGCAGGCCGCGAAACACGATGATCTCGGCCCCTGGCAGGGCGATGGCGTTGACCGCCGCATTATCGAGAACACGGAGATTGACCGCGCGGCGCTCGGGCGGCAACCCGGCGGCCAATCGCTCCACCAGCCGGGTCAGCGCCTCGTTCCCCTCGGGCGTGCGGCAGGCCCGCATTTGGCGTTCGAAACCGGCGGCGATCTGATTGCCCCAGCCCCGCTCGGTTTCCAAAGGCACGACCAAGGCGATCTGGCGCGCCAGGTTCGGCAAGGCCAGATACAAGCCCACCAAGACCGCAACTCCCAGGGCCATGGCCGCCGGAATGCGCCAGTGGAATGTCCCTCGCTTGGCCACCGGCCGCACGAAGACGGCCGCTTCCACCGTCAGGCGGGCGTCGGGCTCGGCCTTGCAGCGCATGCGCAAGCCCTTGCCACCGGGCAGTTCTCCATCATCCACCAGATCTGCGGTCTTCCACACCGCGATCAGGAACCCGTCCTCGCCCCTTATTTCCACCCCGTCGGCCAGGGACCACAGCCGCACCTTGCGGCTGGCCGCGCTCTTGCCGTCGTTGAAGCGTCCGGACCGGTCGTCGGAGAGCATCAGAACTCGCCCACCCCATCCAGGACCGAAACCATCCCCTCGCCGGTCTTCGGCCCCTTATCCCAGCCTTGACGGATGCCTGCGAAATCAGGAACGCCGTCCACCGCCAGAACACCGCAGGCGAAACGGAAGATGCGCAAGGCCACCCAGGGCCGCAGCACGCCCAGGCTGAACAGCGAGATCAGCCCATTGCCGATGCTCAGGCGGATCAGCGTCCAGGTCGTCACCTGGGCGGAGAACCGCGCCCCCTCGAACGTGGTTCCACCCGCCATGGCGCGGTAGAAACCGGCGCGATACCACGCCCAGGGCAGGGTCATGACGATGACCGCTCCCAAGAGCATCACCGGAATCATCGGCGCCGCCGCCTCGTCCAGCTCACCCGTCTGCATGGAGTCCAAGAAGGTCTGAACGAACAGCAGCGAAACCAGCCCCACATAGGCCATGATGCACAGCCAGGCCACCGCGAAGCGGCCATACAGCCCCGCGACCCCGGCATCGCAGCAAAACCGGCGATCACCGAAACAGGTGTTGTCCAGGCGATAGCGCGCCAGCCACATCTCGCCCCACGGCCAGACCCAGCCCAGGGTCAGGGGAAGCAGCAGCCACACCGCCATGCTGCGCAGGGCGTAGCCCCAGGCGGAGCCGGTCTGGCCGCCGCGAATACCGCGCCAGAGGGTCCGCGACAGCTGATAGCGGCGGGCGCGATAGGCCCCGGCGGCGATCAGAAACACGGTCAGGGGATAGAGCACCGAGAGCAGAATGGTGCCCAGCGGATCGCCAGAGACCACCAGCGCCTGCGCCCAGGTGTAAAGCCCCAGCAGCGGCAGATAGATCACCACCAGCGCCACCAGGAAGCCCTTGAACAGCTCTCCGCCGGTGCCGGTGTATTCCACCGGATCATCCCAGGCGGTGACGCCGCTCCACAGCAGGCGGCGCACCTTTGTCCGCCCCCAGAACCGCCAGATGGACAAGGTGGCGATGGACAGCGCCAGATTGACCAGTGCCACGGCGATCATCGCCCCCGTCCCGCCATGGTGGCGGAATGGTCGGCTTGCCTGGATCCGTGACTGCATGACTCTCTCCCCCGATCAACGGGTCACACTAGCAGGATGCATGGCCGCCCGCACGCTGATAGACTTCGGCTCCACCTTATCGAGGAGGCCCACTTGAGCGATTTTCCCGCGCTGATGCTGGACGAGGAGAGCGGCAAGGTCCGCGCCTCCATCCGCCGCCTGACCGAGTCCGACCTGCCCGCTGGCGACGTGACCGTCAAGATCGACTACACCACCTTGAACTACAAGGATGGGCTGATCCTCAACGGTCTGGGGCGGCTGGTCCGCGTCTATCCCCATATCCCCGGCATCGATTTCGCCGGTACGGTGGAACACTCGGACTCGGCCCTCTACAAGCCGGGCGACAAGGTGATCCTGACCGGCTGGCGCGTTGGCGAGACCCATTGGGGCGGCATGGCGGGCAAGGCCCGCGTCAAATCCGAATGGCTGGTGCCCCTGCCCGCCGCCCTGACCTCCCGGCGCGCCATGGCGGTGGGAACCGCCGGTTTCACCGCCATGCTGGCGGTGATGGCGCTGGAAGATCACGGATTGCAACCGAGCAACGAGGGCGAGGTGCTGGTCACCGGCGCCGCCGGCGGCCTGGGAAGCATCGCCATCATCTTGCTGTCCAAGCTGGGCTATCGGGTGACCGCGTCGACCGGGCGGGCCAGCCAGCACGATTACCTGCGTTCGCTGGGCGCCTCCGCCATCATCGACCGCGGTGAAATCGGCTCGGCCCCGGCCAAGCCGCTGCTGGCCGAACGCTGGGCCGCCGTGGTGGACAGCGTCGGCGGCGCCACCATGGCCAATTGCGTGGCAAGCTTGCGCATGCGGGCCGCCCTGGCGTCATGCGGCAATGCCGGCGGCGTGGAGTTCTCCGGCACCGTGCTGCCCTTCCTGCTGCGCGGCGCCTCCATCCTGGGGATCGACTCGGCCCTGTGCCCGACGCCCCGGCGCCTGGAAGCGTGGAAGCGGCTGACCGAACTGCTGCCCGGCGATCTGCTGGATTCGCTCACCACCGAGGGCAAGCTGTCCGATCTGCCGGAACTGGGCGCCAAGATCCTCAAGGGCGAGGTCCGGGGCCGCATGGTCATCGACCCGAATAAATAAGCCCGCCGCGCCGCTTCACCGCCCAGATGAAGGCGATGGCGGTCAGGTTCATGACGAAGGCATAGACGATGCTGGGCACCATCATGGCGTGGTTGCCCAGCAGCGTCACCGCCACGAAGATCCCCAGCGCGCTGTTCTGCAGCCCGTTCTCCATCACCACCGCGATGCGGTCGGCCATGTCCAGGCGCAGGGCACTTCCCACCGCCCAGGCGCCCGCCATGGCCAGCAGATTGAGGACCAATGCTGCGGGCACCACGTCGCCGACATGATCCACCAGTGCCTGACGCTGACTGAAGAAGGCTCCCACCACGATCAGGGCGAACAGCAAGGTCGCCACCGGCCGCGCCACCTTGCCCAACCGCCCGGCGGCGAGCGGCCAGAACCGCTGCAGGGCGAGACCGATCACCAGCGGCACCGTATCCACCAGGAAGATGCCCAAGGTCATCTTGCCCACCGGAATCTCCACCGCCCGGTCATACCCGGCGAAGGCGGCCAGCCCCAGATTGACCAGGAGCGGCACGCTCAGCGTGGCGGCAAGGCTGGTCAGCGCCGTGATGGTAGCAGCCAGGGCGATGCGCCCGCCCGCCATATGGGTCAGCAGCGCCGAGGTCACCCCGGCGGGACAGGCGGCCAGCAGGATCATGCCGACGGCGAAGTCGGCTTCCGGCCGCCACACCAGGACCACCGCCAGACCGGCCAGGGGCACCAGCGTCAGCTTGGCCGCCAGCCCCGCCGCCATGGCTTTGGGATGGGAGAAGATCAGGCGGAAATCGCCCGGATTCATGGTCAGGCCCATGGCGAACATGATGAAGGCCAGGGCCATGGGCAGCGCCGCCTGGGTGATCATGGGACAGGTGCGGCCAGGATGGCCGCGCTCCGAGGAACGACCGCCATGGGAGCGCGGGCGTCCTCGCCCGCTTGGGTGATCACAACACCACCCCGACCGCCAGCAGGGCGGCGACGATCAGTTGCAGCCGGGCGGTGGAGGCGAGAATGGCGTTGAAGCCCGGTCCCCGCGCCTCGCCGACGAAACGGCGGAACAGGAACAGCGCCAATGGCACCGCTCCCAGGGTGAGGATGCCGCCCGATGGCCCCCAGGGCGAGGCCAGCAGGCCCATGGGCAACAGGACCAGGACGCCATAGATCAGCTTGGAGGTCTCGGCCCCCGCCAGGATGGCCAGCGTGCGGCGTCCAGCCAGCCGGTCGGGTTCCATGTCTCGATAATTGTTGGCCATCAGCACCGCCGCCGCGATGGCGCCGATGGCGATGCCGCTGATCGCCACGACGGAGGTCATGGTCTGCGTTTGGAGGTAATAGGTTCCCCCCACCGCGCCGAGACCGAAGAAGGCAATGACGAAAAACTCGCCCAGGGGCGTATAGGCGATGGGACGCGGCCCGCCGGAATAGCCCCAGCCCGCCGCCAGGGACGCCAGGCCAAGGGCGATGATGGGCCAGCCGCCCAGCCAGGCCAGATACAGCCCCACCAAAGCCGCCAGGGCGAAGCAGACCAGCGCCGCGTGGCGCACCCGCTCGGGGCTGGCCCAGCCCAAGGCGGTGACCCGTGGCGGTCCTTGCCGCATGGGTTGATCACCACCGCGCAGGGCATCGGCCACGTCATTGTAGAGATTGGTTCCCGCCTGGATGGCCAGGGCTCCGACCAGGGAGGCCAGGACCGGCCGAGGGTCCATCGCCCCGGTGTCGTGAAACGCCAGGGCGGTGCCCGCCATGACCGGCGCCACCGAGATGGTCAGCGTCTTGGGGCGGATGGCCAGCCACCACAGCCGCCAACCGGCGGGCGGCTGATCGGCGCGGCTGGCCGCCTGATCCTTGATTTCGACGGCGGCGTTGTCCGGCAGGCCGGTTTCCAGCTTCACGGCTTCACTCCCTGGTGCAGGCAGGCGATGCCGGCCGAAAGATTTCGCCACTCTACACCGACAAAGCCCGCTTCGCCCATCAAGGCGGCCATCTCGCGCTGATCGGGAAAGCGCCTGATGGATTCCACCAGATAGGAATAGGCCATGGGCTGGCGCGCCACCCAGGCGCCCAGGCGGGGAATCACCACGAAGGAAAAGGCGTCGTAGAACGGACGGATCACGGCCCAGGGACGCGAAAACTCCAGGCAGAGAAATCGGCCGCCCGGCTTTAAGATTCGGAAGATTTCCGCCAGTCCGGCTTGCGGGTTGGTGGCGTTCCGCAGACCGAACGCGATGGTGACGGTATCGACGGACGCATCGGCGAAAGGCATGGCCTCGGCCTTGCCCTCCATGAATTCGACGCCGGTTCCGGCCGTGCGCGCCCGGCCCACCGCCATCATCTCGGCCGACGGATCGCACACCACCACCCGGCGCCCCGCGCCCGCCAGCAGCCGCGCCACGTCGCCGGTGCCGCCCGCCAGATCGACGATCAATTGCCCGGTGGCGGGTTTGGCTGCCTTGGCCATGTCCCGTTTCCACAGCCGATGAATGCCGAAGCTCATGACGTCGTTCATCAGGTCATAGCGCGGCGCCACCGCGTCGAACACCCGGCGGATGCGGGATTCCCGCTCCTCGGGGGTGACCGACTGAAAGCCGAAACTCTCCGACAGGCCGCCGCTCACGGCAGGTCGCCCCGCCGGAACAGGTGATAGCCGACGCCCGCCGCCAGGGTTCCCAGCACCACCGGATACAAGATGGCAAAAACCAGATAGCCGGTCCGCCCCAGGGCATCCAGGATCACATAGGCGGCCGGTCCCATCACCAGCATCTGGGGATCGAACAGCAGGATGGCGGCGGTACGGAAGCTTTGCAGCGGATTGGCAACGGCGATGGCCATGATGGCTTCCAGCGGCAATTGTTCGCGGATCATGACCCCCAGCAGGATCAGATCGAGGAACAGCAGCAGGGTCAGCCAGACCAGGAAGGCGCCGGTCTGGGCCACGTCGGGCGAGCGCGCCAGGGTGGAGATCAGCATGCCGATGCCGAGAAACGCCCAGGCCAGCGATACCAGCAGCGACGTATAGACCAGGAACAGCGACCAGTCGACGCCGACGCCGCGCACCACCGCGTAAAGCGCCGCCAGCGCCATGGCGCCGAACACCGGCAGGAACACCACCAGGAAGCGGCCGATCATCTTGCCCCAGAACCACGCATAAAGCGGCACCGGCAGCGACAGCATGTATTCGAACACCCCCGCCTCGCGGTCGCCCGCCACCGAGCGCACCGTGGTGATCAGGATGAAGATGGGCAGGATGGCGACGCAGAGCTGGATATAGGTGACCAAAAGGCGCGACAGGCCGGTGAAGCCGAGTATGCGCGACTCGGTCAGACCGAACACGAACAGCAGCACGATGATGCCGCCGAAGACCAGCGAATAGAAGGCGAACCAGCGCGACCGCAGCGACTCGGCGATGTCGAGGCGAGCGGTGAGGATAATCGCGTTCATTCCCAGCCTCCCCCTGTCATCCCGAGGGAGCCTCGCGACCGAGGGATCTCCGCCTGGAACGATTTGTCAGAACCGGCACCATCGCGCCAGGACGAGATCCCTCGCCACGCTCGGGATGACAGGAAGGTCGGCGTCATCCTTGCACCGCGCCGGTCTCGCAGCGGCTGGTGGAGCCCCTGACCACGATGGCGCCCTTGAAGCGATCGTATTCCAGCAGCCCGTCGGCGGCGGCGGGCAGTGCCCCGAAACCGTGGGCCATGGGGGTTCGCTGCCCCCCCTTGTAGAAGGCCTTGAAGCCGTCGATCCACGCGCCGGTCTCCATATGGCCGACCCAGAACTCGGTGGCCGGATGGGCCGCCCAGTCCTGCTTGACCAGGAACAGGATGGCATCGCCCAGATCGTCGAATTTATAGACCTTGTGGTTGGTCCCGGCGCGCAATTGCGCCGCGAAGCGGGGCTCGCCGATGACCATGCCGCAATAGTCACAGGTATCTCGGCCCCATTTGACCTCCACCGGGCCGGTGGTGGACTGGCCGCATCCCGCGACCACCAAGGCCAGCCCCGGCACCAATCCGACGAAGCGACGGCGAGTCATGGCGTGATTGCACATGGCGGCTCTCCTATTTCATCTCGATACCGGCCACCAGACCGGCATAGCGGGCAAGCACGCCCAGGAAGCGCAGCCGGTCGGGACCGTTCAGCGCTCCGTTCCAACTCACCCCACCATCTTCGCTGACGAATCGCCAATCGGCCATGGCCTTGGCGAAGGCCGGTTCCGGCCGGGTCAGCCGGACGGTGCAGTCCAGCTTCGCCGTCATCTCCACGTCATCGGCGACGCGATCGTCAAGCGCCACCTTGCCCTGGTCCATCTCCACCACCCGATTGACCAGCGACGCCACCTCGTCCAGGCGGTGGCTGGTGATCAGCATGACGGCCCGGTCCTTGCGGTCGTGCAATTGCTGGAAAAAGATATGGCGCGCCTCGGGGTCCAGATTGGCCGCCGGTTCGTCCATGATCAGCAGGTCGGCGTCTCGGCCCAGGGCCACGGCGATCAGGGTCTTCTGCTTCATGCCGCCGGACAGTTTGACGAAAGGGCGCGAGCGGACCATGTCCCAATCCAGCCCCAGCGACCGCATCATGGCGATGATCCGCTCGGGGTCGGAGTCGCACACGGCGGCGGCGAAATTGACCAACTCGCCCACCGGCATCTTCAAGGGTGGCGGAATCTGCGGCACGAAACCGACGCGGGCCAGCACCGCCTTGCGGTTGGCCTTGGGGTCCAGCCCGCCGACCGTGACCTCGCCCTCGTGCAGGTATTCCCCCAGCAGGCAGCGGATCAGCGTGGTCTTGCCCGCTCCATTGGAGCCCACCAGGGCCACCCGCTCGCCGGTCTCGATGGACAGGGTAATGCCGTCGAGAACCTTGTGACGCTTGAAGGTCTTGGAAACGTTGGCAAAGCTAATCATGGGCCAGCGGCCTCCACCAGCCATCCCGCTTCCCCGTCATTCCCGCGAAAGCGGGAATCCATGCGTCCACCCACTTTGACCTCAGCGACAAACATCAATTCTTGCCTCGACATGGATCCCCGCTTTCGCGGGGATGACGGAACCGAAACCAACTCTCACAACAGCTTGTTCAGGCCCTTGATCTCATAACGCAGCGAGCCGGTCGGGCAGGCGTCGATGCACAATCCGCAGCGCGTGCAGTCGGCGCCGATGGCGACCTCCACATCCTCGGCATAGGTCTTCTTGGTGCATTCCAGCACATGCGGCACCAGACAGACCTTGCGGCAATCACCCTCGTGCAAGCAGTTCTCCAGATTGTACTTCACCCGCACCGGCGAGACAGACCCAACGAAGCCATAGGTCAATCCGATGGGGCAGACATAGCGGCACCACATGCGGCGGATGAACACCACCTCATAGGCCAGCAGGCCCAACACCCAGATCATGGCGAGGCCGGGGCCGTAGATCAGCGCCCGCGACACGATGCCGGTGGGAGAGATGGACTCATAGACGGTATAGCCGCTGATCACCGCAAGCAGGGCGAAGACCACATAAAGCACCGAACGCGCCCCCCGATGCAGGGGATAGTCCACCACCATGCGCTTGGCGGCGAGGAAAAGATGAATCTTCTCGGCGATCTCGGCCAGCAGATGGTAGGGGCAGGTCCACGAGCAGAAGGTGCGCCCGCCGAACAGCCACCACATGAACAGCACGGTTCCGGTGCCGATCACCAGATTGATCAGGATGACCTTGTAGGCCAGCATGACCTGAAGCGCCGAATTGAGATCGGCCATGTGGAAGCCGATGACGCGCGACGCCGTCAGCGAGCCTTCCACCAACTGCACGTCGAAGCGAAACGACAGCACGAACACCATGTTGACGGCAATCAGGGTGGCCCAGCGGATATTGCGCCATTTGTGGCTGCGGTGCTCGGCATGGGCGGCCTTGATCTCCTTGGCGCGCTCGGCCCCTTTCACCTGGCGCTTGGCCTCGTGCATGGCCTCGGCCTCGGGGGTATAGGCGGTGGGACGCTCGGGCGCGGCGCCCAGCATGATCTTGAGGGAGGAGAGCAGGCTCATCACGCGTCTCCCCACTTGCGCCGGATATCGATGACGATGGACGAACTTTCGGTGGGGCAGATCATCTCGCACATGCCGCAGCCGACACAGGCTTCATGCACCACCGGGGTCCGCCGCTTGTCGGTGGGATCGGCCGACATGGGCTCCAGGGTGATGGCGTTCTTGACCGGGCATTCCCGCACGCAGAGATCGCAAACCTCCAGGTCGTATTTGTAGTCGGCCAGCTTGACCGGCTTCCAGCGGTCGATCTCGGCATAGCGGTGCACACCCTTGAACGGCGCGGGCCGGGCCGGGCCCCTGTATCCCTCGCCCTTGCGGGCAAGGCAGGCATTGGGGCGGTCCAGCCGGGCGAGGCCCATGCGGACCTCTTCCTTCTTGCTGATGGAATGGGCCAGCGCCCCGGTGGGGCAGGCCAGCACGCATTGCACCGCGTCGCAGGAGAAATCGCAGGCCTGTTCGCGGGCGGGGATGAACGGCACGCCGACCCCGAAACCCTCGTCCAGATCGCCCAGTTCGATGGCCTTGACCGGGCAGACCTGGACGCACTGGCCGCATTTGATGCAGGCGGCCAGGAAATCGCGTTCGGCGATGGCGCCGGGCGGCCGCAGCCGGGGCGTCCATTTGCGCAGGACCGGAAAGAAGCCGAACAGCGAGGCCCCGATGATGGCGCCCCCCATGGTCAGGGACCGCATGGCCTGACGGCGGGTCTTTGGGTTGGCCGCCGCCGGGCGTTTGGCCGGGGGGGATTGTTCGCTCATGACTTGGGCTCCAAATTCGATCCCGCCTTGAAGGCCTTGTCGCTGCCGAGGTGAGGATGTTTGTCTTCGAGCAGCAGCACCGGCTCGCTGAACGGCGCCAGACGATCCAGGAAGTCGAGCACTTCCAGCAGCGGCGTTCCCTTGAAGAACTTGGTGTTGGGAACATCCATCCACACCCGCCCGGCATAGCCGTAGAGCCGATGCGGCTTGTCGCCGATACCGTCGCCATTGCGGTCGAACCCCTGGTAATCTTCCCAGCGATTGCCGTCCCACACATTGCGCTTGGCGCTGCCGCCGCCATAGATGGCGACCTCGGTGATGTTGCCGGTGAACAGGTTCCCGGTGAAGATGCTGTCCTTCCAGTCGTTGAGGAAGGACACGCCGATATCGTTGAAGGCGATGCGGTTGCCCTTGATCGGATTCTTGCTTCCGGGCTCGTAGGGCGCCACGTCGATGGCGATGCCGGACGCGCAGTACATCAGGTCGTTGTTCTCGATGACCACATCGCTGCTTTCCTTGAGCGACAGGCAGGTTCCCACCGCGCCATTGGCCTTGGCCACGTAGTTGTTACGGATGATATCGCCGGAATCATACATCATGGAAATGCCGGTCATGTTGTCGATGAACAGATTGTCCTCGGCCACGTTGTCAGCCGCCTTCATCAGGTGCAGGCCATAGCGTCCGTGGCTTTGCCGATTGCCCTTGAAGATATTGCCGTTGGCATACCAGAACACGATGTCGCGGCCGCCCTCGAACACGTTGTCGGTGATGACGTTGTCGTTGGAGTACCACAGCTTCACGCCGTCGCCGCGCCGCTGGATGTTGATGGGACGGCCCTGATAGTGATTGCGCCGCACGATGTTGCGGTCCGAGCGCTCCAGCGCCAGCCCGAACAGGACATCCTCGATGACGTTGTCCTCGATGACATTGCCGCTTCCCCGCACCTGGATGCCCGCATCCTGATCGGGATGGCTGGAGCCGCTGTTGACCAGATGGAGATTGCGGATGGTGGCGCCATCAGTCTCGATCCACAGCACCGAGCCCTCGCCCTCGCCGTCGAAGGTCACCTTGCCCTTGCCGTCCAGGATGATGGGCTTGGTGACCTTGATGCGGCGATAACGTCCGGGCGGCGGCACGATCTCCTGGCCGGGCTGGGCCATGTTGATCAGGGCCTGGATCAGCGAGGAATCCATTACCGGCTCTGACCTTGGCGGCGCGGCGACCACGGCCGCCGCCATCAGACCGACAGCGGCAAGGGCGATCAACGCGACCGGAATGGAATTTGACAAATTCCTCATCTGGATTCGCATGATCTCGCCCACCGCCTTGGCCAAAGCTACCGACGACCTTGACTTAATCCTTGAGTGCCTTGCGCTGCAACAGCAAGGCCAGGATCAGGCACAAGGAGCCCACGCACAGCAATCCGAAACCGTAGTGAGGATAGGAATAGGTGGAAAACTGCGCCACCTTGCCGTCACCGAACACGGTGGGCATGAACGGCTTGACCGAGAAGGCCGCCCAGGACCGCAGATTATGCCCGAACCACCACAGCCATGCCGAATAGTCCACCACGAAGGCCACGGGGATGACGATGCCGGAAAGGGGCAGTATCCACCAGAACGGCCCGGCATAGACCAGGAACGCGGCCAGCATGACGCCCACCAGACCAAACAGATAGGGTGCCGCATGGATCTCCAGGGCGGCGCCGCGGGCGATGGGCTCCATGCCGATGAAGTGGTTGATCACGTCCATCTCTTCGACGCAATTCAGTCCGCCTTCCTCGTTCCCCCAAGCCTCCGCCTTGCCGCCCTTGGCCACGATTTGGCTGGTACAGCCATTGAACACGCCGTTCATGTGGAAGTGGATGCGGATGCCGTCGGGGAAGGTGTCGGCGGGATAGTTTGGCGCCTTCAAGGCTACCCACCAGATGGGGGAGAAATAGGCACCGCCGATGAACAGCGCGGCGATCACCGTGAGGATTCGCACCAGTGCCGGCTTGGTCGTCTTGGTCATGGAAACCTCGATGGACATTCAGGAGCAGGGCGGCGTTCCGGCCAAAAACCAAGACGCCGCCCATTGTCCACGTTATATCAGATTTTACTACTGGAAGTCAGGATTTTTCCAGCCCTTGGGAGCCGTCAGGTCCGCTGGCGGCTTCAGGCGGGACACATAATCCAGCACCGCCTTGGTGTCACGGTCCGAGAAGGACTGAATCTGCTTCATCATGTCCGGGTTGGCATTGCGGCGCTTGCCTTCCTTGATCCACTGATACTGACGCAGCAGGTAGTTGTAGTGCTGCGCCTGGATGCGGGGATAGAACTTGCTGTCGTCGCCGGCGCCATCGGCCCCGTGGCAGCGGGTGCAGTTATCGGCATAGAGCTTCTTGCCGAGTTCCAGATCCTTGCCGTCGCCATGGCCCGGATCGGGATTCATCTTCAGCTTCTGCATATAGGCGGCCACATCGGCGATGGCCTGCGGGCCACCGATCTGCGACGGCAGGGCGAAGGGATACATGGTGGGATTGTCGCGGTTCAGGGCGCGGATATCGGCCAACTGCTTGATCACCACCTTGGGATGCTGCCCCGCCAACTGCGGGAAGGTGCCGTCGGTCAGGCCCCAGCCTTCCGGCTGATGGCAAGCGGAACAGACTTCATAGACTTCCTTGCCGTTGGCAGGATCGGGCTTCAGATGCAGCGCCTCGTCCTCCTCGCCGCCGCCGGAATGCCATTGATAGCCTTCCTCGCCCAGGGACTTGCCCTTTTGCGGGGCGGGGCCGCCACCGGCCGCATACACCGCCCCACCGGTCAAAAGCGCAGAGATCGCGGCCGCGACGGCCAGGCTATGCTTGAACTTGAACATCTTGGTCTGTCTCCGAATTCGAACCAACTGAGGCGAACACTAGCAGCAGACTAGCTTACCTCACTTGACTGTGGACAAGTAATCGGCAATGGCGGTGATTTCATCGTCATTGACCAGATGCATGACCGGTTGCATGGCGTTGGCCTTGCCATTGCTCCGCGCGCCCGATTTGATGTCCTTAGTCTGCGCAAGGATATAGGCCTTGTCCTGGCCGCCGATGGCGGGATAGCCGGGCAGCGGCTTCTTGCCTTCCTTGCCGTGACACGCCACGCAGGTCTTGGACAGGAACAGAGTCTTGCCGGGAACGGCAGGCGCGGTTGATGCGGCGGTGGGGGGCTCGCGCAGCGAGACCAGATAGTCGGCCAGCGCCTTCATCTCGTCTTCGGACAACTCGTCGACGATGGGCTTCATGACATCGACGCTCTGGCCGTTCTTGCGGGCGCCGGACTTGATGTCCTTCATCTGATTGAGCGCGTATTCGGCGCTTTGACCGGCCAGCTTCGGAAAGCCCTCCTGCAAGGGAGTCTTGGCGTCCTCGCCGTGGCAGGCAACGCAACCCTTGTCGGTGAACAGCGCCTTGCCGTCGGCCGCGAAGGTCGGCGATTGGGAAACGAATCCAATGGCGGCCGCCAGGGCCACGACGGTGATGTGCCGGTTCACGGTGTTGCGCATCGCATCATCCTTCTTATGGGTAAGGAAATTCGGGGGCGGGCAACGCCCACCCCCGATTCCTGGTCTTAAACCAGGGCGGCAGACGCCGCCCTGGCTTTGGTCAAGTGGAGGATCACTTCGCGGCGGGAGCCGCTTCCACCTTCTTGGCACCGTTCTGTTCCAGGAAGGTCTTGGCGCGCAGACCGATATCGGCGGCCTTGACCTGATACTGGAACCACTGCTCGGCCCACAGGAAAGCGGAGTTGTAATCACCCTTGGAGGCGAACTCTTCCGACTTCTTCTTGTTCTGCTCGGCATAGCCCAGCTGCTCGGTCGCGTCTTCGACCATGGCAACCACCGCCGGGAAGTCCTTGAAGTTGACGGAGGTGATGTAGCCGACGACGCTGTTGATGACGGCCTGGGTATCCACATTGGCCTTCACGCGGGCGTCGTAGTCCTTCTGACCGTAGACCTGGCCTTCCTTGCCCTTGGCGCCGGACGCCTTGTAGTTGGCCGGCTGGACGAGCAGATAGCCCTCCATTTCCAGGTGCAGGGCCGAGCAGAACTCGGTGCAGTAGTACGGATACACGCCAGCCTTGTTGGCCTTGATGGTCGCAGACGCGGTCTTGCCCGGCTCGACCGACAGGTTGACGTTGTGCTTCGAGATGGCGAAGCCGTGGGTCTCGTCCTGGGCACGCTCGAGATTGGTGAGGTGGACGGTGACTTCGTCGCCCTCGTTGGCCTCGATGATTTCAGGCGTGATGTGCGAGCGGATCAGGGTGCCGAACACCTCGACCTTGCCCGGCTTCTTCTCGATGCGCTCTTGGCCCGGACGCACGGCGAACGGGGACTTCTGCTCGGTCCGGGAGTCGGTGCCGAACGGATAACGCACATTGGTCTTCAGCTTGGCGATATCGATGGAAACCGCGTAGTGGGGCTCGCCCAGCGGCAGCGGCATATCGGCCAGCAACTGCATCTTGTCGCCGCTGATGTCGATCAGCTGATGGTTCTGCGGATGCAGCGGACCAACCTGAGCGAAGCGGTCGATGGCCAGCTTGTTCAGGGCGATCAGGTACTTACCCTTCGGCTTGGCGGTATCGCCTTCCATGGCCATCAGATGGCCGATGTTGTAGTGGACGGAAATTTTGTCCAGCACCTTGCCTTCGCAGTAGTCCCACTTGGCGACCATGGAGTCCACATACAGCGACGTATAGGCGATGCAGGGCTTGGAGTCGTACTGAGTGTGGAGCGGGCCGAGGCCCAGCGCCACCTGCTTATGGGCGACGGTGTCGAGCGCGATGATCGGAATGCCGTAATCGTCCTTGCCGGCAAAGGTACCGGCCTTGATGGCGGCTTCGATCTTGGCGATGTCATAGACAGTGGTGTGGCTGTCCAGCTTGCCCGAGACGGTGACGAACTTGCCGTCGGGGGTCACGTCGGCGCCGTGGGGGCTCTTGGGCTCGGGGATGAGCACCAGGACGCCTTCCTTGACCAGGACGTCCATGGGCAGGACGGGATGGCCGTTGATCTTCTTGGCCTTGCCGGCCTTGACCAGCTCGGCGGCCTTCTTCCAGTTGATCACGTGCAGGAAGTCGCTGTCCTTGGCGGAGCAACCGGCCTCGAAGGGCGGACGACCGCGCTCGATGCCGCCGACATAGCGTTCGGTACAGAACGAATTGACGAAGGCCCAACCATCGGACGGACCCTTGCCGAAATCGGACAGATCCTGGCTGTAGGGCGGCAGTTCGAGCGAGAATGAATTCTCGGGCTCGATGCGGCCCTTCTCGCGGTTGAACTTCCAGAAGGTGATGCCGCCGCGATACTTATCGTTGAACTGCTCCAGCGGAGCGAATTCGCCGCCCAACGGGGTCGGGTACTGGGCCGCTTCGGCGATGTAGTCGGTGTTCGGGCTGACGAAAGCGCCGCCGTGCTCGGACTGCAGGATCGGGTTCTGGACGATCTGCTTGGTCTCGAAATCGCGCAGGTCGATGACCGCAATACGCGGCGTGTTCTTGTCGTTGATGAACAGCCACTGGCCGTCGGACTCGCCGTTGGTCTCGGAAATGGCGGGGTGGTGGGTATCGCCCCACAGAATCGAACGGCCGCCGACCTCGGAGCCTTCCTTGAGGACGCGCTTGGACTCGTCGTCATAGCCATAGCCCTGCCAGGGCTCGGGGGTGAAGACGCCGATATACTTCAGGATGCGCATGGACGGCACGCCGTAAACGATCACCTGACCGCTTTGGCCGCCCGAGCTGAACACCATGAATTCGTCGATCTTGCCGGTCGGATTGTAGGTCTTGGCGGCAGCCATCACGTCGTTGTCGGTCAAGCCGCGGCGCTTCATCACGTCTTGCAGAGTCTCGGCCGAGGCGCTCCCAGCCACCAAGGCGCCAAAGCTCACCGTGGCGAGCAGAGCCGCCAGCTTGCGGGTCTTCGTCATTTTCCCCACCTTTGCATTGTTGATATCGAAAGAATCTTACCCAACCTTCGCCGGACACGATGGAATCGCCCTGGAGAGAATGCCTTAACTTTCGTCAAGACCGCACGTTTATATTCCCTGCGAAAGTGCATGGCTGCCGGGCTATCATGACATTTTCATCGTGCCCCCATCGACGGCACTACAGAGTGTCCGCCCCCATGAGGAAGAGCTTCAGCATGCCCCGACTTCTTGCCTGCCTCTTGATCTTGATCGCGCTGGCCGGGCCGTCCAGGGCCGCCACCGAGGACGCGGACCGCGCCGTGGTCGGCCGCTTCCTGCTGACGGATATGAACGGCCGCGCCGTCACCGACGAGATGTATGGCGGCAAGATCCGGATCGTGGTGTTCGGCTACACCTATTGCCCGGATATCTGCCCCACCGTCCTGAACACCCTGTCGGTGGCGTTGGAGCATTTGGGAGCCGACCGCGCCAAGGTGGTCACCCTGTTCGTCACCGTCGATCCCGAGCGCGATAGCCCAGCGCATCTCAAGGAATACCTGGCGTCGTTTCCCGAGATCATCGGCTTGACCGGTAGCGCCGAGCAGATCGCGGCGGCGGCCCGCAACTTCAAGGTCCGCTACGAGAAGCAACCGGTGGAAGGCAACGACCCCATGGCCTATAGCGTGGACCATTCCTCGTCCATCTACATCATGGACCGGGTCGGCAATTTCCTGGCCCGCATGCCGCATGCCTCCAAGCCCGATCGTCTGGCCGAGCGGGTCAAATCCTATCTCGCGCCGCGCAAGGCAGAGGATTGATCATGGATCGCCGCCGCTTCCTGCTCGCCATGGCCGCCCTCGGCCTCGCCGCCCCCGCCGCCCAAGCCAAGACGGCGCAGGGCCTCTTCATCCATGAGTCGCCAAAGCCGGTGCCCGCGCTGGACATCCGCGACGCCGACGGTCAGGCGGCCGGGCTCGACGCCTTGAAGGGCCGGGCCGTCCTGCTGAATCTTTGGGCCAGTTGGTGCATGCCCTGCGTGGCGGAACTGCCCGCCCTGGACAGGTTGAAACCCGCCGCCGCCGCCAAGGGGGTCGCCGTGGTGGCGCTGTCCTTGGATCGCGGCGGCAAGATCGCGGTGGTCAACACCTTCGCCCGCTTAAGCGTAAAGGCCTTGGACATTCGCACCGACGAGGCGCGCAGCGCCGCCGAGAAGCTGAACGCCACCGCCCTGCCCGTCAGCCTGCTGCTGGACAACCAAGGCCGCGAGGTCGCCCGCTACGTGGGCGCCGCCGATTGGGAAGGCCCAAAGGCGGCCCAACTGCTGGACGCGCTCGGCGCAGGAAAGCCGTTGACACCGGACATGGCGCCGCCACTGGCCAAGCTGACGGCGGCGCCCTAAGCGGTTAGTGCTTCATGCCTGGCATCATGGCGCCACCGGCGCCGGGCATCATGGCGCCACCGGCGCCGGGCATCACGGCGCCACCGGCACCCGGCCCCATGGCTCCGGCGGCCATGACCGGCACGTCGACGGTGATCTTGCCCGCCTTCTCGAAGGTCAGGGTGACCGGCACCTTGGCGCCTTCCTTGAGTGCTTCGTTCAGGCCGATGAACATGACGTGATCGCCGCCGGGCTTGAGCTCGGTCGAGCCGTGCATGGGCACCGCGATGGAATCCACCTTACGCATCTTGAAGACGTCGCCGTCCTTGATATGGGTGTGGATCTCGACCGTCTTGGAAATGGCGGCCTCGGCCCCGATCAGCCGGTCCGCCGCGCCGTGATTGTTGATGACCAGGAAGGCGGCACCGTTGCCGCCAACCACCGGCGCCGCCCGCATGAATGGCTCTGAAATCTGTATATCGGCGGCAAAGGCGGGAGCCCCCAGCATCAGCAAGGCGGCGGCGAGGACGAGCTTTTTCATGGTGGGGCAACTCCGGGCAAGAAGCGGTGATGCCTGCCACAAGGCAGGCGGCGATTTGGTCTTTATAATGACGGAATGGGTGGCGTCAGGCCACGAAAACGGGGGGCGCGCGGGCCGGATTCTGGCGGGATGCCCGCCCATCGACCCGTGTCGACGCGGAACCGACGATCAGAAGCTCTGCCGTGCCTGCGGTGGGTATTTTGAAGGTTGGGAACGGCGGAACGACTTTCGTCAGCCCGGCTGTCTGGCACACCAGGCAGCATCCATGGCCGTCGGAGGTGCCCTCTTCGTCACTCGCGGCCGGCCCGGACGACGAAGAATGGCACATGGCGGCCTCGACCCCGAACGCGGTTCGGGAGAAATCGCCCCTGAAGGCGAGATCGAGACCGGGAAGAAGCCCTTGGAGCGCAAAACCAACCACCACCAACGCCACCAGCAGCAGCCGGATCGACGGCTTGCCGCTGCGTTGACGCTTTAGTATGGTCGGTCGAGTCAGGCTCAAGCCGCTTCTCCTCTATAGTCCCAAGATCACATGGATTGTGCCACCCACACTTGACGGCGATCAAGTCCATGTCGCTTCCCCCGCCCGATCCGGAGGTTCTCCCGTGTCCGACCACGCCTTCCTTGCCGCCATGCTGCGCTTCGTTGCCGACAAGACCGAAGCGGCGGCCATGGATGACCCAAGGACCGCCGCCATGATGGCGGGGCTGCGCAAGGCGGCGGACGAAGCCGAGACCGGAAGCGGCTTGCGGGTGGCCGACCAATCCTTGGAATTGACGGCCCGCGCCTTCGCCGGGTTTGCCGGATTTCTGCAAAAGCAGATTCTTCCCGAGGTGGTGGCCCATGGCAATGCTGTCGGCGAGGCCCAGATCCGCTGGTCCATCGACACCGCCATGGCCGCTGTCAGCACCCTGTTGGCCCGAGCCGCCCTGCCGGAGAGGGGCGACGTGACCATCGACCTGCCGCCTCCACCCTAATATACTACTACTTTCGCGCTGGACCGTGGCGTCGACAGCCGGGCGGCTGCTGGAAGGGATATGGGGACAATGGGTATGCTAAGCCGGGACGTTTCCGCCGGAAATCTGATTTTCAGCCAGGGCGATGGCGCCGATTGCGCCTATCTGATCGAACAGGGCGAGGTCGACATCTTCGTCGAGCGCGACGGACGGCGTCAGCCGTTGACGGTGCTCGGCGCAGGCGAGGTTTTCGGTGAAATGGGCGTGATCGACGGCCTGCCGCGCTCGGCCACCGCCAGGGCGCATACCGATTGCAGCCTCGTGGTCGTGTCGGCGGAACAGATCCAGCAAGTGGTGGCCCGCTCCGACCCCTTCTTCGCCGAGCTGATGCGCAAGCTGGTCGGGCGCCTTCGCGATACCCAGTCCAGCTTGATCGCCGGTCGCGAGACCGTCGGGCAGCACAGTTCCGACTTCGGCCCCGGATATGCGGAGGTGGTGCGCGAGCGCGATATCGCCGAAGCGATCATCAGCGGCGAGATCGAGCCCTATCTGCAGCCCATCGTCGATCTGGGCGGCCGGACCGTCCTGGGCTACGAGACCCTGGCCCGCTGGAAGTCCGAGACCATGGGATTGATGCGCCCGTTCGACTTCCTGCCGCTGGCCCGGCGCACCGGGCTGATCCGCCGTATCGACCTGACCATGGCGGACCGCGCCATGGCCATTTGCGCCCGCCTCGGCAACCGCGCCGACGCTCCCTTCGTCAGCATCAATGTCTCGGCATGGCTGATCCAGGACCGGAGCCTGACCGCCACCCTCGCCCGCATGATGGATCAGCACGGCGTCGCCCCCGGACGCATTTGCCTGGAGGTGACCGAAACCATGCTGATCGAGGATCTGGACGCGGCGGAAGAGGCCATGGACGACCTGCGCGACCTGGGAATCCGGCTGGCACTGGACGATTTCGGCACCGGCCTGTCGTCGCTCAGCGTGCTGCACCGGCTGCCCTTCGATGTGATCAAGGTCGATGGCAGCCTTGTGCAGGGATGCCAGACATCGGCGCGGCAACGGGCCGTTCTCAGAGGCATTCTCGACCTGTGCGGTCGGCTTGACATGGAAGTCGTCGCCGAGGGCATCGAGGATGTGGGCACCGCCCGCGCTCTTGGCGACCTGGGCTTCACCATGGGACAGGGACAGCATTTCGCTCCGCCTGCCCAAGCCGAACAAGCCATGGCGGCATGGCGCGAGGAGGTACCATGAGCACGCTTCCGGCCGATGCGGTTCCGCACATCCACACCGAAAAGGTCTTCGCGGGCCTCAGCGACTTTCAAAGGGCGCTGTCGAGCCACATGGACTGGCTGCGTAACTGGTACAGCGCCGTCCTGAACTGGGGCGAACCGACGGCTTGCCTCCCCTTGGAGCATGACGCCTGCAGCTTCAGCGCTTGGCTGAATGGGGCCGACGCATCGCTGATCGGCAGCTTCGCCGGTTTCGCCGTGCTGGGCGAGCTGCACGACGAAGTCCATGCCACCGCCGAGAACATCACCAGCCGCGCCGCCGCCGGCCACACCATCACCACCTCGGACTATGAAGCCATGATGGCCCTGGTGCTGGCCTTTGGCACCGCCGCCCAGAATCTGGAGCGCGAGGTATGGCGAACGCTGGCCACCGTCGATCCGTTGACCGGCCTGGGCAACCGCCAGACCATGATGAGCCAGTTGGTGGGCGAGCGCGACCGCGCCCTTCGCCTCAACCAACCCTGCTGCATCGGTTTGTGCGACGTGGATCACTTCAAGAAGGTCAACGACAGTCACGGCCACTCCACCGGCGATCGGGTTCTGCGTGAAGTCGCCGATTGCCTGCGCGGCGCCGTTCGCCCCTACGACATCCTCTATCGCTATGGCGGAGAGGAATTCCTCGTCTGCCTTCCGGCCGCGACCCTGGAGGACGGTGGGCATGTCCTCGAACGCATGCGCGCCGCCGTCGAGGATCTGCGGGTACTCGACAGGAACGGCACCCCCTTCAAGGTCACCGCCACCTTCGGCGTCACCATGCTGAGCGCCGACCAGTCGGTGGAGGAATCCCTGGAACGCGCCGACAACGCGCTTTATGACGGCAAGCGCGCCGGTCGCAACCGGGTGAGCTTCTATTCGGACGATGGCCGGGACGTGGATATTTAGGGACGTTGCCAGCGCACCGACGACCATTGCCCAATCTATTACTTTAGCTCTACACTCGACCCTCAGATCAAAGTGGCTTGGGGAGGCGGGATGTCGGGCCTGAAAAAGATCGAAGTCGGCCCCGGTATCGTCTGGGTCGAAGTCCCCGAGGCCGATCTTCGCGTCTTGTGCGGCTGCCCCGCCGATTCCGTCAAGCATATGATGCTGCGCGGCCTGATCTTGCCCACCGAGATCGACGGCGTTCGCAGCGAAACCGGCCCGAACGCCATTCTGCTCTCCGACGTGATGATTCAGAACGGCGCGTTCTGTAATCTGGGCGAGTTCCCCATCCTTCAGATGTTCTATCGGCAGGGCATGCTGTTGCCCGGCCACCCGGGGAATACCGGCCGCCGCCCGATCCTGATCGGAAGAAGCGAGCAGTTGAAGACTCAACTGCAGTACATTTACCGCGGCAATTATGGGCTGATATCCGCCGAGGAATTGCAAGAAGCCGGACTGGACGCCGAAACGGCGCACGACATGATGCGCCTCAAGCTGAAATTCGCCTTCGGCCGCATTCAGCATCCCCGTGAATTGTTCGAAACGCGAGGCCTTGCCGACGAACCGGTCGAGATCAAGGACGGCGTCACCGTCCGACGTCTTAGCCTCAACCAATTCGAATTCGCCTACCGGGGCGAGACCGCGACGGTGGACCTCAACCTCCCCCCGTTCGAGATCCACGAATGCCCCTACACCCTGGGATTTCACCAAATTCCGCGCGAATATTTCGCGGTTATCCATTCCGGCGACGGCGACGGCTGGGATATCCGGCGCCCCAGCATGGGCGCGATCCTGGTCTATCAGGGCGGCATCTATCTGGTGGATGCCGGGCCGAATCTCGTCTATGCGCTGAACGCGCTCGGCATCGGCATCAACGAGGTGGAAGGCGTCTTCCACACCCATTCCCATGACGATCATTTCGCCGGTCTGACCACCCTGATACGCGCCGATCGCCGCATCAAATACTTCGCCACCCCCATGGTGCGGGCGGCGGTGGCCAAAAAGCTGGCGGCCCTGCTCTCCATCGAGGAAGAGGACTTCTCCGACTATTTCGACGTCCACGACCTGGCTCTGAATCAATGGAACGACGTGGCCGGGCTGGAAGTCCGCCCCATCTTCTCGCCCCACCCGGTGGAAACCACCCCCTTTATTTTCCGCGTGCTGGCCGAGGGCGGCTACCGGACCTATGCCCATCTGGCCGATGTGGTCGGTCGCAAGATTTTGGAAGGCATGATCACCGACGACCCGGCCAAGCCGGGAATCAGCCGTGACTGGGTCGATCGCATCATGGCCGACTATGCCGAGCCCGCCGACGTCAAGAAGGTGGATATCGGCGGCGGCCTGATCCATGGCTTCGCCGAGGACTTCGCCGATGACCGGTCCCGCAAGATCATCCTCTCCCATACCGCCCTGAAATTGACGGATGCCCAAAAGCGGATCGGGTCCGGCGCCTCATTCGGCACCGTCGATGTCCTGGTTCCGTCCAACCGTGATTTTTCGCGCCGGGCCGCCTGGGGGCATCTGACCAGCTATTTTCCCACGGTCGCCGTGTCCCATCTGCAAATCCTGCTGAACTGCCCGCTTGTCTCCTTCAACCCCGAGACCATCCTGATCAAGGACGGTGCCATCAGCAATTCCATCTATCTCCTGCTCAATGGCCAAGTGGAAATGCTGAGCGGCGACAGCCGGATGCGCAGCCAGCTTTCGTCCGGCGCGCTGCTGGGAGAGCTGGCGGGGCTGCATGGGTTGCCGTCCATGGAAACCTATCGCGCCACCAGCTATGTGCTGGCATTGCGCATGTCTTGCGAATTCTATCTGGAATTCGTCAAGCGCCACGACCTGTTCGGGGATATCTCGCGGCTGCTGGAAATCAGGGAGTTCCTCCAGCGCACATGGCTGTTCGGCGAAGTGGTCTCGACCGGAGCCCTGAACCGAATCGCCAACCAGATGAGCCTGAAATCCTTCAACGCCGGCGAGACCATGCTGGTGGGCGACCGCCATGTGGGCCTGATCCGCTCTGGCCATGCCATGCGGTTGATGGGCGGCCAGGAACTGGAACAGCTTGGACCGGGCGACTTCTTCGGCGAGGAGACATCCGTCTTCGAGACTCCCCGCCTCTCCAATGTGTTCGCAAGCAAGGCCACCGAGGTCTACACGGTTCCCGCCACCGTCCTCGGCGACATTCCCGGCGTTCGATGGAAGCTGTTCGAAACCTTCCATCGGCGGACGCGCGCCTGTTCGGAATTGCGTAACGACAGCGTGAAGGAATTGGTCTGGCGCGACGACTACAGCGTCAACATTCAGCGAATCGACAATCATCATCGCCGCTTGATCCAGATGTCCAACCGACTGATCGATGCCAGCCGCAAGGGCAAGGCGGATGCGGAAATGGCGGAGGCCATGGATTTCCTGATGGGCTATGCCATGTACCACTTCGCCGAGGAAGAGGCATTGCTGGAGCTTTACGGCTATCCCGAACAGCCGGGACATGCCGCCAAGCACAAGCGGCTTCTGGCCCAAATTCGCGAATTGGAGGAACGGCTTGTGGCCGAGTCCATGCCCGCCGACGAATTGCTTGCATTTCTTCACGACTGGATCGTCAATCATATCTTGGTGGAAGACCGTCGGTATTCCGCCTTCGTCAACGAGAAGGGGGTCTATTAGGCAGCATCGCCACTCGGTACCTCCTCCCCGTTCGAGCCGCGGGAGGAAAGAAGATCCCTAGGAGCAAGAATGACCCTGGACCACCGGAACGAGACGCCGATCGACATCGCCGTGATGCAGGGCGTTCTCGACCATTTGGAACAGGCCATCTCGGTATTCGATCAGAATTTACGTCTTGTGCTGTGGAACGGACGTTTCGCCGAGATGTTCCACCTGCCGCCCCACCTACTGCGCAGGGGGGCCGCATTCGAGGACATCATGCGCTACAACGCCGAGCTTGGTGAATACGGCCCCGGTGATCCCGAAGCCCTGGTCGCCGAGCGGGTCAGCCGCGCCAGGCTGTTCAAGCATCATCGCACCGAACGGACCCGACCCGATGGGCGGATCATCGAAATCATCGGCAATCCCCTGCCCGGCGGCGGTTTCGTCACCAGCTATACCGACATCACCGTCGCCCATCAAGTCACCGACAATCTGCGCGAATCCAACGAACGGCTGGATCAAATGGTCGAGCGGCGCACCCGCGCCCTGCAACAAAGCGAGGAACGCCACCGGGCCTACGCCGAAATGCTGGAAGCCACCGTCCGCCACATGCCGCAAGGCGCCAGCGTGTTCGACAACGATTTGAAACTCGTGGTCGCCAATGACGGTTTCTTCGAACTGACCCAGGTTCCGCCGGAATTCAACGTTCCGGGCAAGCCGTTCGAGGATTTCATGTTGTACAACGCCCAGCGCGGCGAATACGGCCCCGGCAATCCCCAGGAATTGGCCCGCGAGAGAGTTGAACTCGCCCGCCGCATGCAGCCGCATTCCTTCGACCGCGTGCGGCCGGATGGCACCGTGGTGGAGGTGCGCGGCAACCCCATCCCAGGGCGCGGCTTCATCAGCACCTTCACCAACGTCACCGGCAGGCATCAGGCGGAACAATCCTTGCGCGCCGCCATGACCATGGCGCGCACCATGCTGGACGCCCCCGGACTGATCACCTTCCTATTCACCTTGGACGGAACCATCATCGACCTCAACGAGGGTGGCGCCACCGCCTACCGGCGAACGAAGCAATCTCTGATCGGCGAGAACATCTATGCTCTGATGCCGACCGAGGTGAGGGCCAGCCGTGCGTCCTATGCCCAGCAAGCACTGGTGGAAGCGCGCGCCATCCATTTCGAGGATGAATCCCACGGACGCTGGTACGAGATGACCATCACCCCCTATCCGGTTGAAAAAGGCGACATCCCCTGTCTGATGGTCATCGCCCACGAGGTGACCCATCGCCACCTGACCGAGGATAAATTGCGCGAGGCGACGGCCCTGGCGGAATCCGCCAACCGGTCCAAGAGCGAATTCCTGGCGGCCATGAGCCATGAATTGCGCACGCCGCTCAATGCCATCATCGGGTTTTCCGAGATCATCGGCCGCGAATTATTCGGCCCGGTCGGAGAGCAGTACCGCACCTATGGTCAGGACATAAATTCGGCCGGCCTGCATCTTCTGGCCATGATCAACGATATCTTGGACATCTCGCGCATCGAGATCGGCGCCTTCGCCCTGTCGGTGGAAGATGTCGCGCCGACCACCCTGGCGGAATCCTCGCTGCGGCTGGTCACCACCCGCGCCGAACAGAACTCGGTTCGCTTGATCTCCTCCATTCCAGAAGGTCTGCCGCTCCTTCGGGTGGATGTCAGACGCGTCAAGCAGGTGCTGTTGAACCTGCTGGCCAACGCGGTGAAATTCACTCTGTCGCGTGGCAGTGTCACTCTGTCCGCCCGTCTGGAAGCCGACGGTGGTATGGCCTTCATGGTGAGCGATACCGGCATCGGCATGAGCGAGGCCGATATTGCCGTGGCCTTGGCGCCATTCGGCCAAGTGGAAAGCGGCCTCGATCGCCGGTTCGAAGGCGTCGGACTGGGACTGCCGCTGGCCAAGTCATTGATGGAGCTGCATGGCGGCGCCCTGGACCTGGACACCGCCCCCGGCCAGGGAACCACCGTCATCATCCGGTTTCCGCCAAGCTGCGTGTTCGTTCCCGCCTAATTCCCCTCGCTCACCCATGGAATGCGCTGGACGGCGACGCCTTCTTCCTCGAGGTCTTGCGCCTCCTGGGGCGTGGCCTCGCCATAGATGGGCCGCGCTTCGGAATCGCCGTAGTGGATCTTGCGCGCTTCCTCGGGAAAGCGCTCGCCCACATAGTCGCAGCTTTCCTTCACTTGGCGCTTGAACGCGGTGAGCACCTTGCGCACCTCGCCCATGGCTTCCTTGACGTCGAGCGCATCGCCGCGCCCCTTGGCAAGGCGCGGCGCCATGAGCGCCTTTTCGATCCTGGCATCGCCGCAGACCGGGCAATTGAGTTGGCCCGCCGCCGCCAGCGAGTCATAGGCGGCGCCATCCTTGAACCACGCCTCGAATTGATGCTGGCCGGAGCAGCGCAGTTCGAACAGAATCATCGGCTGAAATTTCCCGTTGTCCCTTTGGCCACTATACGGCCAGTCCTTGGTGGAGCACAGAACAACATGGGCGCCGATCCCCTCAAGACCGATTCATCTCCCTGGGTCGCGCGGTTCGCGCCGCTGGTCAAGGCAGGGGGATGCGTGCTGGATGTAGCCTGCGGCGGCGGGCGTCATTCCCGGCTGTTCCTCGACCTTGGCCATCCGGTGGTCGCCATGGATAAGGATATCTCGCAAGCCGCCATGGCCCAAGGTGCCGAACGCATCGCCGCCGATCTGGAGGACGGCTCGCCCTGGCCACTCATGGGCCGCCGCTTCGCCTGCGTGGTGGTGACCAATTATCTGTGGCGGCCGCTGTTCCCGTTGCTGGTGGACAGCTTGGAGACCGACGGGGTCCTGATCTACGAGACCTTCGCCCTGGGCAACGAGGCCTTCGGCCGTCCGCGCAATCCCGACCACCTGCTGGGCCGTGGCGAATTGTTGCGGCTGACGGCGGAATTGAACGTCGTCGCCTATGAAGACGGCATCGTGGGCGGCCACAAGGTGGTCCAACGCCTCTGCGCCGTCAACGGACCGGGGCCGGTGGCGCTGCCCTAGGGCCAATCGATATTCAAGTGGATAGAAGGGACATTGGGCCACAGATGCACACAGATACCCGCTGCGCGGGACACAGATAAGGAAATCTCTCAATTCATCTGTGTGTATCTGTGTTCATCTGTGGCTATAAAATTCCGACGAGACAGATGTTCCTGCCAGAAATCAGCCGAATCCCCTGAATGTCGATACAGCCTAATATTCCCGCTTCGGCATGCCGAATGGGCGGTCATGGTCGAGACAAGGGATCTTCTTGCGGGCGTCTTCCACCTTGCGCGGATCGATATCGGCCATGACCCAGCCCGGCTGTTCCAGCGCGTCGGCCAGGATTTCACCCCAAGGGCTGACGATCAGGGCGTGGCCGTAGGTCTGGCGGTCATTGACATGCTCGCCGCATTGGGCGGGGGCGAAGACATAGCAGCCGGTCTCGATGGCCCGCGCCCGCAGCAAGACGTGCCAGTGAGCCTTACCGGTGGTGCGGGTAAAGGCGGCGGGCACCGCCAGGAAGTCGCAGCCCGACTTGGCCAGCGCCCGATAGAGATGGGGAAAGCGCAGGTCATAGCAGACCGACAGGCCCAGCCGCCCCCAGGGCAAGGAGACGCTGACCGCCTGGTCGCCGGGCGTGAAGGTGGCGGATTCCCGATAGACCTCGCCCAGGCCAAGATCCACGTCGAACATATGGATCTTGTCGTAGCGCGCCACGATGTCGCCGGTGGGCTGGATCACGAAGCTGCGATTGGCGACCATGCCGTTATCGACCAGCACATGCAGGCTGCCGATATGCAGCCAGACGCCGATCTCGCGGGCCAAGTCGCGGAAGAATTTCAGCGCCAGATGGTCGTCTTCCGGCATGGCCTTGAGCACGATGTTGGAGCGTCCCCACTCCATCATGGCGACGTTTTCCGGCATCAGGATCAAATCGGCCCCGGCGGCGCGGGCGTCAACCGCATGCTTGGCGGCCGCTTCGCAATTGGCCGTCAGATCGTTGGAGGCGTTGACCTGAAGGCAGGCCGCCTTGAAGGCCCTCACGCTCCGCCCGCCAGCATGGGATCAAGCTTGCCGGCCCGGTCGAGATCGTACAGATCGTCGCAGCCGCCCACATGGATTCCGCCGATGAAGATCTGCGGCACCGAGCGCTTGCCGCCTGCCCGGTTGGTCATATATTGCCGCAAACCGTCGTCGGTGGTGACGTCGATCTCGGTATAGGCCGCGCCCTTCTTGTCGAACAGCTTCTTGGCGCGGACGCAATAGGGGCAGATTTCGGTGGTGTAGATCTCGATCTCGGCCATCTCGGGCTCCATCCATGTCATTGCCACCTATATAGCGCAGGCGAGCGGCTCACTCCACCCGGATCACCCGTCCCAGGGTCAGTACGTCCACCGCCGCCGCTCCCTCCCGCAGCAGAACCTTGGCGCATTCGCCGACGGTGGCGCCGCTGGTCAGAACGTCGTCGATCAGCACCACCCGCTTGCCTTGGAGGGTCGGCTTATGCCGCTCGGCGAGCGAGAAGGCGCCTGCCACGTTCTTGACGCGCCCGGCTCGGTTTAGGTGGCCCTGGGGCGGAGTCCGCCGCCGCCGCTCCAGCAGATCGGGAATGGCCGTCACGCCGCTTTGCCGCGCCAGGGCATTGACCAGCAGCGCCGCTTGATTATAGCGCCGTGACAACAGCCGCCAGCGATGCAGCGGCACCGGCACCAGCAGATCGGCCTCGGCCAGGATGTCACCGCCGGCGCGCGCCATCCAACGGGCGAAGGCGGGAACGCCTTCCAGCCGGTCGCCGTGCTTCAGCCGCAGGATCAGCACCCGTGACGCGTCGTCATAGCGAAACACCGCCCGCGCCCGGCCGAACCGGGGCGGATCGCCGAGACAGGCGCCGCACAGGGCGTCGGCGCCCATGTCGAACTCGAAGGGAAGGCCGCAGCAGGCGCAAAACGGCGGCGCCACGAAGACGAGCTTGGACCAGCAGGCGGGGCACAGGGTTCCCGGCTCGCCGACCTGGGCATGACAGGACAGGCAGAGCGGCGGCAACAGAGCGTCAATCATGAATCGCGCGAGTCTGACCGGCATCTTCTCCGCTTCCCCCTAACCCTTCGTATATGTCATATATCCCGTCCATGAAAATCTTCGATCGTTCGCTGGTGCGCAAGCACCGAGACCGCGCCGCCGACAGTTTCGCCGCCCACGACTTTCTCGTCCGGGAGGTGGCCGAACGGCTGGCTGATCGCCTTGACGACGTGACGCGGCGCTTTCCGGTCGCCCTCGACCTGGGCTGCCATACCGGGGAAATGGCCGATACCCTGAGAGGTCGCGGCGGAATCGAGACCCTGGTGCAATGCGACCTGTCGCCGCGCATGGCGGCCCGTGCCGCCGCCAACGGTCATCCGACCGTCGCCGCCGACGACGAATGGCTGCCCTTCGCGCCCGCCAGCTTCGATCTGGTGCTCTCCAATCTGTCGCTGCATTGGGTCAACGATCTGCCCGGCACCCTGATCCAGGTCCGACGCATCCTGAAGCCCGACGGACTGTTCCTGGCCGCCATGTTCGGCGCCGGTACCCTGGCGGAGCTGCGCCAGGCGCTGATGGAGGCCGAACTGGCCGAGGAAGGTGGCGTCACCCCCCGCGTCGCCCCCTTCGCCGACGTCAAGGATCTGGGCGGCTTGCTGCAGCGGGCGGGTTTCGCCTTGCCGGTGGTCGATTGCGATTCCATTCCGGTGACCTATGCCGATCCCATGCGGCTGCTGGCCGACCTGCGCGGCATGGGAGAGGGCAACGCGGTGGCCGAGCAGCGCAAATCCCTCACCCGGCGGGCCACCCTGCTGCACGCCATCGCCGCCTATCAAAGCCAATTCTCCGGGCCGGACGGTCGCCTGCCCGCCACCTTCCAGGTCATGACCATGACGGGCTGGTCGCCGCACCCCGATCTGCCCAAACCCGCCAATCCCGGCACCGCCTCGCATCATCTGTCCGACATCCTGGGCGGCGGCGCCATCGGAGGCGGCTGGGGCGGCGGATTGGCCTTCGGCGATCATTGCCTCGCCGACAAGTCCTGATGCGCTTCGCCGCGCCGCTGGTCCACGCCACCCTGATCAAGCGCTACAAGCGCTTCCTGGCCGATGTCCGTCTCGATACCGGCGAGGACGTCACCGTCCATGTGGCCAATTCCGGCGCCATGCTGGGCACCGCCAGCCCCGGCATGGAGGTCTGGCTATCGCCCGCCTCCAATCCCGAGCGCAAGCTGAAATGGAATTGGGAGATGGTGGTGGTCGATGGTCACCTGGTCGGCGTCAATACGGCGCATCCCAACCTGATCGTCGCCGAGGCCGTCCGCGACGGCTTGATCCCGGAACTGACGGGCTACGATTCCATCCGCCGCGAAGTGAAATACGGCGTCAATTCGCGCATCGACCTGTTGCTGGAATCGCCGTCGCGCCCCAAATGTTGGGTGGAAGTGAAGAACGTGCACCTCAAGCGGGGCGACTGGGCGGAATTCCCCGATGCCGTCACCGTCCGGGGCACCAAGCATTTGGCGGAACTGCGTGACCGCGTCGCCGCCGGTGAGCGCGCCGTGATGGTTTATCTGGTCCAGCGGGCCGATTGCGTCGGCTTTCGCCCGGCCGCCGACATCGACCCCACCTATGCGAACGCCCTGGCCCAGTCCATGCGGGACGGCGTCGAGGCGATCTGCTATATCTGCCATTTGTCGCAGGGTGGCATCGAGATTGGCGGCACCTTGCCCTTAAGCGTCTGATCGGACGCGGTGACAGGAACGTGAAGGATCGCATGGAACGGGACGATCAGGACAACTCGGGTATTCGCCTGCATGGCCCCGCCGATTTCGACGGCATGCGCCGCGCGGGCAGATTAGCCGCCGAGGCATTGGATTTCATCGCCCCCCATGTGGTGCCGGGCGTGACCACCGCCGAAATCGACAGGCTATGCGCCGAGTTCATCAGCGCGCGCGGCGCCGTCAACGCGCCCATGAACTATCGCGGCTATCCGAAATCCATCTGCACTTCGGTCAACCATGTGGTCTGCCACGGCATTCCCGGCGACAAGCGCCTGGAGGACGGCGACATCCTCAATATCGACGTCACCCCCATCCTGGACGGCTGGCACGGCGATTCCTCGCGCATGTACTATGTGGGCAAGGTCGGCGTGAAGGCCCGCAAGCTGGTCGAGATCACCTACGAGGCCCTGATGCGCTCCATCGAGGTGGTCAAGCCGGGCGCCACCTTGGGCGATATCGGCCATGTCATCCAAACCTTCGTGGAAAAGCACCGCTTCTCGGTGGTCCGCGACTTCTGCGGCCATGGATTGGGCCGCGTGTTTCACGAGCCCCCCAACGTCATGCATTTCGGCCGCCCGGGCCATGGCGTGGTCTTGGAGGAAGGCATGTTCTTCACCATCGAGCCCATGATCAATGCCGGACGTGCCGAAACAAAGATATTGGCCGATGGCTGGACCGCCGTGACCAAGGATAAGTCCCTGTCGGCGCAGTTCGAGCACTCGATCGGCGTCACCGCCACTGGTTGCGAGATATTCACCACTTCGCCCGCGGGAAGGCATTGCCCGCCCTACGAATAGCAAAATAGTCCGCGTTGTGTGAGGGCGATCACAGTAACTCCGTGCAACTTCGCATATTATGCCAATAGACCTACCAGACCCTAGGGTTCTTGGGGTATTGGTATATGAGCAGCTATTCATCTCAGCCTGAAAGGAGCCGGTCGTGGGAGCAAGTGCCAATACCATGACCGATACCGCCACGGCGGTCTTTCGGATCAACGGCACCCTTCAGGGCCCGGTCGTCGATATCCTCGGTCAGTTCCTGCCGGAGCTGAAGGCACTGCCGCGCGACCAAGCCTATGACCGCACGCTCGACGACCTGGGCCTGCTGACCCGCTGCTTCGAGATCTTCCGCCGCGAACGCGCCCGCTTCCGCTATGTTGTCGTGGACGAACGGCGCCGCCCGGTGACCGAGGACAATGTGCCGCTGTCATGCGGTCGCACCCTGTCCGAGGTCATCGCCATGGTGGTGCGCACCGCCGCCAAGCGTTATTTCCGCCGCGCCATCCTGCCCGCCGCCAAGCCGGAACCGGTTCAGGCGCCGCCGCGCAGCGAGGCGGACGAACTCTACGACGCCATCAAGGCCTATCTTTTGCACGAATGGCAGGTGCCACTGGTCCCGGCCTATGCGGAAATGGCGCCCGCTCTGGTTCGCCGGGTCGGCGCCAAGCTGCTTGACGCCCGCGAGCCGGAAGCCCTTGCCCGCCTGATCGCCGATCCCGACGCGCCGGTCATGCGGCCCGAGGTCGCGGTCGGCACCGCCGGCATGGCCCCGCCCCCCATGCTTGCGGTGGCGCCCATGGCGACGCAGCCCACCGTGTCATCCTCGCCGGTCGATCCCAGGACCGCCTCGCTGGATGAAATTCTCAGTCCCGATCATATGCGCCTGCGCACCGAGGCCTTCAATCAGGTTCTGCTGGACCCCGAGGTTCGCGCCGCCCTGCCCAATGCCGATCAGATCGTCAAGATCGGCGACGTGCTGCGCGGCGTCGGCGGGATTCCCGCCGCCACCTTGGTGGAAGGGTTGGGCCTGCGAAAGGATCAACTGGCGGTCATGCTGATGATCGCCCACGACAGTATCGGCAGCACGGTATTCGGACGGTTGTTCGGACTGCGCGCCGACCCGGAACTGGTGTCGCGCATCGTTGATCGCGCCCGTATCCGGGGCCTGGGTCCGGGATCGGATGTCTTGGACTGCGCGATCTTCATGCGGGGCGTTTTCGCCCGGTTCGGTCATCGTTCGCGACGGGACTGACTTCAGTAGGGTTGGGTTTTCCGCCCAAAGTGCCTACCTTCTTTAGGCAAGCCGAAAACAACGGACCCCTTGATGGCGCGAGTCCCTTCTGATTCCAACGCAGAGATCGTCCGCCGTATCAACCTGACCCTGGAGGGCCCGGTCGCGGAGGCCATGGCCCAGTTGGTTCCAGAACTGAAGAAGCTGCCCCGGCGGGGGGTGCTGGAACATGTGCTCGACAATCCGGACCTGCTGGAACGATGCTTCAAGGCTTTCCACGCCAACACCGATAAATTCGCAAGCCTGCTGGTGGACCAGCACAATGTGCCGGTGGAGGAGGCCAACGCCTTGCTGGCCTGTGGCCGCAGCTTGGAAGACGTGGTGGCCATGGTGGTCCGCACCCACGCCAAGCGCCACTTCCGCAAGCGCTTGGACGGCGAGTCCAGAACTCTGCACGCCGGACGCAAGAAGGCCAAGCCGGAATCCAAGGGATTGATGGATCGCCTCGTCAGGCTGTTCGCCGCCAATCAAGCGATGCCGACCAAAAGCCGTGGCCGGGGCGAGGTACTCTACGAGGCGTTCAAGGAACACCTGCTGCACGACTGGCAGGTTCCGCTGGTGCCGGAATACTCCACCCTGTCGCCCCAGATGGTGCGCCGACTGGGCAGCCGCATCCTCGATTACAAGGTTCCGGAAGATATCCGCCGCCTGCGCGACAATCCCAAGGAATTGCCGGTCCCATCGACCCTGCCGGAAGCCATTCCCACCTTCTTGCTGTCGCCCAAGGCCCGCGCCGAGGCGGCCAAGGCGGCGGAGAAGGGCAAGCCCATCGGCCTTTCCCCGTCGGGAACCGCCGCAAACGATCCATCCCGCATGGCCGCGGCCCCCGAAGGCGCCAGACCGGCCGCCCAGACCTCGGACCGGCGCGCCAAGTTGCAAGACGTGCTGACCCCCGATCAGAAGCGGCTGCGCGGCGCCGCCTTCACCATGATCCTGCTGGACCCGACGGTGCGCGGCGTGTTGCCCAATGCCGAGCAGACCGTGCGCATCACCGGCCTGCTGTCGGAAATGGGCGGCCTGCCCGCCAAATTGCTGGTGGGTGATTTGGGACTGCGCACCGATCAGTTGGCGGTGACCACCATCACCCTGTTCAGCGCCCTGGGCGAGGATATGTTCCGCCGCTCGTTCGGCGTGCCCGGCAATCTGGATTATGTCGGCAAGTTCATCGAACGCGCCAAGGCGGCCGGAATCGACCAGAACACCGATCTGGCCGCCCTGGTCGCCTTTATCACCAAGATGTTCGCCAATGTCAAAAAAGCCCCCCAGGCGGCGGTGACCTAATAAAGGTGCTGCCCGCCGGTAACGAAGACCTCGGTTCCGGTGACATAGTCGAAGTCCGGGCCGCACAAACGGAACACGGTTCCCGCCACGTCGTCGGTGGTTCCCATGCGTTCCAGCGGAATGCGCGGCACCAGCGCCTCGTATTCCGCCGAGATCATCTCGGTGCGGATTTCGCCGGGCGCCACCGCGTTGACCCGGATGCCCAATTGCGCCATCTCTGCCGCCATCTCGCGGGTCAGGCCCGACAGCGCCGCCTTGGAGGTGGAATAGGCCGACCCCGCGAAGGGATGCACATAGTGGCCTGCGATGGAGGTGATATTGACGATGGCGCCCTTGCCGCGATGAAGCGCCGAGGCGAAGCCGCGGGCCAGCCGCAAAGGCGCGTAGAAGTTCAGCTCGAACACTTCCTTCCAGCCGTCGATGGAGCCGTTCAGGACACCGAGACGTTCCTTGTACGGGGTCTTGGGACTGACGCCCGCATTGTTGATCAGGGCGTGCAGCGGAGCGTCGCCCAGGACGTCATTGGCCCTGGCGACAAAAGCCTCGGCGCTGCCAGGATCGGACAGGTCGGCGACGATATGCTTGGCCCAGTTGCGGTCGATCATGCATTCCTTGGGCACGTCGGCCCGCGCGCAGGTGATCACCCGCCAGCCTTCCGCCAGGAACCGCCGGGCGATGGCATGGCCGATGCCCCGGCTGGCGCCGGTGACGACGACGCTTTTGACCGCCGCCGTCACTTGACGCCTCCGAGCGGCGCCATCTTCAGGACGGCGGGATCGGATGCGGCGGAAAGGCGCGACAGCAACGGTTCCAGCACCGAGGCGGCGCGGGCCAGCGCCGCCAGTTGACGCCGCTCGGCGACGCTGCCGCCGGCCATGGCGTCGGCCAGCATCTCCCACACCTTGCGAGGACGGGGATAGGCGACCAGTTGCAGATCGTCGTCGGGCTTCAGCCCCGCCACCTCGCGCAGGACAGCCTTGGCCTCGAACCAACCACCGAGCTGGTCCACCAGCCCCAAGGTCTTGGCATCCGCCCCGGTCCAGATGCGGCCGCGCGCCACCTGATCCATCTTTTCCGGCGACAGCTTGCGACCCTCGCCCGCCTTGCCGGTGAAATCGGCATAGATGTGATCGAGCAGCGCGTCGATGCGGGCCTTGGCCTCCGGGCTGAACGGGTGGTTGGCGCTCCAGATGGCGGCGTTGTCGCCGCGATGCATCTCGTCCCAGCTGATGCCCAGCTTCTTCCAGAACTCCTCCAGCACCATCTTGCCGGTGAAGACGCCGATGGAGCCGGTCACGGTGCCGGGCTGGGCGACGATGCGGTCGGCCGCCATGGCGACGAAATAGCCGCCCGACGCCGCCGTGTTGCCCATGGAGACCACCACCGGCTTGCCCGCCGCCTTGGCGCGGCTGACCTCGTGCCAGACAGTGTCGGACGCGGTATAGGAGCCGCCGGGACTGTCCACCCGGAACAGGATGGCCTTGACGGATTCGTCATCGACGGCGTCGCGCATCGCCTCGGCGATGGTCTGGGCGCCGAAGTCGGGTTCGGAATCGAAGCCGTGATGGGATTCGCCGCGATGGATGCCGCCGATGCCCTGGATCAGGGCGACCTTGGTTCCCTTTGGGTCGGCCAGATGGGCGGCGTAGTCGGCGATGTCCAGTTCCTCGGCGCCGTTGGCCTTGTCCTTGGGATCGCCGATCAGGGACTTGATCGCCTCGTCGCGATACCCGATCCGGTCGATCAGCCCGGCGGCCTTGGCCTCATGGGGCAGGAACGGCCCCTTGCCCATCAGCGCCGCCGCCGCATCGGGCGGCAGCTTGCGCCCGGCGGCGATGCCCGCCGTCAGTTGCTCGTTCAGCGAATCCAGCAGACGTCCCAGATTTTCACGATGCGCCGGGGTGAAGCCGGTCTCGCCGAACATGTCGATGGCGGACTTGTATTCGTGGCGGCCAAAAAACTGCGGCTTGATCCCCAGCAGATCGAGGGTGCCCTTGAGGAACGGGCTTTCCGCCATCAGACCGGTCAGCCCGACGTCACCCGAGGGCTGCAGCCAGATTTCCGAGAAGGCAGAGGACAGGTAGGTGTCCAAGGTGCCGCTGCCGCCCTCGCCCACCGTCTCGGCGAACAGCACCGCGGGCTTGCCCGAGGCGCGGAACCGCGTCACCGCGTCGCGCAGCTCCTGGACATCGCCGAGCCCCAGCGAAGCGTGCCCCATGGTGGCGAACACGCCCTTGACGCCCTCATCGGCGGCGGCATGGTCGAGGGCGTCGATCACCTGACGCAGCTCGTAGGACTTCTCGCCCGCCAGGACCGCCAGCGGATCGCCATCGGCGACGGCGTGGAACTTGGCTTCCAAATCCATGGTCAGCACGGCGTGCTTGGGCAGATCATGCTCGGTGCGGGGCGAAAGATGCATGGCCAGCCACATGCCGAGCCCCAGCGTCGCCAGCGACAACAGGCCGATCCCGGCCAGAACGATCATCAGATATCGGCCAAGGCGGCGCATCATGTCACCCGTTCAAGAATCACGAAGTCAAAGGCGGGATCGCCGTCATGGGCTTCTCGGCTGACTTCGTGCCAGAGAGCTGAATCCACCGGGGGAAAATAGACATCGCCGTCATAGGCCCGCCTGACCTCGGTCAGATAGAAGCGGGAGCAGCGGTCAAGCGCCTCGGCGAACAGAGCCGAGCCACCGATCACCATCAACTCGGCGGCGTCGGGGGCAAGGCGTTCGGCCAATGCCAGGGCCTCATCCAGGGAATGGACGGCATGGGCGCCGTCGGCGCTCCAGTCCTTCTGCCGCGTCACCACGATATTGGGGCGCCCCGGCAGCGGCCGACCGATGGACTCCCAGGTCTTGCGCCCCATGATCACCGGCTTGCCCAGCGTGTTGCGCTTGAACCATTTCAGGTCTTCCGGGATATGCCAGGGCAGCGCGTTGTCCCGGCCGATGACCCCATTGGCGGCCACCGCGACGATCAGGGCGACCGGTTTGGTCATACCGCCACCGGCGCGGCGATATGGGGATGGGACTGGTAACCCTCGACCTTGATGTCGTCCATGGTGAAGGCGAACAGGTCCGTCACGTCCGGATTGAGCGTCAATCGGGGCAGGGCCATGGGCTGGCGCGACAGCTGCAATTCGGCCTGCTCCATGTGGTTGGAATAGAGATGGGCATCTCCGAAGGTGTGGACGAACTCGCCCGGCTGCAAGCCCGTCACCTGCGCCATCATATGGGTCAGCAGGGCATAGGAGGCGATGTTGAATGGCACTCCGAGGAACACGTCGGCCGAACGCTGGTAAAGCTGGCACGATAACCGCCCGTCGGCCACGTAGAATTGGAACAGGCAATGGCAGGGCGGCAACGCCATGCGGTCCACATCCGCCGGGTTCCAGGCCGACACGATCAGGCGGCGTGAATCCGGCGATTTCCGGATCATCTCCACCACCTGGGAAATCTGGTCGATGACGCGGCCGTCGGGGCAGGCCCAGGACCGCCACTGCTTGCCGTAGACCGGCCCCAGATCGCCATTGGCGTCGGCCCATTCGTCCCAGATGGACACCTTGTTGTCCTTGAGCCAGGCGATATTGGTGTCGCCGCGCAGGAACCACAGCAGCTCGACGAAGATGGAACGGGTGTGAAGCTTCTTGGTGGTCACCAGGGGAAAGCCCCGCGACAGGTCGAAGCGCATCTGATGGCCGAACACCGAGGTGGTGCCGGTGCCGGTGCGGTCGGTCTTGACGACGCCTTCGCGGCGGATGCGTTGCAACAGTTCGAGATACTGAATCACCGGGCTTGCTCCGTTCCTGACGACCGCACTCTAGCGCAAGCGACACCCGGAGTCATGACGATGGTGCCCCCCCGGAGCGAAGCGACTGGCCCATTGAGGGCCCGCGCCCAATGGCGCGAAAGCCAAGCGGGCGGATGCCCGCGCCGGCGTTTGAGGCATATGAACGACTCCGCTGGCGCTTCTCGTCTTGGCCCCTTATATTGGATGTGTCGGGCAACCGACTATGACGCTAAACGCCATGTGGAATAGACGTTACGGACCCGGGGGCGGTACCCGGCGCCTCCACCAAGACGCTCAGGCCCGACGGCCGGAAACCTCGGGGGCGAAATAGGATCGACGTGCGCAGTAAAGGCATGGTTTGCGTTCGGCATGATACCACCGTTATCGGGTCAACCCTAACAAGTGCCAACGACAACGTTGAACTTGCCGCTGCCGCCTAACAGGCTGTAAGCGCGGTCCGGGGGGCACCGGGCAACAGAAGCCCCCCACTGATTTGGTCTAGGAAAGCTTTGGCTGATGCCGGTTGAAGAATTACGCTACGACAAGATGGTGGAAGACGCGTTGCGCGGCGTGGTCCGCGATGCGCTGGAGTTTGCCGCCACGCAAGGACTTCCCGGCGACCATCACTTCTACGTCACCTTCCGCACCCACTTCCCGGGCGTGGCCATTCCCGGCCACCTGACGGCACGTCATCCCGACGAGATGACCATCGTGTTGCAGCACCAGTTCTGGGATCTGTCGGTGGAAGAGGAAAAATTCTGCGTCACCTTGTCCTTCTCGGGCAAGCCGGAACGTCTGATCATCCCCTTCGCCGCCGTCAGCGGCTTCGCCGATCCCTCGGCCAAGTTCGGCCTGCAATTCCAGGCCATTCCCTATGACGACGACGAAGACGAGGACGAGGAGCCCGAATTCGAGGCCCCCGCCGCCGAAAACCCCGACACCCCGCCCAAGGACGCCCCAAAGGATGGCAACGACGGCAAGGTGGTGACGCTGGATCGCTTCCGGAAGAAATAGCGGTCTCGCCGCCACCCCTTGACCTTGCGCCCAAAAAGGTGTTTGACCAGATGCCGCCGACCACCGTCTGAACGGGTGGGGCGGCGCTACCCGTTTCTCCTGCGCAGAGGTCGCCTGCCATGACCGGTTTCGCCTTCCACGAGATCTTCCCGCTGTCCCATGACGACACCCCCTATCGCAAGATCACCAGCGACGGCATCGGCACCGCCAGCCTGAACGGCAAGACCGTCGTGACGGTGGCCCCCGAGGCCATCACCACGCTGACCATGGAAGCCATCAAGGACACCTCGCACCTGCTGCGACCGGCCCATCTGGCCCAGTTGCGCAACATCCTCGACGACGCGGGGGCGTCGCCCAACGACCGCTTCGTCGCCTATGACCTGCTGAAGAACGCTTGCATCGCGTCCGGCGGCGTGCTGCCCATGTGCCAGGACACCGGCACCGCCATCGTCATGGGCAAGAAGGGCCAGCAGGTCTGGACCGGCGGCAATGACGAGGCCGCCATCTCGGAAGGCGTGCAGCGGGCCTATACCGACCTGAACCTGCGCTATTCCCAGACCGCCCCGGTCACCATGTACGACGAGGTCAACACCGGCACCAACCTGCCCGCCCAGATCGACCTCTACGCCACCGAGGGCGACGCCTACAAGTTCATGTTCATGGCCAAGGGCGGCGGCTCGGCCAACAAGACCTTCCTGTATCAGCAGACCAAGGCGCTGCTGAACCCCGACAGCTTGCTGAAGTTCCTCGACGCCCAGATCCGCACGCTGGGCACCTCGGCCTGTCCGCCCTATCACCTCGCCATCGTCATCGGCGGATTGTCGGCCGAGATGGCCCTGAAGACGGTCAAGCTGGCCTCGGCCAAGTATCTCGACAGCTTGCCCTCCGAGGGCAACAAGTTCGGCCAGGCCTTCCGCGACCGCGAGTTGGAGCAGATCGTCCTCAAGATGACCCAGGACATGGGCATCGGCGCCCAGTTCGGCGGCAAGTATTTCTGCCACGATGTCCGCGTCATCCGCCTGCCCCGCCACGGCGCCTCCTGCCCGGTGGCCATCGGCGTGTCGTGCTCGGCCGACCGCCAGATCCTGGGCAAGATCACCAAGGACGGCGTCTATGTGGAAGCCATGGAGAAGGATCCGGCCAAGTACCTGCCCGATATCGATCCCTCCAAGCTGGCGGGCGAGGTGGTCAAGATCGACCTGTCGCGCCCCATGGACGAGATCAGGAAGACCCTATCGCAATACCCGGTCAAGACCCGTGTCAGCCTGACCGGCCCCATGATCGTGGCGCGCGACATCGCCCACGCCAAGTTGAAGGAACGGCTCGACAAGGGCGAGGGCCTGCCCGACTACTTCAAGCAGATGGGCGTCTATTACGCCGGTCCGGCCAAGACGCCGTCCAACTACGCCTCGGGCTCGTTCGGCCCCACCACGGCGGGCCGCATGGATTCCTATGTGGAGCAGTTCCAGGCCGCCGGAGGCTCTATGCTGATGATCGCCAAGGGCAACCGCTCCAAGGCCGTGACCGACGCCTGCAAGAAGCACGGCGGCTTCTATCTCGGCTCAGTGGGCGGCGCCGCCGCCCGCCTCGCCCAGGACTGCATCAAGAAGGTCGAGGTCATCGAATACCCCGAACTGGGCATGGAAGCCATCTGGCGCATCGAAGTGGTCGACTTCCCCGCCTTCATCGTCGTCGACGACAAGGGCAACGACTTCTTCGCGGAATTTGCGCACTGACGTCAACTTATTGAAGTTGGCCGATATTTTTGAGGGCGGCGTATGCCGCCCTCGTCATTTGTGCCAACAGTGTGCCAAACACGAAGAAACCGGAAGCGTACTGTGCCAACGAAAGCATTGATATTCTTGGTTGGACGCCTGCCTGAGGGCAATCTGTCGAAGAAGGCGGAGGTTTATTCCTGAAACCTCCATTACCACGTCCCCTTTTTAGCCCTTACGTTACGGCTCCTTGCCACAGCCTCCTCCAAGTCGGGATGATCGGCTATCGCACTACTCTTCCCTTGGAAGTATTTGTTGAGGCGATCAGAAACAACATGCTGCCTGGCAGCATTATCCCTCAACTTGCTAATGGTCACTCCAGCAATTGTATAACACAAGCATATTATATCTTGAAGTGCAACTTCTGGATTTGCATGCGACACTCTGCCTTTAAAATAGTACTCATTTAACTCTTTCGTAAGTGTTTTTGTGAGTTTTTTTGCCTGATTGCGCCCAAATCTGTAAAAAGGATCATGTGAGAACTTATTTCTTATGGCGTTTATGGACCGAAAGAGGTCTCTCCATTGAGGCCCCATCAACCCCATCGATATTACAACATCTAACTTTAGTGAAAATGATGCCTCTATAACACTTTGCCTGGACGATTCCCGTAGCACCTCGCAAAGAAGCTCGTCTAAGACATGCTCGATCAATAGCTGCCCTCGCACGGCCAAAATTAATGGATCAGCGGGTGCCTCAAAAAGCTCTTTGGCCGCGCTTTCAATTTGAGATGTGGGCACTTCGGTATCGTTGTCCATCGGTCACTCCTGAGGATGGGAGCCAAAGCAGCATTGCCTCTTATGATAGCATTGCGCGACCCTACGGATTAGAAGACAATGGCGATGCCCATTGCTTACTCTGGGGCGACTGTGCCAAAGACTGTGCCAAATCCCCTGCGCCAGAGCCCACTGGGCTGCGGCGGTTGCGGCAAAAGAAATGGCGGATTCCTACGGTTTTTGCGGGATTCCGCCATTCCTCGTCTAACGACTTATAAATGCAACGACTTTTTTGCGGAATTCGCGCATTAAGGAAACGGACAGAGCATGTCGCGGGAGTTGGCCGACCACGTCTGCGACATGCTCTCGCCGCTCGGGCCGGTGACAGCCCGGTCCATGTTCGGCGGCTTCGGCATTTATCTCGACGGTTTGATGTTCGGCCTGATCGCCTTCGAGACCCTGTATTTCAAGGCCGACGAGCGCAATCGTCCCATGTATGAGGACGCGGGCTCGGCCCCCTTCAAGCCATGGGAGCACAAGCCCATGACCATGCCCTATTGGGAGGTTCCCGCCGACGTGATGGAAGAGCCGGACGAGATGTGCCGCTGGGGTCGTGCCGCCTTCGACGCCGCCTTGCGGACGCGAAAGCCGAAGCGTCCCAGGAAAAGCTAGCTATCGGCGACGCGCGGCATCACTCTATATAAGAGTGAGACCCATTCGCAGGAATAGCGATGCCGCATCGCCTTCGGGTTCCCATCTGCCGCCCGGCTCCCGTCCCGGCCAAGCGGTCCATCGCCCGCTCGATCTGGCGCGGCCTGCGGCGGCGCTGCCCCAAATGCGGCATCGGCGCCGCGCTGGACGGCTATTTGGGCATCCGGGAGGCATGCGATCACTGCGGCGAGCCGCTGGGCCATATCCGGGCCGATGATGGCCCCGCCTATTTCACCTTGCTGATCGCAGGCCATGTGGTGGTGCCGCTGGTGCTACTGGCCGAACAGCTTTGGCATCCGCCCATGGAGGCGATGCTGGCGGTGGCCGTGACCGGCATGGCGGCGCTGATCTGGCGCCTGCTGCCTCGGATCAAGGGCGGGGTTCTCGGGCTGATGTGGGCGCTGGGCCTGAGTGGCGACGAGGTCCAGGACGACCGGCTTTAACAGGGTGCGGAAAAACTCGTTCCCGCCCCCATTTATCGTCACCCCCGCGCAGGCGGGGGTCCATGTTGATGCAAGGCTGGGCTCTAACCACAAGAGTTTGAGTGGCTGATGCATGGATTCCCCCTTTCGCGGGAATGACGGGGTTTTTCCGCAGCCTGTTAAATCAGGAACAGATTATCGAGCGCCTTGAACAGGTCGTCGGCGAAGCTTGCCCCCTTGAACAGCACCGGCACCCGCTTGGGCAACAGCTTGAGGGTGTCGTCGTCCTTGTCCAGGCTGGTGATCACCGCCAGCGGAATATTGCGGGTGGACGGCATGGCGGACAGGGCCATGGCGAGGTCGATGCCTTCCAGATCGGACATCATCGCCGAGATGATCACCAGATCCGGCTTGGTCTGGACCACCATGGAAAAGCCATGCAGCGAATCGGCCACCATGGAGACCCGATAGCCGCATTGCTGCAATTCGCGTTCGACAAAGCGGGTCTGGGCGCCGGGCGGCATCACCAGCATCACCTCGACGGTCTTGATCTCGATATCGCCCAGATCGAAACCCAGCTTGGCCGGAAGCAAGCGGACAAGGCTGGCCGGGTCGGATTCGGCTTCCGCCTTTCCATCCGCCAATCGATTGATCAGGTCGAAGAAGCCTTGCAGATCGTCCCAAATGCGGGGCGGCGCCACCTTGGGCGTATGGGCGACATACTCGTCCAACCGATGGGCCACGGCCGCCAAGCGATGCATCCCGAAATTCGCCGCCTGACCGCGAAACAGCACGGCGGCGCGGCGGCATTCGGTCACCACGTCCTTGAGATCGCGGTGGCCGTTGCGGGCGGCATCGAATGCCACGTCGAGGGACTGCACCGTCTCGATCAGTTCTTCGATGAATTCGTGGCGCAAATCCTCGACGACTTCGTGAGCCGCCTTGCCCTGGTGCCCGTTCCCCAATTCTGCCATTTCTTCAGACTCGCCTTACGTCGCAGGAAGTTCCGAAAACCCGGTGGCAGTGTAATCGACGACCGAGCGCATCACCATCGTTTTAGATGAGGCCCAAGGCGGGGAAGCACTCCACCCTACCCGTATGGCGTGGTTGCGTCAGGCGATAACTTAAGTAAAACTGACTAGGTCAGATGGGGATCGGGCACATGATAAAGTCTTACTTCTGCCGTAAGTCATAAGCGAAGGTGGACCGTCCATTGCCCGCAGATCAAGTGCTTGAGCGCATCGTCCAAAAGACGCTGCTCAGTTGCCCGCCGGACACCTCCATTCTGGAGGCCGCCACTCTCATGGCGGAAACCCGCTGCTCGTCCATCATCATCCTGGACAAGGCAAAGCCCATCGGCATCTGGACCGAGCGCGATTCCCTGGCGGTGGACTTTTCCGAGCCAAAGGCCCTGACCAGGCCCATATCCTCGGTCATGAGCACGCCGGTAAAGACCATCCATGGGTCCACCACTCTCGGCGACGCGGGCATGCGGTTCAAGCTGGAGGGCGTGCGCCACTTCGTGGTGATCGACGATGCCGGCGACGCCCTGGGCATCGTCAGCCAAAGCGATGTCATCTTGCGCCATGGCGTCGAGCATTTCCTGGTGCTGCGCAATGTGCGCTCCGCCATTCATCAGGCCATGATCGCCATCCCCGCCGAGACCGGCCTCAAGGAGGCGGTCGCCAAGCTGCATGCCGCGCGCACCGACGCCGCCGTGGTGCTGGGCGACGGGATCGCCGAGCACGGCATCGTCACCGAGCGCGACGTGCTGCGCCTGATCGCCTCGAAGCGCAAGGTTCCCCTGACCGTGGGCGAGATCGCCTCGCGTCCGCTGATCTGCGTGCGCCACGACGACAGCCTGCTCGGCGCCCGCAACCTGCTGGATGAAAAAGGCATCCGGCATGTGGGCGTGACCGACGACGACGGCGACCTGATCGCCCTGCTCTCGTTTTCCGACATTCTGTCGACGCTGCAATACGAATATGTCCATCGCCTGGACGAGGCGCTGCGCGAACGCGACGAAGCCCTGATCCGCTCGCGCAAGGATCTCAATCTGGCGCGCAAGGTGATCGAGGCTTCGCTGGACGGCATCATGATCCTGGACGCCGCCAATCGGGTGGAGTTCGTCAATCCGGCCTTCACCCATATGACCGGCTACCCGCCGGAGGAAATCATCGGCCAGACGCCCAGCATCCTGAAATCGGGACGCCATGACGAGGCCTTCTACGCCCATATGTATCAAAGCCTGGAAAAGCAGGATTACTGGCAGGGCGAGATCTGGAACCGCCGCAAGAACGGCGAGATCTACCCCGAATGGCTGACCATCAACGTCATCCGCGACGAAAGCGGCGACATTTCCCAATACGCCGCCATCTTCAGCGACATCACCGAGCGCAAGAAGACCGAGGAGCGCATCAAGAACCTGGCCTATTACGACGTTCTGACCGGGCTGCCCAACCGGCGTCTGTTCACCGATCGTCTGCAACTGGCCATCGCCAATGCCCATCGTCATCAGCATCTGATGGCGATCATGTTTCTCGACCTCGACCTGTTCAAGCGCATAAACGATTCCCTGGGCCACGGAATCGGTGATCAGGTGCTGATCGAGACGGCGGCGCGGCTGGGGCATTGCCTGCGCGAGGGCGATACCGTGGCGCGGCTGGGAGGCGACGAATTCACCATCCTGCTGCCGGAAATCGATCATATCGAGGATGCCGCCAAACTGGCCGAACGCCTGATCGCCCATGTGAAGCAGCCCTTCATCATCGAAGAGCACGAGCTTTACATCACCACATCCATCGGCATCGGCGTCTATCCCGATGACGGCGATTCGGTGGAAGCGCTGATCAAGAATGCCGATACCGCCATGTATCGGGCCAAGGATCTGGGGCGCAACAGCTTCCAGCTTTACACCCCGGCCATGAACGCCCGCTCGTTCGAGCGCCTGAGCATGGAAGCCAGCCTGCGCCATGCCGTCACCCGTGGCGAATTCAAGCTGGTCTATCAGGTCAAGGTGGATCTGGACACCGGACGCATGTCCGGCGTCGAGGCGCTGGTGCGCTGGCATCACCCGGAAATGGGGCTGGTTTCGCCCGTCGACTTCATTCCCCTGGCCGAGGACATGGGGGTCATTTCCGATATCGGTGAATGGGTGCTGCGGGAGGCCTGCAAGCAGTGCAAGCACTGGCACGACCTCGGCCTGCCGCCGGTGCGCATCGCCGTCAACGTCTCTGCCTTGCAATTCAAGGAAACCAGGGTTCCAGAGGTCGTCGCCAGCGCCCTGCGCGAGACCGGCCTGCCACCGCAATATCTGGAACTGGAACTGACCGAGACGGTGCTGATGCAACGGGTCGACGAGGTGGTGGTGGTGCTGAAGGAACTGCGGGCCATGGGCATCCGCATCTCCATCGACGACTTCGGCACCGGCTATTCCAGCCTCAGCTATCTGAAGCGCATGCCCATCGACGCCTTGAAGGTGGACCGATCCTTCGTCAACGACATCTTCGACGAGAACGACAAGGTGACCGAGGAAGGCGCCGAGATCGTCTCCACCATCATCAGTCTCGCCCACAATCTGAAGCTCAAGGCCATCGCCGAGGGCGTGGAAACCGCCGCCCAGGCCCTGTTCCTCCACTCCAAGGGCTGCGACGAGGTCCAGGGCTTCCTGATCAGCCGCCCGGTCTCGGGCGAGGATCTCATCAGCCTGTTCGACCGCAACCTGCTGCCCGAGGCGCAGGAGGAGTAAGGGACGGCCGCGCTTCCAGGGATGGAGCGCGGGCATCCTGCCCGCTTGCCCCCCTACTCCGCCGGAGCCACCGCCGCCGCCTCGCGCTCCGTCGGCAATTGGGTGGCCGCCAGGGCCACCACCGCCGCCGATGCCGCCAGCAGGATGAACAGGGCCTCGAAACCTCCGGTGGCGACCCGCATCACCGAGACCAGGGGAACCCCCAGCCCCGACACCCCGAACGACAGGATGAATTTCAGCCCGAAGGCGGTTCCCCGCCATTTGGCCGGGGTATAGCGGGCCAGCAGGATGTTCTCGGCCGGAATCGCCGCCATGTTGAAGCTGACCGCCAGCACCGCCACCGCCACCAAACCCAGCCCCGACGCATAGGCCACCCCCAGCAGCAGCGGCACCTGCATGACCGCCACCGCCATGTAGATGCGCCTCGGACTGAGGCGGTCGGCCAGATGCCCGGCCAGGATCTGGGTCAACCCCGCCAGCAGATAGACCACGCTGACCCCACCGGCCGCCGCCCACAGCCCGGCCTCGCCCAGGCGTTCGGCGAACATCTTGGGAAGCGCGGGCTGGGTGGCCTGATAGATCAGACCGGCGCACAACATGGTCACCGACAAAACCAAGCCTGCCCGCACCGTGTCGCCCTTGCTGGCCACCGGCTCGGGCCTGCGATCCGCGGTGGCTTCCACCACCACCCCCTTGGCCAGCATGACCAGGAACAACACCCCGGTGGCGAACACCACCACGCCCGGCGCGATGAAGGCGGCCCGCCATCCCGATGTGGCGATCAGGCCACCGGCCACCACGCCCGCCAAAGCGGGGCCGATGCCGCCGAACACGCCATTGAGCCCGACGGCCTTGCCCTTGTCCTCGGCATTGCGAATCAGCCAGGCGATGCCCACCGGATGATAGATGGAACCGAACACCCCCATCAGCGCCAAGGCCAGCATCAGCATCCACGGCCCCTGGGACAGCCCCACCAGCACCGCCGCCACCCCCAGGCCCAGGAAGTAGACCGCCATCATGCCCACCGTGCTCCAGCGGTCGCCCAACCAGCCCGCCAGGGGCGCCAGCAGCCCATAAAGCAGCTTTCCCGCCACGATCAGCGCCAGCACCTCCTCGTAGGACAGCCCCATCTCGGCGGGCAGCACCAGGGCGGCGATGAAGAAGATGGGCTCGAAGATATGGGCATAGGCATGACCGGCGCATGAGAACGCCAGGGATGCGCGGGCGGAGCGATGGTTGATGGCGGAGTTGGGCATCGGGCATGAACCGGCAATGAATTGGTCCGACCACTGTGCCATCATGGCGCCCGGACATGCAATCGGGCCGATGGCGTGGCCCCTTGCATCGCAGCAGGGTTTGAACGACATTGATGCGGTCCAACAGACTTTAGCGGCGTTCATCCATGGGCATGTCCTCGGTTCTGATCATCAGCGTGGCCGCTGGCATCATCCTCGTCGTCGGCGGCGGGTTGGTGATGTACATGGCTGGACTGGTCAAGAACGCCTATGAGCTGAAGGTCCAGATCAGTGCCGACATCGACGAACGCCTGGGCAAGATGGCCGATGAGTTGGACAAGAAAAGCCGCTGGATCAAGCGCGATCTGCTGGAAGAGATCGAGAAGATCAAGTCGGGGCTGGAGGTGGATAACGCCCGCAAGTTCGAGAATCTGGGCGAGCCGCTGATCAAGCGCATCGACGAATTGGACCAGATCGTCCGCAAGGAACGCGACGAATGGGTCAAGGCCATTGAAAGCGACCGCGAGAATATCACCAAGCTGGACGCCAAGATCGGCGCGTTGCGCCGCGACCTGAAGCAATTTGGACCGCAGGCGGCGGGCGCCGGGACGCCCGCGGCGGATGCCGACCTGGCCGCCCTGGTCGGCGCGGTGCCCGCGACGGACGGCGTTTCCCCTCCCCCTCCGGCCGCGCCCTCGCCGCCACCAAAGGCAGCGGCCGATCCCAAATCCATGAACGGCTTCCTACCCGATCTCGGCACCAAAAAGGCCTAACCCGATGAGCTTGCTCGTCGCCAGGAATATACGGCGTCAATTGGCGGTGCGGCTGGGCCTTGGAGGCGTGATCATCGCCGCAGCCCTTGGCGGTGCCGTGTCCTGGTACGAATTCGAGCGAATCGAGGATGCCTTCGTCGATGAAGCGGTCGAGCAGGCGAGGACGCTATCGTTGCGGCTGCCTAGCCCGCTCGACAAATCCACCAGCCCTCGGATCCAGGCCGTTCTGGAAGCATTTCTCGACGAACGCCAACAGAACCACTGGGATCACTTCCTTGGCGCCGAAATCTATGGCCTGGACAACACCGCCCTGGCAGGCGCGATGCCCAAGGAGATCGACGAGGCTATCGGCGCCATCGACCATTCCGATCACGTGTTTCCTCGGCCGGGGCAAAGCTGGTATGCCCCCCACCATGTGGGTGACCGCTTGTATCTGCGGGTGGTGACGGGCCTTGCCGACGCCTCGGGAAAGACCAATCTCGGCTATTTCGAGGGCGTCTACCACGTTACTCCGGCACGCCTGACAGAGGCGCGCCATGCCGGGTTCCGCACGACCATATTGGTGATCCTGGCTGTCCTGGCGACCACGGGCCTGCTGTATCCGATCATTCTCCAGCTCAATCGACGACTGGTGAAGAGCGCCCGCGAGTTGCTGGCCGCCAATGTGGGCGCCATCGAAATGCTGGGCAATGCCATCGCGAAGCGCGACAGCGACACGAACAGCCATAACTACAGAGTCACCCTCTATGCGCTGCGGCTGGCGGAAGCGATAGCGCTTCCCCCTGCCTCCGTCCGCAGCCTGATCAAGGGCGCCTTCCTGCATGACGTGGGTAAACTGGCGATCCCCGATTCCATCCTGCTCAAACCTGGCAAACTGGACGAGATGGAGTTCGAGATCATGAAGACCCACGTCTCCCACGGATTGGATGTGGTGGCGCGGTTCGAGTGGCTGAAGGATGCCGCCGACGTGGTGGGCTGCCACCACGAGAAATTCGACGGCACCGGCTATACCACGGGACTGGCGGGCGAGGACATTCCCATCAATGCCCGTATCTTCGCCATTGCCGACGTCTTCGACGCCCTGACGTCAAGGCGCCCCTATAAGGCGCCCATGCCCGCGACAGAGGCCATCGCCATCATGGCATCCGCACGGGGGACTCATTTCGACCCTTCCGTGCTGGATCCCTTCATCGCCATGGCCGAAGACCTTTACCGGGAGATTGGCGGCCACGCGGATATGGGCCTGGACCATGCGCTGCGCCAGTTGGCGACCCACTATTTCCTGGATGCGCTGGAGGCCTGAGCCAGGGCGACGGCCTCGGCCCCCTCGGCCCGCAATCCGTTGAGAGCGCCGGTCCGATCCGCCTCGGAGCGGTTCTGACTCAGCTTCCACTTGCCGTCCAGGCGCTCGATGAGCATCTCGAAGCCGACGATTCCCGCCAATTGTTTCTGAACATAATCCGATGGCGCATCGCTGACCGCCCAAGGCTCCGAGCGTCCCTGCTCGTGGCGCGAGGTCTGGGCCGAAACCAGCCGCAGCAACCGTTCGGGCTCGTGAAACACGCTCACCGGTCCGGCGGCATGGATGGCGACATAATTCCAGGTGGGCACCACCTTGCCGGTCTCCCGCTTCGACGGATACCAAGACGGCGAGATATAGGCGTCGGGACCGGGAAAGATGATCAACGCTGGCGCCCCCGCCTCCAGCGCCCGCCAATGGCCATTGGCGCGGGCGAAATGGCCGCGAAGCGCGCCGAACTTTCCAACAGTGCGATCCAGCACCAGGGGAAGATGACTGGCCTCGGGACCATCGGTGCCGTTGCTGGTCACGATGGCGAGGCCGACGGCGTCCATGGCGTCATGCAGCGTGGTCAGATCGTCTTGCTTGAAATGATCGGGCAGGTACATGTGTCGCTCCTGTGACGCGGCCTATTCTGACAGGGTTGCCATGACGGAGCGACTTCCTTAAAAAGGCACCTCCACGTTTTCAAGGGGAACCACCATGCGCGCCGAAATCGAGGCGTTGGCGGCCGATATCCAGCGCTCCATGGCGCTGCTGAAGCGCCATCTCGACTGGGATGCCGCGCTCATGCGCCTGGACGAGTTGAACGCCTTGGCGGAAAACCCCGATCTGTGGAATGACGCCACCGCCGCGCAAAAAATCATGCGCGAGCGCACCGAGCTCGATACCGCCATCACCGGCGTGCGCGGCGCCGAGCGCGAACTGGCCGATCTGCTGGAATTGATCGAACTGGGCGAGGCCGAGGGCGACAAGGGCGTGGTGGACGACGCCGAGGCCCAGGTGCGCGAGCTCAAGGAACGCATGGGCAAGATGGAGCTGGAGACCTTGCTGTCCGGCGAGGCCGACCACAACGACTGCTACATGGAAATCAATGCCGGAGCGGGCGGCACCGAGTCCCAGGACTGGGCCGAGATGCTGCTGCGCATGTATACCCGCTGGGCGGAAAAGCACGGCTACAAGGTCGAATGGCTGGAACAGAGCGACGGCGAACAGGCGGGAATCAAGTCGGCCACCGTGCGCATTCTCGGCCACAACGCCTATGGCTGGCTGAAGACCGAAAGCGGCGTCCACCGGCTGGTGCGCATCTCGCCCTATGACAGCGCGGCGCGCCGCCACACCAGCTTTTCGTCGGCCTGGGTCTATCCGGTGATCGACGACACCATCGACATCCAGATCAATGAAAGCGACTGCCGCATCGACACCTACCGCGCCTCGGGCGCTGGCGGCCAGCACATCAACAAGACCGATTCGGCGGTGCGCATCACCCATATTCCCACCGGCATCGTCGCCGCCTGCCAGATGGAACGCTCGCAGCACCAGAACCGCGCCCGGGCGTGGGACATGCTGCGCGCCCGCATGTACGAGGCCGAGCTGCAAAAGCGCGAGGCCGCCGCCCAGGCGCTGGAAGACCAGAAGACCGACATCGGCTGGGGCCACCAGATCCGGTCCTATGTGTTGCAGCCCTACCAGATGGTCAAGGATCTGCGCACCAATGTGGAAACCTCGGATACCCAAGGCGTGCTGGATGGCGATCTCGACCCCTTCATGGCCGCCTCGCTGGCCAGCCGCATCAAGGGCGAGGCCGGCGAGAAGCAATAGGACCATCATGCGGCCGAGACGGCCGCGCTCCTGACCAATCGGAGCGCGGGCTTCCAGCCCGCATTTTTGCACCTTGTTCATTTGCAAAATTCCATATCCGCCCTATACCTTTAAGGCATCGGGATTTTTTTCGAAGGACGAACATGAAGCGACTCTTCATCACGGCTCTGCTCGCCCTCACCCTGGCGGTTATTGGAGCCGGTGACGTGCTGGCCAAGGCAGGCAGCACCTCAAAATCCAGTGGCGGCGGCTTCGGTTCCAAGGGCTCGCGCACCCATGATGCCCCCATGGAACGCACCTTGACGCCGCCCTCCGCGCCGTCACGCCCCGCCGGGCCTCCCCCCGCCCCCCAGACGGCGCCGCGCCCCGGCAATGTGGACGCCGCACCGCTGGCGCCCCAGGCGGGGCGCCCCGGCGGCTTCGCGCCACAGCCCATGGCTCCCATGGCTCAGCCCGGCTTCTTCCAGCGCAATCCCTTCATGGCCGGTCTGGCCGGCGGCTTGGTCGGCGCGGGCATCGGCGGTATGATCTTCGGCCACTCCCCCGCCCTGGCGGCGGCGGGCGAAGCGGCGCCGGGCGCAGGCTTCCTGGGTCTTTTGCTGCAACTTTTGCTGATCGGCGGACTGGTCTATCTGGGCATTCGGCTGTTCCGTGGCCGCAACGTCGGCGTGGCTCCGGCCGGAAACCCCTATCTGCGCGCGGTTCCCGACCAGCATGTGGAGCCGACCATGGCCTATGCGGCGCCCCGCATCGAAAAGGAGTTCGAGCCCTCCGCCACGGACCAGCAGCAGTTCACCGAGATCCTGCTGGGCGTCCAGCACGCCTGGAGCGAAGGCGATCTCGCCGGATTACGTCGTTGGGCCACACCCGAGGTGGTGTCGTTCCTGTCCGAGGACATGAGCCGCAATGCCAGCGAGGGCCTGCGAAACAAGGTCGAACAGGTTTCCCTGCTGAAGGGCGATGTCAGCCAGAGCTGGAGCGAGAACGGCTTCGACTACCTGACCGCCGTGCTGACCTTCCAATGCATGGACACCATGGTCCGCATGGACAATGGTCAAGTGGTCAGCGGCAGCCCCAGCACGCCGGTCCAGCACACCGAAGCCTGGACCTTCATGCGGGCCGCCAGCGGTGGGCGCTGGCTGCTGTCGGCGGTCGAGCAGGTCTGATCGCGATCAATGAAAAGCCCCCGGCCTTGCGGCCGGGGGCTTTTTGATTTGACCTGTCATCCCGAGCGAAGTCGAGGGATCTCCGCCTGGAATGCTGGTGCCGGTTCTGAATGGTCGTGCCAGGACGAGATCCCTCCTCCCGATGGTCGTCGGGATGACGGGAATATCGGATCAGCGGCCGAAATATTCCGTGAAATACCCGGCGCGGCCGCAGCTGAAGGCGGCCACTTCCGGGGTCAGGATGCCGCAACGGAACGGCGTCCAGCTTTGGCCCAGCAAAGCCTTGATATCCATGCCGGAGCGCTGGCACTGGCGCTGGGCGATGGCGCGGATTTCAGTGGGCTCGGACAGCCAGGTGCTATAGCAGACATAGCTGGCAGGCCCATCGGCGGTATCGGGCACCAGCGGTCGCGGATCGGTGGAGCACGCCCCCAAGGCCAAGGCCATGGTCGTCGCCAGCATCATCTTGCGCATGCTCAATTCCCCCTTACCGGTCTCCCCGAGAGGTAGCCTTGGCGCGGACGCTTGGCAAGTGCTTTCGATTATGTCCCGGCGATCTTGCGGAAGGCTTCGGGCAGGCCGGACAGATAGCAGCGCACCAATTCAACGATAACCCCGTCAAGGTCATCGGGCATCTGGGCCTGATAGACCCACCGCCGCAGTCCCACATAGCCGATCGCGCCGTGCAATCCCGCCACCAGCTCGACTTCCTCCGGTGAAACAGGGGCGCCGCGCGCGACCTTCGCCTCGGCCCGAATCTCGAGACAGAGCGGCAGAAAAAGATGCTCGCGCACATGCGACATGTAGCGGTTGGCGATGGATTCATCCTTCAAGCCCGCGAACATGAACAGCCTGACCCGCTCGAAACTGAAATTGGCCTTGGTATAGCTGAGATAGAAGGCCACCAGCCGGTCGGCCAAAGGCGTCGAACGGTCGGTCAAAGCCGTCCGCCAACCGTCATCCCAGCCGCCCAGGAAGACCTCCTTATAGACCCGGTCGATCAAGGCTTCCTTGTCGGGAAAATAGCGGTACAGCAAGGGCTGGGTCACACCCAAACGCTGCGCCAGGGCTCGCGTTTGGCCCTCGAACCCCACTTCGGCGAAAAACTTGATCGCCTCGGCGACGATCAGCTTCTCGCGCTGGTTGCGCGGCAGCCGCCGACGCGCCTTATCCACCCTGGGTCGTTCTTCGGAGTCCGTCGCACATTCCTGGGGTTGCGGTGGGGAAGAATCCATGACTTGCACCTTCATGTGTCGCAACACTACGTTTTGTTACATATAGTATTGGACCAATATGCGAGTCATATGCAATCAGGTTTCGACCCGAGGCGATCATTTAGGCGACTAAAAAATTCGGCGGCGGATTTCGAGGCGACGCCGTGAAGCAGGCGCCCTCCCACCGAGGCCAGCCGCCCGCCGATTTGACCGACCGCTTTCCAGCGCAGCAGTGTGCCGCCGCCATCATCGGCCAGCGATACCCGGGCGGAGCCGCCGACAAAGCCAGCGACGCCCCCCTGGCCTTGGCCTTTCAGGGTATAGGCCTCGGCCTCGACGACGTCCTCGAGGGTCAGGTGTCCAGAGAACCGCGCCGCCAGCGAGCCGACACGGACGGCCACCGTGGCCGCATAGGTGGTGGTGCCGGTCTGTTCCAGCTTCTCGCAGCCAGGGATGCAGCCCGCCAAGACCACGGGATCGTTCAATGCCCGCCAGACCTCCGCCCGAGTGGCCTCGATCTTGTGCTCGCCGTCGAAATCCATGCTCATCCCTCATGTCCGCCGAGCACTATCGCACGAAGGCGACCGACGTGTCAGAGTGCGCACAGCTCAGTCGGGAGATTTTCGTGAATCCTCGGGCCGTCATCCTGCTCGCCCTCCTGGTCGTGATCTGGGGCGCCAATTGGCCGATCATGAAGATCGGGCTCGGCCATGTTCAGCCGCTTTGGTTCGCCGCCATCCGGCTCGGCCTCGGCGTCCTCGCCATGGTGGCGATCCTGCTGCCCGGCGGGCGGCTGCGGCTGCCGCCCCGCGAGGACTGGCCGGTGGTGGCGTCCATCGGCATTCTCAACATGGGCCTGTTCATGATCCTGACCAATATCGCGCTGTTGGTGGTCCCTGCCGGTCGATCCTCGATCCTTGCCTATACCACGCCGCTTTGGGTCGCTCCCGGCGCCGCCTTTTTCCTGGGCGAACGCCTGACGCCCGGCAAGCTGGCGGGATTGGGACTTGGATTGGCGGGATTGTTGGTCTTGTTCAATCCGCTGGGATTCGACTGGAGCAACGCGGATGCGCTGTTGGGCAATGGGCTGCTGCTGCTCGCCGCCTTGGTCTGGGCCGCCACAATCTTGCATGTCCGCCACCATCGCTGGCGGGCTTCGCCGCTGGAATTGGCGCCCTGGCAAATGCTGGTGGGCTGCGTCATGGTGTCGGCGCTGGCGGCGGCGGTCGAGGGCAAGCCCGCGCCCGACGGCAGTTTCGAACTGGCCTGGGTCATGATCTACAACGGCGCCCTGGCCACCGCCTTCGCCTTCTGGGCGGCTGTCACCGTCAATCGCCTGTTGCCCGCGCTGACGGTATCCCTAAGCTTCCTATGCGTCCCCGCGGGGGGAATGGTGTTCTCGGCCCTTATCCTGGGAGAGGGCGTTTCACTGACCAACGTGGCCGGACTGGGCCTGATCGTCGCGGGCGTCGCGGCGGTCGCGGTGGCGGGGGCTCGGGAATCAACAACCCCGCCCCGGTAGGAAGCCCGGGGCGGGGCATATGGTCTTTGACATTCCGACGGAGCGGTCCGTCGATTGGGGCTCTTGGCGTTCGTTCGGCCCGTTCGATCATTGGGAGGCCGAGGGAGTGATCTGATAATGAACTGATTCTAAAAGCCCCGATTCGCATGATTCGAATGGCTGCCATGCAAAGGACGCGGCAAGCCACCGAAATCGCCTCCACTCTTGATTTCCCGGTGACGTGTTAGCATAATGTTCGTGTCGATGCCCATCTTGGGATCGACGGACACGAAACTTCGGGACGCCGCCCCCTGGGTGGGTTCCGAGTCATGTTGCTCAGCAGGAGGATATGACGATGTTTATCGAACGGCACAATACCGACTAGCGACCTTTCCCGCGTTCAAAGACGCCCGTCCCGCCTTGGGACTTTGGGCGACGATTTTAACGGTGGAGGAACGTCATGTCGGCCATTTCGCTTCCCGTCGTCAGCAGCGACGACGGACTTTCAAAATATCTTCGTGATATTCGCGCCTTCCCCCTGCTCGAGGTGGAAGAGGAGTTCATGCTGGCGCGTCGCTGGATCGAGTACCAGGACACCGACGCCGCCCACAAGCTGGTCACCAGCCATCTGCGCCTGGTCGCCAAGATCGCCATCGGCTATCGCCATTACGGCCTGCCGGTGGCGGACCTGATCTCTGAAGGCAATATCGGCCTGATGCGGGCCGTGAAGAAATTCGACCCTGAAAAGGGGTTCCGGCTGGCCACCTATGCCATGTGGTGGATCAAGGCCTCGCTCAACGAGTTCGTGCTGAATTCGTGGTCCATGGTCAAGATCGGCACCCTGGCGGCGCAAAAGAAGCTGTTCTTCAACCTGCGGCGCATCAAGTCACGCCTGCGGCTGCTGGAGGGCGGCGATCTGCCGGGCGAGCATGTGAGTGCCATCGCCAAGGAACTTCATGTGGAGGAAGGCGACGTCGTCGCCATGAACCGCCGCATGGCGGGGCGCGATACCTCGCTCAACATCCGTGTCGGTGAAGGCGGCAGCGAGATTCAGGATCTGCTGCCCGATATGGCCGAGAATCAGGAAGCTTCCTATGCCAAGCGCGAGGAACTGAGCAAGGGCCGCGTCCTGATTTCCCAGGCGCTGGACATCCTGACCGAGCGCGAACGCGAGATCTTCGTCGAGCGCAGGCTGCGCGACGACCCGCTGACCCTTGAGGAATTGGGCGCCCGCTACGGCGTCTCGCGCGAGCGAATCCGCCAGATCGAGGTCAAGGCCTTCGACAAGGTCCGCGAGGTTGTCCAGGCGGGCTTCGTCAGCGGATGACGCATGACGGGGGCAGGGTGACGGTGATCGTCGTGCCCTGCCCCAGCACGCTATCCACCGCCATGGACCCACCCAGGGATTCGGCGAGATGCAGGCTGAGCGGCAAGCCCAGCCCGGTTCCTTCGTATTTTCGCGCCAGACGGCTGTCCACCTGACCGAACAGGGTCATGGCCTTTGATATGCCATCGCCGTCCATGCCGATGCCGTTATCGACCACCCCAAAGGTGATGCCGCCTTCGGGCGTGCGGCCGACCCGCAAGGTCACCCAACCGCCCTCGGCGGTGAACTTGACGGAATTGCCCAACAGGTTGATCAGGATCTGCTTGAGGCGGCGGGCGTCGGTGCGGATCGTCGTGGGGGCATTCGTCAAATCCATGTCGAGGCGAAGATTGCGCTTTTCCGCCCGCACCTGGATCAGACGCTCGGCCGATTGAACCAGGCTTTCCACGTCCACGTCCTCGAAATGCAAGGTCAGGCGACCGGCCTCGACCGCCGAAATATCCAAGATATCGTTGATGATGGCCAGCAGGTGGGCTCCGGACTCGTAGATGCTGGCGGCATAGTCTCGGTGACGTGGCGAACACTCATCCTCGCGAGCCTGCATGGTGATCATCTCGGAAAAGCCGAGGATGGCGTTGAGCGGCGTGCGCAGTTCATGACTCATGGTGGCCAGGAATTCGGACTTGGCCTTGGTGGCCTCGTCGGCCAACCGCTTGGCGTTGCGAAGTTCCGTCTCGGTCCGGGCGCGTTCGGTGACGTCGATCAGCACGCCGATATGGCCGTTGGCGCCTTGGCCCGGAGTGGCGAAGCCAACCTTGGTGATCAACACCCGGCGCTCCTCGTCATCGTGGGGCAGGCTGACCTCGTAGATCATCTCTTCTTGCTGGTCGCCATCGCCCGCCGCCATGCGCTCGGCCGCGTCCGGCGGCAGGATATCGTGCCAGCGAAGACCGAGAATCGCCGCGGCTTCCACGTCGAAGAATCGGTAGAGGGCGGAATTGGCCCGCTGGATGGCGCCATTGGCATCCACGAAGAAGATGGGGAGCGGGATTGTGTTGATCAGCTTTTCCAGGAATTCCCGCTCGTGCTGAAGGGCGTCCTGGGCCTTCCTGCGGTCGGTGATGTCGCGAATGACACCCACCGTCCCCACGTAATTGCGCTGCTGCTCCATCCCTTCGCCGTACAGCCCCGAACTGCTGATTTCCACCACCATGGGGGAATGGGCCAGCGGCTTGATCTCGCCATGTTCGGCCACCATGCCCGACTTGGTCTTCAGGCGGACTTCCAATCCGGCGGTCATGCGCTGGCCCGAGCGGCGCTCGTCGAACAGCTTCGGCGGCGCCTCGCCGGGGGCCACGCCCGTCTTGGCGACGGCGGTGTCCCAACTGACCGATGGCAGTTGCTCCGGCGTGATGATTTCCTTGAAATGGGTGCCGATCAGTTCGCCGCGATGATAGCCGAGACGTTCGATCGCGCTGTTGAGGAAGCTGAACCGACCGTCGGAATCCAGGCGATAGACGATGTCGGGGACCGTTTCCACCAAACTGCGGAAACGCTCCTCGGACATTTTCAGGCTGTCCAGACTGGCCGCCAGCTTGGCGTTGATCTCATTCAGCTCGCGCTGCTTTTCCTCCAGGATCTTTTTTTGCGCCAGCGAGTGCTCATAGGTGGACACGAACATATCCAGGATGTGCTTGCGGCTGGCCGTGATGGTGTGGCGTTCCTCGTCGAAGATGAATTCGATGGCGTTATCGTCGTCGTCACGCCCCGCCGGGCGGGGGGCCGCGCTGCGCGCCAGAAGTGTCTTGATCTTCCGCAGCAGGAAGCCTTCCTCGTATGGCTTGGTGATATAGCCGTCGGCGCGGGCTTCCAGGCCATGAATGATATCGTCGGAATTGCTGAGGTCGGTCAGCAGGACGATGGGAATATCGTGCAAGAGCGGATCGGCCTTGGCCTTGGCGCAGAATTCGAAGCCGCCCATGATGGGCATGGTGATGTCGCTGATCACCAGATCGGGCTTATGCAGCCGCGCCATTTCCAGTGCCTGCTGGCCATTGCCGGCGATGGCGGCCTGATAGCCGTTCTCGGTCAGCAGATATTCCAGCCGAAAGGCCTGGGTCATACTGTCTTCGACGATTAGAACCCGTGAATTATCCACCATGGTAGACAAACGTCATATCACGGCCAACGTGATTGAGGGCGATATAGAGATGCAAAACTATTGATCCACTCTAAATCTCGCAACTGCGATAACAGCCGAACAAAAATTCATGATTCATGATGGCCGAGACGACCATTCCTTTCAATATCGGAATGGTTCCAACGACCCTATTTCCATGAATTTTGGAAATGGCTACCTGCCCCCCCAGGGCTGTATGGTCACGAGCCGGAGCCCCGCCGGAAGCTTCGCCCGCGCAAGGTCCATGTCGGTGGGATTGACCGGAATGCGGACCGGACCGGCGGCAAGGGGCAGTTCCACCACCCGACCACCGGCCGCCTCGTCGAGATAGGACACCAGACGCGTGGCGCTGATGGTGGCCCGCAGCATATTGGCCCTAAAGGAATCATCGGCCACCAGCACGACCCGACGCAGCACGCGACCGGGCGCCGCATAGCTGATGACGGCCACGCCGCCTCGGGCGGAAAATTCCTCGTCGGCGATGGCCAGGGCCGCCATCCGCCGCGCCTCGGGCTCGAAGGTGAACTGGGCCATGGGCATGTCCGAATCGAACAGCCGGTTACCGTCCACCAGGGAATAGGCCGTCTTGCGCCCACCGCGCTCGGCCCAGAACATGCTGTCTTCGCCCACCGAAGCGGCACCGGCCTGGGCGCGGATGCTGTACAATGGAGTCTTGCTGAATTCCGATGGCGCCCCCATGGGCCAAGCGTCAAAGCTGGCCAGCCCTTCCCCATCCTCGCCGACCCTGATCTGCATGCGCGCCAGCAGCCGCCTCGGCCGCGGCTCGCCCACCATGGGAACGCTGAGAAGATTGTAGGTGGTGTTGGTCAGACGGGTGATGTAGCGGCCGTTCTCATCGCGGATGAAAAAGCTGGAACCGCCTGATAATCCGGCGGATTCATGGCCCATATTTCCAAGGGCCATCATGCCGAAGCCGACTCCGACAAGGATCGGCATGGTAAACAGAGTCACCAAAGCGGCGAAAATAAGACCCGCGACAAAAGGCCACGTACTGCGCATGCCTTCTCCCTAAGCGTGGCGCCCCCCGAACCGCGCCACCTTACGCTGCCCCGCCATCCACCGCAACCCGCCTGCCCCATGAAGAAAGCCGCCTCTCGCTGGCGAGACGCGGCTTTCGAAGGAAACATCGGAGATCGGTGAGAATCAGGCCTGCGCGATAGTGGGAAGACCCGCATCGCGCCATGCGTTGAGCCCACCCTTGAGGTGGATGGCCCATCCTTGACCGGCGGAAATAAGCTTGCGGGCCACCGCCGCCGAACGAACGCCGCCCAGGCAGGAGATGATCACCTTCTTGCCGGCGAAACTGGGCCAGGTGTCCACCTCGAAGTCGCTCATGGGCGACAGGACGGAGCCTTCGATATGCGCCTCGGCGTATTCCTCTTCCTCGCGGACATCCACCAAGACGGCCTCGCCGGAATCCAGCATCGCCTTGACGGTTTCCGGCTCCAACTCGATCAAACCGACTTCGGATACGCTCATGATAGGGCCTCTCGCTCGGGGCATTTCAACAGTCAGTCACAGTGATACGACGTATCATAAATTTATTCAACACAATTTTATCGGCTGAAATAAATTCATCGCCTTATATAACGCTATTTTACTGTATTTAATGCCCGCATTGACGCGGCGGAGCCAACGCCCGTAATCTCCCGCTGCCATGCGTATCCGAATTACCCTTCTGCTGATTTTGGCGACCGTCCTCGCCTTCCCGGCCGCTGCCCAGGACTTTGGCCGCCCGGTGGCTCAGGTGGCGTTGCAACCGCTGCCCGAGGCGGAAACGCCGGACATCGAGGCCGTGCTGCGGGCCAATTGGAAGGCCTATTATAATACCGGCGGCCAATTCGGATTCTTCCGTGATCAGGTTCGCGCCGGTCGCATCGACCTGAACGAGGACGGCCAGGCGGAATTGTTCATTCTGATCGATTCCCCGGCATGGAACTCGGCCAAGGGCCAGCCCCTGTTGGTGGCGCGATGGACGAGCAAGGGCTGGGCAACCGTTGGCTGGAGCTTCGGCGATTCCGATGGAGTCTTCGTGACCGCGCAGCGCATTGACGGCTGGGCCACCATCGAGACGCCGTCCCAGTGGCTGCGGTGGAACGGGGTCGGTTATCAGGCCCTGGACAAGCCCCGCCGCTGATTGACCTTGTAATCGGGCCTGGCCTGGCCCATGCTTGTTCCATCTTTCTTCCTACCGTGGGATTTCCGTTCGCGGAAATTCGACGCCGCTTCTTAGGTGTCATCGCTGGTCGAACGATCAAAACCCCGCATGAGGTCATGCGGGGCGAAACTGTATTATTGGAGAATTCCATGCCGACTGGCACCGTGAAGTGGTTCAACAGCACCAAGGGTTATGGTTTCATTCAGCCCGAGGACGGCTCCGCCGACGTCTTCGTTCACATCTCGGCCGTCGAGCGCGCTGGCATGAGCAACCTGAATGAAGGCCAGAAGCTGAGCTATGAAGCCGAGCGCGACCCCCGCAAGGGCAAGACCTCGGCGGTGAACCTGAAGGCCGAATAGGCTTTTCGGGCAACCGGATGATAAGGGGCGCCGTCGAAAGATGGCGCCCCTTTTTCGTTGCGACATTGATGACGATGCCCACAGGCGCCATATTGGAGACAAAGAAAACACCACAGGGGAGAAGCTTCCATGCCCAATCGTCTTATCCGCGACGTCATCAAGAACCAGGCCGTGCTGAGCATGGCGCCCACCACCACCGTCATCGCCGCCGCCCGCGAAATGAAGAAGCGCAAGGTCGGTGCCGTCATGGTCGTCGAGGACGCCAGGCTGACCGGTATCTTCACCGAGCGCGACGGCCTGTTCCGCGTCCTGGCGGAAGGCCTTAATCCCGATACCACCGCCCTGTCGGCGGTCATGACCGCCAATCCCACCACCATCACCCCCGACCGCAAGCTCAGTCACGCCTTGCACATCATGAATGACGGCGGCTTTCGGCACATGCCGGTGACCGAGGGCGGCATTCCGGTGGGCATGGTCTCCATTCGCGATGCCCTGGGCTCGGAGTTGTCCAATTTCGAACGGGAAGTGGCGGCGAAAAGCGATCTGAGCGAGATTCTCGGATAGCCGCTAACGCCTTTGCCCCTATCCCCGTTTCGTGTATGAAGATGCCGAAGGCAGGCTTTTGGCCGCTGCTCCGCACCACCTTTGCTGAACGAGGACTCCACATGACAGCTCCCGCTCCCCTGATGGCCGGCAAGAGAGGCCTTGTCATGGGCGTCGCCAATGATCGCTCCATCGCCTGGGGCATCGCCCAGGCCGCGCGCGCCCAGGGGGCCGAACTGGCCTTTACCTTTCAGGGTGAAGCACTGGAAAAGCGGGTCCGTCCGCTGGCCGAAAGCGTGGGCTCCAAGCTGGTGCTGCCCTGCGACGTGTCCGACGAGGCGTCCATCGACGCCGTCTTTTCCACCATCGAGAAGGAATGGGGCAAGCTGGACTTCGTGGTCCACGCCATCGGCTATTCCGACAAGGAGGAACTGCGCGGCCGTTATGCCGACACCTCCTTGCAGAACTTCCTGACCTCCATGCACATCTCGGTGTTCTCGTTCACCTCGGTGGCGCGCCGGGCCTCGGCGCTGATGCCCGATGGCGGCTCGCTGCTGACGCTGACCTATTACGGCGCCGAGCGGGTGATGCCCCACTACAACGTCATGGGCGTCTGCAAGGCGGCCTTGGAAGCCTCGGTGCGCTACCTCGCCGTCGATCTCGGCGGCCAGAACATCCGCGTCAACTCGCTGTCGGCCGGTCCCATCAAGACCCTGGCCGCCTCGGGCATCGGCGATTTCCGCTACATCTTGAAGTGGAACCAGTACAACAGCCCGCTGAAGCGCAACGTCACCCTGGACGATATCGGCGGCGCCGGTCTCTACCTGCTGTCCGACCTGTCGTCGGGCGTGTCGGGCGAAACCCATCATGTGGATTGCGGCTATCACGTGGTCGGCATGAAGGCGGTGGACGCCCCCGACATCGCGGTGGTGTGAGAGCGAAGACACGAATGAGCGGAGCGCAGCGACTGGGCCGTTGAAGCCCCGCCGCTCGTGCGGCAAAAGCCAAGCCCCACGGAGGTGGGGCGCCCGGCCCAAAGGTCCGGGCGACGCATGCGTCGCAGGACGATTGAGGGGAGCTTCATAAATGTCCGGCAACGCCTTTGGCCACCTGTTCCGCTTCACCACCTTCGGCGAAAGCCACGGGCCGGCGATCGGATGCGTGGTCGATGGCGTTCCCTCGCTGATTCCATTGACCGAGGCTGATATCCAGGTCTGGCTGGACAAGCGCAAGCCCGGCCAGAACCGCTTCACCACCCAGCGCCAGGAAGCCGACGAGGTCCGCATCCTGTCCGGGGTGTTCCAAGGCCTGACCACCGGCACCCCCATCGGTCTGCTGATCGAGAATACCGACCAGCGGTCCAAGGATTACGGCGAGATCAAGGACAGCTTCCGTCCCGGTCACGCCGACTGGGTCTATCAGCAGAAATACGGTATCCGCGATTATCGCGGCGGCGGGCGGTCCAGCGCGCGGGAAACCGCCCTGCGGGTCGCCGCCGGAGCGGTGGCGCGCAAGGTCTTGCACGCCCTGGCGCCGCAACTGTCCATTCGCGGCGCCATGGTCCAGATGGGCCCCCACCGAATCGACCGCGCCGCCTGGGATTGGAGCAAGACCGAGGCCAATCCGTTCTGGTGCCCCGACGCCACGGCTGCGGCGGCCTGGGAAGGCTACCTGGACGGCATCCGCAAGGCGGGGTCGTCCATCGGCGGCGTGGTGGAAGTGGTGGCGTCGGGCGTTCCGGTGGGCCTGGGCGCCCCGGTCTACGACAAGCTGGACGCCGATCTGGCCAAGGCCATGATGAGCATCAACGCCGTCAAGGGCGTGGAAATCGGCGCCGGTTTCGAGGCCGCAATCCTGACCGGCGAGGACAATGCCGACGAGATGCGCATGGGCAACGACGGACAGGTCAAGTTCCTGTCCAACCGGGCGGGCGGCATCCTGGGCGGCATTTCCACCGGCCAGGACGTGGTGGTCCGACTCGCGGTCAAGCCCACCAGCTCCATCCTGACGCCCAAGAAGAGCATCGATATCCACGGAAACGAGGTGGACGTCTCCACCAAGGGCCGCCACGACCCCTGCGTCGCCATCCGGGCGGTGCCGGTGGCGGAAGCCATGATGGCCATTACCCTGGCCGATCATCTGCTGCGCTTCCGGGCGCAGTCGGGCGGGTTCTAGCCCCCGCCCCTAATTCCCTTCGGGCATGCTGTGCCACCACAGGCGCGCCTCGGCGCACAGACCGTCCACCAGACGGGCCTGAAGAATGCCGTCCAGCACCATGCGGGGCAGCGGATCGCCAGGCTTGCGAGCCACCAGATTGGTCCCCGTCGATTTGGCCCAGATCTGGAACAGTTCCTCGGACGCCACCTGATAGGTGACGTGCCAGTGGGCCAAAGTGTCGGACAGAACCTCGTAGGTGACCTGAACGTCTTCTTGAAGCTGCACCCGCTTCCAATACTCCATCAGCTCGGCGGTGCCGTTCTGAACCTGGAAGGGCGTGTTGTGGTAGCGTCCGTCCGGTTGAAAGAGAGCCGCGAACTTGGTGGGGTCACGCTGTTCCCACGCGGCCTTGTACCCTTGCATGAACCGATTCATGTCCAGTCTCGCTCTCGCCGTGGCTGCCGGATTATACCAATCGTCATTTGAATTGACCCGCCTGCGGCCGGGACGGCCGTGCTCCGAGAATGGCGCCCCGTTGGGAGCGCGGGCGTCTCGCCCGCCCCCGGAAGGCAAAAGTCTCAGGCGTGCCCGGCATCGGCCGACAGCAGGCCCACATCGATACCCAGCTTGTGGATGGCCTGTTCGTATTTGTGTTCGAGATCGCGACCGAACAGCAGATCGGCATCGGCCGGAACGTTAAGCCAGGCGTTCTCGCGAATCTCGGAATCCAATTGCCCCGATCCCCAACCGGCATAGCCCAGCGCCAGCAGGCTCTGGGCAGGTCCGGTTCCCTCGGCCATGGCGCGCAGCACGTCCACGGTGGCGGTCAGGGCCACCCCGTCGGCCACCATCATGGTGTTTTCCTGGGCGTAATCGGTCGTGTGCAGCACGAAGCCGCGACCGCTTTCCACCGGGCCGCCGAAATGGATGCGGATCTGGTCGCATTCGGGCGTGGGCGGGATGTCCAGCTGATCGAGCAACTGAGGAAAGGTGATGCCGCCGAACAGGCGGTTGACCACGATCCCCATGGCCCCGTCGGCATTGTGGGCGCACAGATAGACCACGCTGCGGGCGAAGCGCTCGTCCGACATCTGGGGCATGGCGATGAGAATTTGACCGGCGAGATAACCGGAGGTCTTTTGAACAGGCATGGTTCTCAGATAAGCCGGTATTGACCCAAAAGCAAGTGGGGCGATCCCCATTCACCCATGATCGCCCCGCCTCAGGCGACGGCGGCCTCTTGCTCGATCACCCGGTTGCGACCGCTTGCCTTGGCCCGGTAAAGGGCGGAATCGGCGAAAGCGATCAGTCCATCGGGTCGGACGTCGCAACTCACCCCCTCGACAGCCGGATCGCCAAGGGCGAAGCAGGACACTCCGACAGAGATGGTCACCTCGGACGCGGTCTCGGACGCGGCATGGGTAATGTGAAGCGCCAGCACCGCCGCCCGCATCTTCTCCGCCAAGCGGCGCGCATCGTCCAAACCGCAAGACGGCAGGATGACGCTGAACTCCTCGCCGCCATAGCGGGCGACCAACTCGCCGGGGCGCTTGACGGCGCCAGCCAGGGCGCCCGCCACCGCGCGCAGGCATTCGTCCCCGGCCTGATGACCGTAATGGTCGTTGAACCGCTTGAAATGATCCACATCGACCATGAGCAGCGACAACGGCATGCGCGACCGGCAAGCGCGCCGCCATTCCTGGCTAAGGGTCGTGTCGAAGGCGCGGCGATTGGCGACGCCGGTCAGCCCATCCACCGAGGCGAGGTGGCGAAGCTGATCCTCGGCCCGCTTCCGTTCGGAAATATCCTGGTGGGCGATCACCACCCGGGCACCCGAGGGCGCATCCGCCCGCAGGACGCTCATCACGAACCAGCGCTTCTCCGTGGGCGAATCGCAGGCGTATTCCATGCCGAACCGGTCGCAGCTCCCATGCAGGACCGAGCGGATACCCGCGGCGGCGGCGGCGGCCTCTTCCTGCATGGCGCCTTTGACCCGGTCGCACACGGCCAGATAGTTGACGCCGATGCCCGCCAGAAGATGGTCGCCGTCATTGGCGACCAGAAAATCCTGCCAGCGTTGATTGGTGGTCAGGATGTTTCCCGTCTCGTCGATGACGCAGACATGCTCCAACAGCGCGTCCAAGGTGGTTTGCGCCAATTGCCGCTCGGCCCTCAGGGCGCTATTGGCGGCGTCGAGAAGATCCTTCTCCTCCTCCAGGGCCCGCATCAACTGCTCTTGGCTGAAAGCCGAGGCGAAGGATTTGGTGGTGAGCAGGGCGCTCACGACGCCCCAGCTGATCACCGAGAACCCGGTGGCGAAAATGGCATGGGCCAGCCACCACATGTGATCCCACGGCTTGGCCAGGATGAAGGCGACGGCGGCCTGGGCGAACAGCAGCAGCGCCACTCCGTAATAGCGCATCAGCGGCGAAGCGATCCGCCGGACCACCATGACCGCCACCGCCCCCAGGCACAGGATGGCCGCGCCGCTTTCCATGGGCATGCGCACCCAGGGGCTGGCGGCGATGGGGGAATAGGCCAGCACCGGCACCGCGGCGGTCACGACGCAGCACAGGCCCAGCGCCACGCGCCAGAACCCCCGTGCCTGAACGGCGGCCACGTCCTCGGCCGGCTTGCCATATTGGACCAGGCCATAGACCAGACAGCCCAGCATGACCAAGCGCGAAACCGGACCGAACAATAAGAACAGCCAGATATTGTCATGGGCGGTTCGGGTCAGAAGACCGTGGGGGGCATAGATCACCGTGAAGGCAAGAAAGCCCATGGTGAGCCAGCGCAAGAAGATCTCGCCCGATTCCCGGTAACTGCGCCACGACACATAAGAAACGAAAATTCCGATCACGGTTGCAATGGCAATAGCAATCTCGTGAAAGAGGTGGTTCTCGAAGAGCGGTGCTGGAACTGGTGTAAAATTCTGCAGATACCAGATGGCAAAGGCAGGGAACAACGCCACGGCAAGTAGCTGGGCCGATTGATACAGGCGGGCGAGTGTTTCGATCCTCATAGATGCAACTCGAATAAATGTTTGCCGAAGGCCCTGATCACGTTCGCATTTACGTTACATTACGACTTTGCCTATGCATAGCCCCGTGTGAGGCTTGGCCTCGCGGCACTAAATGCTGCTTGCCCGGCCCGATCAGGTCGCCGCGCCCCATGCGGATAAGGGCTTCGCGCAGGATCGGCCAGTTCTCGGGGTCGTGATAGCGCAGGAAGGCCTTGTGCAGGCGGCGCTGCCGCAAGCCCTTGGCGGAAAATACCTGACCGGATTCCCGCCGGATGGGGCGTAGCGGATCGTGGCCGCTGTGATACATGGCGGTGGCCAGCGACATGGGCGACGGCAGGAAGGTCTGGACCTGATCCAGCTTGAAGCCGTTCTTCTTCAGCCACAGGGCAAGGTTGAGCATGTCCAGGTCTTCGGTGCCGGGATGGGCGGCGATGAAATAGGGAATCAGGTAAAGCTTCTTGTCGGCCTTCCTGGCCGAGGCCTCGAACATGGATTTGAATTTCTCGTAGGCGCCGATGCCCGGCTTCATCATCTTGGACAGCGGTCCGTCCTCGGTATGCTCTGGCGCGATCTTGAGATAGCCGCCCACGTGATGACGGACCAGTTCGTCCACATAGGCCGGGCTGCGCACCGCCAGGTCGTAGCGCACCCCGGAACCGATGCTGACCCGGTCCACCCCCGGCACGGCGCGGGCGGCGCGGTAGAGCGCGATCAGCGGGTCGTGATCGGTCCCCAGGGTCTTGCAGATGTCGGGATAGACGCAGGACAGGCGGCGGCAGACCTTCTGGGTCTCGGGCTCGCGGCAGCCCAGCCGCCACATATTGGCGGTCGGCCCGCCCAGGTCCGAGATGGTGCCGGTGAATCCCGCCGTCTTGTCCCGGATCGCGCCGATCTCGCGCAGGATCGACCCTTGCGAGCGGTTCTGCATGATGCGGCCTTCGTGCTCGGTGATGGAGCAGAAGGAACAGCCGCCGAAACAGCCGCGCACGATATTGATGGAAAAGCGGATCATCTCCCAGGCGGGAATCTTGGCGGTTCCGTAACTGGGATGCGGCGCCCGGGCGTATGCCAAATCGTAGACCGCGTCCAGCTCCGCCGTTTCCAGCGGGATCGGCGGCGGCGCCACCCACAATTCCTTGTCGCCGTGGCGCTGGACCAGGGCGCGGGCGTTGAGCGGATTGCTTTCCTGATGCAGCACGCGCGACGCCTGGGCATAGAGCACCGGATCGGCCTGCACCTGTTCGAAGGACGGCAGCCGCACCACCACCTTGTCGCCCTTGGCATGGGCAATGGGCGCCTCGATATCGCTGGCGTCGATCTCCACATAGTCCTCGGGGACCGCGTTGCGGACGAAGGCGGTGCCGCGAATATCGGTCATGGATTTGGGCGCCTCGCCCGCCGCCGTCCGCTGGGCGATCTCGACGATGGCGCGCTCGGCATTGCCGAACACCAGGATGTCGGCCTTGGCGTCCATCAGCACCGAACGGCGCAGCTTTTCCGACCAGATGTCGAAATGGGCGATGCGCCGCAGGCTCGCCTCGATGCCGCCCAGGACGACCGGCACCTCCTTGAAGGCCTCGCGGCAGCGCTGGGCATAGACGATGACGGCGCGATCGGGCCGTTTGCCCCCCTCGCCGCCCGGCGTATAGCTGTCGTCATGGCGCAGGCGGCGGTCCGAGGTATAGCGGTTGACCATGGAATCCATGTTGCCCGCCGTCACCCCGAAGAACAGCCGGGGCCGCCCCAGCGCCTTGAAGGCCTCGGCGCTGTTCCAGTCGGGCTGGGCGATGATGCCGACGCGATAGCCCTTGGCCTCCAGCAGACGACCGACGATGGCCATGCCGAAGCTGGGATGGTCCACATAGGCGTCGCCGGTCACCAGGACGATATCGCATTCGTCCCAGCCGAGTCGGTCCATCTCGGCGCGGCTCATGGGCAGGAAAGGGGATGGCGAAACGCTGGCGCTGTTGATTTTCATGAGCACTACATAACATTAACGGAAACGGATTTCCGCAATGGCGGCCTTGCCGAGCCTGGATTACCATACTTCGTCATAGCAGGCAGCCAACACAAAAGTTGGCGCTTTCCATCGGGAGGATGGGCAGTTGAAACCACTTCTGTCACTGAGCGCGTTGATCGACCGGATCAACGAAGGGGTCGGGCAAGCCGTCAAATGGCTGATCCTGGTCATGGTGATCATCAGTTCCGGCAATGCCGCCGTGCGCTACATCTTCAACACCAGTTCCAATGCCTGGCTGGAGTGGCAGTGGTATCTGTTCGCGGCGGTGTTCCTGCTGTGCTCGGGCTATACCCTGCTGCGCAACGAGCATATCCGCATCGACGTGGTCTGCGGGCGTCTGTCGCGTAATAAGCAGATCTGGATCGACATCCTGGGGACCGTCTTCTTCCTGTTCCCCATGGTCATCCTGATCATGACCCTGTCCTGGCCCATGTTCATGAAGTCCTTCCTTCATAACGAGATGTCGGGCGATGCCGGTGGATTGCTGCGCTGGCCGGTCAAGCTGATGATCCCGGTCGGCTTCTTTCTCCTGCTGCTGCAAGGCACCTCTGAACTGATCAAGAAGATTGCCATCCTGACCGGCGATCGTCCCGATCCTGGCGAGCATGGACATCACCACCACACCTCCGCCGATGGAGAAGCCGTATGACCGCCTTCCTCATCGCCAATATGGCGCCGCTGATGTTCGCCGCCCTGGTGTGCTTCTTGCTGCTGGGCTATCCCGTCGCCTTCGCCCTGGCCGCCAACGGCATCGTGTTCGGCCTGATCGGCATGGATCTGGGCCTGATCAATTCCCAACTGTTCCAGGCGCTGCCCGAACGGGTGTTCGGCATCATGCGCAACGACACCCTGCTGGCCATCCCGTTCTTCACCTTCATGGGCCTGATCCTGGAGCGAAGCGGCATGGCCGAGGACTTGCTGGACACCATCGGCCAACTGTTCGGCCCCATTCGGGGCGGGCTGGCCTATGCGGTGATCTTCGTCGGCGCCTTGCTGGCGGCCACCACCGGCGTGGTGGCGGCCTCGGTGATCTCCATGGGTCTGATCTCGCTGCCCATCATGCTGCGCTACGGTTATGACCGCCGGGTGGCGGCGGGCGTCATCGCCGCGTCGGGCACCCTGGCCCAGATCATTCCGCCCTCGCTGGTGCTGATCATCATGGCCGATCAGTTGGGCAAGTCGGTGGGCGACATGTATGCCGGGGCCTTCATTCCCGGCTTCGTGCTGACCGGCCTGTATACGGGCTACATCTTCCTGGTCACCATGATCAATCCCAAGGCGGCCCCAGCGCTGCCGCTGGAAGCCCGCTCCTTGCGCGGCATGGCCCTGGTCATGCGTTCGATCACCTGCCTGATGCCGCCGCTGGTACTAATCTTCCTGGTCCTTGGCACCATCTTCCTGGGCATCGCCACCCCGACCGAGGGCGGTGCCATGGGGGCGGCCGGAGCGCTGATCCTGGCCATGAGCAAGCGCAAGCTGGAATGGTCGCTGCTGAAGCAGGCCATGGACACCACCGCCAAGCTGTCGTCCTTCGTGCTGTTCATCCTGGTGGGCTCGACGGTGTTCGGCCTGGTGTTCCGGGGCGTCAACGGCGACCTGTGGGTCGAGCATCTGCTGACCGGCCTGCCCGGCGGCAAGCTGGGCTTCCTGATCGTGGTCAATGCCCTGATGTTCGTGCTGGCCTTCTTCCTGGACTTCTTCGAGCTGGCCTTCATCCTGGTGCCGCTGGTGGGGCCGGTGGCGGAAAAGCTGGGCATCGACCTGATCTGGTTCGGCGTGTTGCTGGGCGTCAACATGCAGACCTCGTTCATGCATCCGCCCTTCGGCTTCGCCCTGTTCTATCTGCGCAGCGTCGCCCCCAAGGCCGATTACGTGGATAAGATCACCAACAAGATGACGGCCAGGATCACCACCGGCCAAATCTATTGGGGCGCGGTCCCCTTCGTGGTGATTCAGATCATCATGGTGGCGCTGGTCATCGCCTTCCCCGCCCTGGTGCTGAACAGTCTCGACCAAAGCGCGGTGGTCGATACCACCAAGATCCAGATCGAGGTCCAGCAAAACGATTACGGCGGCGCTGGCGGCATGTACGGCACCACCGACGAGAAGAAGTAACGAAAAAGCCCCGGAACCTTGGTTCCGGGGCTTCCTGTTTCGGAAGTGACGACCCGCCTATTTCTTCGGCAGGCCGTACATCATGAAGCTGTCGAATCCGGCTTCGGCGACGCGGAACCAGGAATGCTGCTCGGCGATGAAGGCCGTCCAGTGATCGAACACCTTCTTGAACGCCGGATTCTTGGCCGCTTCCTCGGCATAGGTTTCCTGCGCCGCGTGGTAACAGGCAACCATGATGTCCTTCGAGAAGGGCCGCAATTGCGTTCCGGCGCCGATCAGACGCTTCAGGGCGGGCGGATTGAGCACGTCGTACTTGGTCAGCATGTCCATATTGGTCTCGGCGCAAGCCGATTCGAACACCGCCTGATAATGCTTGGGCAGCTTGGCCCACTCGTTCAGATTGACCAGGACCGAGACGTTGGGGCCGCCTTCCCACCAGCCGGGATAGTAGTAGTAGGGCGCCACCTTGTTGAAGCCCAGCTTCTCGTCGTCATAGGGGCCGACCCATTCGGCGGCGTCGATGGTGCCTTTTTCCAAGGCGGGATAGATATCGCCGCCAGCGATCTGCTGCGGCACCACGCCCAGCTTGGTCAGAACCTTGCCGGCATAGCCGCCGATACGGAACTTCAGGCCCTTCAGATCCTCGACGGTCTTGATTTCCTTGCGGAACCAGCCACCCATCTGGGTGCCGGTATTGCCGCCGGGGAAGTTCATGATGTTGTAGGTCTTGAAGAAATCCCGCATCAACTGCAAGCCGCCGCCGTGATACAGCCAGGAATTCTGTTGGCGGGCATTGGTGCCGAACGGCATGGAGGCGTCGAAGCCGAAGGTGGCGTCCTTGCCCACATAGTAGTAGCTGACCGTATGGCCGCATTCCACGGTGCCATTCTGGACGGCATCAAGAACTTGCAGACCGGGAACGATTTCGCCACCGGCGAACACGCGAATCTGGAACTTGCCGTCGGTGGCCTCGGCCACCCGCTTGGCCAGGACTTCGCCGCCGCCATAGATAGTGTCCAGGCTCTTGGGGAAGCTGGAGGCAAGCCGCCATTTCACTTCTGGCATGGTTTGGGCGATGGCGGGCGCGGCGATGGTGCTGGCGGCCGCGCCGACGGCGGCGGTCGTCAAGAATTTCCGTCTTTGCATTGACGTCTCCTTGGGTGTCTTTTTTCGCCGGAAACTCCGGCTTTGATACTCAGTATCCTACAGCATGGGTATGCCAACGCAATCTGCAAGAGCCCAAGTCGATTCTCGGTCGAATTCGTCCTTCCTGCGGACCCGATCATGCCCAATAGCCTCACCAGAGGCTTGCTCTTGCCGCGCCATGCGGGCACAGTCCGGCCGACATTTTGAATTTCGGTGCCGGACGACCTTTATGTTGCGACGTTTAGCGGTTTTCATCGTGGACTGGTGTTGGCGGCACGCCTGGAGCGTGGTGCTGGCCGCCGCGGTCGCGTCCGTTCTGCTGGCGGTATACGCCGCCGGTCATCTCAGCATGGACACCGACGAGAACAAGCTGATTTCCAACGATCTGCCGTTTCGCAAGATGGAGCGCACCATCGATGCCGCCTTTCCGCAGCAAACCGAAAAGCTGGTGGTCATCCTGGACGGCCCCACCGCCGAACTGGCGGAAGAGGCGGTGGAAACCCTCAAGGAAGCCCTCGGGCACAGCAAGGGACTGATCGTCGCGGTGGAGCGTCCGCCGGAAGAGATGTTCTTCCGCCGCAATGGGTTGCTGTTCATGTCGCCCGCCGAACTGAGCGAGATCGCCGAGAAGCTGATCCAGGCCCAGCCCATGCTGGGCGCCATCGCCCGCGATCCCAGCCTGCGTGGGCTGCTATCCACCGTGGAGCTGATCCTGCAAGGCGTCGCCCATGGTCAGGCGCGGCCCGAGGATCTGGAACCGCTGTTCGCCGAATTGGACCGCGCCGCCGGCGCGGTGGCCACCGGCAAGCCGGTGGTTCCCATGGATTGGCAGTCGCTGATGGGCGGTGGTTCGCGCCGCGACCAGCCGCGCCGCTTCCTGCTGGCCCAACCCAAGCTCGATTTCGGGGCACTGGAATCCGGCGCCGAGGCCAGCGCCTTCATCCGCGACGCCGCCAAGCGCCTGAACCTGACGCCGGAGCACGGCTTCAGCCTGCGTCTGACCGGTCAGGTCGCCCTGACCGACGCCAATTTCGCCACCGTCAGCGAAGGCATGGAGATTTCCGCCCCGCTCTCGGTGGTCATGGTGGTGGGCCTGCTGTTCTGGGGCGTGCGTTCGGGGCGCGTGGTGGCCGCCATCATGCTCAGTCTGGTGTTCGGCCTGACCGCCACCGCCGCCTTCGCCGCCGCCACCGTCGGCAGCCTGAATCCCATTTCGGTGGCCTTCGCCGTTCTGTTCCTCGGCATCGCGGTGGATTTCGGAATCCAATTCGTCACCGCGTACCGGGCCGCCCGCTTTGAGAGCGACGACCCGGCCGCCGCCGTCTCCACCGCCGCTTCGGCCATGGCGGCGCCGCTCAGTCTGGCGGCCATCGCCACCGCCGTGGGCTTTCTGTCCTTCATGCCCACCGCCTATACCGGCGTGTCGCAACTGGGCCTGATCGCCGGCGGCGGCATGGTCATCGCCCTGGTGACGGACTTCACCTTGCTGCCCGCCTTGCTGGCCCTGTTGAAGCCGCTGCCGGAAAAGGAACCGGTAGGCCTCCCGTTGGCCGCAGCCGATAGCTGGCTGAAGCGCAACGCCAAGCCCATCGTCTGGGGGGCCGGTCTCCTGAGCCTGGTCGGCGCGGTGATGTTGCCGAGTCTGCCGCTGGATTTCGACCCGCTGCATCTGCAAGACCCCAAAGTCGAGGCGGTGGCGACCTTCCTGGAAATGGCCAAAGACCCGGATTCCGGCGTCTATGCGGTAGAAACCCTGGCGCCCTCGCTGGACGCCTCCGCCAAGATCGTGGCCCGGTTCGAGGCTCTGCCCCTGGTCCACCGGGTGATGACGGTCGAGGCTTTCGTCCCCGACAATCAAGACGAGAAGCTGGTCATCATCGGTGATCTCGCCGCCGTCCTCGGCCCGACCCTGTCGCCCGCCAAGACGCTGCCCGCCCCCACCGCCGATGACCTTCAAGCCGCCATCGCCAGGGTGGCGGCGCAGTTGGCCGCGGTGGCGCCCGACCATAAGCCGTCGCGAAGCCTTGCGGCCCATCTGGACAAGATCGCCACGGCGGGCCCCGATGCCTCGGTCAAGTTGCAAGGCGCCGTCGCCGGGATCGGCACGCTGGTCGGCAGCCTGCGCAATACCCTGAGCGCCGAGCCGGTAACGCTGGAAAACCTGCCCGAGGATCTGCGCCGGGATTGGATCGCCCCCGACGGCCGCACCCGCATCCGCGTCACGCCCAAGGAGGACATGGGCAGTCAGGAGGCGCGCAACCGCTTCGCCGAGGCCGTTCGCGGCGTGACGCCCCTGATCGCGGGCGCCCCCATCGCCATGGAGGAATCCGGCCGCGTGGTGATCCAGGCCTTCGCCATGGCGGGGACAGGCGCGCTGGTGGTGATCAGCCTGCTGCTTGGCCTGATGCTGCGCCGGGTGCTGGATTCCGTGCTGGTGGTGGCGCCGCTGGTCATGGGCGCCATGTGCACCGTTCTGGTGGCCAAGAGCATCGGTCTGGCGCTGAATTTCGCCAATGTCATCGCCCTGCCGCTGCTGCTGGGCATCGGCGTCGCCTTCAACATCTATTTCGTGGTCAACTGGCGCAACGGCGTCACCGAACACCTGCAATCGCCGACCACCCGGGCGGTGCTGTTCTCCGCCCTGACCACCGGGTCGGCCTTCGGCAGCCTGGCGGTGTCGCCCCATCTGGGCACCGCGTCCATGGGCATTCTGCTGTTCCTGTCCCTGGGGACTTCGGTGGCGGCGACCTTCGTGGTGCTGCCCGCCATCTTCCACCTGATCGGAAAGCCCAAGACGTGAGCAAGCGTCTGATCGTCACCGCCGATGATTTCGGCCGTTCCATCCCGGTCAACGATGCGGTGGAGGATGGCCACGTCAACGGCATCCTGACCGCCGCCAGCCTGATGGTGAACGAAGCGGCGGTGGAAGATGCGGTGGAGCGCGCCCGCCGTCTGCCCAGCCTGGGCGTCGGACTGCATGTGACCCTGGTGGACGGCGTTCCCGCCCTGCCGCCCTCGCGGATTCCCGATCTGGTCGGGGCGGACGGGCTGTTCACCCTGGATCTGGTCCGCCTCGGCATCGCCATCTTCTTCAGCCCCAAGACGCGGCGTCAGGTGCGCGACGAGATGCGGGCCCAGTTCGAGAAGTTCAAGGCCACCGGCTTGCCCCTGGCCTATGTGGATTTCCATCACCATTACCACCAGCACCCGACGGTCTTCGATCTGGTGCTGGATCTGGCGGTGGAATACGGCGCGCCGGGCATCCGCATTCCGTTCGAGCCGCCGCTGCTGTCCTACAAGGCGCGGGGCGACAAGCCGGGACTGCGGCTGATGAACGGCATCTTCCACTGGCGGCGGGCAGGGCGCATGCGCAAGGCGGCCAGGGCGAGGGGGCTGGTGATCAACGACCGCGCCTTCGGGCTGAACGACAGCGGCGCCATGACGGCCGAACGGGTCGGCTCGTTCATGGACGTGCTGCCCGACGGGCTGTCGGAAATCTACCTCCACCCCGCCACCCGCCACTGGGACTTGCGCCCCATGCCGCCCCATTATCTGGTGGCTGAGGAATACCAGGCCCTGACCGACGCCGCCAACCGCGCCAGGGTGCGCGATCTCGGCATCGAGCTCACCACCTTCGCCGCCGAGGCGCGGTTGGCATGAAAGCCGCCCTGCTTCGCGTCAGCCTGATAGCCGTCATCCTCGGACTGGCGTGGTGGTTGCGCGAAGGCTTCGGCGACGTCACGGGGGCGCTGGATGCCGCCGGATGGAGCGGCGTGATGATCCTGGCGGCCTACCACATCCTGCCGGTGGCGCTGTGCGGCCTGAGCTGGGCGGCGTTGCAATCGGGGCACCCGGCCTATCTCTTCATCCTGGGCCGTTGGATCAAGGACGGCGTCGGCGACTTGGCCGCCTTTGTCCCGCTGGCGGGCGAGGTGGCGGGCATCCGCATGATGGCCGGCCTCGGCATGCGGATCTCGGAAGCCAGCGCCGTCATGATCGTAGACGTCACCGCCGAAGCCATCGCCCAGGTCATCTTCAGCCTGCTGGGCGTCTCCATGTGGATGGTGAACTTTCCCAATTCCGAAGTGACCCGCTGGGCCTTGATGGCCCTTGCCATCAGCATTCCCGGCATCATCGCCTTCATCGCCCTGCAGAAATCCACGGTGATGCGGTTCCTGGAGACCTTGCCGTCCAGGCTGGCCCCCGGCACCTGGAGCGCCCCCGACGCCGAGGACGGCGTCCGGGCGGCCATCCACCTTCTCTACGACGACCGGCGCCGTCTCGCCCTGTCGGTATTCTGGCATGTGCTGGCCTGGGTCGCCGGAGCCGCCGAGGCCTGGATTGCCATGCAACTGCTGGGGCATCCCCTGGACCTGGACGACATCCTGGCCATGGAAAGCGTCATCTTCGCCATTCGCAGCGTCGCTTTCGTGGTCCCCGCCGCTATCGGCCTGCAGGAGGGTGGCTATGTGATCGTCGGCGCCCTGCTGGGCCTGCCGACCGAGCTGGCGCTGGCGCTGTCGCTGCTGAAGCGCGGCCGCGAACTGGTGCTGGGGCTGCCATCCCTGCTGGCGTGGCATTTCGTCGAGCACCATGGCGCCAAGGCCAAGGCGGACCGTCCCCGGGAATGAAAAAAGGGCCACCCCGTGGGATGGCCTTTTTCCAACTCCATTGAGTCCCTCAATCGCCGGGCGACAGGCCATCTCACTCGTATTGTCTATTCCGCAGCCGAGGTATCCCCGGCTGGTAGGTCCGTGCCGATTCTGAAGTGGCGGATCAGACCGTGCTCCCTCCTCCCCTTGCCGGGAGGGGGTTTTTCGTTGCCCGGCCCATTGGCCTCGGGTACCGTCGCCCAACTGGTAATACCGGAGATGGATGATGCGGATCTTGGTCTTGGGCGCGGGCGGAACCGGCGGCTATTTCGGGGGGCGACTGGCCGAGGCGGGGGCGGATGTCACCTTTCTGGTGCGGCCCAAGCGCGCCGCCAAGCTGGCCGAGACCGGCCTTGTCATCAAGAGCCCCACCGGCGATGCCACGCTGGCCGTGAAGACGGTCACCGCCGACAGCCTGTCTGGCACCTGGGATCTGGTGATCCTGAGCTGCAAGGCCTATGACCTGGACGATTCCATCGCCTCCATCTCTCCGGCGGTCGGCCCCCATACGCTGGTGCTGCCCATCCTCAACGGCCTCGCCCATTACGGCCCGCTGGACGCCGCCTTTGGCCGCGATCGGGTGCTGGGCGGGCTATGCCACATCTTCGCGACGCTCGGCCCCGAGGGCGAAGTGGTCATCATGGGAAAAATCCACCGCCTGACCTTCGGCGAGCGCGACGGCGACACCAGCCCGCGCACCGAGGCCATCGCCGCTGTCATGGCGAAGGCGGCGTTCGACAGCGTCCATAGCCCGATCCTGATGCAGGAGGCCTGGGAGAAATACACCCTGCTGGCCACCATGGCCGGAATGACCTGCACCATGCGGGCCGATATCGGCGCCATCATGGCCGCCGATGAGGGCGACGCCATCACACGGGAAATGTATGAGGAATGCGCGTCGGTCGCCGCCGCCGCCGGCCATGCCCCCCGTCCGGCGGCGCGGGAGCTGGCGCTGGGCTTCAACACCGATCCCAAATCGCGCCAGACCGCCTCCATGCTGCGCGATCTGGAAGCGGGAGGCCGCACCGAGGGCGAACACATCATCGGCCACATGGTGGACCGCGCCAAGGCGGTCGGCATGGCGACGCCGCTGCTGCGGGTCGCGCGCTGCCACCTTCAGGCCTATGAGGTCAAGCGGAGCCGGTGAGCGTCGTCTGCGGCCGAGGGCGGCCGCGCTCCCAACGCGCCTCGGAGCGCGGGCGCCTCGGAGCGCGGGCGCCTCGCCCCCCTAACAGGGTGCGGAAAAACGCCTTCCCGCCCCCTTTTTATCGTCACCCCCGCGCAGGCGGGGGTCCATACTGATGCAAGACTGGGCTTTAGCTACACGATATTGAGTGGCTGATGCATGGATTCCCGCTTTCGCGGGAATGACGGAGTTTTTCCGCACCCTGCTAAGCCGCTCGCACATTGCCCAGGAACTGGTCGATGGTTCCCTTCAGATTGGTGGACTGCAGGGCCAGCGACTGGGAGGCGTCGAGGACTTCCCGCGACGCCGCGCCGGTTTCGTCGGCCGCGGTCTGGACCTGGATCACGTTGCTGCTGACCTCGGTGGTGCCCGCCGCCGCCTGTTCGACGTTGCGGGCGATTTCCTGGGTGGCGGCGCTTTGAGCGTTGACGCCATCGGTGATCTCGGCGGAAATATGGCCGATCTCCTCGATGACATGGACAATGCTGCCGATGGTGTCCACCACCCGACGGGTCTGTTCCTGAATGGCGGTGATCTGCTGGCCGATCTCGCCGGTGGCCCGCGCCGTCTGATTGGCCAGGGTCTTGACCTCGTTGGCGACGACGGCGAAACCCTTGCCCGCGTCACCCGCCCTGGCGGCTTCGATGGTGGCGTTGAGCGCCAGCAGATTGGTCTGGGCCGCGATGTCGTTGATCAGGCTGACCACCTCGCCGATGCGCTGAACCGTCCCCGCCAGTTGGTTGACCGCCTCGCCCGCCTCGGAGGCCTGACCGACGGCATTGCGCGAAATCTCGCTGGAATGGGCCACCTGGCGGCCGATCTCGCTGATGGAGCTGGACAGTTCCTCGGCAGCGGCAGCCACCGTCTGAACATTGACCGACGCCTCCTCGGACGCCGCCGCCACGGCGGTCGCCTGATGGCTGGTCTGGGTAGCGGTGGAACTCATGGAGCCCGCGGTGGATTGCAATTGGCTGGCGGCGCTGGCCACCAGATGCACCATCTCGCTGGCGGCGTGATCGAAGTCATTGGTCAGCGCCTCGATGCGCGCGGCGCGCTGACGCTGGGCCTCGTCAGCCTTGCGCTGAGCCTCTTCCAATTCATGCTGGCGAATCAGGTTGGCACGGAAGACCGCCATGGCGGCCGCCATTTCTCCGACCTCGTCGGTGCGGCCCTGGGCCGGAATCTCGACGGCGGTATCGCCCTTGGACAGGGTTTCCATGGCCTTCGTCATGGCGGCCAGGGGCGGCACGATACTGGCCGTGGTCCGCTGGGCGATGAGAAAGGCGAGGCCGAGACCGACCGCCAGGGCGACGAAGCCTATGGTGACCATGGCGCCCACCATGGATTCCACGATCTGGGAATCCATATCGAGCATCTTGTGCTGATTGTCGATCATGCCGCCGGAACGCCGACCGTCAGTCCCCTTCTCGCCTTGCAGCAGAACCACCAGACGGCGGACCTTGGGAACCGCCTCGCCCACCAAGACCTCGACGGCTTCCTTGCTCTGGCCCAGAGCCTCGGCCTTGCCCTGCGCCGCCTTCAGTCCCAGCAACAGTTCGCGGGACTCTTTCCATAATTCCATATTACGGGGATTGGTGAAGCGCACCGCCAGCTTATCCATGGTCGCCATATCCTGGTCGATCTCCCGCCAGGAATCGGCACGCTCCACCTTGAAGCTGTCGTTGCCGGTCAGCAGATAGCCGCGCAGCGCCGCAAGGGAAGCGAACATCTCGCCCTCGATGGAGGTGCTGGTCTGCGCCACCGGCATGCGGAAGCCGATCACCCGCTCGGTGGCGGTGCGAACCCCGTTGGCCTCGTAGACGATGGTCCCCACCACCACCGCGATCAGCCCGCACAAGATCCCAAAGCCAAGCCACAGCCTTTGACCGATACGCATATTCGACTTGGATTCCGCAGCCATGACATCCCCCATTTTCCAAACCGCCCCAAGCGGCCGAGGTGACAAATATCAAATCATGGATATAACATCCATCATAATTCGTTACCGAATATCCCTCTCGTCTTATGGAAACAAGATCAAGCCCGCCAAATTTCCATTTGCATAACCGGTCGGCGCGGGCGCAAATCATGGGAATATGAGCACCGAGAAGAAATCTTGGCTAAAGCCGATCCTCGAGCCGCTGCGCCCCATGATGCGCGAGCTGCTGACGGCCTCGCTGTTCATCAATCTGATGGCCCTGGCCGTCCCCATCTTCGTGATGCAGGTCTATGACCGGGTGATCGGCCACAACGGCACCGCCACCCTCAAGGGTCTGGTGATCGGCGTCGCCTGCCTGCTGGCCTTCGACTGGATCATCCGCACCTCGCGCGGGCGCATCATGCAGACGGCGGCTTTGCGCATCGACGTGGAAATCGGCACCAAGCTGTTCGACAAGGTCATGCATCTGCCGCTCAGGACGTTGGAAAGCCGCCCGGCCTCGTTCTGGCAGACCCTGTTCCGCGACGTGGACGCCATTCGCAATACCGTGTCGGGCGCAACCGCGATCCTTTTGGCCGATCTGCCCTTCGTGATGATCTTCCTGGGCGTCATCTTCGTCATCGGCCGTCCGCTGGCGGTAGTGTTCCTGGTGCTGTTCGCCGCCTTCATCGTGCTGGCCTGGAAATCGGGCAACTCCATGGCCGAAAGCACCGGCAAGGAAAAGAACGTCCAGTCCGCCCGCGACAATCTGGTGGCCGAGATCATCGCCGGACGCGGCACCGTCAAGGCGGTGGCCCTGGACCGCGCCATTCGCCCCCTATGGGAGGAGCGTCAGGCCGGCACCATCGAACAATCCATCCACCGAGGCGCCAGCGCCGACGCCTTTGTCAATGTGGGCCAGATGCTGACCCAGTTGGGCAGCGCGGCGCTGACCACGGTGGGCGCCATCTTCATCATGGACCACGAGCTGAGCATGGGCGCCCTGGTGGCCTGCAACATGCTGTCGTCGCGCCTTTACGGTCCCATCAACCAGCTGGTGGGCGCCTGGAAGACCTTCTCGTCATTCCGCCAGTCGGTGGAGCGCCTGGGCGAGGTCTTCGCCGAGCCGGAGGAGCGCCGCGAAAGCGCCATCAAGCGCGAGCGTCCCAGCGGCCTCATCACCCTGGAAGACATCTCCTTCGCCTATGACCAGAAGAGTCAGGCGGCCTCGGCCATCGACCGGCTGGAAATCCGCCCCGCCGGAATCACCGCCATCCTGGGGCGTAACGGCAGCGGCAAGACCACCCTGCTGAAGATCATCCTCGGCCTCTATCACCCGGCCAAGGGGCGCGTGCTGCTGGACGGCTCGGACATCGCCCAGTTCACCCGCGCCGAACTGGCGGGCTGGATGGGTTATGTGCCGCAGGAATGCGTGCTGTTCAACGCCTCCATCCGCGACAACATCGCCTATGGCGCGCCGGGCTGCACCGACGAGGCCATCCTGGCCGCCGCCCAGATCGCGGGCGTCCACCAATATATCGTCGACCTCCCCGACGGCTACGGCACCTCCATCGGCGAGGCGGGATCGCGGCTGTCGGCCGGTCAGCGCCAGCGCATCGCCATCGCCCGCGCCCTGATCGGCGATCCGCCCGTGCTGCTGCTGGATGAGCCTTCCGCCAGCCTGGACCGCCAGGCCGAGGAAGACCTGCGCGCCACCCTGGCCGAACTGGCCAAGACCCATACCGTCATCGTCGTCACCCACAGCCCCGTCCTGCTGCCCATCTGCCGCGATGTGGTGGTGCTGGACAAGGGCGCGGTGGCGGCGGCCGGTCCCGCAGCCGAGACCCTGCAACGGCTGTTCGGCGTGCGCCCCGCCGCGCCGCAGCCGACAGCGCCGGTTCCCCAGGGAATCAGCACCCAGGCCGCCGCGCCCTTGGGCTCGGGCATCCGCATCGGCGTCGGAGGCGGCCAATGACCGGCCAACCCGCGCCTACCGCTCCGCCGCAGATCACCCAAGAGCAGATGATGCAGATGCTGGGCGCCATGGGAGGCGGTGGAGGTCCGCCGGGCGGACCGCCCGGACCGCCGCCCTCCACCATTCGCCAAGTCCTGGATCGCCTCGGCGCCTTGGGCCGCTTCGTGGTCTGGCTGTTCGCGGCGCCGGAAGGGGGAAAGCGGCGCGGTGTGATCCGCGCCGTCATCGACTGGTTCCTGCCCTCCATGCGGCCCATCGAACCGGCGCCGCAGCAGGACTATCACGCCCCCGAACACGGCGCCCGCCTGTACCGGCTGGCCAATTCCTATCCGCTGCCCACGTGGCGGCCCATGGCCCGCGTGGTCATGACCCTGACCGGCATCTTCATCGTCTGGGCCATGGTCGCCCAGTTGGACGAGGTCGCCGTGGCCGAGGGCGAAGTGGTGCCCGAGGGCAAGGTCAAGGTCATCCAGCACCTGGAAGGCGGCACCATCCGCGAGATCCACGTCTCCGACGGCGACGAGGTCAAGGAGGGCACGCCGCTGATGCAGATCGAACTGCCCGTCAGTTCGCTCAACAAGGATGAGCTCCAGGTTCGCCTGGACGGCTATATCCTCCAGCGCGCCCGGCTCCAGGCGGAATTGACCGGCGAGGCGCTGGTCTTTCCCGAGGCCGAGGCCAAGCGCCAGCCCGCCCTGGTGGAATCCGAGCGCCGCTCCTACGAGGCCCGCAAACAGGCCCTGAAGGCCTCGCAGTCGGTGCTCCAGGACCAAGTGCGCGGCAAGGGTCTGGAAGTGCTGGAATACGAGACCAAGCAGCGCTCCATCACCACCAGCCTGCGGCTGGCCCAGGAACGCTTCACCATGTCCAAGGATCTGGTCAAATCCGGGCTGGCGTCGCGCATGGACCACGTCCAGATGGAAAGCCAGGTGGAAGACCTCAAGGGGCAGTTGGAATCCATCCACGCTTCCATTCCCCGCGCCCAGGCCTCCCAGCAGGAAGCCAAGTCGCGCTTGGAGGAGGAACAGGCCCGCTTCCAGCGCACCGCCCAGGGCGAGATGTCGGAAGCCGAGCTGAATATCGCCCGTCACAAGGAACTGCTGACCCAGGCCACCGACCAGCAGCGGCGCACCGCCGTGCTCAGCCCCATCGACGGCATCGTCAAGAACATGCGCTCCAACACCATCGGCGGCGTGGTCAAGCCGGGCGACCCCATCATGGAAATCGTGCCGCTGCACGAACGGCTGCAGATGGATGCGCGGCTCAGCCCCATGGATCGCGGCTATGTCCAGTTGGGCCAACGGGCAACCGTCAAGATCAGCGCCTATGACTACACCACCTATGGCGGATTGGAAGGCGACGTGATCCTAGTCGCGCCCGACACCACCATCCCCCAGACGCCCAACGCCCAGCCCTATTACCGGGTGGTGGTACAGACCGACCGGGCCTATATCGGCGAGGAATCGGCCAAGCGCCTGATCAGCCCCGGCATGCAGGCCACGGTGGAAATCCATACCGGCACCCGATCGGTGATGGAATTCCTGGTCAAGCCGGTGTTGAAGCTGCGGCACGAGGCGTTCCGGGAACGGTAGAGCGGGAGCGGTCTGGAAGCCCGCGCTCCAAGTCATACTGGGGGCGCGGCCGTCCCGGCCGCAAATCAGCCCTTCAGGCCCTGGATGATCTTGTCGACGCCCCGAAAGGCGGCGGCCAGTTCCACATGGGCCTCGCGCATGGCCGCCGGGTCGGGGCACGGATTGCCGCCGATGCGGTTGGCCTGAAGCATGCGCAGCGCGGCGGCGAAGGACTGGCCCTTGACGAAATTGGCCACATAGCGCACCGCACTGTAATGGACCGAAAGATGGCTCGCCTGCTTGTCGTTGAGCAGATGCAGCGATGCCTGGGCAGCGCGCCAGCCCGTATCCATGTCGGCCAGCGCCGCCACGGCCGAGACGAAGGAAACACCGGCTTCGGCATTGGGGGGGACCGGCACCGCCTCGAAGGCCTGACGCCGAGCTTCCAATTCCACCCCCAGAATTGAACGCACCGCCGCCAGACGGCGGTCCTCGTCGCGCTGATAGAGCGATTTGGCCACCACGGTGCCGGTCCAGCCGGCAATGGCGGCGCCCAGCACCAGCATCAGCGCCGACAGCCAACCGGCTGGCATGCTGAAGGCATCCATGGACATGGCGGGAGTCGGAGCGGCCAGTGGCGGTGGTGGTGGCGGCGGCGGCGGGGCCGCCACCACGGGAACCGCCGGTGCGGGCGGCGGCTCTGAAATCACGACGGGAGCCGCGACCGGCGGCGGGGCCTCCATGGTCCGCACGGCCTGGAACCCGGGAGTCTCCTCGACGGGCGACGCTACGGCGGCGGCGGGCAGCGGCTGCGCCAAGGCGGGCGGCGGGGCTTCGTCGGCCGCCTTGGCCGGAGCCGCGAAGCCCAGGAACATCGCCACCAGATAAAAAGCCGCGTACCGCATGAAACCACCGCATTTCAAATCAGACAGGACCATCGCCGCCGAACCATAGACCATGGCGGAGCGGACTTAAAGGCCCGCGCCCGCACTTCCTCCTTGCATTTTTCGCCGCCCGAGGCCAGACCGGAAGCACCATGAGCATTCGCAATCTCTCCTATCTTTTCGAACCCACCTCCGTGGCCGTCATCGGCGCCTCGGACCGGCCCCGCTCGGCGGGAGCGGTGGTCATGCGCAACCTGCTGGCGGGCGGCTTCAAGGGGCCCATCATGCCGGTGCATCCCCGCCATCGCGCCGTGGCCGGCGTGCTGGCCTATCCCAACGTGGATTCCTTGCCGCTGCCGCCCGATCTGGCGGTGCTGTGCGCGCCGGGCGCGGTGGTTCCCGCCATGCTGGAGTCGCTGGGGCGCATCGGAACCCGCGCCGCCGTGGTCATCGCCGCCGACGCCGACAAGGATGCCATGAAAGCCGCCGCCGCCCCGCATCACCTGCGGCTGCTGGGGCGCGGCAGCTTGGGCGTGCTGGTGCCACGTATCGGACTGGACGCCAGCTTCTCCCATATCTCGGCGCTGCCGGGAAAAGTGGCGCTGGTGTCCCAGTCGGGCGCGCTGTGCAGCGCCGTGCTGGACTGGGCGCGGCCGCGCGGCATCGGCTTTTCCCATTTCGTCAGCCTGGGCGAAAGCGACGACATCGACTTCGCCGATGTCATGGATTATCTGGCCAACGACGATCAGACACGGGCCATCCTGCTCTACATCGAATCCATCGGAGCCCGGCGCAACTTCATGGCCGCCGCCCGTGCCGCCGCCCGCAACAAGCCGGTGCTGCTGGTGCGCGCCGGAGGGGTTCCCGACGACCACCAGTTGGGAACCTTCCTGTCGGAAGCCCTGGCGCGGCCGGAGGACGCCTTCAACGCCGCCATCCGAAGGGCGGGCGCGCTCAGGGTGAACGACATCAACGAGTTGTTCGGCGCGGTGGAGACCCTGGCGCGGGCCAAGCCCATGAAGGGCAACCGGCTGGCCATCCTGTCCAACGGCGGCGGCACCGCCATGATGGCCAAGGCCGAGATGGGCGATCCCGACGGCGGCCAGATCGCCGAGCTTTCGGAAGAAACCCTGCGCAAGCTGGCCGCCCTGATGCCGCGCGGCTGGACCGCAGACGATCCGGTCGATCTCGGCGTCGACGCCCTTGGCAAGCGTTACGCCGAGACCCTGCGCGTCCTGATCGAGGCCGAAGAGGTGGACGCCATCCTGGTGGTCCATGCCCCCAATGCCATGTCCGACCCGGTCGAGGCCGCCCAGTCGGTGATCGATACCCAGCGCCGCTTCGGCGGCGCCGTGCTGACCTCCTGGGTCGGCGAGGAAGCGGTGGCGCCCGCCCGCAAGCTGTTCGCCGAGGCGGGCCTGCCCACCTATGACACTCCCGGCCGCGCCGTCCGCGCCTTCCGCCATCAGGTCAACTATCAGCGCAATCAGGACATGCTGATGGAAACGCCGCCCGCCCATTTGGCCGGTGTCGCCGCCGCCAAGGGAACGGCGCGGCTGATCGTCGAGCGCGGCCTGACCACGCCGGGCGGCCTGCTGAACGAGCCCGACGCCAAGGCCATGCTGAGCGCCTATGGCATTCCGGTGCAGCCCTCCCTCCTGGCCAAGACCGTGGACGATGCCGTCAAGGCCGCCGAGACCCTGGGCTATCCGGTGGCGCTGACCCTGGCGGCGGCCGATCTGGCGCGCAAATGGGATATCGGCGGCGTCGCCCTAAATCTGGAAACCGCCGAGGCGGTGCGCCAGTCGGCCGAGGGCATCCTGCGGCGGGTCAAGACGCAGCGCCCCGGCACCAAGGTCGAGGGCTTCACCGTCCAGACCATGGTGTTTCGCCCCCATGCCCGCCAGTTGGTGGCCGGTATCGCCTGCGATCCGCTGTTCGGACCCGTCCTGGTGTTCGGCGAAGGCGGCCGCGCCGTCGAGGTGGTCCGCGACCACACCGTCGGTCTGCCGCCCCTGAACCTGCCGCTGGCCAGGGGTGTGATCGCCCGGACCAGGGTGTCGCGCCTGCTGAACGCCACCGGCGCCCGCCCGGCCGCCAACCGCGACGCCATCGCCGAGGTGCTGGTGCGGTTGTCCTCCATGCTGGTGGACAACCCGGAAATCGTCGCCTGCGACATCAATCCGCTGTTCGCCGACGAGAACGGGGTGCTGGCGCTGGACGCCCGCATCCGGGTCGCCCCATGGGAAGACACCGATCTGCGCCACTTCTCCGTCCTGCCCTATCCGGCGGAATTGGAGGAACCGGCGCGGCTGCACGACGGATCGAACGTGACCCTGCGCCCCATCCGCCCCGAGGATCAGCCCGCCCATGCCGACCTGATGGGCCGCATGACGCCCCAGGATCTGCGGCTGCGCTTCTTCGGCCAGGTGCGCCAGATCCACCATCACCAGATGGCGCGCCTCACCCAGATCGACTACGAGCGGGAAATGGCCTTCATCGCCAGCCGCCTGGGCAAGGACGGCCAGCCGGAAACCCTGGGCGTGGTGCGCACGGTCACCGACCCCGACAACCAACGGGCCGAACTGGCGGTGCTGGTGCGCTCCGACATGAAGGGAACCGGCCTGGGCTCCATGCTGATGGACAAGATCATCCGCTATCAGAAAAGCCGGGGCACCAAGGCCATCTACGCCCAGATCATGGCCGAGAACAGCGCCATGGTCCGCCTCGCCCTCAAATGCGGTTTCCTGCGCCAGAAGTCCGACGATCCCGACGTGGTGGAAGCGGCGTTGGAACTGGAATAGCGGAATATCTGGCGGGCGGAGACCCGCTGCTGATATGATATGGGTGCATTCCATTCCGAGGATACGACCTTGGCCGAGCCAGCCTCAATATTCGACGTCGACGACGCGGCAGTTGAAGAACAGGCGCTGCGTGAAGCGGAAGCGCAATTGGACAGTGGTCACGGCATATCCCATGTCCGTGTAACCTCTTGGCTTACCGAACTGGCGAAGGGCAACAAACTGCCACCGCCCACATGCGAATAGCCTGGTCACCGTCGGCGCTTCGCGATTTCGCACGAATTTACGATTATATCTCAGCCTTCAATCCCATGGCCGCTTGCGAGATGGCGGAGCGCTTGCGCGATGCCGCCGATTCCCTTCGGGATTTTCCGGAGCGAGGCCGCCCAATCGCCCAAGGCCGACGGGAATTGCCTGTGATCTGGCCGTATGTGATCCGTTACCGCATCAAGGAAGCGACGGTGCAGATACTTCGAGTGCGCCACGGACGGCAACATCCATTGTCCTGAACGAAAAAGGGCGCCCCAAGGGACGCCCCGTTCCGGTTCGCTCACAAGAGAGGTGGGCGGTTCAGCCGTCCACCCGGACGATGACCTCGACCCGGCTGATATTCAGACCGGCGGGGGCATCTGGAATCTTGGACACGGCGATCAGCTCGGCCGGGATATCGCACAGCTTGCCACTCTTCTCGTAGAAGAAGTGGTGGTGATCGCTGGTATTGGTGTCGAAATAGGACCGCCCGGCATCCACCACGATCTCGCGCAGCAGACCGGCATCGGTGAACTGATGCAGCGTGTTGTACACGGTGGCCAGCGACACCCGGATATTGCTGGACAGCGCCTCGGTGTGCAGTTGCTCCGCCGAGATATGGCGATCACAGCCGTCGAACAGAAGACGGGCCAGCGCCAGACGCTGGCGAGTCGGACGCAGCCCCACGGCGCGAAGCCGGTCAAGCGCCTGACTGTAGGGACGGACGGTGATCATCGTCATGGGTGGCGACCCTTTATCAGTGAAGACTCTAATTGATCTATCTCAACGCTATCATAGAGCTGTTCGAATTTGGAAGTGCAATAATGCCTGAAAATGTAAGGAATAGAAGCTTCGACTTCCGTATATAGGCTCAGACGCGATCCGGCGCATCCCATGGAAAGATGAGCCAGACGTCCTGGTCCATTTCCGATACATAGGAATCCACAAGCCGTCGCCCGGCCGGTTTGGCGTACAAGGTGGCATAGTGGGCGGCGGGAAGCATGGCGCGGACCGCCCGCGCCGTCGCCCCGGTATCGACGAGGTCATCCACCACCAACCATCCGGCGCCGCTGCCCTCGATCCGCTTCAGAATCGACATCTGCTGGCGGGTGCCGTCGCCATAGCTGGCGATGCAGATGGTGTCCACATGGCGAAGTTCCAACTCGCGGGCCAGCACGGCCGCCGGAACCAGACCACCGCGCGCCACCGCCACGATCCCCAGGAAAGGGCCTTTCGACTTGAGCATCCGGGCCAGGGCTCTGGCATCATGATGGATTTCCTCCCAGCCGATGGCGCGCGTGGATTGGAAGGCGGGATCGAGTTCCATGAATTCTCTCGGGTGGAAGGACGGTCGCTACGACCACTCTGGACGGCGACGGTCATTTTCGCAACAATCGCCCGCAATCGGCGCCGAAGGACAGCCCCCCGAAATGTTGCAGTCACCCATGGCCCATCGCGGCATGGTCACCTCGCCCCACCATCTGGCCTCGCAGGCGGGATTGGCGGTTCTGCGCGACGGCGGCACCGCCATCGAGGCGGCCATCGCCACCGCCGCCATGCTGTGCGTGGTCTATCCCCACATGACCGGACTGGGCGGTGATGCCTTCTGGCTGATCGCCGAGCCGGGCAAGCCGCCCGTCTCCATCGACGGATCCGGGGCCTCGGGGGCCAAGGTCGACGTCGATCTGTATCGCCGCCGAGGGCTCGGCGCGGTGCCGACACGCGGCCCCCTGTCCGCCAACACGGTGGCGGGCGCCGTTTCTAGCTGGCAGTTGGCGCTGGATGTGTCGGCCCATTGGAGAGGCACCCTGCCGCTGTCGCGCTTGTTCGAAGACGCCATGGACACCGCCTTGAACGGCTTCGCGGTCAGCGCCCACCAGTCGGCGGCGAGCTTGCGCAACATGGCTGCCTTGAAGGATCAGCCGGGATTCGCCGACCAGTTCCTGGTCAAGCGCAAGCCGCCGCCCGCCGGAACACTCCTGCGCCTACCCGCCCTGGCCGAAACCTTCAGGCGATTGGCCGCGGTCGGCTTGGACGACTTCTATCGGGGCGAGATCGGGCGCGCCAACGCCGCCGGGCTGGCAGCCGCGGGCAGCCCCCTGCGGGCCGAGGACTTAGCCCGCCACCGGGGTATGCGGCGCAGGCCGCTGTCGCTGGGCATCCCCAGTGGCACTTTGTTCAACACCGCGCCGCCCACCCAGGGTCTGGCCTCGCTGATCCTGCTGGGCCTGTTCCAGCGCCTGAACGTCACCGAGGCCGAGGGCTTCGACCATATCCACGGCCTGATCGAGGCCGCCAAGCTGGCCCACGGCGTGCGCGACGCCCATGTGACCGACCCGGCACGCATGTCGGTGCATGCCGCGACCTATCTGACCGATGGCGTGTTGAACCACATGGCCGCCGGGATTGACCGCCAGCGCGCAAGTCCGACCGTTGGCGATGGAACCGACGGCGATACCGTCTGGCTGGGGGTCGTGGATGGCCAAGGCCGCTCGGTCAGCTATATCCAAAGCCTGTTCCACGCCTTCGGCTCTGGTGTGACCCTGCCAGACACCGGCATCGTCTGGCAATGCCGAGGCTCCTCGTTCAGCCTGGACCCCAATCATCGCAATGTCCTGGAACCGCGCCGTCGGCCGTTCCACACCCTGTCGCCCGGCCTGGCGCGGCTGCGCGACGGACGCACCATGGTCTATGGCACCATGGGCGGCGATTCGCAGCCCATCGTCCAGGCGGAAGTCTTCACCCGCGCCGCCTTGTTCGGCCAAGGCCTGCAACAAGCGGTCTCGGCGCCGCGCTGGGCGCTGGGCCGCGCCCTGGACGGCACGCCCGGATCGGGGATTCAGGTCGAGGCCCGTCTCGACCCGGCCCTGGTCCAATGCCTGCGCCAAGCCGGTCATGATATACAGGTGGTGGGCGACTGGGATTCACTGCTGGGTCATGCGGGCGCCCTGTGCCGCCGGGCGGACGGGATGATCGAGGGCGCCGCCGACCCCCGCTCCGACGGATCGGTGGCAGGATATTAGGTAAGCAAGAAAGGACCGCTGAATTGGCTGATATCACCCTCAAGGTCGTGGCCGACGTCTTCGCCCAGGGCCGCGAAATCATGGATACCGGCGTCGCCATGATGGGCCTGGAAGGCGACAACGCCTTTTGCGGCAATTGCGGCCGCGAGATGATGCACATGGTTCCCATCAGGACCATGGCGGTGAAGCTGCTCTATCGGTGCAGCTGCGGCGCGCTGAACGAAGTTCCCACGGATTCGTGATCGGAGACCCCCCATGAAGCTCTATTACAAGCAAGGCGCCTGTTCGCTCTCCACCCATATCGCCCTCCATGAGTCCGGCCTCGCCTTCGACATCGAGGCGGTGGATCTGGTGGCCAAGAAGACGGAGTCCGGCGCCGACTTCCTCGCCATCAACCCCAAGGGCTATATCCCCGCCCTGGTCCTGGACGACGGCACCACCTTGACCGAGGGCGTCGCCATCGCCCTGGCCATCGCCGCCATGGCGCCCAACAAGAATCTGGCCCCCGCCGCCAGCACGCCGCAATACCTGAAGCTGGTGGAATGGATGATCTTCATCGCCACCGAACTGCACAAGACCACCGGCGCCCAGTTCAATCCGGCCATGCCCGACGAGGGCAAGGCGGCGCTGAAGACGGTTCTGGTCCGCCGCCTGGACTATGCCGACAAGGCGGTGGGCAACGGCCCCTTCGTCATGGGCGAGACCTTCACCGTCGCCGACGGCTATCTGTTCACGGTGTTTTCGTGGCTGCCCCGCATCGGCATGGATGTGAGCGCCTGGCCGAACCTTGTCGCCCATTCCGCCCGCGTCAAGGCACGACCCGGCGTACAGGCGGCGCTGAAGGCGGAAAAGCTGATCTAGGACGCTTTTCGCGGGCATCCTGCCCGCTCTATTTCTCAGATTCCGCAACGACAAAAGGGCCTGCGGAAAACCGCAGGCCCTTAAATCTCGTCGACCGAGCCTGAAATCAGGCGGCGTTGGCCTGCTTGCTGGCCAGGGCGCGCAGAATGCTCTTCTTCAGGCGGCGCGCCTCGGCGGACAGCTTGCTGTCGGAGACCGAAAGCAGATAGGCGTCGATGCCGCCATTGTGCTCGACGGTCTTCAGTCCATTGGTGGACAGACGCATGCGCACGGCATGACCCAGCGCGTCGGACACCAGCGAGGCTTCCTGCAAATTGGGCAGAAAACGACGACGGGTTCTGTTGTTAGCGTGACTGACGTTGTTGCCGGTCAAAACGCCCTTGCCGGTGATGGCGCAGCGACGTGCCATTTTGAAAATCCTCACTTCATATCGTTCGCCGGCTCATCGACGGCCCAGGAGGCCGGACGGGTGCCGGAGGAAGCCGCGTTTTTAAGGGGCCGAAGCCCCGCCGTCAAGCAGGAATCTCTGCGATGGCTCATTCATATGGAGCGAAAGCATAAGCGAGGAGAGCCAAGAAGGCGGGCGCCCTCGTCGGCGCTTGAGGCAAATGAAAAGACTACCCGAACAGCTTGTCGATGGCGTCCTGGCCCAGCATTTTGTCCACATCGGCCTGGGTGACGCCCTGGCCTTTGAGTTGCGGCCCGTGCAGCAGCTTCTTGTCGGGATCCTCTTCCTTGATCTCCACCACCACCTTGGTCAGTTCATCGCGGCCCCAGGTCAGGATGATGGCGTTGACGCGCTCCTCGACGAATTTGAGGATGTTGACCACCTTGGAAATGCGCTGGCCGGTGATGTCTTGGAACGAGCAGGCCTCGAACACCATGTTGACCTTGTCGGTGACCTTGTCGAACACCTCGCCAAGGGCCGGATTCTCCACCGCCAGGGCGCGAGCCTCGCCCATCAGCGTGTCGATGGATTCCATGCTTTCCATGATGGTGTTGGTCGCGCCTTCGGTGGCGTCGACGATGGCGTCGAGCTGCTCGGACATGCCGCCGAAGTGATCGGCAGAACCTGGCGGATTCAAGGCCGCCAGCTCCTTGCGGATCTTTTGCATATGGCCGAACAGGCCGACCAGCTCCCGCTTCAGGATCTGGGTATCATTGAGCGGCTGCGACATTTCTAATCCAGACAAGGGTGCATTGCGGCAAAGGATAGCCTGATTATCACGGCCGCGCCAAGGGAAGTCGGAAGGTTTCGACCAATTGGCGTGCCGCCGCCCCCGGCGCCATGCGGCCCTCGGCCACGGCGCGTTCCATGTCGGGCAGCAGCCTCTCCACTCTCGGGTCGTCGCGCAGCGCCTGCAACATTGTCTCGGAGACCTCGCTCCACATCCAGGCATGGGCCTGCGCCGAGCGGCGTTCGGCCAGGGCTCCCGCCTTGTCCATGGTATCGCGATAGCCCGCCACCATGGTCCAGACATCGTCGATGCCGCTGCGCTCCATGGCCGAGCAGGTCAGGACCGGCACCGTCCAGTGCGGTGACGAGGGCGCCAGCAGATGCAGGGCGTTCTTGTAGTCCCGCGCCGCCCTGGCGGCCGCCTTGGCCAGGTCGCCGTCGGCCTTGTTGACCACGATGGCGTCGGCCAGTTCGACGATACCCTTCTTGATGCCCTGCAATTCGTCGCCGCCGCCGGGCACCAGAACCAGCAGGAACATGTCCACCATGTCGGCCACCGCCGTCTCGCTTTGACCGACGCCGACCGTTTCCACCACGATGACGTCGAAGCCGGCCGCCTCGCAGACCAGCATGGCCTCGCGGGTGCGGCGCGCGACGCCGCCCAGGGTGCAGCCCGAGGGACTGGGCCGGATGAAAGCGCGGGCATCGCGGGACAGCTCTTCCATCCGGGTCTTGTCGCCCAGGATGGAGCCGCCGGAGCGCGGGCTGGACGGGTCGACCGCCAAGACCGCCGGACGTTTGCCCTCGGCCAGCACATGCAGGCCGAAGCTTTCGATGAAGGTGCTTTTTCCCGCGCCGGGTACCCCGGTGATGCCGATGCGCACCGAGCGCCCGGTGTGGGGCAGCAGGTCGTGCATCAGCGCCTCGGCCGCCTCGCGGTGGTCGGGCCGGGTGGATTCGATCAAGGTGATGGCGCGGGCCAGGGCGCGGCGCTCACCGGCCAGAACACCTTTGGCCAGGGCAGAAGGATCGGAGGGGGAAACACTCACGGTATGGGCTCTACTTCTTGCTGTCGGGCTCGCGCCCATCGTTCAGGAAGGTGAGGATGGCCATGCCCACCAGCTTGGCGCGGTCCTCGTCGGACAGGTGGTCGAGAATCTTGCGCTTGGCCCGGTGCACCTGCTGGGCCTGCTTCAGCAGGGCGGCGCGATCTTCGCCCATGGCGGCGGCGGCTTTTGCGATGGGCTTGGGAGTCGGTTTTGCCGGGGCTTTAACCGGAGGCTTGGCGCCGAACAGGTTCTTGAAAAATCCGACCATGGATCAACGCCCCCCACCCAGCAGGGCTTTTTCCGCCACCGAGCGCAGCTTGTCCATCTCGTCGTCGCTGAGATGGGCCAAGGCCGACTGGCTGGCCCGGCGCACCGCCATGGCGGTGCGGATCAACTGAGCCTTTTCCGGCGGCAGGCGGCGCATGCGCTCCTCCGCCTCGGCCAGGGCGGCATGAACGTCACGCTCCCTGGGCGGCACCGTCACGACATGGAGACGCGGTCGGGGCGGCAACGGCGCACGCCCCTGCAGGGCCTCCCTCGCCCGCTTGTCCAAGAACAAACTCTGCAGCCAACCGATCATCGGACAAGCTTACCTCAAACCGCTCAATCCAAATAGCGCCGCCGCAGATGGGCCTCGAACACCGCCGGGTCCAGCGGCCGCCCGGTGGCCCGGGTCACCAGGTCGCGGGTGGACAGCGACGAGCCGTGGCCGTGCACATTGGCCCGCAGCCAGGCCAGCAGCGGCTTGAAGTCTCCCTTTCCCATGGCGGGCAAAACCTCGGCATCGGCGGCTTGGGCGGCGGCGAACAACTGGGCCGCCGTCATGGCGCCCAGTGTATAAGTGGGGAAATAGCCCCAGGAGCCGCCGTACCAGTGGATATCCTGCAGGCAGCCCAGCCGGTCGTCGGGCGGCGTGATGCCCAGCAGGCGCTTATAGCCCTCGTTCCAGGCCCCCGGCAGGTCGGCAAGCTCCATGCGGCCCTCGATCAACGCCTTTTCCAGGCGGTAGCGGATGATGACATGGGCGGGATAGGTGCATTCGTCGGCCTCGACCCGGATGAAGCCGCGCTCGACCCGGATGCCCCGGCGATACAGATTGTCGGCCTCCCAGGCCGCGCCCTGGCCGCCGAAGGCGTCGCGGATCAGCGGCGCGGCGAAGGTCATGAACTCCCGCGACCGGCAGGCCTGCATCTCCATCAGCAGCGACTGGGATTCGTGCACCACCATGCCTCGGGCGCGGCCCACCGGCTGGCTCCGCCACCGCCCCTTGGGCAGACCGAACTCGTAGAGCGCGTGCCCGGTCTCGTGCAGCACCCCCATCATGGCCGAGGCGAAGTCGTCCTCGTTATAGCGGGTGGTGATGCGGGTATCCTCGGGCGAGCCGCCGCAGAAGGGATGGCGCGACACGTCCAGGCGGCCGTGATGAAAATCGAAGCCCGCCATCTCCATCAGTTTCAGGCCCAGCGCCTTCTGCTGGCCGGTGGGGAACGGACCGGACGGCGCGACCGACGCTGGCCGTCGGGCCTGGGCGGCCAAAGCTTCTTCGATGAAGCCGGGCAGGAAGGCTTCCAGGGGATCGAACACGGCGTCGATCTCGGCCGAGCGGCCTTCGGGCTCGTACTGGTCCAGCAGCGCGTCGTAGATACCCACCCCCAGCTTTTCCGCCTTGATGGCGCCCACTTGCCGGACCAGCCCCAGCAGATCGGACAGCGCGGGCAGCACCCGCTTGAAATCGGCGGCGGGCCGCGCCTCGCGCCACGCCATCTCGCAGGCCGATTCCGCCCGCGCCAGGGCATCCACCAGATCGCCCGGCACGGCAGCGGCATGAACCCATTCGCGGCGCATCTCCCGCAGATTGGCCCGCTCCCACCCGTCCAGCGTCTCACCCTCGGCCTGGGCCAGCAGGTCGGCCATGTCGGGCGCGGTCACCGTCTCGTGGGCGATGCCCTTCAGGGTCGCCATCTGCTCGGCGCGCCCCTCGGCGCCGCCATCGGGCATCATGGTCGCCATGTCCCATTGCAGCACCCCCAGGGCGTCGCCGATGGCGGCGGATTTGCGAAACACGGCTTCGAGGCGGGAATATGCGGTCATGGAGTATCCTAGGAACGGGATGCGGGCGGCCACGAACGATAGACCATGGTCGAGGCGGGAGGGAATGGGCTATTCTATGGTCTCTTCCTGCATGACGAGGAAATCCGACCATGTCCGCCAAACCGAAATTCGCCGTGGTTCTGTCCGGCTGCGGCGTCTATGACGGCGCCGAGATCCACGAAGCGGTACTGACCCTGTTGGCCATCGACCGCCACGGCGGCAGCTATCAGTGCTTCGCCCCCGACCGCCCCCAGATGCATGTGGTCAATCACCTGACCGGCCAACCCGCCGAGGAAAGCCGCAACGTCCTGGTGGAATCCGCCCGCATCGCGCGGGGCCAGATCAAGGACGTCGCCCAGTTCAACCCTGCCGATTTCGACGCCATGATCTTCCCCGGCGGCTTCGGAGCCGCCAAGAACCTGTGCAGCTTCGCCGTCGATGGCCCCGACTGTTCGGTCGATCCCGCCACCGAGACGGCGGTCAAGGCCATGGCGGCGGCGAAAAAGCCCATCGGCGCCTTGTGCATCGCCCCCGCCCTGATGGCGAAAATCATGGGCGACGGCGTCGACGTCACCATCGGCAACGATCCCGGCACCGCCGAGGCCATCGAGAAGATGGGCGCCAAGCACAAGACCGCCGGCCACGGCCAGGTGGTGGTGGACGCCAAGCACAAACTGGCGACCTCGCCCTGCTACATGCTGGACGCCTCCATCAGCCAGATCGCCGAGGGCGCCGACAACACCGTCAAGACCCTGATCGGCATGATGGGATAGCAAAGCCGGACCATGGGGCACGACGGGCCTTGCCAGCAGGCCCGCCGCCCCCTATAAAATCCGCTGCGGTGCGGGTGTAGCTCAATGGTAGAGCAGAAGCTTCCCAAGCTTACGACGAGGGTTCGATTCCCTTCACCCGCTCCAATCGCCGCCTCCACAGCCGCCCATCACACGCCATCGGCCGATAGGCGTGCCGTCGGGCCAGCCGTTCGCTCCACCAATCTTCGTAATCCGGCATGGCCAGGGTTTCCGTCTGGTCCTGGTCGGGCTCGATTCCGACCTCCAGGCAGGCGTCTAGGTTGGTCAGGTCGGGGAGCGGTAGGTGACCGGCTTCGGCGGTCCGCCACATTTGGGCGAACAGCTCTTCCAGGCTCCGGGCCAGTCCATGGGTGTCGAACAGGGTGCAGGTCTGGCGGTTTGCGTCCAGACGCTGGCGATACTGGGCCAGTCCTGCCCGGTCGTGGCCCAGGGCCACGGCTCGGTCCACATAGTCGGCCGGGTCCAGGCAGACCAGATCGGCCAGTCCCGCTGCCCGCGCCAGGCTGCCGCACACCCTGGACGCGAAGGAGCGGCCGCTGAGCGTCAGGACCGGCACCCCCATCCACAAGGCGTCCGACGCGGTGGTGTGGGCGCCGTAAGGCGCGGTGTCGAGGAACAGATCGGCCAGGGGATAGCGGGCCAGATGATAGGGGTTGGCCAGCTTGTCGGCGAAGATCAGGCGGGCGGGGTCCAGCCCGCGCCCGGCGGCGAGATCGCGCAGGCGGCTTTGCGCCCCCTCGGCTCCGCTCAGCAGCCACAGCACACTGTCGGGCACCTGTTCCAGGATGCTCAGCCAGCGCGCGAAGGTGAAGCGGTTGATCTTGTGCAGCCCGTTGAAGCAACAATAGACCATGGCGGTCTCGGGCAGTCCCGCCTCGGCCCGGGTCGGGCGCTGGGGGGCGACGATCCGCTGGCGGTCGTTGGGCTGATAGCAGGGCAGCCGCAGCACCGTCTCGGAGTAATAGATCTCGGATTCGGGCGGGATGATCCAGTCGTCGGCGATGATGTAGTGGTGATAGGGGCTGCCCATGCTGCCGGGAAAGCCCAGCCAGTTGACGATCACCGGCGCCGGGCGCAGCGCCACCAGCTTGGTGCGGCCGTCCCGGGTGTAGCCGTTGAGGTCCACCAGGATCTGGATGCCGTCTTCCGCCATGAGCCGGGCGGCATCCGTGTCGCTGACGTTGGAGATATCGCGCCAGTGCTCGAATGCGCCCTTGATGCGATGGTGCAGCGGATCGTCGGCGGCGACGCCGCAGTAATAGGCGAACAGCTCCACCTTATCCTTGTCGTGGGCCTCGAACAGTTCGGCGGTCAGGTGGCCCACCGCGTGCTCGCGCAGATCCGACGACAGATAGCCGACCCGCAGCCGCTGGCCTGGCGTCGGCTTCGGGGTGGCGGGTTCGGTGGCGGGACGGCCCACGTCGAGGCGGTTGTAGTTCCACGCCGCCGCCAGTTGCAGCATGGGGTCGTCGCCATAAGCCGCCATGGACAGCGGCGACATGCCGGTCATCAGGGTCTCGCGGCCGACCCGCTCCCACGGTTCCACCACCGGCCATTCGCATTGGCGCTGGCGCAGGGCCAACAGGTGCTGGACCACTTCGCGCTGGCTGGGGTCCAGGTCCAGGCTCTGGCGCAGCATGGCTTCGGCGGTCTCGTCCTGGTTGGCCGTCTCGGTGACGCGGGCGATCTGGTTCAGCGCCGTGGTCTTGTGGCTGATGGCCGTGCCGGTCACCGGAGCCAGCCGGTCCAGCATGGCCGACCAGCAGGCCACCGCGTCGCCCGAAACGCCCAGCCGTTCGTGGACCCGCCCCAGATTCACATAGGCCGACAGGAAATCGGGATTGAGCGCGATGGCCTTCTCAAAGCTGTCCTTGGCCCCCGCCAGATCGCCCGAGTCCATCTGGACGACGCCGAAATTGAACAGGACGGCGTAAAGCAGCGGATTGTCCTGATTGTGCCGGACCCAGGCCTCGTAGAGGGTGGCGGCGCATTGGCCGCCGTCGCTGCGGGCGATGGCTTCGGCGGCGGTGATCAGGTCGAGGACGCTGAGATCGCGCCCCACCGCCCGGTTGATGGCCGAAGAGAAGGTCTCGCTGGCCATGGCTTATCCCAGTGCCGACAGCATGGCTTCGACCTGGGGGTCGGTCATGGCCGCCACTTGGATCTGGGTGAAGGCGCCCGCCTGGGCCGCGCTCAGCGCCGCAATGGTGGTGGTGGTCAGGGCACCTAGCTGCACGGTGGATAGGGTGGCGATGGCGGTGGTGCTCAGTCCCTTGGCCTGGGTGGTGGCAAGACCGGCCAACTGGGTGGTGGTGAGGCCCGGCACCTGGGCGGCATTGAAGGCCCCCATCTGGGTGGAACTGAGTCCGCCCAACTGCGTCACCGTCAGGGCGCCGAGGCTGGACGTGGTCAATCCCTTCAATTGGGTGGCGGTCATGGCGCCGAGCTGGGTGGTGGTGAAGGCCGGGATTTGGGTGGAGGTCAGCCCCGCCATGCCGGTGGAGCTCAAGCCCGCCGCCTGGGTGGTGGTCAGGCTTCCCAACTGGGTGGTGGTCAGTGCCGCCACGGTGGTGCCGATGATGCTTCCCATTTGGGTCACCGTCAGGCCGGAAATCTGGGTGGTGGACAGGCCGGTAAGCTGTGAGGTGGTCAGCGACTGCACCTGGGTGGTGGCGAGGCCGCCCACTTGCGTCGAGGTGAATGTCGCCACCAGGGGCGCGGCCAGGGCGGCCAGGGTGGTGGCGCCAAGCCCCTTGATCTGATTGGCCGACAGCGCCGCGATCCCGGTGGTGGTCAAGGCGGAGAACTGGGTCGTGCTCAACGCGCCCACCTGGGCCGAGGTCAGGCTGGCGACCTGGGTCGCCGTCAAACCGGACATTTGCGTCGGCGTCAGCGCCTTGACCTGGGTGGTGGTCAGGCCCAGGGACTGGGTGGCCGTCAAGCCTCCCAACTGGGTGGTGCTCAGCCCCGCGATCGAGGTGGTGGACAGCCCGCCGATACTGGCCGCCGCGATGCCGCGAAGCTGGGTGGAGCTGAGGCCTCCCATCTGCGTCGCCGTCAGCGCCGCCACGGCGGTGGAGGTGAAGCCGGACATCTGGGTCGAACTCAGCGCCCCCAACAGGGTCGCGGTCAGCCCCGCCACCTGGGCGGTGCCCAGGCTGGCCAGCTCGGTCACCGCCAGACCGCCGACCTGGGTGGTGGTCAGCCCCGCCAGGACGGTGGTGGACAGACCGGCGACCTGGGCGGTGGACATTCCCCCGATCTGGGTGGGGGTCAGGCTGGTCAGTTGGGTCGGCGCCAAGGCGGCCAGAGCCGTGGTACTCATCCCCTTGATCTGGGTGTTCGACAGGCCGGAAAGCCCGGTGGTGGTCAAGCCGCCCAGTTGCGTCGAGGTCAGGGCGCCGAGCTGGGTCGAGGTCAGTCCGCCCAACTGGGTAGTGCTCAGCGATGCCAGACCGGAGGGCATCAGTCCGGCGAGTTGGGGCGTCGAGAGGACCGAGAGCTGGGTCGGACTCAGGCTTCCCAACTGGGTGGAGGTCAGAGCGCCGATGCCGGTGACGCTGAACGCCTTGATCTGGGTGGTGGTCAGATTGGCCGCCTGGGTGGTGGTCAGCCCCGCCAGCAAGGTGGTGGTCAGGGAGGTCAGCGCCGCCGCCGATAGCCCGGAAATCTGGGTGGGGGCCAGCCCGGCAAGGGTGGTGGTGGTCAGCCCCGCCAACTGGGTCGTGGTCAAGCCGCCCACCTGCTTGGAGCTGAGGCCGCCCAACTGAGTCGTGGTCAGCGCCGCCAGTTCGGTGGTGCTCAGATACCCCACCTGAGTGGTGGTCAGCCCGCCGATCTGCGTGGCGGCCAACCCGCCCAGCTGCGTGGTGGTGAAGGCTTTAAGCTGGGTGGAATTCAAGCCGCCGAGCTGGGTGGTGGTCAATGCACCCAACTGGGTCGTGGTCAAACCGCCGAGACCGGTCACCGTAAGCGCCCCCAACTGCGTCGAGGTCAGTCCGGCGGCCTGGGTGGTGGTCAGGCTTCCCACCTGCATCGCAGGCAGGGCGGCGATGCCGGTGGTGCTCAGCCGAGCCACTTGAGTCGAGGTCAGGCCGCCGAGTTGGGTGGTGGTCAGAGCCAGCAGGCCGACGCTGGTCAGGCCGCCCAGCGCCGCCGCACTCAGGCCGCCCAGTTGGGTCGAGGTCAGGCCTGCCAGTTGGGTCGCGGTCAGGATCGCCCCCTGGGTGGCGGTCAGGCCGCCCAGCTGGGTCGTGCTCAAACTTCCGAGCTGCGTGGAACTCAGGGCCGCCACCGCGCTCGACGTCAGCACCGCCATTTGCGCGATGCTCAATCCGCCCAACTGGGTGGTGGTCAGCGCCGCCAGATCGGTGGAGCTTAGCCCCACCGCCCCGGTGGTGGACAACCCGCCCAATTGAGTCGAGGACAAAGCCCCCATCTGGCCGACGGTCAGGCTGGCCACGCCGGTGGAGGTCAAGCCGCCAAGCTGGGTGGTGGTCAAAGCCCCCAGGGTAGTCGCGTCCAATCCGCCGATCTGGGTGGAGGTCAGCGCCGCCGCCTGGGTCGGCGCCAAGCCGCCCAATTGCGTGGTGGTCAGGGCGGCCAGCTCGGTGACGGTCAGACCCTTGACCTGGGTCGCGGTCAGGACGCCCAGTTGCGTTTGGGTCAGGCCACCGAGTTGGGTGGTGCTCAACCCCGCCAGTTGCGTCGATGTCATCCCGCCGATCTGGGTGTTGGTCAATACCCCGATCTGGGTCGCGGTCAGGCCGCCGAGTTGCGTCGAACTCAGGCCCGCCAACTGGGTCGTCGTCAGCCCCTTGGCCTGGGTGGTGGTCAGAGCCGACAACTGGGTGGTGGTCAGCCCGGCAATTTGTGGATTGCTCAAGACCCCCAATTGCGTCGAGGACAGGCCGCCCAGTTGGGTGGTTGATAGCGCCGTCATCTCGGCGGCGGTGAAGGCCTTCATCTGGGTGGTGGTCAAGGCTCCCATCTGCGTGGGGGTCAGCCCGCCCAACAGGGTCAGGCTCATGGAAGCCAAGTTGGCGCTGGTCAGCACGGCGATCTGCGCCCCGGTCAGCGCCGCCACTTGGGTGGGACTTGCCGCCGCCAGATGGGTCGTCGTCATGGCGGCCAGGGCGGTGGTGCTGATGCCGGTGATCTGGGTGGTGGTCAGTGCCGCCACCTGCGACGAGGTCAGGGACTTGATCTGGCTGCTGGTCACCGCGCCGATCTGGGTCGAGGACAAGGCTCCCAACTGCGTGGTGGTCAAGCTCGGCAGTGCCGAGCCCGACAGACCGGCGATCTGGGTCGTGGTCAAGGCGGTCAGCTTGGTGGTGCTCGCCCCCTGCATGGCGGTGGCCGTCAGAGCGGTGATCTGGGTCGAGGACAGGCCGCTCAATTGCGTCGTGGTCAGCTGGTTCATGCCCGTGGAGGTCAGCCCGGCCAAGGTGGTGGTGGACATGGCGGCGAACTGGGTCGAACTCAGCGTGGCGATTTGCCCCACCGTCATCTGTAGCATCTCGGTCAAGGTCAGACCGGCCATTTGCGACGTGGTCAGCGCCCCGATATCGGTGGTGGTCAGCGCCGCGAATTCCGTCGACGTCATGGCGGCCAGCTGGGTCGAACTCAGGCCGCCAAGCTGCGTGGTGGTCAAGGACGCGACCTGGCTGGTGGTCATGGCGGCAATGGCTGTGGTGGCCAGGCTTCCCAGTTGCGTCCTGGTCAGGCCGCCCATTTGCGTCGTGGTCAAACCCGCCAGATTGGTGACGCTGAGCTTGGCGATGCCGGCCGCCGACACGCTCGACAGTTGGGTCGCCGTCAATCCGCCCAGTTGGGTGGCGGAGATGGCCGCCAATTGGGTCGAGGTCAGGCCGGTGGTCTGGGTGGAGGTCAGGGCGCCCAGCGCCGTGCTGGTCAAGCCATTGAGCTGGGAGGTGGACAAATAGCCGACCTGCGCCGCGCCAATGCCGCCCAATTGCGTGGTGGTCAGGGACGCCAACTGGCTGATGGTCAATCCCGGCACCTGGGTCGCGGTCAATGCCCCCAATTGGGTGGAACTGAAGGTGGCCAGTTGCGGGGCGGTCAAGCCTGCAAGCTCGGTGGTGGTCAGCCCCTTGACCTGCTGGGTGCTCAGCACCGAAATCTCGGCCACGCCCACGGCGTCCAACTGGGCGACGCTGAGCACCGCCATCTGGGCGGCGCTGAAATTCATCTGCCCGGGGGTGAGGGCGGCGATCTGGCTGGTGGTCAACCCCGCCATCTGCGTCGTGGACAGAGTTGCCAACTGGGTGCCGGTCATGGCCCCGATGGCGGTGACGGTGAAGGCCCCCACCTGATTGGTGGTCAGCGCGGCGAAGTCAGTGGACGACAGCCCCTGCACCGCCGTGGTGGTCAGGTGGGAGATCTGGGTCGTGCTGAGATAGGAAATGGGCGAAACCACGGAATCAGCACTCGCGCGAACGAAGAACGACCTTTCTCCATAACAGGCGCGAGTTTAAGGGCGGGTTAAGCGCCCACGCGTGCGACAGAAATCCCGGAAGATCATCACTATAATCGTCATTCCCGCTTTCGCGGGAATGACGGAAAACGGATATCAGATGATCTTGCCCTCGCCGTTCTCGAAGACTCCGGACACGTCCGACAGGTAGGAGCGCAACGAGCGGCGGCCCAACAGCTTGTCCTGGGCCGGGGCGGGCAGGTCGGTGAAGGTGATCACCCGCTTTTCGATCAGCACCGCCACCAGATCCTCCACCACGCGGATGAAGCCGAGATCGGAGGCAAGGAACCGCGACGAGGCGCGGTCGCCCGCGGTATCGCGAAACAGGAAGTCCAGTACGTCGGGATGGCTGGCGGGCAGGTTTTCCGAAGCGCCATCGGCCGAATCCTCGGAAAGGCCGATCACCTTGCCTGCGATATCACGGCTGACATAGGGCATGGCGCTCTCTCCCGACACGGTTCGCCACGGACTTTATCTCCGAACCCGTGATGGGTCCATGGTTTGACTCTCGGCCCCGCTCGGTGTAGCCATCCTTCATGGCTTCCCCTCCCCTCCTCGCCCTCAGAGACGTTCGGCTGACCTTCGGCGGCAAACCGCTGTTCGAGGGCGTCACCACCTGGATCGCCAAGGGCGACAAGACCTGCCTGGTCGGCCGCAACGGCTCGGGCAAGTCCACCCTGCTGAAGGTTCTGGCGGGCGAGATCGCCCCGGATTCCGGCGAGCGTTTCGTCCAGCCCGGCGCCCGCATCGCGGTGCTGCCCCAGGATCCCATCATCATCGCGCCCACCGTCGCCGCGTATGTGGCGGAAGGCCTGCCGCCCGACGAGCGCGACCAGTTGTTCAGGGTGGATACCGTCCTGGAAGCGGTCGGCGTCGACGGCAGCCGCGACCCGGTGGCCCTGTCGGGCGGCGAAGGCCGCCGCGCCGCCCTGGCCCGCGCCCTGGTGGGCCAGCCCGACGCCCTGCTGCTGGACGAGCCGACCAACCATCTCGACCTGCCCACCATCTTGTGGCTGGAAGACTGGCTGAAAAGCTATGGCGGCGCCCTGGTGGTGATCAGCCACGACCGCCGCTTTCTCGAAACCGTCTCCAAGCAGACCCTGTGGCTGGAACGCGGCGTGGTCCGCCGCGCCGAATGGGGCTTTGCCCGCTTTCCCGCTTGGCAGGAAGAGGTCTATGCCGCCGAGGAAGCCGAACTGGCCCGCATGAACACCCATATGCGCCAGGAGCTGCATTGGCTGTCGCGCGGCGTCACCGGGCGGCGCAAGCGCAATATGGGCCGCATGCGCTCGCTCCAAGCGCTGCGCAAGGAACGCGCCGAGACCAAGTCGGCGGTGCTGGCCACCGGCCGCCAGGCGGCCCTGGCCGCCGAATCCGGCGATCTGTCCGGCCGTCTGGTGATCGAGGCCAAGGACGTGGGCAAGCGGTTCGCGGACAAGATGATCTGCGACGGCTTTTCCACCCGCGTGCTGCGCGGAGACCGGGTCGGGCTGATCGGTCCCAACGGGGCGGGCAAGACCACCCTGCTGAAGATGCTGACCGGCGAGTTGGAGCCGGATTCCGGCACGATCCGGCTGGGCACCAATCTGGAAGCCGCCTATTTCGACCAGCGCCGCGCCGCCCTCGACCCCGAGCGCAGCGTCTGGGACACCCTGACCGACGGGCGCGGCGACAATGTCTGGGTGCGCGGCAAGCCTCAGCATGTGGTGGGCTACATGAAGGACTTCCTGTTCTCGGAAGCCCAGGCCCGCACTCCGGTCAAGGCGCTGTCGGGCGGCGAGCGCAACCGCCTGCTGCTGGCCAAGCTGCTGGCCAAGCCGTCCAACCTGCTGATCCTGGACGAGCCCACCAACGATCTGGACATGGACACGCTCGACCTGCTGGAGGAAGTGCTGGCCGATTACGACGGCACCTTGCTGGTGGTCAGTCACGACCGCGACTTCCTCGACCGGCTGGTGACCAGCGTCATCGCGGTGGAAGGCGACGGCGAGGTCATGGAATATGTCGGCGGCTATAGTGACTATCTCGACCAGCGGCCGGTCAAGGACGACAAGGCGGCGCCGCGCCCAACCCCCAAGCCCCAGGCCAACCCCAAGCCGCAAAGCCCGCGCACCAAGCTGTCCTATAACGAGGCGCGCGAGTTGGACCTGCTGCCCGCCCGCATGGAAGCCCTGGCGACCGAACTGGCCAAGCTGGAAGCGGATCTGGCCGACCCGGCGTTGTATTCCCGCGACCCCGCCAAATTCCAGAAGATCGCCGCCCGCGTCGATGTGGCCCGTGCCGAATTGGAAGCCGCCGAGGAACGCTGGCTGGAACTGGAAGCCAAGCGCGAGGAGGCGGCGGGCAAGTGAACCGCTTCACGCCCGCCGACTGGACGGCCGCCCTGGCGGTATCGCTGTTGTGGGGCGGCAATGTGGTGGCGGTCAAGGCGGCCACCCTGTCGCTTCCGCCCTTCCTGCTGACCGGAATGCGCTTCGCCCTGGTTGCCCTGGTGCTGGCGCCGCTGTTCCGTCCCCGCCTGGACCAGTTGCGCGGCATCCTCGGCCTGTCGGTGGTTCTGGGGATCGGCCATTTCGGCCTGCTGTTCGCCGCCATCAACGGCATGGATGCCGCCAGCGCCGGAATCGCCATCCAACTGGCCACCCCGTTCAGCGCCGTGATCGCCTGGCTCGCCTATCGCGAGGCCCTGGGCTGGGCGAGAGGGGTCGGCATGACGGTGGCCTTCGCGGGCGTCGTCGTCCTGGCGGGAGAGCCCCATCTCGATAGTCCGGTCCCGCTGGTGATCATGTCGGCCAGCGCCCTGTCCTGGGCCATTTCCAACGTCATGATCAAGCGCATCGGGCCGGTGGATCCCCTGGCCATCAACGGCTGGGTGGCGCTGTTCTCCTTTCCCATGCTGCTGGCCATCTCGTTCGCGTTCGAGACCGATCACTGGAACCGCATCCAGACGACCACCGCCGCCGGCTGGGCCGGTCTGGCCTATACCACCATCGGCTCGACCCTCATTGCCTATACGTTGTGGTATAAGCTGGTGGCGCGCCATTCGCTGAACCGGATCGTGCCCTTCACCTTGCTGGGACCGGCGGTCGGGCTACTGGGCGGCGTGCTGCTGCTGGACGAGCCGCTGACCTGGCACAAGCTGCTGGGCGGCGCCCTGACGGTGGCGGGAGTGGCGGTGATTCAACTTTGGCCCGGCAGGACGACCACATGACCGTGATCTCCCATCCCTCGCCCAATTTCGAGCCGCGCCGCTCGGCGATCGTCGACATGCTGGTGATCCATTACACCGGCATGCCAGACGGGCCGGCCGCCCTGGCGCGGCTCTGCGACGCCGAGGCCAAGGTCAGCGCCCATTACCTGATCGAGGAGGATGGACGGGTGTTCTCGCTGGTGTCCGAGGATCTACGGGCATGGCATGCGGGGGCGTCCCACTGGCGGGGCGAAACCGATATCAATTCCCGCTCCATCGGCATCGAGTTGGTCAATCCCGGCCATGAATTCGGCTATCGCGCCTTCCCGGATGCCCAGATCGCCGCCTTGGTGGACCTGAGCAAGGGCATTGTCGGGCGGCATCCCATTCCCGCCCGCAACGTGGTGGGACATTCCGACATCGCGCCGCCCCGCAAGCAGGATCCTGGCGAATTGTTTCCCTGGCAGGTGCTGGCAGAGACCCACGGCATCGGAGTCTGGCCCTGCGGCGAGCCCACGGAACTGCCGCCCGAGCATGTGGTGCTGGCCGGTCTTGCCCATGTGGGCTACGACATCCACGACCCAAAGGCGGCGCTGACCGCCTTCCAGCGCCATTTCAGGCCCTGGAAGGTGGACGGCCATCTGGATGCCGAAACCATCGGCCGCCTGCGGGGCTTGATGCGGATCTTGCGGTAACGCGAAAAGCGGGCAGGATGCCCGCGCTCCCGGCATTCGGAGCGCGGCCGTCCCGGCCGCGCCATGGAAGCGGGATCAGGCCCCCTTCTGGATCTCGAACGTGTAGACGCCGCCGTCTTCCTTCTGGCTGACCAGAACGTTGCCGGTCTGGCGGCAGAAGGCGTCGAAATCCTTCACCGAGCCGGGATCGGTGGCGACCACTTCCAGCATGCCGCCGGGGGCAAGATCCTTGATGGCTTTCTTGGCGCGCAGGATGGGCAGCGGGCAGTTGAGTCCCTTCACGTCCAGAACGGTCTTCGACATGGATGATCCTCCCTCAAATGAACAGATTGATATGGCAGTTGGTCGCGGTTTCGATATAGGTGGCCGCGCCCGCGAACTCGAGTCCGTCGATCAGGTCGGCTTGCTTGTATTCGAACAGGTCCATGGTCATCTGGCAGGCGATCATGCGCACCTCGGCCTCCACCGCCGCTTCGCGCAGTTCCTCGATGGAGGCGACGCCCTTCTTCTTGATCAGATCCTTCATCATGGAGGTCGCCATGCCATCCATGCCGGGCAGGGCGCCCATCAGATTGGGCATGACCATGTGCATGCCCATCATGGGCATCTCCATGGCGGCATTCCCCAAGGTCGTGACCTTCAAATCCAACGTCTTCTTCAGCAGGGTCAGGCCGTAGAAGGTAAAGAACATGGTGACGTCGAGGCCCATGCTGGCCGCAGTGGTCGCCAGCACGAACGGGGGATAGGCCCAATCCAGGCTTCCCTTGGTGACGATCAGCGACATGGATTTTCCGGCAGCGGTCATGATTCCCTCTTTGTTAATGAGCTTACACTAATGTTTCAGCCCGTCACAGCCCCCTAATATCATCAAACCTTTATATAAGTGTTGCGTCAAGCAGCCGCCCTCCGCTAGCATTGCCCAACACAAAAAATCAAGCTGGGGAGTGGCCTTGGTGAGCACGCAAGCAGCCCTTAGTCGTCGTCGCATTCTGGCGGCCGGCGCGGCCGGTGCCACCGCCATCGCCTTGGCGCCCTTTGCTTCGGCCCGCGCCGACTCCATGGAAACCGACGAGCTTGCCCGCCAGTTGATGGGCCGCTTCACCGCCAAGGAAGGCAAGGTCCGCCTCAAGATCAAGGAAACCGCCGAAAGCGGCGCCAACGAGCCGGTGGGCGTGGTGGTCGACAGCCCCATGACACCCGCCGATCACGTCAAGGCCATCCATATCCTGGCCGAGGGCAATCCCTATCCGGTGGTGGCGTCGTGGTATCTGACGCCCAGGTCGGGCCGGGCCGAGGTCAATTTCCGCATGCGGCTGGCCAAGACCCAGGTGGTCCGCGCCTATGCGGTGACCAGCGACGGCACCGTCTGGATGGACAAGCAGGAAGTCAAGGTCACCCTCGGCGGATGTGGAGGCTGAGATGGCGAACTCCGACCGCGTCAAGGTGCGCATCCCCGCCAAGGCCAAGAAGGGCGAGATCATCGAGATCAAGGCCCAGCTCAGCCATGACATGGAAAGCGGCCAGCGCAAGGATGCCGACGGAAAATCCATCCCGCGCCGCATCGTCAACAAGTTCACCTGCACCTGGAACAACGAACCGGTGATCAGCGCCGACTGGCATCAGGCGGTTTCGGCCAATCCGCTGAGCGGCTTCTTCGCGGTGGCCTCGGCCAGCGGCAAGATCAAGCTGACATGGTGGGACGAAGCGGGCGCCGTCTTTGAATACACCCACGACATCGTGGTGGAGTAGCCGCCAAGGCGGGCGAGACGCCCGCGCTCCGACTGGCGATCACGACGGATACACTAGCGCCCCGCCATCACGTAATCGCGTAGCGACTCCGCTTCCATCTTGGTCTCGTCCAGGCGCGACTTGACCACGTCGCCGATGGTGACGATTCCCGCGACCTTGCCGTCGGCGCCGATGACGGGCAGATGTCGAATGCGCTTGCCGGTCATGATCTCCATCAAACGCTCGACGGTATCGTCCTCGTGACAGACGAAGACCTCGGCGGTCATCAGATCGCGGACCTTGGCGGTGGAGCAGACATCCACGGCCTGGGACAGGCCGCGCACGATGTCGCGCTCCGACAGAATTCCCGCGACCTTGTCGCCATTCATGGCCATCAGGGCGCCGATGCGATGCTCGGCAAGCAATTTGGCCGCTTCGCCCACCGAGGCATCGGGAGATATCGTCACGACGCCCGCGCCACGAGCCTTTGCCTTCAATATGGTCTTGACGATCATCGCGGCCTCCCTGGGCTGATTATTCTTCTCCGTATCTTAGATAAGGGTGGGAATACCTGGCCGTTCAAGGGGGGCTGATCATCAGCATGGGGTCAAAACAGCTGCTTGATGGCCTGTCCACGGTCATGGCCGGAAATGGCGGAATTGCCCAGCAGGTAGTGCAAGGCCGTCCGCCCGCGCGCATCCGCCCGCTGGGGATCGGCCCCGGCGGATAAGGCCCGTGCGATATCGTTCGCGCCGCCCTTGGCGGCGGCGGTCATCAGGCTGGTCCGCAGGTCGCGGGGCAAGGGAGCGCTGCCGTCAACCACCCCCAACAGGGCGGTGGCGGGATCGCGGGCGATGCGTTCCAGCAGGTTGAAGTCGGACTCGCGCCCCTTGGGCGTCGGGCAGTCGGTCGGAGCCACCGCCAGCGGCCCCATCAGCCGTGACGTCTCCTCCAGCAAAGCCCGATGACTGGCCACCAGACGGCAGGGAAACCGCAGCACCATGCCGCCGAACACCGAGGGCTCCGGTTCCGCCTTGCGCGCCACCAGATCGTACCCCTTGAGGGTGGGCAGGGTCTCGGCCAGCAGGATGGCGTCCACCTTGCGAAGGGTCACCGCGAGGCGGTTGAACACGTAGGCGTCGGCCTTGATCCCCTTGCCCGATGGCGGTTCCGGCAGCAGCTCGAAATAGCTGACCAGCCATTCCTCTTTTTCCGCCAGCAGGGGGTCGGCGGCAACCTGATCATCGGTGGGCACCCGATTTTCGATCTCGGTTTCCACGTCGTCGAGCAGATTGGCCGCCTTGACCGTATTGCCGGACAGGAATTCACGCAAGGCTCGCGCCACCGCTTCCAAGGGGTCGGCATTGGGATCGTCCGCCAGCGCGGTCCGGCCCGCGGCGGCCCTGTTCATCTCGGTCTGGATGCGGGCGAAGGTGACGAGCCCGTCGCCCGGCAGGGCCGACAACTCGTCGCCGCCGGTCTGAGGCAGGTTGCTGCCCAGCCACCAGGCCGCAGCGCCCGTCGCCACCAGCAGCGCCGCCGCCCCCGCCAAAACCGTTTTCCTCGACATTCCGCAGACCCTTTATTCACATCGGCGCGGGAGAATAGCGGAGGTCGTCGGGGGAGTCAGCAGCCGGTTTCTAGAAAAGCAGGCGCGCCATTTCCGCCCGCTCGGTCGGCGTCAGCGACGGATTGGGCGGAAGCGGCCCTTGCCCCAGCAGATAGTGGATCGCCCGACGCCCCGTCGTGTCGGACTGATAGCGATCGGCCCCGGCCTCCACCAGCAATCGAATGGTGGCGGCGGAACCTTGCGAGGCGGCATACATCAGCGCCGTTCGCGAATCGTGGGCCAGGGTCCGGACCTTGCCCGTCTGCCATGTATCGGCATTGACCCGCGCCCCCTTATCCAGCAGGAACTGGGCCGCGTCGGATCGTCCAAGCTGTGCCGCCACCATCAACGCCGTCTTGCCGAAATGATTGCGGGCGTTGACGTCGCGCATGAACCGAAGTCCCTCGGGATCGGTCTCCGCGGTCACGCCCCCCGCCACCTCCCACAACAGCGGCAGCGCCGGATGGGCCACCGCCACATGCAGCAGCGGATCGAAGGGCGCGAAAGCGGCGCATTCGGCGAAGGGCTTCAGGTCATCGGCGGAGACACCGGCCATGGCCTCGGCCATGGCCTCCACCCCGGACCCATCCATGATCAGACGACGCAGCGACTTGGGCGGCGGCCCGTTGCCGCACTGGGAGCCGTAGGCGAGGGAGAACAGAGCCTTGCGGGCGGCATCGGCCGACTCGGCCTCGCTCAGTCCCCTGGCCTGGAAATAGGCGGCAAGGCCGGTCCTGGACCGCTGGTATAAGCCATTCAGCCGATCAGCCACCGCCTTGGCGCCCAGCGAGCCGTAGCTCCAGGTTTGGTAAGGCTGGTCAAGCACCGGCTCGGGCCAGGATAGAACGGCGCCCGGCTGCGACACGATGTCGTGCATCTTGCCGGTGTCCCGGTAGCGCACCGGATAACGCGGCGAATTTCCGCCGCCATCGGCGGCGGAGGTCGCGTCCAGGAAGGCGGCCAGATCGGCCTCGGGGAATCCGGTGATCCGGCCGCGACCGACGAGGCAGCCGGAAACCGGCGGCGTCACGTCGACCTTCCCGTCGTCCTCGGTGGGCTGAACGACCACGTCGCGGGAGGCCAGCAGAGCCGGATGGCGTGCCAGCACGGAACAGGGAATGACATAGGGGTAGGCATGGGATCCCGCCGACACATCGGCGGCCCGAGCGAGTGCGGCCAGACGGATGCTGGGCACCAACGACATGTCGGAGCCGTCATAGCCGGTTGGCGTGCCGGAAAAGCGCAGAATGGCGGGGCTCGCCTTGGCCAAGGACGCCCGGTCCACCGACGCCATCAGGGTTCGAATATCCTCGTTGCGCTCGGCGGAAGGGTCGCGGAAGGCATGCAGGAACAGGGCGAGGTCCAGCTTGCCGGCCACGCCGTTCATGGCGGCCAGCCTCAGCGGCGGCTCGGCGCCGTCCGGATTGACGTCCATGAAACGGATGGCGGCGGCCGCATCCCAGGGCGGCGATGGCGGATGATGGTCCCAATTGGGGGGCGACGTCACCGGCGTCAGCGCGGCCCCGGCGAAATCCCCCGGGCGCTTCACCAGCCGTTCCATCAAGGCGAAATCACGCTCCGATGCCTCTGGCACGGGGCAAGACAGCAGAGGCCCCGCCAAATCACCCAGAGCCGCCGCGACAAGCTCGAACGCCGTCTTACGCCCGGCCACAAGGGGACAAGGCAGGCGCAGCCAGACATCGTCCAAGACCGTGTCGCCCATGGTAAGCCGACGGATATTGCGCCGCGCCCTCGGATCGTAGCGCATGGGCCGAAGGACCGCCTCGGCCGCTTCCAGAACCAGAACCGCGTCCACGAGACGCATGGCCTGGACCAAGCTCCGCAGCGGCGGCGCATGGGCCTGATCGGCCAAGGCCTCGGCATAGGCGCTGGGCAGCATGACCTTGTCCAGGTCGGATCGGTCGCGCTGGGCGCGGGCCAGTTCATCCTGATGAGCCAGACGGCCCCCGGCCTCGGCCCGGATGGCGTTCGCATGATCGGCGAATTCCCGCATGCGACCGCGCAGGAAGGCATCCTCGGCGTCCACCAGGCGTTCCAAGGGATCGCGCATGGCCCCCGGCGGCAAGGGCCACCGCGCCTTGCCCACCGCCACCCGCTCCAAATCCGCCTGGATGCGAGACAAAACACGCCCCGGCGACTGCGACGCAGCGGGGCGTTCGTCCAATTCAGCAATCACTCGGCCCAGGATGGCGTGGTCGGCGAACAGCAGACTCGCGGTGAGCGCGATAACGGCCAGTCCGATAGACCCGACCGTGCGCATTCAGCCGCCTTCAGGCAAGAAAGCGGGAAACGGTTTGCAGGAAGTTGGAGACCGAGATCGGCTTGGCGATATAGCCCTCGCAACCACCCTCGCGGATTTTTTCCTCGTCGCCCTTCATGGCGAAAGCCGTCACCGCGATGACGGGGATCCCCTTCAGATCGGCATCGTCTTTCAGCATCTTGGTGATTTCCAGGCCGGAAATCTCGGGGAGCTGGATGTCCATCAGAATCAAGTCTGGACGATTCTTACGCGCAATATCAAGGACTTCGCGGCCATCCTTGGTTTGCAGGGTCGTATAGCCGTTCGCCTGAAGCAAGTCATTGAACAACTTCATATTCAGGTCGTTGTCTTCGACGATCAGGACCGACTTTGCCATTTCTTTCCTCGAAACTCTCTCCACGGACGAAGCCGTGGCAACCCATGTTCTTGGGTGTATCCAAGACGCATCATCACCAATTCATTGGCTTAAGTCAAACCGTGGGATCGCTTCGTTTGCCGATTGCGGATGCCGCCAGCGCAACCCAGCCCAGCAGCAACGAGACTCCCCCCGCCGGGGTGACCATGGGCAGCGGCAGCGGGACCATCATGGCCTTGGCATAAAGAGAGCCGGAAAACAGCGCCACCCCGATGACCCACAGCATTCCGGCGGCGCGGGCCGATACGGTTCCAGGCCGATCCCACCGATCCAGCGACGCCAGCGCGGCGGCATGGATCAATTGAAACAGACTGGCCTTTTCCATCAGTGGAACGGCGGCGGCATCGACGCCATGGGCGCCATAGGCTGCCAGCCCGATGGCCAGCGCTCCGTTGATGCCCGCCAGCAAAATCCATGGCCGCATGGGGATACTCCTTGACCCGAAAGCAGGACGCGCCGAGATAATGACGACAACACGCCACCAGGACGAGAGAGAACAATGCGCCTCCGCCATGCCCTCGCCTTCGTCATCGTCGCCTTGCTCGCCTTTCCTCGCGTGGTTCTGGCGGAAAACGCCGCCATCGTCACCCGCGTCCAAGGCAAGGCGGAAGCGGTGGAAGCGGCCGGCAGCAGGCCGCTTTCCGTCGGCGATCCCATCCGGCGCGGCGATCGGCTGCGCACCGGCGGCGGCGCAAGGCTGGAGGTCCGCTTCGCCGATGGAATGGATCTGACGCTGAGCGACGGCGCCGAGATGGTGGTCAGCGAATTCGACTGGGCCCCGGCCATGTCGCAAGGCAAGGCGGAACTGGCGCTGGCCCAGGGCTCGTTCCTGCTGGAAAGCGGCAAGGTGGGCAAGCTGCCCGACCATCCCCTGTTGGTGAAGACGCCGCTGGCCTCGGTGGGCATTCGCGGCACCAAGTTCTGGGGCGGTCCGCTGGACGCCCCCATGTCCATCCTGCTGCTGGAAGGCGGCATCATCGTGACCAATCGGGCGGGCAGCGTCGAGCTGAACGAACCCGGCGCCGGAACCTCCATCGATGCGGCGGGCGGCGCCCCGGCCGCACCGTCCTTCTGGGGCGAGGAGCGCATCCAGAAGGCCTTCGCCACCGTCACCTTCGGCAAGTAGGCCCAAGACCCGGAAAGGCTTGCCTTTATTTACCGTCACCCCCGCGAAAGCGGGGGTCCATGGTACGGCAGGGCGACGTCATGGCAGGGGATATCGGGATCCGACGCATGGATTCCCGCCTTCGCGGGAATGACGATAAGAAAATAGCCTTTCCGCGCCCCCCCTACCGGAACACCACCGTCTTGGAACCGTTGAGCAGCACCCGCTGCTCGGTGTGCCAGCGCACGGCGCGGGCCAGCACCACGTTCTCGATGTCGCGGCCGATGGCCACCAGATCCTCGGGGGTATGGGTGTGGTCCACCCGCTCGACCCCTTGCTCGATGATGGGGCCTTCGTCCAGGTCCGGCGTCACGTAATGGGCGGTGGCGCCGATGATCTTCACGCCGCGGGCATGGGCCTGATGATAGGGCTTGGCGCCCTTGAAGCTGGGCAGGAACGAGTGGTGGATGTTGATGGCCTTGCCCTGCAGCCGCGCGCACATGTCCTGCGACAGAATCTGCATGTAGCGGGCCAGCACCACCAGATCGGCGTCGGCACGCTCGATGACGTCCAGCACCCGGGCCTCCTGGGCCGATTTGTCGTGCTTGTCCACCGCAACGTAGTGGTAGGGAATGCCGTGCCATTCGACGATGGAGCGCATGTCCTGGTGATTGGAGATCACCGCCGGAATCTCCACCCCCAGCGAACCGGTGTGGTAGCGGTGCAAAAGGTCGTTGAGGCAATGGCCGAACTTGGACACCAGGATCACCACCCGGGCCTTGCGGCTGGCATCGTGCAGCCGCCAGATCATCTGGAAGCGGGCCGCCACCTGGGTGAACAGCTTCTCGAACTCGGCCTTGGCGGGCGTCATGGCGCCGGGGCCGAACACGATGCGCATGAAGAATCGCGACGACAGCGGATCGCCGTATTGGGCCGCCTCGGTGATGAAGCAGTCGTGCTGCGAAAGAAATCCGGAAACCGCCGCCACGATGCCCACCGTGTCGGGGCAGGTGATGGTCAAAATCCAGGCTTGCTTATCCGCCATGGGGAGTTCTCCGAAGGATGCCGTGCCACAGGTCTAACCGAGGATGCGACATGCGCCAAGTCGGCAATCGCCCCCTTGCCTTTTTTGCGCAAATCGCCGATGGTCCCGCCGAACTCCATGCGGTCAAGGAGAGGCCCGATGATCACCGTCTATTACAAGTCGGGCACCGCCCAGTGGAAATACGAGCTGGAAGACGCCGAGCACGACTACATCATCAAGAACGTGCTGGAAGACAGCCCGGACCTGACCGAGATGTTCGACGACTCGCTGGAAATCCTGCGCGACATCTCGGCCATGGACGAAGACGAGATGGACGAGGAAGACGAGATCGACCAGACCATCGCGGTGGCGTTCCTGTGGCACTACTTCAATCATATCGCCGAGGGTGACGACCGCATCGAGGGCGACATCGTCCTGATCGAGGAAGACGACGGATCGGGCGTCAGCGTCTTCCCCGCCTCGGCCATCGACGAAGACGAGTAGGAGAAGCTCCCTCTCCCCTTGTGGGAGAGGGCCGGGGTGAGGGGACTTATGCGCTGCAAGCGCGAATAAGGAATCATGTGGCGCGTCGACACGCGCCCCCTCACCCGGCCTTGCGGCCACCCTCTCCCGCCAGGGGAGAGGGGTTGTTTCCGAACGTCCGACTCACCCCACTTCGCGGCGATAGGTGTCGGCCAGGGCCTCGTCGGTTTCGGGATCGACCAGGGCGGAAATGGCGGCCAGCAGGCCCATCTCTTCCTTCTGGATGTGGAAGATTTCCCGTTCCACCAGCTCGGCCCCAGCATCCTTGAATTCGGTCCAGGTGACGTCGGTGAAGGCGCTCCCGGCGGCGGCCACCGCCAGATCGGCCACCTGCAGCGCCAGCGGCAGGATCGAGCGATGCTCGTGGGTCAGCATGGTGACGATGCCGGTCTCGCCCTGCTCGACGAACACCTTGAACAGGTGGTTCTCCTCGAAGCCGAAATGGCTTTCCACCTCGGAACGCAGCACCCGGGACAACTGCTTCAGCTTGCGCCCCAGCAGATCGTCCATGGCTGGCGCCTTCTTATTGGCGCTCAGAAGCTCGTCCAGCGACTGCAACGCCTCGATGGTGGTCATGTGGGCCTGATGCAGCAGAGCGCCGGTTTGGGTGTTCATGGACCTTTATCCTTCGTGATGGGCGGCGGCCGCGGCCGCCATATGGGAGAGATAGCGGCGCAACACCTCGATTGTGTAGACGCCGAAGGAAACCGCTCCGGCCAGACCGGCCAGGACGCCGAGGCGCATGGGCCAGACCCAGCCGCCGAGGATGGCGGCAATGATCAGGACCAGTGCCGCCCCGTGGCAGGCGAGGTGAATATCCACCGGCAGCTTGGGCGACAGATGGGACAGCAGGGCGGGCTTGCCGCCCAAGGCCGAGGAATGCATGGAGGCAAGGAACGGCATGATCCGCTGCAAGATGGCGGTGACGAAGGACAGCAGCCAGCCGAATACCAGCAGGAAGCCCCACAGGGTTCCCCACGGGTCCAGCGGCGCCCCCAGGGCCGGTGCCAGGGCAGCCAGCAGGCTGAGCGGCAGCAAGGCCCAGGCGACCCACACCATGCGGAAGAACGGCTCCAGCCGCTTTTTCATACGGCTTTTCAGGGTGTCGCGCATGCCGCGCAGATAAACGAAGGTGGCCGCCAGCCCCGCCAAAGCCCCCAGCGCCGCCAGCGGTCCCAGGCCGAACGCCGCTCCTCCCGCGCCCAGGGCAAGACCGATGGCCGACAGCAGGGCGGTGCGCCGCCCCACCGCATCGGGAACGGCCGAGCCCAGAATGAACATGGGAATCAGCACGTAGGAGAATCCCAGGGCCAGCATCCCCATGAAGCCATAGGCGGCCAGGACGGCATGGGCGGCGGCGATGCCGCCGTGATCGGCCAGAATGCCCCTGGTGAAATCGATCACCAGGGCGAAACCCAGTCCCACCAGCAGCAACAAGCTGGCCACCGCCAGCCAGGCATGGCGGGTAACACCCGGCAGATCATCGACCTTGCGCAGATTGCGCGCCACCAGCCAGCCGAAAGTGCCAAGACCAATGGAGCAAAGCCCAGCGCCCAGATGCTGGAAAACCAGGGTTCCACTCGCCAAACCGGCGGCGAACACCGCTACCCCCGGCACATACGCGACGAACATGGCCTTGCAGGCCCAAACCGGCCCCAACGGCCGACGGGTCGCCACCGGCAACAATTGGATGGCGGCGCCCATGGCGGTCGTCGCCAAAGTCCCCAAGGTGATGAGGTGCAGAGCAGCCAGCACCGGCCCCTGCCCGCCCACGAAGCCGAGGCCCGCGTCAGCCCCCGCCCAGGCCAGCACCGACCACGCGGCCAGATGGAAGACGACGGCGGCCACGAAAAAGCGGTAGGGAACCGAGGGCGGCAACAGGCGGTCCTTCGCCCCCATCATGAAACTGCCGGGAAACATCAGGCGTCGCGCTCCAGCCAGAGGCGGACATTCACCACCTCGTTGGCGATCCTGGCGATACGCCAGCCGCGCTCGGCCAATTCGGGGGCGAGGAAATGGGGCTCGCGCTCGTGATGGACCACCACGGTCTCGTTGCCGGTCAGAGTCTCGATCAGGCGGATGATCGCCAGCATGGGATTGGGCGGCGCCAGCTTGCGCACGTCGATATGGATGCCGTCATCCTCGCGCCAGGTCATGGCGCCTTCCGGCGAAACCTTCACATCGGCGCCGCTTTCCCAGTCGGCTCCGCCGTCCAGATGAAAGAAGACCCGCCAATGTCCCTCGGACAGTTTGCGGCCATAGGAGGAAAACCCCCGACCCGCCAGAACCCGGCGCAGCGGCGACGGATTGAACGGCGCGTCGATCACCAGAAATCCGCCGAACTCGATCCCGGCGGCGGCCTCCATGATGGCGGCGAAGGGATCGACGCCCTCGGCCAGGAAGCCGCGCACATCCATGGCCGCCACATCCAACGCGGGCGCCAGCCATTCCGGCGGGCCACTGGGGGTGCTGTCGATTGCTTTCGGCTCGGTATGGGCCATGACATGCCTTCTGGAAGCTTGGCCCAACCGTGCCGGTCCAGCAAAACCGCCGCCTTGACGTTTGTTAAGCAGCTTTGGCGGATTGCTTATTTGTAATGCAAATCGAAGAAATTCACTCGCCGCCGCCCTCGCGGACGAGACGGCGAAGCGCCTCGATATCGGTGATTTCCACCTCGCGACCATGGGTTTCGACCCCCACCGTCTTCAACCGATTCAGCGCCCGCGACAGGCTTTCCGGCGCGATGCCGATTCGGCTGGCCAAAACGGACTTGGTGATGGGCAGCCGCACCCGGTCGGAATTGCCGTCCGCCGCCGTCTTCGCCGCCAGGGCGAGCAGAAAGGTCGCCAGCCGCTGGCTGGGCGACTTGCTTTTCAATTCGCTGATTTCATGGATCAGCCGTGTCTGCCAGCGCGACAGCCCCGACAACAGGGTCAGCCCCATGGCGGGCCGGTCGGCGAGGCGCTTCAAGAACTGCTGGGCCGGGACATGGGCCAGCCGTGAACCCGCCGACACCTCGCAGTTCAACGGAAAGACGCCCGACGAGAAGATGGCGGCCTCGGCGAAGGTGCAGACGGAATCGAACACCTCGATGATAGACTGGTCGCCGGTCTCGGTCAGGGCGAACAGATTGACGCGGCCTTCCATCACCACGAAGAAGCGATCCGCCCGGTCGCCTTGGCTGAACAGCAATTCCGTCTCGGGGTAGGAAGCCACATGGGCGCCGTCCAGCAGCAGCGCCAGTTCCTCGGACTTTAAACCGGCCAGCAGCGGAGCGCGGGCGATGACGGCGAAATCGGCGGGGGTCAACGCGCTCATGGGATCATCCGACCTCGTCTTCGGCGCAGAAATCGCGCAGTCGTTCCACATCGGCGATAACCACCAGATTATCGGGCCGGGACTCGACGCCGACCCGGGCCAGCTTGCCCAACGCCCGCGACAGACTTTCCGGCTTCATGCCCAACTGGTCGGCCACTAGACGCTTGTCGTAGGGAAAGCGCAGCTCGACCCGGCCGTCCTCGGCCTCGGTCATGGTCAGCAGGAAACTGCCCAGGCGCTGGGCGGTGGTTTTCAGCTTCAACTCGGCGATCTGGCGGACCAGCATGCGCAGCCGCAGCGACATGGTGGTCAGCATGTGCAGCAAGATGTCCATGCGCTCTTCCAGGCGCGCCCGGAAAGCCTGCGCCGGGATCGCCAGCAGTCGCGCCTGGGTCAGCACCCTGGCGCTCATGATATAGCGCCCCGACCCGAACATGGCGGCATCGCCCAGCACGGTGGGGCGGCGCGCCACTTCCACCACGCTTTTGCGGCCATCCACCTCCAGCGACAATTCCACATGGCCGTCCAGGACCACGAAGAAGCGGTCGACCGGCTGGCCTTCCCGGTAAAGATCATGTTCGTGAGTGAGGACGAGAACCTCGGCGCCGTCCAGCAGGCCGCGCACGTCCTTTTCCGCCAGCCCGGTGAACAAGGGGGCGAATTGCAATTGCAGCAGGACTTCCCGGTCCAGCTCCAGCGCCATGGCTTGGATCCCATCCTTATACGTTGAGCGACGAACCCTACGACGAAGGCGCAAAGCGTTCCAGTGGTTTAATGGGTTGCGGGCGGGACGCCCGCGCTCCCAACCCAGCGGAACGCGAGCGAGACGCCCGCGCTCCCAACCCAGCGGAGCGCGGGCGTCCCGCCCGCCCGGTTTAATGGGTTGCTCCCGCCTCGCGGACACGGCTAAAACAAGTTCGGTCATTTAGGGATCAGGTAATGAGCGACATCGCGGCGCTGCCCATTGGAATTTTCGACTCCGGCGTCGGAGGTCTGACCGTGCTGAAGGCGGTGCGTGAACGCCTGGGCACCGAATCGCTGATCTATCTGGGCGACACCGCCCGCCTGCCTTACGGCACCAAAAGCGCCCAGACCGTGGCCGCCTATGCCCTGGAGGCGTCGCGCCGCTTGGTCTCCTACGGGATCAAGGCGTTGCTGGTGGCCGACAACACCTCGTCGGCCCATGCCCTGGATGCGCTACGGGCCGAATTCCCCGGCCTGCCGGTGATCGGGGTGGTGGAACCGGGCGCCGCCGCCGCCGCCGCCGCCTCGGCCCGCGGCCGCATCGTGGTGGTGGCGACGGAAAGCACCGTCCAGGCCGGAACCTATCCCCGCGCCATCCTGCATTCCCGCCCCAACGCCCAGGTCACCCAGTTGCCCTGTCCGCTGTTCGTGTCCATGGTGGAAGAAGGCCTGGTGGACGGCCCCATCGCCGAGCAGATCGCCCGCCACTATCTGGAACCGCTGTTCAGCGGGCCCGAGGCCGCCGATTGCCTGCTGCTGGGCTGCACCCATTTCCCCGCCCTGGCGCCGCTATTCCGGCGCTTGCTGGGGCCCGACGTGGCGGTGGTGGATTCGGCCTCGACCACCGCCATGGTGATCGAGGATCTGTTGGCCTTGCGGCGGCTGAAGACGCCCGGACGTGGTCCGGGCGCCATCCGCTATCTGGCCACCGACGCGCCCGAGCGGTTCGCCCGGGTGGCCCGCGTCTTCGTTCCCTGGCCCATGGAAGCCTCGGAGATCGAAAGCATCGACCTTTAGCCGCCAGCCTGCTTCAGGCGGCCGCGCGCCTCGGTCAGGCGCTGGTAGAGGTCATGGCAGTTCTTGGCCACCTCGGGAATCTTCTCCCAGCCGATGGGCAGTTCCTCGGACAGGTCGTGCAGATCCATCTTGGCCTGGGTCGCCTGGGCGTTCAGCTTCTTCACCTCGGCCTTGATCGCGTCAACGTCGCTCATATGCTGGCATCCTGAAACATGGGCGGTGGCGGCACCGCGAGTGTAGTGCCACCGAAGCCCCGCCTCAACCCGCCATGCGGAAGGGCTGCCCTGCGCGTTCGGACTCCGCGGCTCGCCTCTGCTTGCCCGAAGCGGAGGGTTGGACATCAAAGCCCACGCGGGTGCGGTAGCAAGACAGGCACCACAGCACCGGCGCGAGCACCCGCTCGCGGATAATGGAGTGGCGGGTTTCCCGGTTACAATGGGGGCAATGACAATATTCGTCCTTAGCGGGGATCATGGAAGTGCGTCGCCTGATTTAAAGTTGGTGCTGACATAAGGCTTGCGGAGGATTTCGGCAAGCGAAGGTTCCATGACGCGGAACGCGCCATCACGTGACGGCCTATTTTCCGGGCAATTGCGGCAAGAGAATGGCGGACCGCAACGAACTCTTCATTTTTTCCTTTGGCCCAAGCCTGCCAAGCTCCCACCCACCACCAAAACGAGGAGGGTTGGCTTGGACGATCTCGATTATGCCGCTGAACGGGCCCAGGTTTTCACCGAGGCCGCCTTGCAATCCGTACTGGGCCGCATGGCCGGTCCCCCGTCCACCGGCGTCTGCCGGTCCTGCACCGACACCATCGAGGCCGAACGCCTCAGGGCCAATCCCAAGGCGAAGCTGTGCGCTTGCTGCGCCGCCGAGGAGGAACACCACCGGCTGCGCTCGCATCGCTGCGGCCCAAGATCCTAGACCGGGTTTTGCCTTTGTCGGGCGGGCGAGACGCCCGCGCTCCGAACGGCGCGCCATTCATGGAGCGCGGCCGTCCCGGCCGCTTTCCCCAAGAGTCGTCTCATCGGCCGAGCGGTTTAAGCACTACTGCACGGGCATCCGAACGGCACCATCCAGACGGATGGCGCTGCCGTTGAGCATGGGATTGTCGATGATCGCCAGAACCATCTTGGCGAATTCCTCCGGCCGTCCCAGGCGGTGCGGGAACAAGGTGGAGGCCACCAGCCCTTCCATCACCTCTTCGGGCATGCCCGCCAGCATGGGAGTCTCCATATAGCCGGGGGCCACCGCCATGACCCGGATGCCCAGCGGCGCCAGTTCGCGGGCGGCGGGCAGCGACAGGGCGGCGACGCCGCCCTTGGACGAGGCATAGGCGCATTGGCCGATCTGACCGTCCCAGGCGGCGATGGAGGCGGTGTTGACGATGACGCCGCGCTCAGCCCCGTCCAGCGGCTCCAGCGCCGCCATGTCGGCGGCGGCCAGGCGCATGACGTTGAAGGTTCCCACCAGATTGACCTGGATGACGCGGGCGAAGGTTTCCAGCGGCATCGGCCCCTTGCGCCCCACCACCTTGCCCGGCGTCACAACCCCGGCGCAGCTGACCGCGATGCGGGCGGGGCCATGGGCGGCCCGCGCCTTCGCCAGGGCGGCGATGGTGGAGGCCTCGTCGGTGACGTCGCAAGCCGCGAAGACACCGCCGATTTCCTTGGCGGTCGCTTCGGCGCGGGCGGCGTCGATGTCGAACACCGCCACCTTGGCGCCCTGGGCCGCCAGGGCGCGGGCGGTGGCTTGGCCCAGCCCGGAGCCGCCGCCGGTCACGATGGCGGCCAATGCTTTAATGTTCATGGGACAGCTTCCTTCTGCTGGCTCGTCACCCCCGCGAAAGCGGGGGTCCATGGCGGCAGCCTCATCATCGCCGGAGACATGGATTCCCGCTTTCGCGGGATTGACGGGAAATGGAGGGATCTCTTAGAAACTCAAATCGCCACAACCCGGCACCGCATCGAAAGCCGCCAGCACCTCGGCGGCGCTTCCCCTCTCCCGCCATTTCGGGGCGTTGTCGCGGTCGATCAGCAGGGCGCGGATGCCCTCGACGAAGTCGTGGGCGGGCGCCAGGGCCAGGGCGAGGCGGAATTCCATGCGCATGCACTCGTCGAAGCCCATGGTCCGCCCGCGCTTGATCATCTCGAAGCTGACCGCCACCAGATGGGGCGACTTGGCGCGCAACGCCGCCAAGGTCTCGGCGGCGAAGGGATCGGATTCGGCTTCCAGCGCCGCGAAGACCGCGTCCAGACTGTCCTGGCCGAAGCAACGGTCGATCAGGGCACGCTTGTCGTCCAGGGGCGCCGGGCCGGGATCGGAGGCGAAGCCGCTCAGTATCGCCTCCACCTCGGCTGCGTCACGGGCTTCCGACAGTGCCTCGCGCAAAGCGGGCATGCGCTCGCTGTTCACATAATGGGTGGCGACGCCCACATGGAGCGTATCGGCCGCCTTCAGCCGGGTGCCGGTCAGGCCGAGATACTGGCCGATGGCACCGGGCAGATGGGGCAGGAAATGGCTGCCGCCCACATCGGGGAAGAAGCCGATGCCGGTCTCCGGCATGGCGAACAGGGTGCGCTCGGTGGCGATTCGGTATTTGCCGTGCACCGAAACCCCGACGCCGCCGCCCATGACGATGCCGTCGATGAAGGCGATATAGGGCTTGGGCATTGTCTTGATGCGGCGGTTGAGGCGGTATTCGTCGCGGTAGAAGGCGGCGACGAACTCCAATTCACCGGCCTTGCAGGCCTCGTGCAGCAGCTTGATGTCGCCACCGGCGCAGAATGCCTTTTCCCCCGCGCCCTCGATCACCACGGCGGCGATTCCGTCGTCCTTGGCCCAGGCTTCCAATTGCGGATGCATCAGATGGATCTGGTCCAGCGTCAGGGCGTTCAGCGCCTTGGGCCGGTCGAGCACGATCTGGCCGAGATTGCCCAGCCGTTCGAAATGAATCTCAGAGGTCATGGCACCTTCCCTAATCACACTCACAATCGTCATTCCCGCGAAAGCGGGAATCCATCTGTCCACCCGCTCAATCTTCCGCCACGCGATCGGAGACCGTAGCCAACATGGACCCCCGCTTTCGCGGGGGTGACGAGACAAGGAAACCTAGATCCCCGCCTTCCACTGGGCGGCGTAGGAATCCCGCAGCACGTTCTTTTGCACCTTGCCCATGGCGTTGCGCGGCAGTTCGCGCACCAGCACCACCTGCTTGGGCACCTTGTAATTGGCCAGCCGACCGCGCAGGTCCGCGATGATGCCGTCGGGGGTCAGGGCGGTCTGGGCCGGGGTGACCACCAGGGCCAGGCCCGCCTCGCCGAAATCGGGATGGGGCATGCCCACCACGGCGGATTCCACCACGCCCTCCATGCGGTCGATGGCGTCCTCCACCTCCTTGGGATAGACGTTGTAGCCGCCCGAGATGATCAGATCCTTGGCGCGGCCGACGATGGAGACATAGCCCCGCGCGTCCACCACGCCCACATCGCCCGACTTGAAGAAGCCGTCCTCGGTGAAGTCGGCCTTGGTCTTCTCCGGCATGTTCCAATAGCCCTTGAAGATGTTCGGCCCCTTGACCTCGATGATGCCGACCTCGCCCTGGGCCAGCACCTTGCCGTCCTCGCCGGTGATGCGGAGCGCGACATCGGGCAGCGGAAAGCCCACCGTGCCCGCCCGGCGTTCGCCATCCAGCGGATTGGAGGTGAACATACCGCCCTCGGTCATGCCGTAGCGTTCCAGGATGGTGAAGCCGGTCATGGATTTGAAGGTGTTGAAGGTCTCTTCCAGCAGCGGCGCCGAGCCCGAGATGAATAGCCGCATATTCCGGCAGGCCTCGGGCGTCAGGTTGGGGCTGGACACCAGACGGGTGTAGAAGGTGGGAACCCCCATGAACACGGTGGCCTTGGCCAGCAGCCCGATTGCCTGCTCCGCGTCGAATTTGGGGCAGAAGATCATGGGCGTGCCGTTGAGCAGCACGCAGTTGATGGCGACGAACAGCCCATGGGTATGGAAGATGGGCAGGCAGTGCAGCAGCACGTCGTCGGGCCGGAAGCCCCAAAGCTTGTGCAGGGTTGCCGCGTTGGCGGCCAGATTGTCGTGGCTGAGCATGGCGCCCTTGGGCCGCCCGGTGGTGCCCGAGGAATACAAGATGGCGGCGATATCGTCGCCGCCACGGGTCGAGGTGGCGATGTCGGAGGCCTGCGCCTTGGACCGCTCCATCAGGCTGCCGTCGCCCTTCATGCCAAGGGTCAGCACGCAGGTCTTGATGCCGGACTTGGCCGCCAGCGCCTCCAACTCGGCGAGGCGGCTGGGCTGGCACACCACGGCGGCGGGCGCCGCGTCGGTCAGGAAGTATTCCAGCTCGTCGGACTGATAGGCGGTATTCAGCGGCAGCAGAATGGCCCCCGAACGCAGACAAGCCACCACCAGGGCGACGGCTTCCGGCGACTTGTCCACCTGCACCGCCACCCGGTCGCCCGGCTTTACCCCCACCGACACCAGCAGATTGGCGAAGCGCGCCGAGATCGCTTCCAGATCGCCATAACTCAAGGTGGCGCCATCCGGAACCTGAATGAACGGACGGGACCGGTCGGCGGGAAAGCGCGAGCGGAACAGCTCGAACAGATTGCCCAACATGCGGTGTCTCCCCGGCAGGTTATTGATTGGCTCCAGCCGATAGCACACCCAAAGCCATCGCGCCAGTGCATTGTATCCAGAAACCGCATCTTCTGGATACAAGGCTACGACATAATGGACACGAACTCGGCGAAGATGTCGGCCTGGATGGTCACATGCTTGCGCATGGCGGCTTGGGCGCGGTCGGGATCGGCGGCGGCGATGGCGGCCACCACCTCGCCATGTTCGGCGAAACTGCCGTCGACCCGATGGGGGTGGTTCAACTGATAGCGCCGATAGGGCGCTAGCCGGGCGAACAGCGAGCGCGCCATTTCCTGGAGCACCTCGTTGTGGCTGCCGTCATAGATGGCGTCGTGGAAGGCGCGGTTGACGGCGTAATACTCGTCGAGGTCGCGGGCCTCGCACATGCGGGCCGCCTTGCCGTGCAGATCGGCCAGATTGGTCTTTTCGTCAGGCGACATGCGGCGGGCGGCATAGCGGGCGCACAGCCCCTCAACCTCGCTCATCACCTCGAACATCTGCACCATGCGATGCAGGTCCAGCGGCGCCACCACCGCGCCCTGGCGCGGCTTCTTGACCACCAGCCCCGAGAACACCAGTTGCAGGATGGCCTCGCGCACCGGGGTGCGCGACAGACCGAAGCGGGCGGCCAGGCTTTCCTCGTCCAGGCGGGTGCCGGGCCGCAGATTGCCCTGGAAAATCTCTTTCTCGATGACTTGGCGGATTTCATCCGCCCTCGTCGCAGGCCGTTTCTGTTCGCTCATCTCGCCCACCGCATCCCGGATGTCTGGCGGCATCAATATACATAATTGCCGAAATATGTCTAAGCCCCTTCGGCATCTTGCACACAAATTTTGCCTTTTACGTATACAGGATATGGACCTTTCGCATCCCCTGTGCTAATTCCCTAGCCATCGATCATCATGATCGCTACGCTTTTTCGGCAAACAACCGGACCAGAAGAGTTCGGATCAGGGATGGACGACTCATGAATTTCGGCCTCACCGAGGATCAGGAAGCCTTTCGCCGCGCCGCGCAGGATTTCGCCCAGGGCGAGATGGCGCCCCATGCCGCGGCCTGGGACGAGGACTCCATCTTCCCGGAAGATTGCCTGCGCAAGGCCGCCGAATTGGGCTTCGCCGGAATCTATGTGAAGGAGGATGTGGGCGGCTCGCAATTGTCGCGGCTCGACGCCGCCCTGATCTTCGAGGAACTGGCCGCCGCCTGTCCGTCCACCGCCGCCTATATCTCCATCCACAACATGGCGTCGTGGATGATCGACACCTTCGGCACCGAGGAGCAGCGGCGCCGCTGGCTGCCCGATCTGGCCGCCATGACCACCTTCGCCAGCTATTGCCTGACCGAGCCCAACGCGGGATCGGACGCCGCCAGCTTGCGGACCAGGGCCGAACGCGTTGGCGGGCATTATGTGCTGAACGGCACCAAGGCCTTCATCTCCGGTGGCGGCCGCTCGGACGTCTATGTGGTGATGGTCCGCACCGGCGGCCCCGGCCCCAAGGGGATTTCCTGTCTGGTGGTGGAGGCCGGAACCCCCGGCCTGTCCTTCGGCAAGCAGGAGAAGAAGCTGGGCTGGAAGAGCCAACCCACCGCCTCGGTCATCTTCGAGGATTGCCGGGTGCCGGTGGCCAACCGCATCGGCGCCGAGGGCGACGGCTTCAAGATCGCCATGAAGGGACTGGACGGCGGCCGCATCAATATCGGCGCCTGTTCCTTAGGGGGAGCCCGGCGCTGCCTGGACCTGGCCATCGACTACACCAAGCAGCGCCAGCAGTTCGGCCAAGCCATCGCGTCCTTCCAGGCGACCCAGTTCAAACTGGCCGACATGGCGACGGAACTGCACGCGGCCCGGCTGATGATCCACCGCGCCGCCGATTCGCTGGACCGCGCCTCGCCCGAGGCCACTGTTCATTGCGCCATGGCAAAGCGCATGGCCACCGATACGGGGTTCGCCGTGGTGGACGCGGCGCTGCAACTGCACGGCGGCTATGGCTACATCAAGGAATATCCCATCGAACGCTATCTGCGCGACCTTCGGGTCCACCAGATTCTCGAAGGGTCCAACGAGATCATGCGGGTGATCGTCGGGCGGGCGCTGACGGGTTAGGCGAGAGCCCCCACCCCAACCCCTCCCCACGAGGGGGAGGGGCTAGAACCAACCTCCCTTCCTCTTGATGGGGAGGGGCCACGACCATCCTCCCCTCCCCTCGATGGGGAGGGGCCACAACCATCCTCCCCTCCCCTTGATGGGGAGGGGCTGGGGGTGGGGTGGAAACGAAAATAACTTAAGGGAGGCAAAGCAATGGCGAGCGTCGGTTTCATCGGTCTGGGCAATATGGGTGCGCCGATGATGCGCAACCTTTTGAAGGCCGGACACGCGGTCAAGGCCTTCGATCTGTCCGAACCGGCGCGCAAGGCCGCCACCGATGCGGGCGCCAACGCGGTATCCTCGGCCCGCGAGGCCGCCATGGGCGTCGATGTGGTGGTCACCATGCTGCCCGCCGGAGCCCATGTGAAATCGGTGATGCTGGGCGACGACGGTCTGTTCGCCGCCGCCAAGCCGGGCACCCTGTTCATCGATTCCTCCACCATCGACGTGGCGACGGCCCGGCTGGTGGGCGAGGACGCGGCCAAATCCGGCCACGCCTTCGTCGATGCCCCGGTATCGGGCGGCGTCGGCGGCGCCGAGGCCGGAACGCTGACCTTCATGGTCGGCGGCCCCGACGCCGCCTTCGAACGCGCCAAGCCCTTCCTTGAAATCATGGGCAAGACCATCGTCCATGCCGGTGGCCCCGGCAACGGTCAGGCCGCCAAGATCTGCAACAACATGCTGCTGGGCATTTCCATGATCGGCACCTGCGAGGCCTTCGCCCTGGCCGAGAAGCTGGGCCTGGATCACCAGAAGCTGTTCGACATCGCCTCCAAGTCGTCGGGCCAGAACTGGTCCATGACCACCTATTGTCCGGTGCCGGGCCCCGTCCCCACCTCGCCCGCCAATCGCGATTACAAGGCGGGTTTCGCCGCCGCCATGATGCTGAAGGATCTGAAGCTGGCGGTGGAAGCCGCCCAGGTGGCGGGCGCGACCATTCCGCTGGGTGCCGAGGCGGCGCAGCTCTACGCCATGATGGTGAACGGCGGCGATGCCGGTCTCGATTTCTCCGGCATCATCCACATGTTGCGGGGAAAAGCGTGAGCTGGAGCGCAGCGACTAGGCCGTTGAGGCCGCCGCAGCGTTGCCGGAAGCGAAGCGAAGGCAAAAGCGAGGAAAGCCAAGGGCACGGAGGTGCCCGCCGACGTCTGAGGCGAAATGAAATAAGCGACTTGCACCGCGATTAAAAAAACGTATGCTCGTTTTCAAGATGGAGCCCACCACCAAGGCGGGCCCAACCAGGGTGGAACTTCATGGTCGGCCGACAATGCCGATCCGGTCCGGGAGCCAGGATCATGTCCGCAGATAAGAACGCAGCGCCCGTGGCGCGCCGGGAAGCCGAAGGCCGCCCGGTGCTCGAGGTGCGCCCCGTACTCCAAGTACGCGACGTGTCGTTGGGCTTCGGCGGCGTGCGCGCCCTGACCGAGGTCAGCTTCGAGGTCAACAAAGGTGAGCTGTTCTCCATCATCGGCCCCAACGGCGCTGGCAAGACCTCCATGCTCAACTGCATCTCGGGCCGCTACCACCCGACCTCGGGGCGCGTCCTGCTCAACGGCCGCGACGTCACCGACCTGACCCCCAATGTGCGCGCCACCCTGGGACTGGGCCGCACCTTCCAGAATCTGGCGCTGTTCGGCCATATGAGCGTATTGGACAACATCATGGTCGGCCGCCATCACCTGCTGCGCAACAATGCCGTGACGGGCGCGCTCTACTGGGGCAGCGGCGCGCGGCGCGAGGAACTGGCACACCGCCGCAAGGTGGAAGACATCATCGATTTCCTGGAAATCGCCCATATCCGCAAAGCGGTGGCGGGCACCCTGCCCTATGGTCTGCGCAAGCGGGTGGAGTTGGCCCGCGCCATGGCGGTCGAGCCTTCCATCATCCTGCTGGACGAGCCCATGGCGGGCATGAACCTGGAAGAGAAGGAGGACATGGCCCGCTACATCGTCGATCTCAACGAGGAATGGGGCATGACGGTGGTGATGATCGAGCACGACATGGGCGTGGTGATGGACATCTCCCAGCGGGTCATGGTGCTGGAATTCGGCCGCAAGATCGCCGAGGGGCTGCCCGACGAGGTCATGGCCAACGAGCGGGTGAAGGTCGCCTATCTGGGCATCGACGACGATGAGGAAGCCGCCGGGGAGAGCGCAGCGTGACCAGCCATCTCGATACCGCCGCCCACGACACCTTCCCCAAGGCGCTGATCCATAACGCGTCGCGCTGGCCGAACGACACCGCCATGCGCGAGAAGGAGTTCGGCATCTGGAACGCCTTCACCTGGGCCGATTACCTGGAACGGGTGAAGATGATCGCGCTGGGCCTGCATGCGCTGGGCGTGCAGCGGGGCGACGTGGTCGCCATCCTGGGCAAGAACCGGCCCGAAAGCATCTGGGGCGAGGTTGCCGCCCATGCCATCGGCGCCATGTCCATGGGCATCTATCACGATTCCATGAATGCCGAGGTGGCCTATCTGCTGACCTATACCGGCGCCACCACGGTGCTGGCCGAGGACGAGGAGCAGGTGGACAAGCTGCTGGAAATCTCCGCCGAGGTTCCCTGCCTGAAATACATCGTCTATTTCGATCCGCGCGGCATGCGCAAATACAGGGACGAAAGGCTGATTTCAGCCACTGATCTGCGCTTGAAGGCCGAAGACCTGCTGCAGGCCAAGCCCGGCCTGTTCGAGGACGAGGTGGCCAAGGGCAAGGGCGACGACGTCGCTATTCTGTGCACCACCTCCGGCACCACCTCGAACCCTAAGCTGGCCATGCTGCAGGCCGGTCCCTTCCTGCGCCATTCCGCCGCGTATCTGCGGGCCGATCCAAAGGAAGCGGGCGATGACTACGTCTCGGTGCTGCCGCTGCCCTGGATCATGGAGCAGATCTACGCCGTGGCCCAGCCGCTGGTCTGCCGCAACATCGTGAATTTCGTCGAAGAGCCGGAAACCATGATGGCCGACATGCGCGAGATCGGCCCCAATTTCGTCCTGCTGGCGCCCCGCATGTGGGAAGGCATCGCCGCCGATATGCGCGCCCGCATGATGGATTCCACCAAGTTCAAGCAATGGATGTTCAATCTGGGCATGAAGCTGGGCATGAAGGCGCTGGACGCGGGGAAGCGTTCCAAGCTGGCCGACATCATCCTGTTTTCCGCCCTGAGGGACCGCATCGGATTCTCGTTCCTGCGCTCGGCCGCCACCGGCGGCGCGGCGCTCGGCCCGGATACCTTCCGCTTCTTCCTGGCCATGGGGGTGCCGCTGCGCCAGATCTACGGCCAGACCGAGCTGGCCGGGGCCTATACGGTGCATCGCGAGGGCGACATCGACTTCGATTCGGTCGGCATTCCCTTCGACGACGCCCAGTTGCGCATCGCCAACCCGGACGCCAATGGCGTCGGCGAGATCGTGGCCACCACCGACGGCATGTTCACCGGCTATTACAAGAGCCCGGAAAGCAGCACTGCCGACATCGTCGACGGCAACTGGCTGAAGACCGGCGACGCCGGTTACATCAAGAAAGAGAACGGCCATCTGGTGGTGATCGACCGCATCAAGGATCTGGCGACCACTTCCGCCGCCGTGCGCTTCTCGCCGCAATTCATCGAGAACAAGCTGAAATTCTCGCCCTTCATCGCCGAGGCGGTGATCCTGGGCGACGCCAAGCCCTATCTGTCGGCCCTCATCTGCATTCGCTTCTCCATCGTGGCGAAATGGGCGGAGAGCAAGGCCATCAGCTTCACCAACTACACCAACCTGTCGGCGCAAGCGGCGGTCTACGAGCTGCTGACCGCCGAGGTGGAAAAGGTCAACCAGACCCTGCCCGAGCCGCAGCGCATCCGCAAATTCCTGCTGCTCTACAAGGAGCTGGACGCCGATGACGGCGAGTTGACCCGCACGCGGAAGGTCCGGCGCGGCGTCATCAACGACAAATACGGCGACATCATCGATTCGGTCTATGCCGACCGCGAGATGGTGCCGGTGGACGCGCTGATCACCTTCCAGGACGGCACCAAGTCCCGCATCAAGACCGATTTGAAGGTGGTGACCCTGCTGCCGCCGCCTGCCGCCCAGATGGCCGCCGAATAGGAGACCGCCGATGAGACGCGCGCAGTACCTGTCGCCCCCCACCCCAACCCCTCCCCACGAGGGGGAGGGGCTTGACGCCAACGCTCCCCTCCCCTTGATGGGGAGGGGGCCCCATTCTCTCGCTCCCCTCCCCTTGATGGGGAGGGGGCCCCATTCTCTCGCTCCCCTCCCCTTGATGGGGAGGGGTCGGGGGTGGGATGCGCCGCCGCACCGTCCTTGGACCGAGTAGGATAAGCCGCCATGGAATCCAATCTGCTGTTCCAGTTGATCGTCAACGGCGTCATCGTCGGCACGCTGTATGGCGTCGTCGCCATGTGCTTCGTGCTGATCTACAAGTCCACCCAGGTGGTGAACTTCGCCCAGGGCGAGTTCCTGCTGATCGGCGCCTGGACTTGCTGGTGGCTGGTCACCAGCATGGCGCTGCCGTTCTGGATCGCCTTCCCGCTGACCTTCGTCTTCATGTTGGTGTTCGGCATCGTGCTGCAGATGGTGGTGCTGCGCCCGCTGATCGGCGAGCCGGTCATCTCGGTGATCATGGTCACCATCGGCCTGTCCATCTTCTTCCAGGCGGTGATGAAGTCCATCTTCGGTGTCTGGGCCCAGCCCTTTCCCGAAATCTTCCCGGTGAAATCGGTCAATGTGCTGGGCCTGCAGGTCCAGCCCGCCTATCTGATGAGCCTGGTGGTGTCCGTGGTCATCATGGGACTGTTCGCCTGGTTCTTTAAGTATTCGCGCATGGGCCTCGCCATGCGGGCCACCGCCTTCAACCAGCAGGTGGCGCAAAGCCTGGGCATCTCGGTCAAGAACGTGTTCGCCATGGCCTGGGCCATCTCGGCCATGGTGTCGGCCCTGGCCGGGGTGGTGGTGGGCATGGTCAACGGCGTGTCCTCGGCCCTGTCCTTCTTCGGCATCAAGGTGTTCCCGGCGGTGATCGTCGGCGGGCTGGATTCCATCGTCGGCGCCATCATCGGCGGCCTGATCATCGGCCTGTTGGAAAATCTGGCGGAATACGCCGACGGCCAGTACCTGCACCTGGGCAATCTCTACACCGTGGCGCCGTTCTACGTGCTGGTCATCATCCTGATGATCAAGCCCTACGGCCTGTTCGGTACCAAGACGATCGAGAGGGTGTGATCATGCGGTTTGCGCCTTTGTCCCCCACCCCAACCCCTCCCCACGGGGGGGAGGGGCTTGACGCTCCAGCTCCCCTCCCCTTGATGGGGAGGGGTTGGGGGCGGGGTGATTCGCACGACGGTAAAAGGGACGCGTCATGATCAGTAGCAGCCTCATTCCCTGCGGCCAGTTCAAGACCAGCTACGCGGCCGACACCACCTTGTTCCTGACGCCCGCGTCGCGGAACTGGTGCCTGTTCGGCATCGCGGTCGCCCTGGCGGCGCCGCTGGTTTTGTCCAACTACCTTTTGGCCCTGTTGATCCAGATCGGCTATTACGGCATCGCCGCCCTGGGGCTGAACATCCTGGTCGGCTCCACCGGTCAGATCAGCCTGGGTCATGCCGCCTTCTTCGGCTTCGGCGCCTTCGCCTCGGCGTGGCTGAACAACAGCTTCGGGGTGCCGGTGCTGGCCGCGATCCCGCTGGCCGGTGTGCTGACCACGCTTTTGGGCCTGCTGTTCGGCATTCCCGCCGGGCGGCTGAAGGGTCTGTATCTGGCCATCGCCACCTTCGCCTCGCAGTTCATCCTGGAAGACTTCTTCTCGCGGGCCAACTGGTTCACCGGCGGCTCGAGCGGCGCCCAGGCGAACCCCATCAACGTGTTCGGCTATGAGATCGGCGGCGACAAGGGCTTCTTCTACGTGGTGTTGTTCTTCGTCCTGGTCATGTATCTGCTGGGCGCCAACCTGCTGCGCACCCGCGACGGCCGCGCCTTCGTCGCCGTGCGCGACCACTACCTGTCGGCCGAGGTCATGGGCATCAACCTGACCAAGTACCGCATCCTGTCCTTCGGCATCTCGTCGTTCTACGCTGGTGTCGGCGGCGCGCTCTATGGCCACTATCTGGGCTTCGTCTCGGCGGAAGGCTTCACCATCCTGCTGTCCATCCAATTCCTCGGCATGATCATCATCGGCGGCATGGGCTCGGTGATGGGCACCCTGATGGGCACCGCCTTCATGGTCCTGCTGCCCGAGGGCACCGAGGCCGCCGTCAGCACCATCAAGCATTTCACCGGCGATATTCCGGCGCTGACCAGCGCGCTGGCCTATATCAAGGAAGCGGCCATCGGCCTCGCCATCGTGCTGTTTTTGATTTTCGAGCCCGACGGCCTCGTTCACCGCTGGCGTCTGATCAAGTCTTATTGGAAGCTGTATCCGTTCTCGTACTGACAAAACCAAAAACAACAATACGCAAAATCGCGAATCAACCCATGGGAGGAACACTCGAATGAAGCGGATTCTGTTCACCGGAGCGGCGCTGGCCGCCTTGGCCGTAACCACCGGCGGCGCCAATGCCGCCGACGGCATCCTGGTCGGCCACATCGCCGACATCACCGGCGCCACCTCGTCCGTGGGCAAGCCCTATGGCCAGGGCATCGCCGACGCCATGAACTACATCAACGCCCATGGCGGCATCAATGGTCAGAAGATCATCTTCGAGACCGTGGATTACGCCTATGAAGTGCCGCGCGCCATGGCCGCCTACAAGAAGCTGACCGGTTCCGAGAAGGCGGTCGCCATCCAGGGCTGGGGCACCGGCGACACCGAAGCCTTGGTCACCAACGTGGCCAAGGACGAGATCCCGTATTTCTCGGCCTCCTATTCCGGCCATCTGACCGATCCCCAGGGCAAGACCTCGGTGAAGGGCGCGCCCTACAACTTCTTCTACGGCCCCAGCTATTCCGACGGCTGTCGCGGTCTGGTCCAGTGGGCGCACGAGGACTGGAAGAAGAAGGGCGGAACGGGCAAGGCCAAGTTCGTCCATATGGGCGACAACCACCCCTACCCCAACTCGCCCAAGCAGGCCTGCGGCGCCTATGCCAAGGAACTGGGCTTCGACGTGCTGAATGAAATCCAGTATTCGCTCAAGCCCGGCGACTTCAAGGCCCAGTGCCTGTCGCTGAAGGAATCCGGGGCGAACTACGCCTATCTAGCCAATACCTCGGGCTCGACCATCTCCTTGCTGAAGTCGTGCGAGACGGTGGGCGTCAATGTTCAGTTCCTCGCCAATATCTGGGGAACCGACGAAGGCTCGCTGAAGACCGCGGGCGAAGCCGCCGACAAGCTGACCTGGGTGGTCGGCGCCGCCACCTGGGCCGACGACGTGCCCGGCATGAAGCTGGTCAAGGACATCTCCAAGGTCTCCGACGCCAGCGGCGCCGAGGCCCGGCCGGTGCACTACATCCGCGCCATCTGCTCGGTCTACTATATGAAGGAAGCCATGGAAGCCGCCGCCAAGTCGGGCGGCATCACCGGCCCCAACATCAAGAAGGCCATGTATGGCAAGAAGGATTGGGTGCCCGCCGGTCTGGAAGGCGTCTGCCTGCCGTCCACCTGGACCGCCGAGGACCATCGCGGCACCACCGCCGTCAAGGTCTATCAGGCCTCCACCAAGGGCGGAAACATCGGCATGAAGCAGATCTATACCGCCGAAATCCCCCGCCGCAAGGAATGGCTGGGCTGGTAAGCGATTGCGGGCGGGACGCCCGCGCTCCGAAGCGATACATGGAGCGCGGGCATCCTGCCCGCTTTTTCCGGACAGGAACCGAACATGGCCGAACCCGCATTGAAGCTCGACCCGTCCGAGATCCTTCTCTCGGTCAACAATATCGAAGTGGTCTACGACGACGTCATCTTAGTGCTGCGCGGCGTCAGCCTGGACGTGCCCAAGGGCAAGATCGTCACCCTGCTGGGGCCCAACGGCGCGGGCAAGTCCACCACGCTGAAGGCCATTTCCGGCCTGCTGGGCACCGAGGACGGCGAGGTCACGCGCGGCAATATCACCTTCATGGGCGAGGACATCGCCAACCGCGCCCCGGAAGAGATCGTGCGGCGCGGCATCTTCCAGGTCATGGAAGGCCGCCGCATCATCGAGGACATGACGGTCACCGAGAATCTGCGGCTGGGCGCCTTCACCCGCAAGGACGGTGGCGCCGCCATCCGCAACGACATCGATCTGGTGTTCAACTATTTCCCCCGCCTGAAGGAGCGCACCGGCCTTGCCGGCTATCTGTCGGGCGGCGAGCAGCAGATGCTGGCCATCGGCCGCGCCATGATGGCCCGGCCCAAGATGATCCTGCTGGACGAGCCCTCCATGGGCCTGTCGCCGCTTTTGGTCAAGGAGGTGTTCGGCATCATCGAGAAGCTGTGCGCCGAGACCGGCGTCACCATCTTGCTGGTGGAGCAGAACGCCCGCATGGCGCTGAAGATCGCCGAATTCGGCTATATCATGGAATCCGGTAAGATCGTGCTGGACGGACCCAAGGACGACCTTGTCAACAACGAGGACGTCAAGGAGTTCTATCTGGGCGGCGACAAGGAACGCAAATCCTTCAAGAACCTGAAATCCTACAAGCGCCGGAAGCGGTGGCTGTGATGACCGAATTCTACGACGCCCTGGAAACCCGCTCCACCGACGAGCGGGAATCGGCCCTGTTCGAGGCGCTGCCCGATCAGATCGCCCTGGCCAAGGCCGATGCCGGGGCGTTCGGCCGTTCGCTGGCCGAGGTGGACCCGGCCGCCGTCACCGACCGCGCCGCCCTGGCGAAACTGCCGGTGCTGCGCAAGTCCGAGCTGATCGACCTGCAACAGGCCGACCCGCCCTTCGCCTCGCTGATTTCCACGCCCAAGGGCGAGCTTCGCCGGGTCTTCGCCTCGCCCGGCCCCATCTACGACCCGGAAGGCTGGGACAATGACTGGTGGCGTATCGCCCGCGCCCTGTTCGCCGCCGGTTTCCGCCGGGGTGAGCTGATGCACAACTGCTTCTCCTACCACTTCACCCCCGGCGGCGTGATGTTCGAGACCGGCGCCCACGCCCTGGGCTGCCCGGTGTTCCCGGCCGGTGTCGGCAACACCGAAAGCCAAGCCAAGGCCATCGCCGATCTGCGCCCCACCTGCTATGGCGGCACGCCGTCCTTCCTCAAGATCATCCTGGAAAAGGCCGAGGAGATGGGCCTGGACCATTCCTCGCTGACCAAGGCCTGCGTCTCGGGCGAGGCCTTGCTGCCGCCGCTGCGGCAGGGCTTGAAGGATCTGGGGGTCGAGACGACCCAGTGCTACGCCACCGCAGATCTGGGCCTGATCGCCTATGAGACCGCCGCCCGCGCCGGTCTGGTGGTGGACGAGGCGGTCATCGTCGAGATCGTGCGGCCGGGAACCGGCGATCCCGTCGCCCCCGGCGAGGTGGGCGAGGTGGTGGTCACCAGTTTCAACGCCGACTATCCCCTGATCCGCTTCGCCACCGGCGATCTGTCGGCGGCGCTGGAGGGCGCCTCCCCCTGCGGCCGCACCAATATGCGCCTGAAGGGCTGGATGGGCCGCGCCGACCAGACCACCAAGATCAAGGGCATGTTCGTCCATCCCCGTCAGGTGGCCGACGTGGCCAAGCGTCATCCGGAAGTTCTCCGTGCCCGCCTGGTGGTAGACAAGGCGGGCGAAGCCGACCTGATCACCTTGAACGTGGAATGTGCGTCTTCCGATCCGGCCCTGGCCGCCGCCATCCGCGACAGTTTCCAGTCCCTGTGCAAGCTGAAGGCCGAGGTGGCGTTCCACGCCCCCGGCAGCCTTCCCAACGACGGCATCGTCATCCAAGACAAGAGAGCCTGACCATCATGACCCTGACCCCCGAGCTCGATCCCTTCAAGCTGGCCAAGACCCTTTCGGCAAAGCATCTCATCGGCGGCAAGTTCGTCGCCGCCAGGTCAGGCAAGACCTTCGACGTGGACAATCCGGCCACCGGCGAGGTCGTGGCCACCGCCGCCTTCGGCACCAGGGAAGACGTCATGGACGCCGTCGCCTCGGCCAAGGCGGCCCAGAAGGAATGGGCCAAGATGGCGGCGCGCCAGCGCGGCAAGCTGGTGGCCGAATGCGGCCGGGTGCTGTCCAATCATGTGGAGGAGCTGGGCCGTCTGGTGGCGCTGGAAACCGGCAAGGCGCTGCGCACCGAAAGCCGGGTCGAGGCCGGGGTGCTGGCCGACATGTTCGTCTTCTTCGGCGGGCTGGGCAGCGAGTTGAAGGGCGAGACCATCCCCTTCAACCCCGACATGCTGACCGTCACCGTGCGCGAGCCGGTGGGCGTGGTCGCCTGCATCATTCCGTGGAACGTGCCGCTGCTGCTGATGGCCATGAAGGCCGCCGCCGCCCTGGTGGCGGGCAATGCCGTGGTGGTCAAGTCGGCCGAAGAAGCGCCGCTGACCGTGCTGCGCGTCGCCGAGATCATGAACACCGTCCTGCCGCCCGGCCTGTTCAACATGCTGTCCGGCTTCGGCCCGGAATGCGGCGCGCCGCTGGTGGAACACCCCGACGTCAAGAAGGTGAGCTTCACCGGTTCGGTGGAGACCGGCCGCATCGTCTACAAGGCGGCGGCCGAGAAGCTGATCCCCGTCACCCTGGAACTGGGCGGCAAGAGCCCCATGATCGTCTGCGCCGACGCCGACATGGACCAAGCCGTGGCGGGCGTCCTGGCCGGGATGCGCTTTACCCGCCAGGGCCAGAGCTGCACCGCCTCCTCGCGTCTGTTCGTCCACGAGTCCATTCACGACGAACTGATCGCCAAGGTGAAGGCCAAGGTGGACGCCATGGTCATGGGCGATCCGCTGGACGAGAAGACCGATATCGGCACCATCGTCTCCGACGGCCAGTTGGAGCGCGTGCGCTCCTACATCAAGCTGGGCGAGGAGACCAAGGGCGCCACCAAGCATGTCTGCTCGGCCATGCCCACCGATCCCCGCCTCAGCAAGGGCCGCTTCGTCCAGCCGGTGATCTTCACCGGACTGAAGAACTCAGACCGCATCTGCCAGGAAGAGATCTTCGGCCCCGTCTGCGCCGTCATCAAATGGAGCGACTACGAGGACGTCATCGCTCAGGCCAACGATTCCGAATACGGCCTGGCCGCCTCCATCTGGACCCGCGACATCAAGGTCGCCATGGACGCCACCCGCCGCCTGGAGGCGGGCTTCGTGCAGGTGAACCAGAATCTGGTGGTGCAGCCCACCCTGTCCTATGGCGGGGTCAAGACGTCCGGCATCGGCAAGGAGGCCTCGCTGGAATCCATGCTGGAACACTTCACCCACAAGAAGTCCATCATCTTCAACATGAAGTGAGCCAGTCCCGTTCGGCAAGCAGGGCAACGCGGAGAGGAGCGAGATCGGTGGTGGCCACATCCCAAACGACGCCAGGATCGACAGTGCCGTATTCGTGCGCGATCACGTTGCGCATTCCGCGCATCTCCCTCCAGGCAATGAAAGGATGCCTGCCCTCTACGCCAGGAGCCAGATGCCGCGAGGCCTCGCCAATGATGAACAACTGGTACGTGACCGCACTGACCAGCATGCCGTTTGCCAGAAAATCCGCCTTGCCGCCATGGTCGATGAACTCCTCGATGCGGGTGATCGCATCCAAGATGTCCTCGACTCGGGATCGGAATCGAGTCAACTCAGAAGCGGAAGACATCAATCCCGTCCTGCTCGATATGAGGAAGAATCCGGGGCTTCGCCGAGCGCCGGAGAACCACATCGACGTCGCGCCCGAGCCAATCGGCCGTCTCGTTCTGGACGCCGCACAAGGTCAGAAGACTGAACTTAGCGTTCGGATCGATGTCGATCACCAGATCCACATCGCTGTCGGGACCGGCTTCACCGCGCGCCATGGAGCCGAATACGGCAAGGCGCGTGACTCCCTTCCCCCGATAGAAGCTTTCATGCTCTTTCAGGATGGCGATCACATCGGCAAGGGTCTGTGCACGTCCCATAAGGCGTAGTTTAGCAAATTCACGATACAAGGACAAAGGGCATCCCCATGACCACTGATCCCATCGTCATCGTCGGCGCCGCCCGCACCCCCATGGGCGGCTTCCAGGGCGAGTTGGCCGGATTGACGGCGCCGCAGCTTGGCGCCGCCGCCATCAAGGCCGCCGTGGAGCGCTCCGGCATCGCCTCCGATCAGGTGGACGAGGTATTCATGGGCTGCGTCCTGCCCGCCGGTCTGGGCCAGGCTCCGGCGCGTCAGGCGAGCTTGGGCGCGGGCATCCCCCAGGCGGCGGGCTGCACCACCATCTCCAAGGTCTGCGGCTCGGGCATGAAGGCGGCCATGCTGGCCCATGACCTGCTGGTGGCGGGAACCGCCAGGGTGATGGTGGCGGGCGGCATGGAAAGCATGTCCAACGCCCCTTACCTGCTGGACAAGGCCAGGGGCGGCTATCGCCTGGGCCACGGCAAGGTGCTGGACCACATGTTCTTCGACGGCTTGGAGGACGCCTATGCCAAGGGCCGCCTGATGGGCAGCTTCGCCGAGGAATGCGCCGACAGCTACAAATTCACCCGCGAGGCCCAGGACGCCTTCGCCATCGCCTCGCTGGAACGCGCCCAGAAGGCGTCGACCGACGGCTCCTTCGCGGGCGAGATCACGCCGCTGACCCTCAAGGGGCGCAAGGGCGACACCGTCATCGAGATCGACGAGCAGCCGCGCAAGGCCCAGCCGGACAAGATTCCGTCCCTGAAGCCCGCCTTCCGCGACAACGGCACGGTGACGGCGGCCAATTCCTCCTCCATTTCCGACGGCGCCGCCGCCCTGGTGCTGATGCGCCGCTCGGAAGCCCATAAGCGCGGCCTCAGCCCGCTGGCCACCATCCTGGGGCACACCAACTTCGCCCAGGCCCCCAATCTGTTCACCACCGCCCCGGTGGGAGCGATCAAGGCCCTGCTGGACAAGATCGGCCGCAAGGCGGGCGATATCGACCTGTGGGAGATCAACGAGGCCTTCGCCGTGGTCACCATGGCGGCCATGCACGACCTCAAGCTGCCCCACGACCGGGTCAACATCCACGGCGGCGCCTGCGCCCTGGGGCATCCCATCGGCGCCTCGGGGGCGCGTATTCTCGTAACGTTGCTGGCCGCCTTGAAGCAATACGGGCTGAAGCGCGGCATCGCCAGTCTGTGCATCGGCGGCGGCGAAGCGACGGCCCTGGCGGTGGAACTCCCATGATCGCCACCGAAGAGCAACAGCTGATCCGCGACATGGCGCGCAACTTCGCCCAGGAGAAGCTGGCCCCCAACGCCGCCACATGGGATCGCGAGCACCGCTTCCCCAAGGAGGCCCTGGCCGAGATGGGGGAACTGGGCTTCCTCGGCATGGTGGTGCCGCCGGAATGGGACGGCGCCGGAACCGATTACGTTTCCTACGTCATGGCGGTGATGGAGATCGCGGCGGGCTGCGGCCCGGTCTCCACCATCATGAGTGTGCACAATTCGGTGGGCTGCGCCCCCATCCTCAAATTCGGCAGCGAGGAGCAGAAGGAGCGTTTCCTGCGCCCCATGGCGCGCGGCGCGCATATCGGCTGCTTCTGCCTGACCGAGCCCGAGGCCGGGTCCGACGCGGCTTCCATCCGCAGCCGCGCCCGCCGGGACGGCGAGTCCTATGTGCTGAACGGCTCCAAGCAGTTCATCAGCACGGCCAAGAACGGCCAGACCGCCATCGTCTTCGCCGTCACCGACCCGCAGGCGGGCAAGCGCGGCATTTCGGCCTTCATCATCCCCACCGATACGCCCGGCTTCAATGTCGCCCGCGTCGAGGACAAGCTGGGCCAGCATCTGTCCGACACCTGCTTCGTCACCCTTGACGATTGCCGCATTCCCGCCGCGCAGCGGCTGGGAGAGGAAGGCGAAGGCCTGAAGATCGCCCTGGCCAATCTGGAAGGCGGCCGCCTTGGCATCGCCGCCCAGTCGGTGGGCATGGCGCGCTCGGCCTTCGACTTCGCCCTGGCCTACGCCAAGGAACGCAAGCAATTCGGCAAGCCCATCCTGGAACATCAGGCGGTGGCCTTCCGCCTGGCCGACATGGCCACCCGCATCGAGGCGGCCGAGCAATTCGTGCTGCACGCCGCCTCGTTGCGCGACGCCGGAAGGGCTTGCCTCAAGGAGGCTTCCATGGCCAAGCTGTTCGCCAGCGAAATGGCGGAACGGGTGTGCTCGGACGCCATCCAGATTCACGGCGGATACGGTTATCTCGCCGATTTCCCGGTGGAGCGCATCTATCGCGACGTCCGGGTTTGCCAGATCTACGAGGGCACCAGCGATATCCAGCGGCTGGTGATCTCAAGGGCTTTGGCGACCGAATAGCAATGGTTGGGGGTTTCGACATGAAGGATATTCTGGTTCACATGGACGACAGCGAACGTTGCGTCGCTCGTCTCGATATCGCCGTCGGCTTGGCCAAGCAGTACGGGGCGCGGCTGACCGGCCTGTTCGCCCGCATCGAAAGCCACAAGCCCAGCGCCGTCGCCCACAAGGCCAGCGACCCGCTTGTCGCCGCCCGCGATGCCGCCGCCGCGCTGTTCGCCGAAAAGACCAAGGCCGCCGGGGTGGCCGGACGCTGGTGGCAACTGGCCCATGGCGAGCCCGGCCATGTGCTCTCCGAGACCATGTTCTGCGCCCGCTATGCCGATCTGGTGGTGATGGGTCAGATCGACGCCAAGAGCAAGCTGGTGCCCAAGGAACTGGTGGAACACACCATCCTGAATTGCGGCCGCCCCGTCCTGGTGGTTCCCCATACCGGTTCCTTCCCCACCGTCGGCGAGCGCATCGCGGTAGCGTGGAACGCCGGCAAGGAAGCCGTCCGGGCGCTCAACGACGCCAAGCCGCTGATGCTCAACGCCAAGTCGGTGACGGTACTGTCCATGCACAAGCCCCAGGATCGCGGCGCCAGCTCCATGGGCGACGTGCCCCATGTGGACGTCCTCGACCATTTGGTCACCTGCGGCGTGACGGCCACCGGCGAGCATCTGGCGGGCGAGCATATCGGCAAGATGGACATGCTGCTGTCGCGGCTGTGCGATCTTGGCGCCGATCTGGTGGTCATGGGGGCGCACGGTCAATACGGCCTGTCGCTCAAGCGCGGGTCGGGCACCAAATACGTCCTGGCCCATATGACCGTGCCGGTCTTGATGTCCAACTAGGCATGACGCCGAAAGACCCTAGCTTCCGCGACCGGGTAAAAGCCAGCTTCGACGCCCAGACCTTCATGCGGACCCTGGGGGTCCGCATGGCGGCGCTGGAGCCCGGCCATTGCGTGCTGGAGATGCCGGTACGCCCCGATCTGTGCCAGCAGAACGGCTTCGTTCATGCCGGCGCCACCACCGCCATCGCCGACACCGCCGCCGGCTATGCCGCCTTTTCCCTGATGCCGGTCGGCGCCAATGTGCTGACCGTCGAGTTCAAGTTGAACCTGCTGAACCCGGCCGAAGGCGAGACCCTGGTTGCCCGGGCCCAGGTCATCAAGCCGGGCCGGACCCTGATGGTGGTGCGCTCGGATGTGTTCGGCGCCAGAGGCGGCGCGGAAAAGCTGGTCGCCACCATGCTGGCGACCATGATGAGCCTATAGGAGGAGCGCAGCCATGTCGCAGCCCGATCACGTCACCCGCGTCGCCCTGCCCAAGGCCGATGCCTATCCCGACGACATTGCCGCCACCATGGCCAAATGCGACGAGAAGCTGGGCATGCGCCCCAATGTGCTGGTGGCCTATGCCGCCCGGCCCGAGAAGTTCCGGGTGTTCACCCGTTTCTACAACCAGCTGATGCTGGCAGACGACATGGGACTGACCAAGTTGGAGCGCGAGATGATCGCCGTGGCCGTGTCCTCGGCCAACCGCTGCTACTACTGCCTTGTCGCCCATGGCCAGGCGGTGCGCGCCTTGTCCGGCGATCCTCGGCTGGGCGAGATGATGGTGATGAACTACCGTGCCGCCGATCTGTCGCCCCGCCATCAGGCCATGCTGGATTTCGCCTGGAAGTTGACCGAAGCGCCCCATGACATCGGGGAGACCGACCGAGCCGCGCTCCGTGACGTCGGTTTTTCCGACGACGATATCTTCGATATCTGCGACGTGGCCGCCTTCTTCAACTACACCAACCGGGTCGCGCACGGATTGGACATGATGCCCAATGCCGAATATCACGCCATGAACCGATAACGCTCAGTAGTCTTCGCATTCATGGGGGTGCTTGCCGCGCTCTGACAGAAGGGACGCCGCGAATATGGTGCAGTAATCGCCATAGGGACATTCGCGCAGTCTGGGACAGGCCAGGGTCTTGCGGGTGAAGGCGATCAGCGCCTGCTCGTCATCCGCTTCGATCAGCTGACGTCCTGTGTCCGACACCAGTCGGATATTGCACGTTTCGGTTCTCAGCGTCATGGACGCCTCGTCTTGTCCTTCGGCCGTCAGCTCGGACGGCCACAGCCCATATCCCCAGACGTGAATACTGTGCCCACGCCTATCTTGATATGGGATTATACGTCAGATGATGAAGGAAGGGAATAAATTACTCTAAAGTATGAGATGCGACAAAATTGGCCTAAACTTTAGGATAGTTTTCTTTGCATTTTGATAAAATTTTATGGGTTTTGATTATTCAATCCACTCACCTTTATAGACGCCCCAGATTTCGTCGCGCTTGAGCCAGCCCTGGACCTGGCCCACCTCGACCCGGCAGAAGTCGCGGTTGCGCGGGCACTGCAGCAGGCGCCCCAAGACTCCCGCCTCCACGATGGCCAGCGTATCGGTGGCGTCTCCGTCGGAGCCGCGCAATTGCCGTTGGCTGCCGATCACCACCATCATGCGGCGGCCCGACAACATGGCTTGGTGGACCCAACCCTCGGCGCCCTGCCAGTCGCGGATTTTACGCCAAGCCTCGAATTCGGCGATGACCTCGACGGGCAGATCCTTGCGGGCGTAGATCCATTCGATGGGATAGCGCTGCCCCGGCCCGGTGCGCAGATTGACTTCGTCCGATCGCAAAGAGACAAAGCGCGGCAAGGGCAAGCCGCTGGCCTCGCCCGCCAACGCGGACGCAGCCACGGACAGCGCCATTATCGCCGCGAGAAATCCACCGATCAGACTCGAAATCATCATCCCTCCGGCGGCATTATAGGGGTGGCTTCGACCCGATGGTCAAGGCGAGTGGAGCAGGTCACTTTCAAGAAGTTCAAAAAGGGCTCTGGACAAGGGCACTTCGAGTTGCTAGGTCGTGAGGACAGGCCCCGGGAGGAGTAGAGAAATGCCACATAAGAAGCCGGTCGTCGTGGTCAGCCGCAAGCTGCCCGACGTCATCGAGACCCGGATGATGGAATTGTTCGACGCCAAGCTGAACGTCGATGACCATCCCATGAGCAAGGCGGAGCTGATCGAGGCGGTCAAGACCGCCGACGTGCTGGTTCCCACCGTCACCGACCGCGTCGACGCGGCCATCATGTCCCAAGCCGGTCCCAACCTGAAATTGATCGCCAATTTCGGAACCGGCGTGGATCACATCGATCTCGCCAGCGCGCGAAGCCGCGGCATCACCATCACCAACACCCCCGGCGTGCTGACCGAGGATACCGCCGACATGGCCATGGCCCTGATCCTGGCGGTGCCGCGTCGGATCAGCGAGGGCGAACGCCTGATCCGTTCGGGCGATTGGAAGGGCTGGGGCCCGACCTTCATGCTGGGCCACCGCATTTGGGGCAAGCGCCTTGGCATCATCGGCATGGGCCGCATCGGCCAAGCCGTGGCGCGGCGCGCCAAGGCCTTCGGCATGTCCATCCACTACCACAATCGCAAGAAGGTCCATCCCGACATCGAGAAGGAGTTGGAGGCGACCTATTGGGAAAGCCTGGACCAGATGCTGGCCCGCATGGACGTGGTCACCGTCCACTGCCCGCATACCCCGGCCACCTTCCACCTGCTGTCGGCCCGGCGCCTGGAGCTGCTGCCCAAGCACGCCTATGTGGTCAACACCGCGCGCGGCGAGATCGTCGACGAGAACGCGCTGACCCGCATGCTGATCCGCAAGGATCTGGCCGGTGCCGGTCTCGACGTGTTCGAGCACGAACCCGCCGTGAATCCCAAGCTGCTGGCGCTCGACAACGTGGTGCTGCTGCCCCATCTGGGCTCGGCCACCATCGAGGGCCGCATCGACATGGGCGAGAAGGTGCTGATCAATATCAAGACCTTCGCCGACGGCCACCATCCGCCGGACCGGGTTCTTGCTTCCATGTTCTAGACTGCGAAGATGACAAAGCCCCCCGAAGCGATGCCTCGGGGGGCTTTTCATTGGGTGGGGTCAGTGCCCCATGGGACCGTGGCCGTGACCTTGGCCGCCCATCATCGTCGAATCGGCGATCTTCTTCTGCTCGGGCGTCAGACCGTCGTAGAACTTGGTCATGGCGGGAATGATCGTGGCCATATTGGCGCTGCGCGCTTCCATCATCTTCTGCATTTGCGCCATGCGGGTCGGGGGCGTGGTGGCCTGGGGCTGGGACGCCATCTCGGCGCAAAGCTTCTTCATGGGCTCTTGCGAGGCCTTCATGGCGTCATTGAGCGCCTTGAAGTCATGCTTCTGCGCCTCGGTCAGGCCCAGCTTGGTCTCCATATAGGCGGCCTTGCCCGCCATCCTGGCATCCATGTCGGAGCACATGCGCCCCATGCCCTCCGGGCCGCCGCCCATGGGGCCGGAGGCACGGGCGATGCCTGCCGCGCCCGCGACAGCGAGAACAACGGCCAAGGCAATGGTATAGCGGGGAAAGGACTTCATTTGGGTCACCTCGATTGGAACTTCGATGGTGACCGTTATGATCCTGGCGTGTAACCGCCCGACGACCAATTTGGTAACACTGGGTAACGGGTCAGACGAACAGCATGGCCCCGGTCTTGGATGCATCGGCCAAGAAGGTGACCACGCCGCCCTTGGTCACCGGCACATCGGGCCGCAGTCCGTCGGGGTCCATGCCCAAGGCCTTCAAGCCCATCTCGCAGACCATGACTGTGACGCCCAAAGCCACGCAGGCGTCCAACAGTTCCTCGAAGCTGCCCACGCCCTTGGCCTTGAAGCCGTCATCCATGACCTTGGCGTCGGCGCCGTCCGAGCATTTCAGCCGCGTCCAGGCGGGCGAGCCGTCGGCCAACGGACGTTCCAGCGCCCTGCCCGCCCACATGGTGAAGAACAGGGTGACAGGCGTGTTGGAGGCCACCGCCGCCGCCGCCATCACCAGGGCATAGTGAATGCGGTCGAAATCGCCGGAAAACACCACGATGGACAGCTTGTCGGGGCCGCTCCGGTCAACCGCAGACATTGGCGGTGCTCCCGTGGCCGGACAGGTCGGTGATGGTGGGATGGTCGCCGCACAGGGGGCAACCGGGGTCGCGGGGAACCTTGACGGTGCGGAAGGTGACCGACAGGGCGTCATAGATCACCAGCTTGCCCGCCAGGCTGTCGCCGATGCCCAGCAGCTCCTTCAACACTTCGGTGGCCTGCATGGCCCCCATGGTCCCGGCGATGGCGCCCAGCACGCCCGCGCTGGAACAGGTGGGCACATGGCCTTCGGGCGGCGGCTCGCGGTAGATGCAGCGATAGCACGGCCCGCCGGGCCTGTAGGTGGCCAACTGGCCGTCGAAGCGCAGGATGGCGGCCGAGACCAGCGTCTTGCCTTCCAGCCGCGCCGCGTCGTTGACCAAAAAGCGAGTGGGGAAATTGTCCGAGCCGTCGGCCACCACCTGGAAATCGCGAAAAATGGCCCGGGCATTGTCCTTGTCGAGCCGCTGACGGATCGGCACCAGCCGCACATCGGGATTCATGTCGGCCACCACCGAGGCGGCACTGTCCACCTTGGCCAGTCCGATGCGCGAGGTGGCGTGGATGATCTGGCGCTGCAGGTTGGACAGCTCCACGTCGTCGTCGTCCACCACGCCGATGGTGCCGACCCCCGCCGCCGCCAAATACAGGATCACCGGCGAGCCCAGCCCGCCGGCCCCGATCACCAGGGCCGAAGACCCCAGCAGCTTTTCCTGCCCGACGCCGCCCACCTCCGGCAGGATGATGTGGCGGGCGTAGCGGTGGATCTGCTCTTCGGTGAAGTCCATGGCGACGCGGTTCCAAACGTGGCTCCCTCTCCCTTGAGGGAGAGGGCCGGGGTGAGGGGGGAATGCCCGACGCCGCTGCCAGTGGCGCCAATTCTCCCTCACCCGCCCTTCGGGCACCCTCTCCCGCTGGGAGAGGGACTAATGAGAACCCTACACCTGATCGAACAGGGCGGTGGACAGGTAACGTTCGGCGAAGCTGGGGATGATGGCGACGATCAGCTTTCCCGCATTTTCCGGCCGGGTGCCTAGTTCCAGGGCCGCCGCGATGGCGGCGCCCGAGGAAATGCCCACCGGCACGCCTTCCAGCTTGGCCGCCTTGCGGGCGGTGGCGAGAGCGGTCTCGTTGCCGATCTGGAGGATTTCGTCGATGACGCCGCGATCCAGGATGTCGGGCACGAAACCGGCGCCGATGCCTTGAATCTTGTGGGGGCCGGGGGCGCCGCCGGACAGGACCGGGCTGTCCTCGGGCTCCACCGCAACCATCTTCAGGCCGGGCTTGCGCTTCTTCAGCACATGACCGATGCCGGAAATGGTGCCGCCGGTGCCGACGCCGGACACGATGATGTCCACCTTACCGGCGGTGTCGTTCCAGATTTCCTCGGCGGTGGTCTTCTCGTGAATGGCGGGATTGGCCTCGTTCTTGAACTGCTGCGGCATGATGGCGCCAGGGGTGGACGCCACCAGCTCCTCGGCCTGGCGCACCGCGCCGGTCATGCCCTTGGAGGCCGGGGTCAGCACGATCTCGGCGCCCAGCAACTGCAACATTTTACGACGTTCCAGCGACATGCTTTCCGGCATGCACAAGATCAGTTTGTAGCCGCGCGCGGCGGCGACGAAGGCCAGCGCGATGCCGGTATTGCCCGAGGTCGGCTCGATGATGGTGCCGCCCGCCTTCAACTGCCCGGAGGCCTCGGCGGCCTCGATCATGGCAAAGCCGATGCGGTCCTTCACCGAGGCCAGCGGATTGAAGAATTCCAGCTTGCCGACGATATCGGCCTTGGCCCCGGCCTCGGCGGCCAGACGCTTGAAGCGGACCAGCGGCGTGGCGCCGATGGTGTCGATGATGTTGTCGTAGATCTTGCCCCGGAACGCGGAGCCGGACTGGGTATCTGCGGCCATAATGTATTCCCCACAAAAATTCCGTAGTTAAGACGTTAACTACACATTAGCATGACTAAATCGTGAAGTCCAACTTCTGGTGGGCTTCGCTGGGAATGCCGCCCTTATAGGCGCGCATGCAGAGATCATCGACGGTGATGGCGTCCAGCCGCCCCATGATCTCTTCCGACAGATCGCCCCACATGGGGCGGATGACCAGCTTGCCCAGTTCCGAGGCGGGCATGTCCTGATAGGGGTCTTCGGCGGTTTCCAGGGCGCGGACCACCCGGACGATCTCGCCCACCGAGATGCGGCGGCGTTCGCGGGCAAGGCGATAGCCGCCCCGGGGGCCGCGCACGCCGACCAGAACGCCCGCACGAACCAGTTGTTGCAAGGTTTGCTCCAGATAGCGCCGCGGAATGCCCTGGCGCCGGGTGATCTCGCGGCTTTGCACCGGCTCGCCACCGGCATGATAGGCGATGTCGAGAACCGCCTCGATGGCGAACAGCATCTTTTTCGACGGACGGATCATTCCCCCACCCCCTTCTTGCCGGTGCCGGTGGAGCCGAATCCCCCGGTTCCCCGCGACGTTTCCGACAGCGATTCCACGTCCGCCCAGACCGCCCGGCAGACCGGAGCGATGACAAGCTGGGCGATGCGCATGCCCCGCGTGATGGCGAAGGCGACGTCGCCGTGATTGATCAGGATGACGCCGATCTCGCCACGATAATCGGCGTCGATGGTGCCCGGCGCGTTGAGCACGGTGACGCCGTGCTTGGCCGCCAGACCCGAACGCGGCCGCACCTGGGCTTCAAAGCCTTCCGGCAGGGCGATGGCGAAGCCGGTGGGAATCAGCGCCCGCTTGCCCGGCGCCAGATCCATGTCGGCGGGAATGCAGGCCATCAGATCCATACCGGCGGCATGGGCGGTCTCGTAGGCCGGAAGCGGCAGATCGGCGGCATGATCGAGACGCTTCAACTGAACACTCACAACGCTCATTTCCCCTCCCCCAGCACGGCGGCGATGCGGAGGGCCAAGCGGGCGGCGACCTCGTCCTTGCCCAGGCGCGGCCAGTCCTCGACGCCCTTGGCATCCACCAGATGAACCACATTGGAATCGCCGCCGAAGGTTCCGGTTCCCTCGGACACGTCGTTGGCCACGATCCAGTCGCAGCCCTTGCGCGCCAGCTTGTCGCGGGCATTGTCCAACAGGGTCTCGGTCTCGGCGGCGAAGCCCACCACCAGACGCGGCCGGGAACAGCCCTCACCTTTGGACACCGCCGCCAGGATATCGGGATTGGGGGCAAGCTCGATCACCGGCGGCGGCGCCCCGGCCTTTTTCTTTCGCTTCTCGGTGGCGCGGTTGGCCACCGTCCAATCGGCGACGGCGGCGGCGCAGACCGCCATATCCGCAGGCAACGCTGCCTTGACCGCATCCAGCATCTCGGAGGCGCTGCGCACCCGCACCACCTTTACGCCCGTGGGATCAGGAATATGGACCGGTCCGCTGACCAAGGTGACCTCGGCGCCCAGCGCCGCCAGCGCCGCCGCGATGGCGTGGCCCTGCTTGCCCGAGGAATGGTTGGCGATATAGCGCACCGGGTCGATGGCCTCATGGGTGGGACCGCTGGTGACCACCGCTTTCTTACCGGCAAGCGGTCCCGGCGTGCCTAATGCGGCCTCGATGGCGGCCAGGATCTCGGCCGGTTCCGCCATGCGCCCCGCCCCCACCTCGCCGCAGGCAAGATCGCCCGCATTGGGGCCCACCTGGGCGACGCCACGGGTCTTGAGGGTGGCGAGATTGGCCTGGGTGGCCGCGTGCTCCCACATCATGGTGTTCATGGCGGGCGCCACCAGCACCTTCTTATCGGTGGCCAGAAGAGCGGTGGAGGCAAGGTCATCGGCGATCCCATTGGCCATCTTGGCCAGCAGATTGGCGGTGGCGGGCGCCACCACCACCAGATCCGCTTCGCGCGACAGCCGGATATGGCCCATCTCGGCCTCGTCGGTCAGATCGAATGTCTCCTGATAGACCTTGTCGCCCGACAGCGCCGCCACCGACAGCGGCGTGACGAAATTGGCGCCGCCCTTGGTGAGGATACAGCGCACCGCGCAGCCGCGATCCTTCAGCCTGCGGATGAGTTCCAGTGATTTATACGCGGCAATGCCGCCGGAAATGATCAGAAGAACCCGCTTGCCGTCGAGCACTGTAATGGCCCCCACAAAATACGAGGTCAGAGTGTGATTACCGTACCGACCCGTTGGGAGAGGCGCAAGGGGGAATGGCGAACGGCTCCGCGTTCCAAGCGGTGCAGGTTTGAACTACCATGCCGCCCCGTTCGGTGGTAAGGCCTGCCACGGAAAAGTCGTCGCGCCAGAAATGGAGCCGCATGATGTCGTTGCAAACCGTCCTGGACCTGCTGGGCAAGCAGAAGATCGTCGAAGGCATGGTCCGCGCCCAGAGTTCCCAGCATCAGGATCTGGTGGAGACTCTGGTCCAAAAGCAGCACATCGTCGAACTGGAAAAGGTGCTGGCGCGCCAAAACGCCGGTGAGCTGGCCAAGATACTGGAAGCCGTGCCCGCCGAGGATGCCGCCCGCCTTTGGCAATTGGTCGACCCCGCCCGCCACGACGACATCTTGTGGGAACTTCCCAGCGCGCTGGGCCAGCAGTTGGCCGGCCCCAGGGAACTGAAATTTCGCCAGGGCCAGATCACCGCCTATACGCCGGTGGACGGCCGCATGCGCATCGTCGATGTGGAATCGCGGGCGGAATTCGAAGCCCTGCGGCCGGTCTGGATCGACATCCTGGGGGCGTCGAAATCGGAACGCGGCTGGATCGCCCGCTATTGCGGGCTGGAATTGCCGGACCCCGAGGAACTGACCGACCTGGAGGTCAGCGCCCGCTTCTACGAGGAGGAAAGCGACGAGGTCCACCTGCATTCCAACTTCCTGCTGGATCGCGAAGGAGCCTCGCGTAGCGTGCCGGTCGCCTTCATCATCCATGACGACGTCCTGTTCACGGTGCGCAACGAGGAATTGCCCGTCTTCCGCCTGCAAAGGCTGCGTGCCCGCAACCAGCCCAGCAAGAGCCTGGGCTGCAAGGACTTGCTGCTGGACCTCTATGGCGCCGACGTGGAATATTCCGCCGATTCGCTGGAAGACACCTATTCCATCCTGCGCCGGGTCGGCCAGGAGGTGCTGAGCGAGAATGTCAGCGACGCCGACGCCGCCCGCATCCTGGCCGATATCGCCGAGGAAGAGGATCTCAACGGCTTGATTCGCGGCAATATGCTCGACACCCAGCGCGCTGTTTCCTTCCTGATCAGGGGCCGCTTCCTGTCTCCGGCCCAGACCGAGGATGCCAAGGAAATCCTGCGCGACATCGAATCGCTGAACAGCCACACCACCTTCCTGTTCGACAAGATCAACTTCCTGATGGACGCCACCATCGGCTTCATCAACGTCAACCAGAACCGCCGGGTCACTCAATTGACGGTGGTCAGCGTGGTGTTCATGCCGCTCAACGTGCTGGCGGGCGTCGGCGGCATGTCGGAATTCTCCATGATGACCCAGGGCATTCCCTGGCCGGTATCCTATAGCGCCTTCACCATCGTCATGCTGCTGGTGGGCTGGGCCACCTATGCGATCTTGAAGCGCGTCGAGAAGCGCAAGGTCAAGCCGAAGGTCATGCCCGGCCGCGCTGTCTGATACCTGAAGCGCCCCGCAAGCGGGCGAGACGCCCGCGCTTCGAGCGGCATAAAAACGAAAAACCCCCTCCCTTGCGGGAGGGGGCTTCCGTAACGATACGGTGGAAGGCTTGGACTTAGAAGTCCATGCCGCCCATGCCGCCCATTCCACCCATGCCGCCCATGTCGCCGCCGGGCATGCCGCCAGCTTCCTTCTTGGGACGCTCGGCGATCATGGCTTCGGTGGTGATCAGCAGGCCAGCCACCGAGGCGGCGTCCTGCAAGGCGGTGCGCACGACCTTGGTCGGATCGATGATGCCGGCCTTGATCATGTCGGTGTAGACGCCGGTCTGGGCGTCGAAGCCGAAGGACAGATCCTTGGACTCGCCGATCTTGCCAGCGACGACGGCGCCGTCGTGACCGGCGTTCTCGGCGATCTGGCGCACGGGAGCCTGGAGGGCGCGGCGAACGATGCCGATGCCCACTTCCTGATCCGGGTTGCCGCTCTTCAGGCCTTCCAGGGCCTTCACAGCGTGCAGCAGGGCGACGCCGCCACCGGGGACGATGCCTTCTTCCACCGCGGCGCGGGTCGCGTGCAGGGCGTCATCGACGCGGTCCTTGCGCTCCTTCACCTCGATCTCGGAACCGCCGCCGACCTTAATGACGGCCACGCCGCCAGCCAGCTTGGCCAGACGCTCTTGCAGCTTCTCGCGGTCGTAGTCCGAGGTGGTCTCCTCGATCTGCGCGCGGATCTGCTTGCAACGGGCTTCGATGTCGCCCTTCTTGCCCGCGCCGTCGACGATGGTGGTGTCTTCCTTGGTGATGGTGATGCGCTTGGAAGTGCCCAGCATCTCGAGGTTGACGCTTTCCAGCTTGATGCCCAGGTCTTCGGAGATGACCTGGCCGCCCGACAGGATGGCGATGTCTTCCAGCATGGCCTTGCGGCGATCGCCGAAGCCCGGAGCCTTCACGGCAGCGACCTTCAGGCCGCCGCGCAGCTTGTTGACCACCAGGGTGGCCAGGGCCTCGCCCTCGATGTCCTCGGCGATGATGACCAGCGGACGGCCGGACTGGACCACCTGCTCGAGCACCGGCAGCAGGGGCTGCAGGCCGGACAGCTTCTTCTCGTGCAGCAGGATATAGGGGTTATCCAGCTCGACGGTCATCTTCTCGGCATTGGTCACGAAATACGGGCTGGTGTAGCCACGGTCGAACTGCATGCCCTCGACCACGTCCAGCTCGGTGTCCAGACCCTTGGCTTCCTCGACGGTGATGACACCCTCGTTGCCGACCTTTTCCATGGCCTTGGCGATCATGTCGCCGATTTCCTTCTCGCCATTGGCGGAGATGGTGCCCACCTGGGCGATTTCGGCATTGGTGGCGACCTTGCGCGACCGCGACTTGACGTCGGCGACCACGGCGGCGACGGCGAGATCGACGCCGCGCTTCAGATCCATCGGGTTGAGGCCGGCGGCCACGGCCTTGACGCCCTCGCGGACGATGGCCTGGGCCAGGACGGTGGCGGTGGTGGTGCCGTCACCGGCCAGATCGGCGGTCTTCGAGGCCACTTCGCGCACCATCTGGGCGCCCATGTTCTCGAACTTGTCGGCCAGCTCGATCTCCTTGGCGACGGTGACGCCGTCCTTGGTGATGCGGGGAGCGCCGAACGACTTCTCGATGACGACGTTGCGACCCTTCGGGCCCAGGGTGACCTTCACCGCGTCGGCGAGGATATCGACGCCGCGCAGCATACGGGTGCGGGCATCGGTGGAGAATTTGACTTCCTTGGCAGCCATGTTTCTAAACCTCTATGTCTTGATTTAGGCGAGAATGCCGAGAATGTCGGATTCCTTCATGATCAACAGCTCGTCGCCGTCGATCTTCACTTCGGTGCCGGACCACTTGCCGAACAGCACGCGGTCGCCAGCCTTGACGTCGAGGGCAACCAGCTTGCCATCGTCGCCGCGGGTGCCGGAGCCGACGGCCACGACTTCACCCTGCATGGGCTTTTCCTTGGCGGTATCGGGGATGATGATGCCGCCAGCGGTCTTCTCTTCCGCGTCGAGGCGCTTCACCAGCACGCGATCATGGAGCGGTCTGAACTTCATTAGGAACAACCTCCGTTAAGACGATTTCGAGTCGGCCGGGGCGCTGTTAGCACTCTCCGGCGACGAGTGCCAACCATCTAGGGGGCGTCCGCCACAGAGTCAAGCGACTTCGGCCAAATTTTTCTCAAGCCAGGGGTTAATTCATTGTCATTTCATGAAAAATTGGAAAGCTTGGATCAACGCCATGGACATTCGGCGAATCCTCCCTAAGTCTTGTGCCGTGTTTCGCCAACCGGGAAGGCCAAGCCATGACTCCCCAGGACCGTGACCTGATTTTAAGCGTGTTCGACCGATTGTCCCGCATCGCCGGTGGCCAAAAGGACCGCGAGGCCGAGGCGCTGATCGCGGATCGCATGCGCGCCGTGCCCGACGCCGCCTATAATCTCGTGGAAGCGGTGGTGGTCCAGGAAAACGCCATCAAGGACCGCGACGCCCGCATCGCCGAGCTGGAACGCCAATTGGCCGGAGCCCCGCAGTCGGGCGGCTTCGCCCAGCAGGCCGCCAATCCATGGGGGCGGGGTTCGGTTCCCTCGGTGCCGCAGCAGCAGCAACAGCAGCAATATGCCCCGCCGCCCCAATATGCCCCGCCGCAATACGCCCAGCCCCAGCAGCAGAGCCCATGGGGTCAGCCCTCGGGCGGCGGCAGCTTCCTGCGCACCGCCGCCGGCGCCGCGGTGGGCGTGGCGGGCGGCATGCTGCTGGCCAACAGCATTTCAGGTATGTTCGCGGGGGGCCATGGCGGAGGCTTGGGAGGCGGCGCTTCGCCCGTGACCGAGAACATCACCAACAATTACTACGGATCGGCGCCGCCCGCCGCCCAGCCCACCAGCGACACTCAGCCCCAATACGACACCAGCGTGGCCGATGACGGCGGCTATGACGGTGGCGGCTGGGACGACGGCGGCGGCGACAGCTTCTGAGACCGTTGCAATGGTGAGGACCGCTCCCGTATATAGGGGGCGGTTTTCACCGGAGTGACCCGGATATGATTCTCTACACCCTGCGCTGCTCGCACGATCACCACTTCGAGGAGTGGTTCTCCAACAGCGCCGATTACGACGCCAAGAAGGACGCCGCCAGCCTCGTCTGTCCCGAATGCGGCGACAAGGACGTGGGCAAGGCCATCATGGCCCCCAATGTGGGCAAATCCTCGGCGGCCCCCATGCCCGCCCCCAGTTGCGGCACCCCCATGGGATGCGGCGGCTGCCCCATGGCGGGCCAGCACTAGGCTTTTTATAGCCCTCAGTCGCCGCGCCGGGCCTTGCCCGCATGACGACGCGATGCTCGTTGTATCCTCATCACTCCATAAATAAGGCCCGGACGGCTTCCCATCCGGGCCAGTTTTTCCGGCATCAGGGGATGCTGGAGGGTAAGCGCTTTACGGGATCATCCAGGTCAGGACATAGGCCTGCAGCGTGGTGATCACGCCGATGATGCACACGAAGAAGATCGAGTGCTTCAAGGTGAAACGGAACAGGCTGGACTCGTGGCCCACCAGGCCCACGGCGGCGCAGGCCACCGCGATGGACTGGGGCGAGATCATCTTGCCGGTGACGCCGCCGGTGGTGTTGGCGGCGACCATCAGGATGTCGCTGATTCCCAGCTGATGGGCGGTGGTGGCCTGAAGCGCGCCGAACAGGGCATTGGACGAGGTGTCCGACCCGGTCAGGAACACGCCCAGCCAACCCAGGATCGGCGAGAAGAAGGGGTAGGAGCTTCCCGCCCCGGTCAGCAGCAGCGCCAACGTGGTCGACAGGCCCGAGGCATTGGCCACATAGGCGAAGGCCAGCACGGTGCCGATGGTGTAGATGGGACGCTTCAGCTCGTTCAGGGTCTCGCCGAAGGTCTTCATCCCCTCGGAACCCTTCATCCCCAGCATGACGATGGTGATGATGGCAGAGATCAGGATGGCGGTGCCGGTGGCCGACAGCAGGTTCAAGGTATAGACGGCAGGCACGGCCTTGGCGGCGGCGACGATGGGCGGAACCTTGGACACCAGATTGTGCAGGCCGGGCACATCCCAATTGATATTGGTGAAGGCCAGATCGGCACCCTTGGCGAACAGCGCCTTGAAGGGCTTCAGGCTCCACACGGTCACCACGGCGGTCAGGATCAGGAACGGCGCCCAGGCACGGGCCACCTGTCCGGCGGTGTAGTCGTGGGAATGCTTTTCCTCTTCGCCCTCGGCCTTGAAGCGGAAGATGTTCTTGGGCTTCCAGAACTTCAGGAAGACCGAGATGCAGATCAGGCTGATCAACGCCGAGGTGATGTCGGGCAGTTCCGGCCCGATATAGTTGGAGGTGAACCAGACGCCGAAGGCGAAGGATCCACCGGCGACCAGGATGGCCGGCCAGGTTTCCCGGACTCCCTTGACCCCGTCCATGATGAAAATGATCCAGAACGGCACGAACACCGCCAGCAGCGGCAATTGGCGGCCCGCCATGGCGCCGATCTTGAACGGATCGAGACCCGAGACCTGACCGGCGACGATGATCGGAATGCCCATGGCGCCGAAGGCCACCGGGGCGGTATTGGCGATCAGGCACAGACCGGCGGCATAGAGCGGGTTGAAGCCCAATCCCACCAGCAAGGCGGCGGTGATGGCCACCGGAGCGCCGAAACCGGCGGCGCCTTCCAGGAAGGCGCCGAACGAGAAGCCGATCATCAGCATCTGCAAGCGCTGATCGGCGGTGATGGAGACTACCGAGGACCGGATGATCTCGAACTGGCCGGTCTTGACCGTCACCTTATAGAGGAACACCGCGCCGATGATGATCCAGGCGATGGGCCACAAGCCGAACAGGAAGCCCTGGACACCCGCCATCAGCGCCGCCGTGACAGGCATCTGATAGAAGACGATCGCCACGAGGATGGCGAGAAGGACGGTGATGGTACCGGCCACATGGCCCTTCATCTTCAGCACCGCCAGGGCGAGGAAGAAGAAGATAATCGGAATGGCGGCGATCAAGGACGACAGCCAGAGATTTCCGGCCGGGTCGTATACCTGCATCCAAGGCTGCATAGTTCCTCCCCTAGAGGTCTGGACGGCGCATCGCTCGGATGCAGGCGTCTGGTTTGTGGTAAAGTTTTTATACCACTCTGCATCGGTGGATAACTCGATTCACATATCTCTGTAAATGGGAAAATTTATTCCGCCCATTTTCCGGGACTGGACAACGCCATGGCAGCGCTTATCCTAAGGCCATGACACAAGCGATTCGGGCCACGGCGGGCAAGACCCGCGCCAAATCCCCATCGGAACCGGCCATGGATCCGCTGGCCCGGCTGCTGCAGGCGCATCCGCAGACCGCCTTCGACTATTTGGAGTTCCGCCGGGTCATGGCGGGCAATGCCGCCGCCTTGGCCGCCGAACGCGCCAGCGAGGCGGATTTGGCGCGGCTGCGCGATTGCCTCCAGGCCATGGAGCGCACCCACGGGCAGGACGATCCCAGCCAGGAAGCCGCCGCCGACGCCGACTTTCACCTCGCCATCTACGAGGCCGCCCATAACGAGGTGATGACCCAGGTCATGCGTCGCATCTTCGAGATGCTGCGCGGCGGGGTCTTCTACGACCGCGCCGACCTCTACCGCCGCCGGGGCGTGCGCGAAGGCTTCCTGCGCCAGCACCAGGCCATCTTCAAGGCCATCGCCGAGGGCAATCCCGAAGTGGCCCGCCATACCGCCGAGACCCATATCAATTCCATCGAGGAAGCCCTGCGCGAGGCCCAGCATGCCGATGCGCGACGGGAAGTCGCGCTTCGCCGCCGGTCGGGATCGGATCTGACCGGGCGGGCACGGGGAACCTGAAACCGCCGGAAATTTGTTGGACAAATAATTTTACCACTTTACGAAATATGTAAAATGGTCTAGCCATGACGGGCCGACCAACGATGTCGGCCTTTGCGCGAGGATAAGTCCATGCCCGCAGCCGACCGTCCAGATTCCGTCTATTTCTTCGGCACTTGCCTGATCGACATGTTCTATCCCGAAGCCGGTCTGGCGGGGATGGAGCTGCTGCGGCGCGAGGGACTGAAGGTGGTGTTTCCCCAGAAGCAGACCTGCTGCGGCCAGCCCGCCCGCAACAACGGGCACCAGGACGAAGCCCGCGCCGTCGCCCGCCTTCAGTTGGACGCCTTTCCCGGCGACTGGCCCATCGTGGTGCCATCGGGATCGTGCGCCGGAATGATGAAGACCCATTACCCCGAGATGTTCGAGGGCACCCCGGACCACGCCCGCGCCGTCGCCTTCTCCGCCCGCGTCTTCGAGCTGACCCAGTTTCTGGTGGAGGTGCTCGACGTCAAGCTGGCGGACAAGGGCCGCCCGGTGACCATCACCTGGCACCCGTCCTGCCATTCCCAGCGCGAGATGGGGGTGCTGGACCAGCCCAAGGCCCTGCTGCGGCAGTTGAGCAACGTCACCCTGGTGGAAAACCCCCGGGAAAAGGAATGCTGCGGTTTCGGCGGCTCCTTCTCGGTCAGGCAGCCGGAAGTCTCGGCCGCCATGGTGACCGACAAGGTCAATTCCATCGAGGCGACCGGCGCCACCCAGGTGGTGTCCGGCGATTGCGGCTGCCTGATGAATATCAACGGCGCCGCCGAGAAAGCCGCCAAGCCCTTCACCGGCCGTCATATCGCCGAATTCATCCTGGAGCGCTGCCATGGCCGTTGAAGCGCGCAAGTCGGATTTCACCGGCAAGGCCCATGTCGCCCTGAACGACCCCAAGCTGCGGGCCAATTTCCGCCGCGCCATGGACGGTCTGATGACCAAGCGCGCCGCCCAGTTCGCCGACGCGGAGGAATGGACGAGCCTGCGCGCCCGAGGCGCCGCCATCCGCGCCAATGCCCTGGCCAAGCTGCCCGAACTGCTGGAACTGCTGGAAGCCAACCTGACCCGCAACGGCATCAAGGTCCACTGGGCCGAGACCGTGGCGGAGGGTAATGCCATCGTCCTCGACATCCTGCAAAAGGCGGGCGCCAAGACGGTGATCAAGGGCAAGTCCATGGTCAGCGAGGAGATGCATCTCAACGCCCATCTGGAAGCCAACGGCATCACTCCGGTGGAATCCGATCTGGGCGAATACATCATCCAGCTGGCGGGCGAGGCGCCGTCCCATATCGTGATGCCCTGCATCCACATGAACAAGGTCGAGATCGCCGAGCTGTTCGCCGACAAGATCAAGAACCTGACCTATACCGAGGATGTGGACGAGTTGTGCGCCGCCGCCCGCGCCGCCCTGCGCGGCGCCTTCGCGGGCGCCGATGCCGGTATCTCCGGCGTCAATTTCCTGGTGGCCGAGACCGGCTCGCTGGTGCTGATCGAGAACGAGGGCAACGGACGCCTGTCCACCACCCTGCCGCCGCTGCACATCGCGGTTACCGGCATCGAGAAGGTGATCGAGCGGCTGGAGGACGTGGCGCCGCTGCTGTCCTTGCTGCCGCGCTCGGCCACCGGCCAGATCATCACCACCTATGTGAACATGATCAGCAGCCCCCGCAAGCCGGGCGAGAAGGACGGCCCCAAGGAGGTCCATCTGGTGCTGCTGGACAATGGCCGCTCGCGCGTCTACAGCGACGTGCAACTGGCCGACACGCTGCGCTGCATCCGCTGCGCCGCCTGCATGAACCACTGTCCGGTCTATACGCGCGTCGGCGGCCACACCTACACCTTCACCTATCCCGGCCCCATCGGAAAGCTGTTGTCGCCCCAGTTGGAAGGGCTCGACTGCGCCGGAGATCAGGTGCACGCCTCCACCCTGTGTGGCGCCTGCGCCGAGGTCTGCCCGGTGCAGATCCCCATTCCCGACCTGCTGGCCCGCCTGCGGACCGAGGCGGTGCATCCCACCTCCGTGGCCGTCAAGGGCGGCGGCAGCGCCCGCTCCCTGGCCGACAGCCTGGGCTGGGGCGGCTGGACCGCCATGTATTCCTCGCCCCTCGTCTACAAGATTTCCACCCGCGTCATGGGCCTTGTGGGCAATCTGATGCCCGCGTCGCTCCCCATGCTGAAGCAATGGACCAGCGTGCGGACCAAGCCGAAATTCGCCGCCAAGAGCCTGCACCAGCTGGCCCGCGAGAGGGGATTTTCCAATGAGTAGCGCCAAAGACCGCATCATGGCCCGCCTGAAGGGCGCGCCCAAGCGCCCCGCCTCGGCCCTGCCCGATTGGACTCCGCCCGCGTTCGGCGATCAGCGCATGGCCCGGTTCCGCGCCATGCTGGAAGCCGCCCATGCCGATGTGCACGAGGTTCCCGCCGCCGAATGGCCGGAACGCCTGCGCGTCATCCTGGCCGACAAGGGCGTCGGCTCGGTGCTGTTCGCCCCCAAGACCGCGACCGGAGCCCGGCTGGCGCAGGCGTGGAGCGCTGGCGAATCGCCCAAGCTGGTGGCCTATGACCGTTCGGTCGAGGACATCAAGGACCAACTGGTCCATGAGGTGGACGCGGCGGTGACCTTGGCGCGCGGCGGCATCGCCCAGACCGGCTCGCTGGTACTGTGGCCGACACCCGACGAGCCGCGCCTGATGAGCCTGCTGCCCCCCATCCATGTGGCGGTGGTGGACAAGTCGCGCATTCGCGATTCGCTGGCCGAGACGCTGAGCGCCGAAGGCTGGAACACCGGCATGCCCACCAACGCGGTACTGGTGTCCGGTCCCAGCAAGACCGCCGATATCGAGCAAACCCTGGCCTATGGCGTTCATGGCCCCAAGGAATTGATTGTTCTGGTGATCGAGGGAGAGGTGGAATGACTGGCGTTGCGGCTCACCCCACCCCCGCCCCCTCCCCATCAAGGGGAGGGGAGTCCAATGATAGCCCCTCCCCATCGAGGGGAGGGGGGGCCATTGATAGCCCCTCCCCCTCCGTGGGGAGGGGTTGGGGTGGGGGGCCTTCCTCCCTGCTGTTCGAGCTGGCGGGCATCGTCCCGTCGCACCGCCTGATCACCGACCCGCTGCGCCGCCTCGCCTATGGCACCGATGCCAGCTTCTACCGCCTTGTCCCCAAAGTGGTGGTGGAAGTGGCCGACGAGTCCGAGGTCATGGCGGTGCTGGCCGCCTGCCACCGCCATGGTGCCCCGGTCACCTTCCGCGCCGCCGGAACCTCCCTGTCGGGCCAGGCGGTCAGCGATTCCGTCCTGATGATCCTGGGCAACGGCTGGACCCAGGCGGTGGTCGAGCAAGAGGGGCGCGCCATCCGCCTGCAGCCGGGCGTCATCGGCGCCGAGGCCAATCGCCGCCTCGCCGCCTTCGCCCGCAAGATCGGCCCCGACCCGGCCAGCATCGATTCGTGCAAGATCGGCGGCATCGCCGCCAACAACGCCAGCGGCATGTGCTGCGGCACGTCCGACAATTCCTACCAGACCGTGACCTCCATGCGGCTGATCCTGGCCGACGGCACCCTGGTCGATACCGGCAACCCCGACAGCGTCAAGGCCTTCCAGGCCTCCCATGCCGGGCTGCTGGCCGCGCTGGACGACATGGGCAAGCGGGTTCGGGCCGACGGGCCCCTGGCAAGCCGCATCAAACGCAAATTCGCCATCAAGAACACCACCGGCTACAGCCTCAACGCCCTGGTGGATTTCACCCAGCCGCTGGACATTCTTCAACACCTGATGATCGGGTCCGAGGGCACCCTGGGCTTCATCGCCGAGATCACCTACCGCACCGTGCCCGAACACGCCCACAAGGCCAGCGGCCTGCTGCTGTTCCCCCATATCGCCGAGGCCTGCCGCGCCGTGGTGCTGCTGAAATCCTCGCCGGTCTCGGCGGTGGAGCTGATGGACCGCGCCGCCCTGCGCTCGGTGGAGGACAAGCCCGGCATGCCGGCCCAGATCGTCGGGCTGGCCGAGGGCGTCACCGCCCTGCTGGTGGAGACCCGCGCCGAGACCGCCGAGGGACTGGCCGCCAATATCAAGACCATCGGAGAAGTGCTGGGCGGCGTCACCACCCTGTTCGCCCCCGCCTTCACCGATGACGCCTACGAATACGGCAAGCTGTGGAAGATCCGCAAAGGCCTGTTCCCGGCGGTGGGCGCGGTGCGCCCGGTGGGCACCACCGTCATCATCGAGGACGTGGCCTTCCCCATCGAGTCGCTGGCCGACGCCACGGTGGATCTGGAACATCTGTGCCGCAAGCACGCCTATCACGAGGCGATCATTTTCGGCCATGCCCTGGACGGCAATCTGCACTTCGTCTTCACCCAGGATTTCGGCTCCAAGGAAGAGGTCGAGCGTTATTCCAACTTCATGGACGACGTCTGCGAACTGGTGGTCAAGAAGTATGACGGCAGTCTGAAGGCCGAGCACGGCACCGGGCGCAACATGGCGCCCTTCGTGGAAATGGAATGGGGCGCCGAGGCCACCGCCCTGATGTGGGACATCAAGCACCTGCTCGATCCCCAGACCCTGCTCAATCCCGGCGTCATCCTCGACACCAATCCCAAGGCCCATCTGGAAAACCTGAAGCCGCTGCCCGCCGCCGACGCGCTGGTGGATACCTGCATCGAATGCGGATTCTGCGAGCGCATGTGCCCCAGCCACGGCCTGACCCTGTCGCCCCGCCAGCGCATCACCAGCTGGCGCGAGATTTCCAGGCTCGCCGCTGTCGGCGATCCCGCCGCCGAACTGCGCCACCTTTACGATTATCAGGGCATCGACACCTGCGCCGCCTGCGGTCTGTGCGCCACCGCCTGCCCGGTAGGCATCGAAACCGGCCGCCTGACCAAGAGCTTGCGCGGCCGTCGCCTGGGCGAGTCCGTCCGCTCGGTTGGCGACTGGGCGGAGCGCCACTACGGCGGCGCCATGATCGCCACCAAAATTGGACTGGGCGCCGCCGGGCTGGTCAGCCGAGTTGCCGGGCCCGGCGTCATGGCCGCCATGGCGGGCGCGGCGCGCAAGCTGACCCGCGGTCTGGTGCCCAAGATCGGCAAGCATCTGCCCACCGCCGCCGCCTATACCCTGTCGCCCGGCGCCGCCGACGGCGACGCAGTGGTCTATTTCCCCACCTGCGCGGCGCGCAGCATGGGCCCGGCCGTCGGCGACCCGGAGAAGGACTCGCTGCCCACCGTCATGACCCGCGTGTTGGGACGCGCCGGTTACCGCGTCGTGGTGCCGGAAGGCGTGGACGGGTTGTGCTGCGGCCAGGCCTTCGAGAGCAAGGGCTTGCAGGCCAGTGCCGACCGCAAGGCCGCCGAGCTGGAAGCCGCCCTGGCCAAGGCCAGCGACAACGGCCGCCTGCCCATCGTCATGGACGCCTCGGCCTGTACCTGGAGGATGAAGACCTTCCTGGGCGAGCGGCTCAAGGTCCAGGATTCGGTGGAATTCCTCCACGACGCCGTGCTGCAGCGCTTGAATCCCCGCAAGCAGGTGGAGCCGGTGCTGGTCCACGTCAATTGCGGCGCCCGCAAGATGGGCCTGGACGACAAGATGGCCGCCCTGGCCAAGGCCTGCGCCACCACGGTGGTGACGCCCGAAGGCGTCGGCTGCTGCGGCTTCGCGGGCGACAAGGGCTTCACCCATCCCGAACTCAACGACCACGCGCTCCGCAAACTGGCCGATCAGGTGCCGAAGGGCTGCGAGGCGGGCTATTCCTCCAACCGGACTTGCGAGATCGGACTTGCCGACCACGCCGATCTGCCGTACCGCTCCATCGTCACCCTGCTGGATCGGGTGACGCGGTAGAATAGGGGTTGCGGGCGGGACGCCCGCGCTCCAAGGTTTTTCGGAGCGCGGGCGTCCCGCCCGCATGCCCGCGAAGCCAACGATCGGAAGAGTATGACCCCCGCCGAGATCCTGGGCCGCGTCCTTCATAAGGACCAGGACGTCATTGTCCTGGACAAACCGGCGGGGCTTGCCGTCCATGCCGGGCCCAATTCGCCCGACCATCTGGAACTCTATCTCGACGCCCTGCGCTATGGCTGGGCCGAGCCGCCGCGCCTCGCCCATCGGCTGGACCGCGATACCTCGGGCTGTCTGGTGCTGGGCCGCCATGACAAGGCCCTGAAGCGCCTGGGCCGCATGTTCGCGGCGCACCGCATCGAGAAGCGCTACTGGTCGGTCTGCCTCGGCCGCCCGCCCCGGGACAGCGGCACCGTCGACGCCCCCATCCTCAAGGTCTCGGCCCGCGGCGAGGGCTGGCGCATCCGGATCGACCCCGCCGGTCAGCAAGCCGTCACCGATTGGAAGGTGCTGGGCCGCCTGGACGACCTCACCTGGATCGAATGGAGACCCAGCACCGGACGCACCCATCAGATCCGGGTACATGCCAAGCATCTCGGCTGCCCCCTGCTGGGCGACGCCTATTACGGCGCCGATCCCAATACCATGGAGAAGCTGCATTTGCTGTCGCGGTCGGTGGGCATTCCGCCGCTAGCCCCCAGCAAGCAGCACATCCATGTCAAAGCGCCACCGCCGTCCCATATGGTGGCGGCGCTGACCGCCTGCGGGTGGTCAGCCGTCTGACGGACCGCTCTCGAATTCCCTCCCGGCATAGGCGATGGCGACGATCTCGACCACCTGATCCAGGACACGGAAGGCAATGGTCGCACGGCGTTCGAAGCCAATGGTTCTCAGGCCGGCGGCGATATCGTCCCGCCGGGTGCCGCGCTCGGGAAACAACGCCAGTTCCATGCAAGCCTTCTCGACGCGCGAGATGTATTCACCCGCTCGCCCTCTGCCCGAGGCTTCGGCGATATAGCGATAAAGCGCGAAAAGATCGGCCTCCGCCTGGGGGCGGAAGACAATGCTATGCATTGTTCTTTTCGTCCGACGCCATTTCGGCGTGAAGACCGCGCAACCGGGCGAACACATCCTCGGCGGCGACGCTGGGACGGGCGTCCGCCAGGGAGGCCGCGACCTTGAGGCGGAGAACCTCGTCCAACGCAGCCTCTTCACGGTCCAGCGCACGCAACCCGGCGCGAATGACCTCGCTGGCGGACCCATAGGCCCCCGATTCCAAACGAGCTTCCAGGCTTGCCTGCTGAGGGCCGAGGGTCACGGTGATGGGCTTGCTGGTACGCATGACGGCAATCCGGCTGACAACAACTCTTATTACACTGTCACACTCACTCAGAGGCATCAAGCGATCCGATATGGCCCTTGACACCATACATGCCGCTATGGCATTTGTCACCATATGAAGGCCAAGCGACTTTTCTACGACCGGATGGACTATCCCGATGGGGCCATCATCGAGATGGTCATCTGGGCCGTTCCCAGTCCGGTGGCCGGAAGTCGGCACAGTCTGAAGTACAGCTTGTTCTACGGCCAGGATGGCCAGCGGCTGCTGGGCTACGACAATGAACGCGGCAAGGGCGATCACCGCCATGTGGAGGGGCGCGAGGAGGCTTACGCCTTCACCACGCCGGAAGCCTTGATCGCCGATTTCCTGGCCGACGTGCGACGCGTGCGGGGTGAATGATGAGCACCAATGACAATGTCCGGCTTCATATCGGCACGGCCGAGGATATGGGACAGCGGTTCGTCGACGCCTGGAAGCGGGCCGAGGGCGGCGAGACGGTGGATGAGGCCAACCTCACCTTCCGCGACCTGGAAGCCCTGCTGGCGGCTCTGACGCCTAAGCGCCTCCACCTGCTGCGCCATGTCCGCCACCACCACGTCCCCAGCATCAAGGCGCTGGCCGCCGATCTGCACCGCGATTACAAGAATGTCCATACCGACGTGGAGGCCCTGACCCGGCTGGGCCTGCTGACCCGGACGCAAAACAGCGTCGTCGCCCCCTTCGCCGAGGTCGATGCCCGGTTCGTGCTGTGACCCGTCCGCTGCCCTTCGACTTCATGGAACGCCCGCCCTTGCCCGAGGGCGAGGCGGCGTTCGAGATCGTCTCCGACTATCGTCCGGCCGGCGACCAGCCCCAGGCCATCGACGAGATTTCGGCCGGGGTGGTGGCGGGCGAGCAGGATCAGGTGCTGCTGGGCGTCACCGGATCGGGCAAGACCTTCACCATGGCCCATGTGATCGCCCGGACCAAGCGCCCGGCCCTGGTGCTGGCCCCCAACAAGACCCTGGCGGCCCAGCTCTATTCCGAGATGAAGAGCTTCTTTCCCAACAACGCGGTGGAGTATTTCGTCTCCTACTACGACTACTACCAGCCCGAGGCCTATGTGCCGCGCACCGACACCTATATCGAGAAGGATTCGGCGGTCAACGAGCAGATCGACCGCATGCGCCACGCCGCGACCCGGGCCTTGCTGGAACGCCGCGACGTCATCCTGGTGGCCTCGGTGTCGTGCATCTACGGCATCGGCTCGGTGGAATCCTATGCCCGCATGACCATCAAGCTGGCAGTGGGCGACAGCATCGACCGCTCCGACATGCTGAAGCGGCTGGTGGAGCTGCAATACACCCGCAACGACGCCGCCTTCGAACGCGGCACCTTCCGCGCCAAGGGCGACGCGGTGGAGATCTTCCCGGTCCACTATGAGGACCGCGCCTGGCGGCTGTCGCTGTTCGGCGACGAGATCGAATCCATCAACGAGTTCGACCCGCTGACCGGCGAGAAGACCTGCGCGCTGTCCGAGATCATCATCTATCCGAGCAGCCACTATGTGACGCCGCGCCCCACCATCACCCAGGCCATCAAGGGCATCAAGGCGGAGCTGAAGGAGACGCTGGACCGCTTCAACGAGACCGGCAAGCTGCTGGAGGCCCAGCGCCTCGACCAGCGCACCACCTTTGATCTGGAGATGCTGGAAACCACCGGCCACTGCAAGAGCATCGAGAACTATTCCCGCTACCTGACCGGCCGCAGGCCGGGCGAGCCGCCGCCCACCCTGTTCGAATACCTGCCCGAGGACGCCCTTCTGATCGTCGATGAAAGCCACGTCACCGTGCCGCAGATCGGCGGCATGTATCGCGGTGACTTCAACCGCAAGAGCGTGCTGGCGGAATACGGTTTCCGCCTGCCGTCCTGTATCGACAACCGGCCCCTGAAGTTCGAGGAATGGGAACTGATGCGGCCGCAGACCGTCCATGTCTCGGCAACCCCCGGCCCGTGGGAGATGAACCGCACCGGCGGCGTCTTCACCGAACAGGTGATCCGTCCCACCGGCCTTGTGGACCCCGTCTGTATCGTGCGCCCGGTCGAGCATCAGATCGACGACCTGCTGGGCGAAATTCGCGCCGTATCGCGCCAAGGCTTCCGCACCCTGGTGACCACGCTCACCAAGCGCATGTCCGAGGATCTGACGGAATACCTCCACGACCACGGCATCCGGGTGCGCTACCTGCATTCCGACATCGACACCCTGGAGCGCATCGAGATCATCCGCGATTTGCGTCTCGGCGCCTTCGATGTCCTGGTGGGGATCAATCTGCTGCGCGAAGGGCTCGATATCCCGGAATGCGCCCTTGTCGCCATCCTGGACGCCGACAAGGAAGGCTTCCTGCGCTCCAAGACCTCGCTGGTCCAGACCATCGGCCGGGCGGCGCGCAATATCGAGGGCCGCGTCATCCTCTATGCCGACAAGATGACCGAGAGCCTGACCTATGCCATCGACGAGACCAATCGGCGCCGCGAGAAACAGCAGGCCTTCAACACCGCCAACGGCATCACCCCGGAAAGCATCAAGAAGACCATCACCGACGTGATGCAAAGCGTCTATGAACGGGACTACCTGACGGTGCCCACCGGCGATGCGGGCATCAGCCACGCGGTGGGCAAAAGCCTTCCCCAGATCAAGGCCGATCTGGAAAAGCGCATGAAGGCCGCCGCCGCCGATCTGGAATTCGAGGAAGCCGCCCGCCTGCGCGACGAATTGCGCCGCCTGGACGCGGTGGAACTGGGCATCGAGGTCAATCTGGGAACCAAGCACCGCGCCGCGCCCTCGGGCAAGCCCCGGGGCAAGGGCAGCCACCGTCGCTGACCAAGCCATTCGACATGGAAGACGCGCCAAAGTCAGTCTGCTAGAGTGATCGCAACTGGGGCTGGGTGGGCATAGGAATTTCATGGAGCGCATCGGCAAATACGTCATCCATCAGGCGGTCTTGACCACCGGTTACGACCGGATCTTCCTGTGCCACGATCCGGACCTCCAAGTCCCGGTGGCCATCAAGCTGTTCGACCCGCGACCGGGCGACGACAGCCTGCTCAGTCCCGCCCAGCAGTTGACCCGCTTCATGACCGAGGCCCGGACCCTGGCCAGCTTCGATCATCCCTACATCATCGGCGTCAAGGTGATGGAGCAGTTGAGCGATGGCCGCCCCTATTTCGTCATGCCGTTCATGGCGGCGCACCTGCCCTATGAGATCGGCAAGGACTTCGACGACCCGGCGGAAGAGCAACTGGCCAATGACCGCGACAAGCCGCGCCGCATGGCCCCCATGCGGGCATTGGTCGCCATGAAGCAACTGAGCTCGGCGGCAATGGCCCTGCACCGCCGCGGCATGGTCCACCGCTTCATCAAGCCGACCAATATCCTGCTGACCGCCACCCAGAACGGCGCGGTCAAGCTGTGCGATTTCAGCATGGTCAAGCTGGCTGAAAAGAACCTTCCCATGCCCGGCCACTGGATGGGCGGCGCCGACTATACCGCCCCGGAGCAGCGCGAGAACGCCACCGCCGTCACCGCTCGGGCCGATGTCTATTCCCTGGGCGCCATCGCCTATCGACTGCTGACCGGCCGCCTGCCCGATCCCACCGCCCAGGCGGCTGAGCTGCCCGGAGACTTTCCGCCGCAACTGGCCGATCTGGTCCGGGCCTGCACCGATGCCGATCCGGATCGCCGCCCCCCCCACGCCGGGGAAGTGCTGGCGGGGCTGGACCGGGTTCCGCCACCGCGCGCGGCGACCAGCAAGCCCGTGGTCGAAGTGTCGCAGCCCCGCCGCGCCGCCGCCGCCGCCGGGTCCGGTGCGGCCGGGGCCTAAGTGGTCGGCTCTTCTTTCCCCGCATCCATTCCCCGGACCGCCCTGGTAACCGGCGCGGCCCATCGCATCGGTCGCGCCATCGCGCTTGATCTGGCGGCGGCCGGTTTCGCGGTGGTGGTTCATTATGGGCGCTCGGGGGACGGGGCACGGGCGGTGGCGGACGAAATCATCGCCAAGGGCGGCAAGGCGGTCGCCCTGGATGCCGAGTTGAGCCGCGAAGAGCAGGTTTCCACCCTGGTGGCGCGCGCCACCCAGGCCTTGGGGCCACTGGGCGTGCTGATCAACAACGCATCCGCCTTCGAGTATGACGACGCCCTTGGCGCGACCCGCGACTCCTGGGATCTCCACATGGAGGTCAATCTGCGCGCCCCCTTCGTCCTGGCTCAGGACTTCGCCCGCCAGTTGGCCGCATCGGCGGAAGGCGTGGTGATCAACCTGCTGGACCAACGGGTGTGGAACCTGACGCCCCACTTCACCACCTACACGCTGTCGAAAGCGGGGTTGTGGACCTTGACCCAGACCCTGGCCCTGGCCCTGGCGCCACGCATCCGCGTCGTCGCCATCGGGCCGGGCCCCGCTTTGCCCAGTACACGCCAAACGGCCGAACAATTCGCCGACCAAAGCGCGGAATTGCCCCTGGGCCGCCCCACCTCGGCCGACGAAATATGCCGAACTGTTCGGTTTCTTATCGCATCGCCATCCATCACCGGACAGATGATTGCCCTGGACGGTGGCCAGCATCTGTGCTGGGCAACCGGTGATCGATCTCCGCGAGAATAGGCCGCCCTTGCCGCAGCGCACCAACTAAGCCGTTCGGCTCGATACCGAAACCATCTTCAGACCGCCCCGGAACTCCTTGTAACGCGATGGAAATGTCAGGTTTTGCACAGCCCCTCCGCCGGGCAGGGCTGCACCGAACCTCGGCGGGCTGTCCACAGAAATAATCCTACCTTTGCAAATTCTTTGCGCTTGACACGGACTAAGCTATTGAAAATTATAAATACATCCATTTCTGCCCACAAAATGGGCACGGAGGCCAGACCCTAGGAGACTCTTGGGGGGGGCCAGTCTCCCCCATCTTTGCCAACAGACTTATCCACAGGAATCGTGGATATCCCGCGCTGCAAGAAAAAAAGCGCGCCCTATCCGCATTTTATACTTTTGTGGCAGTCCGAACTGCTGCTCCCAGCAAGGCCCCGGTCATGACACAGCCGATTGTTTTTCCCTCCGAACGCGAAACACCCGCGCCCTTGGCCGCAGGCGTCGCGGTTATCCAGGCCTTCCTGGCGACCCTGCCGGGGACGCCCGGCGTTTATCGCATGATGAATGCCAAGGGTGACGTTCTCTATGTGGGCAAGGCCAAGAGCCTGAAGAAGCGGGTCGTGGCCTATACCCGGCCCGACCGGATGCCGTTGCGTATTCAGCGCATGATCGCCGAGACCGCCGCCATGGAGGTGGTCACCACCTCGACGGAGGTCGAGGCGCTGCTGTTGGAGAGCAATCTCATCAAGACCCTGGGGCCGCGCTACAACATCCTTTTGAAGGATGACAAGAGCTTTCCCCACATCCTGCTGACCCGCGACCACGACTGGCCGCAGGTGATGAAGCATCGCGGCGCCAGAAGCCGCAAGGGCGAGTATTTCGGCCCCTTCGCCTCCGCCGGGGCGGTCAATCAGACCCTGGCCGCCCTTCAGCGGGCCTTTCTGCTGCGCTCGTGCACGGATTCGGTGTTTTCCAGCCGTACCCGCCCCTGCCTGCTGTTTCAGATCAAGCGATGCAGCGCGCCTTGTGTCGAGCGCATCCCCCACGCCGACTACATGGCCTTGGTGGAAGGCGCCAAGGACTTCCTGTCGGGGCGCAGCCAGCGCATCCAACGCGACCTTGCCACCGCCATGGAAGCCGCCAGCGCGGCCATGGAATACGAGGAAGCCGCCGTCCTGCGCGACCGCATCCGCGCATTGGCCCGCATCCAGGCCCACCAGGACATCAACCCGGCGGAAATCGAGGAAGCCGACGTGGTCGCCCTGCATCAGGCGGGGGGCGGCGTCTGCATCCAGGTCTTCTTCTTCCGCTCGGGCTGCAATTACGGCAACCGGTCCTACTTTCCCATCCATGCCCAAGAGGCCGAGGCGCCGGACATCATGGCGGCCTTCCTGGGGCAGTTCTATGCCGACAAGGCGCCGCCCGCCGAGATCCTGGTCAATGCGGAACCGGCGGACATCGCCATCGTCGCCAAGGCGCTGTCCGAGAAGGCCGGCCGCAAGGTCGTGGTCCTGCGGCCCCAGCGTGGCGACAAGGTCGGCCTGGTGGAGCATGCCGCCGACAATGCCCGCGAGGCGCTGGGGCGGCGCATGGCGGAAAGCGGCGCCCAACGCAAGCTGCTCGAAGGCGTCGCCACCGCCTTCGGACTGGAGACGATGCCAGAGCGCGTCGAGGTCTATGACAATAGCCATATCCAGGGATCCAACGCGGTGGGCGCCATGATCGTCGCCGGCCCGGACGGATTGATGAAATCCGCCTACCGCAAGTTCACCATCAAATCCGAGGAGATCACCCCCGGCGACGATTTCGGCATGATGCGCGAGGTGCTGACCCGCCGTTTCAAGCGGGCCCAAAAGGAAGACCCCGACCAGGACAAGGGAATGTGGCCGGATCTGGTCTTGATCGACGGCGGCCAGGGACAGCTCAATGCCGCCCTCGGCGTCCTGGAGGAACTCGGCATCGATGATGTTGCCGTGGTGGGCGTCGCCAAGGGGCCAGACCGCAATGCCGGACGTGAACGCTTCTTCCTGCCCGATCGGCCGCCGCTGTCGCTGGAAAGCCGAGACCCGGTGCTGTACTTCCTTCAGCGCCTGCGCGACGAGGCCCATCGCTTCGTCATCGGCGCCCATCGCGCCAAGCGCTCAAAGGGACTGTCGCAGTCCCAGTTGGACGACGTCCCCGGCATCGGAGCCCGCCGCAAGAAGGCATTGCTGCACCATTTCGGTTCCGCCCGCGAGGTTGCGGCGGCCAGTATCGAGGATCTTGCCTCGGTCGAGGGCATCAGTCGCGCCATGGCGCAAAAGATCAATGATTATTTCAACCAGAGGGCATAAGGCGTAAGCCGAGAGGATAGCTTGCGGGCAGCGGCCAGCTTCGTCACCTTTCGGCATGCCGCGTCACAAATATACCCAATTTCATGGACTTTCCGGTGACCAAGGCGATATGACATCTCCCATGTGGGAGAACAGAATGCCAGGAAGGGGATTGCCGTTGCATAAGCCGGCCAGGATCAGCATCACGCGGGTGGTGTTCCTCCTCTCCTTGTTCGCCACAGCACTCGCCTTCGGTGTCGTCATGCTGATTTCGGGAGAAGTGCGCGAAAAGTCCGTTCGCGACCTTGCCCGCGACGAGGCACGCCAGACATCCACTTTGGTGTTCGAAACCCTGTATGCCGCCATGCGCAAGGGTTGGAGCAAGTCCGAAATAGCCGACGTCATCTTACGGCTGCAGACCGCACTGCCGGATTTGCGCATCGACGTCATCCGTGGACCCGCCGTGATCTCCCAGTTCGGAGAACTGGCAGGCGATCTCGAAGCCCTACGCTCCGACCCCTTGCTCAAGCAGGTCTTGGAGACCGGCCAGGAGACACTGGTGCCGGGAACCACCGGCATTCGCTACCTTTATCCGGTCAAGGCAAAGGAGGAATGCCTTGTCTGCCATACCATGGCGAAGCAGGGCGACATCAACGGCATCATCGACATCACCTATCCCATCCATTCGCTGAAGGTGTCGCTGGACTACGTTCTGAACACCGTGCTGGCCTATTTCTTCGGGATTTTGGTGCTGTTGTCGGCGGCCTTGTACCTGAAGCTGAAGTTCTTCGTGGCGCTGCCCATCACCAATATGGTCGGACTGATGCAGGAGATCATCCAGCACACCGACTTGTCCCGACGGGTGAAGACCAGCGGCATCATCAGCGAGGTCGCCGATCTGTCGGAGTATTTCAACAAGCTTCTCTACACCGTCGAGGACTATCAGCACCGACTTGAGGAACTGTCGATCCGCGATCCACTGACCCGGCTCTACAACCGCCGCAAGTTCGACGAATTCCTCGACCACGAAGCCGACCGAGCCAAACGTACCGGGGATTCCTTCTGCATCGCCCATATCGATCTGGACGACTTCAAGAACATCAACGACACGTTCGGTCACCCCATCGGCGATCTGGTCTTGAAGGAAATCGCCAGCGTGCTGGTGCGCGAAGTGCGCCGGACCGACGTTGTCGCCCGCGTCGGCGCCGACGAGTTTTCCGTCCTGCTGCCCGAAACCGACCCCGAGGAAGGCCGCCAAGTGGCGGACAAATTACGCCAGACCATCACCGATCTGGCCCTTGGCCTGCCGGTGGGCGGCGTGCGGGTGACGGCCAGCATCGGCCTTGCCAGCTTCCCCGACAATGCCGAGAACGCCCGCAAGATGTCCATCGCCGCCGATGTCGCGCTGTACAAGGCGAAGCGGTCGGGCAAGAATCAGGTGGCGGTCATCGGCGAGAGCGACGACACCACCGCCGTCATCTTCAGCCAGGGGGAAATGGTCCGCACCGCCTTGGCGGAAGGCCGTCTGGTGCCGTTCTTCCAGCCCATCGTCGCGGCGGCCGACGGCACTATCGCCGCCTATGAGGTTCTCGCACGGGTGGTCGACGGCGACAGCGCCGTTTGCGCCGGTGACTTCATCGAAGCCGCCGAGGAACTTGGGCTGGCCGGTGAAATCGACGACGCCGTGTTCGACCGCGCCCTCGAAGCCATGTCGGCGGGAATTCTCGGCAATGCCAAGGTCTTCGTCAATCTGTCGGCCAAAAGCATCACCAACCGCGAACGGATGCTGAGCATTCCCCGTCGTTTGGCCGAGGCCGGTATCGCACCGGCTCGGGTGGTGCTGGAAATCACCGAGCGCGAGGCCCTGCCCCATTTCGGCGACGTGGTCTCCATGGTCAACGAATTGCGGGCCCAGGGACTGGCTTTCGCCCTCGACGATTTTGGCAGCGGTTTTTCGTCGTTCCTCTACCTCAAATACATCACCGTCGATTACGTCAAGATCGAGGGATCCTTCGTTCGCCAAGTCGTCACCGACCCGCGCGACCGCATCATGGTCGAACATATCCATTCCATGGCCAAGAGCTTCGGCATGATCACCATCGCCGAGTTCGTCGAGGACCAGGACACCCTGGAACTGCTGCGAGAGATGGGCATCGACCTCTGCCAGGGCTTCCATCTGGGCATGCCGAAAGCGGTGGATAAGCTGTCCACTTGACCACGCTCAAAGCGAAATTCCACCGCCGCGGATACCGACGGGGGAGGATTTCCGCCGGAGAGCATTCGCCATGAGACGTGCCATGAGTTTGGGACTTCGCCTGACGCTGGCCGTCGCCGTCGCATGGGGAACCATCGCGCTGGCCGCCCCCAACGTGGTGGCGGCACCCTTCGAAGGCGTCGTCATCAAGGGCAAGCCCTATGTCTATGATCCCGACAACGCCAAGGACGTCATGCGCATCTGCGCCGGTTGCCACGGCGACCTGGGGGCGGGCGGCGGTGGCGGCGCCTATCCCCGGTTGGGCGGCCTCAATGCCGAATACCTCGTCGAGCAGTTCAAGAAGTTCAAGACCCGCGAGCGCGAGAACATCCCCATGATCCCCTTCGCGGTGGATCGTGAAATGTCCGAAGCCGACGTGCTGGACGTGTCGCGCTTCCTGTCCGAGGTCAAGTTGGACACCAAACCACCGGCCGACCTGCCCAAGGACGGCTATGCCCGCCTTCAGATCATGAAGAAGGTGCTGCAAATCCCCCGCGAGGCAGGCGACCTGGAGGCAGGCAAGGCCTTCTTCGTCGCCGATTGCGCCCCCTGCCACGGCCGCAAGGGGGAGGGGCGCGTCAAGAAACCGCCACTGGCCGGCCAGCATATCGCCTATCTCAAGACCCAGGTCGCGTCCTTCCTGTCCGGCAAGCGTCCCCACGAGGATTTGGACATCCTCAAGGCCAAATCGGAGGCGGACTGGATCAATCTGTGGGCGTATCTGTCAAGGCTGCTGGACTGACCCCCGACGCTGTTCAGGGTTTGTGATTTGAAACATTCTTGATATCGTGGCACCCGCGGGAAATTGGTATGACAGGCAGGGGATGGTGATGCTTAAGTTGCGCCTGGGATTGCAGGTCAGCATCGTGCTGGTCATTGCTTTTGTCGTCGCCTGCCTCACCATCGCCACCGCCACCAGCATCTACTTCGCCAGCACGCAGGCAGCCAAGGATGCGGCCCGGCAGCTTTTCGCCCAAGTCACCGCCCGCGTGGTGGACCGGGTGGATGGTCAGATCAACGACCTTCTCGATCTTGCCGGTTTGGGGGCCGCCCTTCCGTTCACCGCCCAGCCCATACGCGGCGATGCCGTGGCCCATCCGCTCGTCCCCTTCATGATCCGGGTGCTGGAACTGAACGATGGCTGTTATTCCCTCTATGTCGGACACGCCGACGGCCATTTCCTTCAGGTGATCGCCACCCGTGACGACAGCCGCATCATCGAGGCGCATAAGGCTCCCGTGGGAAGCCAATTCATCATCCGCGCCATCACCGTCGGAACTGACGGCGTTCGCCGGGAAACCTGGACCTTCCTTGACCACGGCATGGCGGTCATGGACGGGACCATCGTCAAGGAAGCGCCCACCTATGACCCGCGCCAAAGGCCCTGGTACGGCGCCGCAATGGCCAATTCCCTCAGCACCCTATCCGATGCCTATCTGTTCAGCTCCCTTCAAGAGCCGGGCCTGACCGCTTCGCAGCGCCTGCCCGATGGAAGCGGCGTGTTCGGTGCCGACATCACGCTCCGGGGCCTATCTGGTTTCGTCGGACGCCAGACCATCTCGGCCCAGGGCGGCGTGGCGCTGATTGATCAAAAGAACCGCCTGCTCACCGTCACGCCGTCGCTGATAAGCGGATCCGGAAAGACGATCGGCCCCTTGGCGACGGTAAGCGACATCGAGTCTCCACTGCTGCGGGCTTTGTCCTCCGCCCCTCCCGGCGAAGCCGCCGCCCTGGTCAAGACCTCCGATGGCGACGAAGCCCTGACCCAGATCACCCATTGGAAGGATCGCAACGGCCAGGTCATTGCCATCGGCGTGGTTTCGCCGTTCGCCGACTTCACCGGCCCGATCCAGGAAATGCAGTTGCGCATTTTGAAAGTGGCGGGGCTGGTGCTGCTGATCGTCGTTCCTTTATCGACCCTGTTCGCCCGCCGGATCGCCAATTCGGTCCGCCACTTGGTGGCCGAGGCCGACAAAGTCCGCCAATTCGATTTTTCGGGCCAAACCGCCCGCGCCTCGTTCATCAAGGAATTCCACGACCTCTCCGAGGCCTTCGGCTTGATGAAGGCCACCATCGCCGGTCGCTCGGCCGAACTTGCGTCCGCGCAAAAGCGGTTGGTGCGACTGGTCGATTTAGGTATAGCCCTGTCGTCCGAGCGCGACACCGGCAAGCTGATGGACATGATCCTGCTGGGGGCCAAGGAACTGACCAATGCCGATGGCGGCACCCTCTATATCCGCGACGAAAACGATCTGCGCTTCCAGATCATTCGCAATGACAGCTTGAACATCAAGATGGGCGGCGAAGGCGAGCCGCCGCCGTCGCTGCCGCCGGTCAGCATGCTCGACGCCGACGGACGCGAGAACCACAAGAACGTGGTCAGCCATGCGGTCCACAGCCAGGTGACCGTCAATATCCCCGACGCCTACGACGAAGGCAGCTTCGATTTCTCGGGCACCAAGGCGTTCGATGCCAAGACCGGCTACCATTCCACCTCGTTCCTGACGGTGCCCTTGAAGCCGCGTGGCGGCGACGTCATCGGCGCCGTCCAACTGATCAATGCCCGCCCCGAGGGCAGCAGCGAGATCGTGCCCTTCGCGCCGCAAATCCAACGCTTTGTCGAGGCATTGGCGGCCCAGGCGGCCACCGCCTTGTACAACCGCGAACTCCTGGATGCCCAGGAGCGCCTGATGGACGCCATGATCCAGATCATCGCGGGCGCCATCGACGCCAAGAGCCCCTATACCGGCGGCCATTGCGAACGCGTCCCCGAACTGTCGCTGATGCTGGCGGAAGAGGCCTGCAAGGTCACCGAGGGGCCGCTGGCCGACTTCGCCTTCCATACGCCGGAGCAATGGCGCGAATTCAAGATCGGGGCTTGGCTGCACGATTGCGGCAAGGTCACCACCCCGGAATACGTGGTCGATAAGGCCACCAAGCTGGAAACCATCTATAACCGCATCCACGAGGTCCGCACCCGCTTTGAGGTTCTGCTGCGCGACGCCCGCATCGAGATGCTGGAAGCGGTTGCCGCAGGCATGCCCCACGACGAGGCGGAAGCGGGCTTCGAGGCCCGCAAGGCGGCGCTGATCGATGATTATGCCTTTATCGCCGAATGCAATTTGGGCGGCGAATTCATGGCCCCCGACCGCGTCGAGCGCTTGAAGTCCATCGCGACGCAGACCTGGATGCGCCACTTCGATGATCGCCTCGGCATGTCTCACGAGGAATTGCGGCGCTATTCCGACCCGGTGCAGTCCCTCCCCGCCGAGGAAACGCTGCTGGCCGACAAGGTGCACCACGTCATTCCGCGCCCCGCCAATTCCGCCATCTTCGATCCCAGCTACGGCTTCAAGACCAAGATCCCGGAAAATCTTTACAATATGGGCGAGCTCTACAATCTGGCGGTGGGACGCGGTACCCTGACCGAGGAAGAGCGCTTCAAGATCAACGAGCACATCATCCAGACCATCATCATGCTCAAGCGCATGCCCTTCCCAAAACAGCTGTCGCGGGTGGTGGAATATGCGGGCTCCCACCACGAGACCTTGCTGGGGACCGGCTATCCGTGCGGTCTGGGTTCGGCCGAACTGTCGGTTCCCTCCCGCATTACCGCCATCGCCGATATCTTCGAGGCCCTGACAGCTTCGGATCGCCCCTACAAGCAGCCCAAGACCTTGTCGGAATGCGTCAAGATCCTCAGCTTCTTCAAAAAGGACAAGCATATCGATCCCGACCTCTTCGACCTGTTCCTGTCGTCTGGCGTCTATCGCCAATACGCCGAGCGGTTCTTGAAGCCCGAACAGATCGACGAGGTCGATATCGCGAAATATCTCGGCTAGGGTGCCGCGGGCCATGTCAGTGATCATCCTTCCCGATGCGCGATCGCTCAGCCTGCGTGCCGCCGATTTGGTCGAAGCCTTGGTTCGGCGAAAGCCCAAGGCGGTGATCGGGCTGGCGGCCGGGGCAACGCCACAGGGCATGTATGCCGAACTGATCCGCCGTCACGGCCAGGGCCTGGATTTTTCCGGGGTGACCCTGTTCGGCCTGGACGAATATTTTCCCATCGCGGCCGACCATCCGGCCAGTTGCGGATTCGCCATTCGCCGCCACTTCATCGACCAGGTCGCCCTGGACCCCGCCAAGGTCCATCTGGTCCCGGGCAACCCCGAGGGTGACCCCCGCGTGTTCTGCGCCGAGCACGAAGAACGCATCACCCAGGCAGGCGGCCTGGACCTGCAAATCCTCGGACTGGGGGGCAATGGCCATATGGGGTTCAACGAGCCCGGAACCAGCCTGGTCGGCCGCACCCATCTCGGCGCGCTGCACGCGGCCACCCGCGCCGCCAATCGTCCCGGCTTCAGCCCCGACGAGGAGGTTCCGCACCTTGCCATCACCATGGGCATCGCCACCATCTTGTCGGCCCGGCAAATCATGCTGCTGGCGACCGGCACGGCCAAGGCCGACGCGGCGGCCAAGGCCGTCGAAGGCCCGGTGACCGCCATGGTCCCGGCCTCGGCCCTGCAACTGCATCCCGACGCCACCATCATGCTGGACGAGGCGGCGGCGGCGAAGCTTTGCCTCAGGGCCGAGTATCTTGCCGCCCCGCAGCGTCTTGCGGAGGCCATCGGAAAGGATCAATCTTAAGGGAGAACCTCGGGAGAATCGGACCATGGGCAACGTCACCAAGATCGCCTTCCTGGGCGCGGGCAGCATGTCGTTCGGACTGTCCACCTTCCGCGACATGTTCTCGTCGAACACATTGGCGGGCAGCACCCTGGTGCTGGTGGATCACAACCCGGAAGCCCTGGCGCGCATGGTGGCGCTGGCCGAGCGCATGAACCGCGACGGCAAGGCGGGCATGATCATCAAAAGCACCACCGACCGCCGTGAAGCCTTCCGCGAGGCCAGCTTCGTCATCAATTCCATCGCCATCGACCGCATGCGGCTGTGGAAGCAGGATTTCGAGATCCCCAAGAAACACGGCATCCGCCACACCCTGGGCGAGAACGGCGGGCCGGGCGGGCTGTTCTTCACCATGCGCACCCTGCCGCTGATCTTCGACATCATCCGCGACATGCAGGAGCTGTGTCCCAACGCCCTGTTCCTCAACTTCTCCAACCCGGAAAGCCGCATCGTGCTGGCGGTGGCCAAATACACCCCCATCAAGGTGCTGGGCCTGTGCCACGGTATCTTCATGGCGCGGGGCGCCATCTGCAACATCACCGGTATCTCCTGGCACGACGCCGAATGCTGGGGCATCGGACTGAACCATTTCCAGTGGATGCTGCAAGTCCGCCACCGCTGGACCGGCGAGGATCTCTATCCGCTGCTGCGCGAGAAGGAAAAGACCTTCGATCCGACCTTCCAGCCCTTCAGCCGCAAGATGTTCAAGATCTACGGCCTGTGGCCGTCATGCTCCGACGACCATATGGGCGAGTATCTGTCCTTCGGCTGGGAAGGCGGCGAGCACGGCCACGACTACGAGGCCGACGCCCGCGAGCGCGAAAAGCTGAAGACCGATATCGAGGCGGTGCTGGCTGGAGGCCCGTTGCCCACCGAATGGACCCAGTCGGTGGGCGAGCGCACCAATGTGGTGGTGGACGGCATGATCAACAACCGTCACCACTACCTGGAATCGGCGGTGGTCATGAACAACGGGGTAATTCCCAATCTGCCGCCCGATCTGGCCGTCGAAGTCCCCGCCACGGTGGACGCCGCCGGTATCCACCCGGTCTCGCTCGGCCCCCTGCCCGATGCCATCCAGAAGCTGGCCCTGATGCCCGCCGGGGCGCAGCAATTGGCGGTGGAAGCCGCCGTCCACGCGTCCAAGGAACTGGCCTTGCAGGCGCTGCTGGCCGATCCGGTGACCAATTCCTCCGACGCCGCCGTCAAGCTGCTGGACGAGTTGTGGGAGTTGAACAAGCCCTATATCCGCAAGTGCGTGTAAAAGCGGGCGGGACGCCCGCGCTCCGGAACTCGTTGGAGCGCGGGCGTCCCGCCCGCATGAGTCAGCCCGACAAAAGTTCGTCGCGCAGCCAGTCGCGGAAGGCCTTGACCTCGGGGCGGGCCAGGGAATCCGGGCCGGTGACGAACCAATAGGCGGTGGGGCTGGCCACCGGCGGCCCCAGCACGGCGACCAGATTGCCCGCGTCGATCTCGCCCTGGATCATGGGCAGTCGGCCGATGGCGACGCCGAGTCCGCGAATGGCCGCCTTGGTGGTCATGTGAATCGTATCGAAATTGGACGAGCCTTGCGGCGTCACCGCGGGGACGCCCTTGGCCTCGAACCAGAACGGCCAGTCGGTGGACACCGCGATATTGTACAGCAATGTGACGCGGGCAAGATCCTCCGCCGTCGATATTCCTGCCGCAATGGCCGGAGCACAGACCGGCACCAGAAACTCGTCCGACAGTTTCAGGGCGTAAAGCCCCTCCCACGGCCCCTTGGCGAGGCGAATGGCGGCATCGATGCCGTCGCGGGGGAATTCCACCTGCCGGGCCTGGGTGTCGATGCTGACCTGGATCTGAGGATGCAAAACCTGGAAGCGGGGCAGGCTGGGCAGCAGCCAGCGCGACGCGAAGGTCGGGGCGGAGCTGACCGACAGCTTGCCGCTGGGCCGTCGGCCCGGAATGTTTTCCGTCGCCTTGGCCAGCAGGTCCAACGCCTGCTGTACCTGCGGCAGATAGGCGGCCCCCGCATCCGTCAGGCCCAGGCTGCGGTTGTAGCGGATGAACAGCTTCACCCCCAGCCAATCCTCCAGGGTCTGGATACCGTGACTGACGGCGCTGGGCGTCACGGCAAGCTCGTCGGCCGCCAGCTTGAAGCTCATCAGGCGGGCGGCGGCCTCGAACAGGCGAAGCGTGGTCAGCGGCGGCAGGCGATAGCTCATGGTCGGACCAGTGTGCTTGATCCCGCCGCATGAATCCAGCTCATCCGACAGCGAAATAGTCGCGTTTGCCGAAGGGCCGCTTCCGGCCGCACCATGATCGCAATCACGTCCGCCCACCGCGAGGAGGCCGATCATGCTTACAGCCACTCCGTCCTTTATGATTTTTCATGACCGCCGCTTCATCGATGAAGCCGCCGGACTGCTGTCCCGTTGGAAAGAGCGTATCTCCGGCCGCCGCTGGCTGGCAGAGATGACCGATCGCGAGTTGCGCGACATCGGTCTGTCGCGCAATGACGTGTGGGAGGAATCGAACAAGCCGTTCTGGCAAGGCTGAGGCTGGTTCTTCTCGGCCGGGCGATTTATAAGACTTGGCATGACCGAGATCGAAGACCTCACGCCCATCGAGGCGGCCATCGAACTGGAACGCCTGGCCCGCGAGATCGCGCGCCACGACCGGGCTTATCACCAGTTGGACGCGCCCATTGTCGCCGATGTGGAATATGACGCGCTGAAGCGGCTTAATGGCGCCATCGAGGCGCGCTTTCCCCATCTGATCCGCCCCGACAGCCCATCCGGCCGGGTCGGCGCCAAGCCCGCCGAAGGCTTCGGGCAGGTGCGCCACCTGATCCCCATGCTGTCGCTGGACAACGCCTTCTCGCCCGAGGACGTGGCCGAATTCGACGCCAAGGTGCGGCGCTTCCTGGGGCTGGCGGCCGACGCGAAGCTGGCCTATGCCGCCGAGCCCAAGATCGACGGCCTGTCCATCAATCTGCGCTACGAGAACGGCGCCCTGGTCCAGGCCGCCACAAGGGGTGACGGCGCCGAGGGCGAGGACGTCACCGCCAATATGCTGACCCTGCCCGAGGGCGAGTTGCCGCGCCGTCTCGGCCCCGACGCCCCCGCTTTGATCGAGATCCGGGGCGAGGTCTATATGTCCAAATCCGACTTCCTGGCGCTGAACGCCCGGCAGGAAGCGGCGGGCGACAAGAGCTTCGCCAATCCGCGCAATGCCGCCGCAGGTTCCCTGCGCCAGTTGGACCCCAAGGTCACCGCCGGGCGGCCGCTCAGCCTGTTCGCCTATGCCATGGGCGAGGCCTCGGCTTTGCCCGCCGCCAGCCACTGGGACTATCTGGAGCGGCTGAAGACCTGGGGGTTCAGGGTCAATCCCCTGGCGCGCCGCTGCGCCTCGGTGGCGGAATTGCTGGCCTTCTTCGCCGAGATGGGCGAGGCGCGCGCCCAATTGCCCTATGACATCGACGGTATCGTCTACAAGGTGGACGACATCGATCTGCAGCGTCGCCTCGGCATGGTCAGCCGCAGCCCCCGCTGGGCCATCGCCCACAAATTCCCCGCCGAACAGGCCACCACCCTGCTGGAAGCCATCGAGATCCAGGTCGGCCGCACCGGGGCGCTGACCCCGGTGGCGCGGCTGACCCCCGTCAATGTGGGCGGCGTCGTGGTCTCCAACGCCACCTTGCACAACGAGGACGAGATCGCCCGCAAGGGCGTGCGGGTCGGCGACACCGTCATCGTCCAGCGGGCCGGCGACGTCATCCCCCAGATCGTCGGCGTGGTGGAGGCAAAGCCGCGCGGGGCGCAGGATTTCGTCTTCCCCGACCACTGCCCGGTCTGCGGCGCCCTTGCCGTCCGGCCCGAGGGCGAGGTGATCCGCCGTTGCGGCGGCGGCCTGACCTGCGCCGCCCAGGCCAAGGAGCGCCTGAAGCATTTCGTCTCGCGCAATGCCTTCGACATCGAGGGCTTGGGCGACAAGAACATCGAATTCCTGTGGGACCGGGAGCTGGTGCGCGGCCCTGCCGATATCTTCCGGCTGGAAGAGATCAATGGGCGCAGCCTGACGCGTCTGGAGAACTGCGAGGGCTGGGGAAAGCGCTCGGCCGACAAGCTGTGGGAGTCCATCCGCACCCGCGCCACCATGGGCCTGGAACGCTTCATTTTCGCGCTCGGCATCCGCCAGGTGGGCGAGGCCACCGCCAAGCGGCTGGCGCGCCACTACGGCAGCCTGGCCCATTGGCGCGACGCCATGCAAAGCCGCTCCGAGGAGGCCCTGGCCGAACTTACCTCCATCGAGGACATCGGCCCCGCCGTCGCCAAGGACGTGCTCGACTTCTTCGCCGAGGCGCATAACCGCGACACCCTGGACCAATTGGTCGCCGCCATGGAAGCCTTGGGCGGCAGGGTCGAGGACGCCCGGCAGGTGGAAGCCTCGACCTCGCCCGTCGCGGGCAAGGCGGTGGTGTTCACCGGCACCCTGGTCACCATGACGCGCCCCGAGGCCAAGGCCCGCGCCGAGGCCTTGGGCGCCAAGGTGGTGGGCAGCGTCTCCAAGAAGACCGATTACGTGGTCATCGGGGCCGATGCCGGGTCCAAGGCCGCCGACGCCGCCAAGCTTGGCGTCGCCACCTTGACAGAACAGGAATGGCTGGCCCTCATAGGCGAGTAGTTGCCCGGGGCGTCACTCTCCCGTATAGGGTTGATCCATGGCGAGTGAAGAAGACGAAAAACGAGCGGAACGACTGAGGCGGGCACGCGATCTCGCGGCCTCGCGCGGGTTTGCTCCGTCTGGCGCTGCCCCTGCCCCATCGGTGCCCGCTGTTCCGACAAAAGCCGCCAAGCCACCCTCCGCCGAGAATTCGGCCGACAGGCTGGGGCTCATGGACATCATCGTCGGACTGTTCAAGCCCAAACCGCCGCCGCCGACCGCCACGGCCCAACAGCCGCAGGGGGCGGAAGCCCCGTCCTTCACCGTCTTGGTGGCGGCCCTGGCGGGCGACGCCGACGGTTCGGCCGCCACCTTCCTCAATCAGGCGCTGGCCGCCCGGTCCGCCCTCAAGGTCAAGGCCCTGGGCAAGGTCTTCCAATTGGACAACCTGGAAGACCCCTCGCTGGTGTCCTCGGTGGTTCTCAACACCCGCCATGCCGTGGCGGAAGAAGACGCCGAGCTGATGGTCTGGGGCGATTTCGGCAAGGATGGTTATCGCCTGCGATTGGCCACCGCCACCGCCGATGACGAGCGCGCCGCCGCTTTCGGCCCCGCCACCCGCATCGAATTGCCCAAGGAGTTCGGCGAGCCGACCGCCAATCTGCTGTTCGCCGCCGTCTTGGCCGCCATCGACCCGTCCACCGACGCCCAGAAGGCTGCCAGCCGCCGCTTGCTGCCCGCCGCCGCGGCAGCGGCCGAGGCCCTGGCCCTGCGGCCGCCGGTCCAGTTGACCATGCCGCAACAACGCTCGGTGCAACTGGTGTTCGGGCATGTGGCCACGGCGACCGCCGTCGCCAGTCTGGCCGAGGACGCCAAGCCCTGGTTCGAAAAGGCCATCAACGCCTATCGTCAGGCCCAGCGACGACTGGGCCGCACCGACCCCACCTGGGAGGCCGGACTTCTTCACAAGCACATCGCCGCCGTCATCGCCGCCAAGGCCGAACGCGAAAAGGACGGCGCCGCCCTGTGGGAGGAAGCCATCAAGGAATGGCGTCTCGCGGTGGAAAACCTGCCCCGCGCCCTGATGCCGCAGGAATGGGCCTCGGCCCAGGTCAAGCTCGGTGGCGGATTGTTCCGTCTCGACCTGCTGACCGGCCAGACCGAGTTGCTGCGCGAAGCGCTCCAGGCGTTGCAGGCGACCCTTCAGGTCTATTCCCGCACGGAGACGCCGCAACGCTGGGCCGAGATCATGAACACCATCGCCCAGGTGCTGGAAGTCTATGGCGATCAGATGAAGAATACCGACGTGCTGCAACGCGCCGTGGACGCCTGTCATTCGGTGCTGGAAATCCGCACCCGCGAACGCACGCCGCTGGCCTGGGCGGCGACCCAGAACACCTTGGGCTCGGCCCTGTTCATGCTGGACCGCCACAGCAATGGCGGCGGCCATCTGGCCGAGGCGGAAGAGGCGCTCGGCGGCGCGCTGGAAGTCTTTCAGGCCCACGGCGCCAAGGGCCCGGCCAAGGTGGCCGCCCGCAATCTCAGCCATGTGCGCAAGATGATGGAAACCCGCAAGAGTCGGGGCGGCGTCGATCCCCACTGGCTCGACGACGACCCCGGCGAGGGGCGGCGGTAGAGCCCGCTACACCCCGTTGGCCAGCGCGGCCTCCACCGCCAGATCGCGGGCCTCTTGGGTCAATCCCACCAGACGCAGATAGGCCACGACCCGGTTGAGCAGATCGGGATCGGCCTTGTCGAGCCCCCCCTCGCCCAGGGCGGCCAGGGCCAGCATCACCGTCTCGCCGGTGCGCAGTCCTTCCGCCGCCGAGCGCAGCAAGGCCTTCACATCGGCACGGACGGGCACCGGCTGGACCGGATGGGGGCCATGGGGCGCCGCCAGCCATTCCAGGGCGGGCACCTTCTCGCCGATGGCCTGCAACAGGTCGAAGGCCACCGTGGCGCGACGTTCCGCCTGATCGGCGGGCAATTCGCGGGCGGACAGCCAGGCGCCATAGGTTTCCGGCGCGGTCATGGCGGCATCGCCCATGCGGTTGATGCGGGCCAAGGCCCAAAGATCGTCGGCAGCCCTGGCGGTGGACGGATCGGATTTGGCGATGGCCGACCAGGCCCCCGCCGCTTCCGGCCGTCCGGCGGCGTAAAGGGCGCGGGCCATGGCCGGAGCGAAAGGCGCCAGATCGGGATTGGGCCTCAGATCGGCGATGATGGGCGCATACAGCCGGGCGGTGCCCGAATAGGCGCCGCGCTCGGCCGCCGCCGCCAGGATGCGCGCGATCAGCTCGGCGCGGATGGACGGCGTCTGTTCCTGCTGGGCGGCACGCAACAGCAGCACGCGCGAGCGCGGCGTCTTGTCGCCCTGGGTCTGGGCCGCCTGCTGCTCCGCCGGAGTGAGGGTGACCGCTCCATAGATGCGGCGCAGGCTGTCGGTCTCAAGCACGCCCAGGGATTCAGCCTTTTCCGCCGCCGGAATGCGGATATCCACCGGCAGGCCGGGGGCCTCGGCGATGGCGCGCAGGGTGGCGGGATGGCTGGCATTGGCCGCATCGGCGGGCAGCGGCATCTTGGCGGCCTTGAAGGCGGCCAGATGCAGCGGCGTCGGATTGGGCAGCTTGTCCACCCTGGCGGGCGGCGTTCCGGCCATGGCCTCGGCGGCGGCGATGAAGGCGTGGTCGGCGTCCTTGCGCTCGCGCATCAGGTCCAGCGCCATATTGGCTTCCAACACCTTGCCATTGTTCAGCATGCAGAACGCCTGCATGCGCGGATCGATGGCGCCGGTCAGGGTGGCGGCCTCGGCACAGGCGGCCTTGACATCACCGGCCAGCAGGAAGGTATCGATCTTGATCCGGGTCAGGCCCGGCGAGGACACGGAACTGGGCGCCGATTTCAGCAATCCCGCCAACCCGTCGATCTCGCCCATGGCGTAAAGCCGCTCGGCCCGCAATTCCAGCAGCGGCGGCGTCTGCCCCTTGCCGCCATCCGGCGGCGTCGCGGCGCTGAGCAGCAGGCGGCGTTCCAGCGAGCGCATCACCCGTGACCCCGCCACCGCGGGCAATTGCGGCAAAAGCTGGCGCACCAAGGCGGCTGGGGTTCCATGCCACATGGCGGCACCGAGGCCGCCCTGCTTGTCGTCCAAGGTGCCGATGGCATCGAGATCGGGAGCCTTCAGCTCCTCCATCTGGAAGCGCGTCTCGCCATTGGCCATGGGCTTGGTCGGCTGGGTGTCGAGAACCGGCGACGGCACCACTTTCAACACGTTCGGCGCCGACCCGGGCTCCGCCGCGCCCGGCGGCCCCAGGGGCATGGGCTGGCCAACGGGCTGGGCCAAGGCGGCCCCGCCTGTCGTCAGCGCCGCCAGGGTCAGAACCACAAGACGATTAGCGGGGGAACTTGGCATCCGGCACCACCTTCTCGACCTTGGCCGAAGGCGGCGGCGGGTCCCAAGAGGAAAGAAACAAGGCGCCGCCGACAACGACGATCAGCAGCGCGAGAACCGAAACAACGGCGAATTTGGTCATGGGATAGGCAAAACCTTCGATTGGACAAGCGAGGCAACGGACGACCGGGCTGGACACAGCCGGGGCGGGACGGCTACAACGCCCTGATAGGGCATGGTTTCCGATGGGCAGTGTATCGGCCCTCATGCCCATGATCAACGTCGGCTGAACACCGGCAGGTTGGAATTCCGGGAGATTGAGTCGTTATGGCGGAGGATCTCGCCCTGCTGGCATCGGAGCTGATGGGGCGCATCGAGCGGACGGTGGTTCTGGTGGGACTGATGGGGGCGGGGAAATCCTGCGTCGGACGTCGGCTGGCCGGGCGCCTGGGCTTGGACTTCGTGGATGCCGATGTCGAGTTCGAGAAAGCGGCGGGCTGCACCATCAGCGACTATTTCGCCCGTTTCGGCGAAGCTGGCTTCCGCGAGGGCGAACGCAAGGTCATCGCCCGCCTGCTGGACGCGACGCCGGTGATCCTGGCCACCGGCGGCGGCGCCTTCATCGACCCCACCACCCGCCAACGCATCAAGGAAACCGGCATCTCGGTCTGGATTCGCGCCGATCTCGACCTGCTGTTGAAGCGCACGGTGGGGCGCGACCACCGCCCCCTGCTCAAACAGGGTGATCCGCGTGAAATCCTCGGACGCCTGATGGAGACCCGCTATCCGGTCTATGCCGAGGCCGACATCACGGTGGATTCCTCCGATGAGGCCCCCGAGGCCACCGTCGCCCGTGTCATGAGCGGCCTGATCGACTATCTGGAGCTGAAAGAATGACCACGGTTGTCCCCGTCGATCTGGGGGAGCGTTCCTACGACATCCATATCGGCTCGGGCCTGCTGGACCGGGCGGGCGAATTGATCCAGCCGCTCATGCGCGGCAACCGCGCCCTGGTGATCACCGACGATCAGGTGGCGCCGCTCTATCTGGAGCGGGTGGAAAAGAGCCTTGTCGCCGCGGGCATCATGCCCATGCACACGGTGTTGCCAGCGGGCGAGAAGACCAAGGACTTCCCCCATCTGGAAGCCCTGCTGGACGCCATGCTGGCGGCCCGGGCCGAGCGCGGCACCATGGTGGTCGCGCTGGGCGGCGGGGTCATCGGCGATCTGACCGGCTTCGCCGCCTCGATCCTGCTGCGCGGCGTCGATTTCGTCCAGATTCCCACCACCCTGCTGGCCCAGGTGGACAGTTCGGTCGGCGGCAAGACCGGCATCAATACCCGCCACGGCAAGAATCTGGTGGGGGCCTTCCACCAGCCGCGTCTGGTCCTGGCCGATATCTCGGCGCTGCAAACCCTGCCGCGCCGCCAGATGCTGGCTGGCTATGCCGAGGTGGTGAAATACGGCATCATCGACGACGCCCCGTTCTTTGCCTGGCTGGAGACCAACGGCGCCGCCGTGGTCGCGGGCGACCCGGACGCCCTGGCCCAAGCGGTCGCCGTCAGCTGCCGCGCCAAGGCCCGCATCGTCGCCGCCGACGAGCGCGAAGGCGGCGTGCGCGCCCTGCTCAATCTCGGCCACACCTTCGGCCATGCCCTGGAAGCGGAGACCGGCTTTTCCGACGAGATGCTGCACGGCGAGGCGGTGGCCATCGGCATGGTCATGGCGCTTCGCCTGTCGTCCCAGATCGGACTGGCTCCGGCCGAGGACTGCGAACGCCTCAAGCGTCATCTGGACGCCATGGGACTGTCCAGCGCCCTGCCCGCCTCCGGACGGTTGTGGGAGGTGTCGCGCCTGCTGGACCATATGCGGGGCGACAAGAAGGTCAAGGACGGCAAGGTCACCTTCGTCATGGCCAGGGGAATCGGCCAGAGCTTCCTGACCCGGGACGTCCCGGAGGATGCGCTGGCGGCCATGCTGGCGGAGATGGCTGCCGGACGGTAAGTTTACACTGGGGGAATACAGCGATGATCGACTCCAGCCTCTTCCTAACCCTATCCGTGGTTGCCGTTATCATCCTCCAGGCGGGGTCGGCCTTCTTCGCCGGAACGGAAACGGCGTTGACCGCCGTTTCGCGGCCAGCCATGCACCAGTTGGAGCAAGATGGCAACGTCAGCGCCCGGCGCGTCAATCGCCTGATCGATTCCCGCCACAGCCTGATCGGAGCACTCCTGATCGGCAACAGCCTGACCCACACCCTATCATCCTCCCTGGCCACCGGCGTTCTGGTCGGCATGTTCGGGGATGCGGGCATCGCCTATGCCTCGGCGGGCATGACCGTCATCATCGTGGTCTTTGGCGAGGTGCTGCCCAAGACCTATGCCATTTATCATGCCAATCGGGTGGCATTGTTCTTCTCGGCGCCGGTCACCGCCGTGGTGTTCATCCTGACCCCGTTTGTTCGCGCCATGGAGGGTGTCACTCGGTTGACCTTCCGCATGTTCGGCGCCAGCTACGCCTCGTCGGTCACCTTGGAATCCTCCATGATGGAGCTGCGCGGCGCCATCGAGGTCCATGCCGGCGAGGACGAGGTCAAGGAAGAGCGGCGCATGCTGCGCTCCATCTTGGAACTGGCCGACGTGGAAGTGGGCCAGATCATGACCCATCGCCGCAACGCCGTGACCATCGACGCGGGCCAAGCCCCCTCGGCCATCCTGGATCAGGTGGTCAACAGCCCCTTCACCCGCCTGCCCCTGTGGAAGGACGACCCCGACAACATCGTCGGCATCATCCACGCCAAGGACATGTTGCGCGCCGTGCGCGGCCTGGACGCCGAACTGGACAAGCTGGACGTGGTGGAACTGGCCTCGCCCCCTTGGTTCATCCCTGATTCCACCACCCTCCAGGAGCAGTTGCAGGCCTTCCGCCAGCGCCGCGAACACTTCGCCCTGGTGGTGGACGAATACGGCTCGCTGATGGGCGTCGTCACCCTGGAAGACATCCTGGAAGAGATCGTCGGCGACATCGCGGACGAACACGACGAAGCCGTGGCGGGCGTGCGGCCGCAATCGGACGGGTCTTATATCGTCGACGGTTCTGTCCCCATCCGCGACCTCAACCGCGAATTCGAATGGCGACTGCCCGACGACGAGGCCGCCACCATCGCCGGACTGATCCTGCACGAGGCCCGCCATATTCCCGATGTGGGGCAGATCTTCCGCTTCTACGGCTTCCGCTTCGAGATCGCGAAGCGCCAGCGCAACCAGGTCACCAGCCTGCGGGTCACGCCCCCCGGCAAGGACGGCAGCCCGGCCGAATAAGGCATGCGGGCAGGATGCCCGCGCTCCCGGAAACGGCGTCCCATTGCGAGCGCGGCTGTTCACTATGACCCCATTCACAGAGCCTTAACCCTACATATGGTATGACATCACCATGACAAGCCGGATTTGTTGGTGACAAGGCGAGTCCGGCTTGGTTAAGATTTCCCTGGGTACTGATCGCGGATGGAGGAGTCCACGTTGTATCGATGCCAGGACCGAGCACCGGGTTTCATTTCCGGACAAGGCGGCTCCCAATCGGGAAGCGGCCGTCGGCCCCACCTCCTCCGTCAAGGGTCTCTCGTTTCGAGAGGCCCTTTTTGTTTGCCCCGTTTCCCTCGTCATACTGTGAAGGAGTCCTAGATGGCCAAGCGCGCCACGCGGATTGCCGCGTCCAAGTCCGAGCCGGTGGTTTCCCTCTATCCCAATACGGGTCGGGGCGAACAAGGGTGGAGCCCTCTGGGAGAAGAGGAAAACCGCGATCAGAGCTATGTTCGAAAGGTTCGGCCGCAAAGCGACAACCAGCGCAGGCTGCTTGCCGCCATCGCCGAGGGGAATTTGACGCTGGCGCTTGGGCCCGCCGGGACCGGCAAGACCTATCTTGCCATCTCGGCGGCGGTGGAGGCCTTCGAGGAAGGTCGCGTCGCCCGCATCATGCTGTCGCGCCCGGCGGTGGAAGCGGGCGAGTCGCTGGGCTATCTGCCCGGTGATTTGCAAGAGAAGCTGGCGCCTTACCTCAGGCCGCTCTATGACGCCCTATCCGACCGTCTGGGCGGTAAGCGCCTGCGCGCCCTGCTGGCCGACGGCTCCATCGAGATCGCTCCCATCGCCTATATGCGCGGACGGACCCTGAACAACGCCTTCATCGTCATCGACGAGGCGCAGAACTGCACCTATGGCCAGATCAAGATGCTGCTGACCCGTCTGGGCTGGCATTCCACCATGGTCCTGACCGGTGATCCCGATCAAAGCGACCTGCTGCCCGGCATGTCGGGGCTGGCCGATATCGCCGATCGCCTGCGGGTGCTGTCGGATGTGGCGGTGGTGGATCTCAATGAAAAGGACATCGTCCGCCATCCGCTGGTGGCGTCCATGTTGACGGTTCTCTAAGACCAAACGAAAAGGGCGGGAGGTTTTCGCCTCCCGCCCTTTGATCCTTCCGGATGCCCCTTAGCGGGTCGGAACCGGGGTTTCGCCCGTGTAGTCGTAGAAGCCGCGCCCGGTCTTGCGACCCAGCCAACCGGCCTCCACATACTTCACCAGCAGCGGGCAGGGACGATACTTGCTGTCGGCCAGGCCCTCGTGCAGCACCTGCATCACGGCCAGACAGACGTCGAGACCGATGAAGTCGGCCAGTTCCAGCGGACCCATGGGGTGGTTGGCGCCCAGCTTCATGGCGGTGTCGATGCAGGTCACCGAGCCGACGCCCTCGTACAGGGTGTAGACGGCTTCGTTGATCATGGGCAGCAGGATGCGGTTGACGATGAAGGCCGGGAAGTCCTCGGCGGACACCGGCTGCTTCTTCAGGGTCAGGGTCATGTCGCGCACCAGGGAGAAGGTCTCCTCGCTGGTGGCGATGCCGCGGATCAGTTCGACCAGCTGCATGACCGGCACCGGGTTCATGAAGTGCATGCCCATGAACTTGGCGGGGCGGTCGGTGGCGGCGCCCAGGCGGGTGATGGACAGCGACGAGGTGTTGGACGCGATATGGGCCTCGGGCTTCAGCACCGGACACAGCTGCTGGAAGATAAGGCGCTTGACCTTCTCGTCCTCGGTCGCGGCTTCGATCACCAGATCGGAATCGCCGAAATCCGCATAGGCGGTGGTGGTCTTGATGCGCGACAGCGTGGCGGCCTTGTCGGCCTCGGTCAGCTTACCCTTGGAGACGGCACGACCGAGGTTCTTCTCGATGACGCCGAGACCCTTCTTCAAGGCCTCGTCGCTGATGTCGAGCAGAACCACGTCGAAGCCCGACGCGGCGCAGACATGCGCAATGCCGTTCCCCATCTGGCCTGCGCCGATGACACCGATTTTCTGAATAGCAGTCATTTATGGCTCCCGGATGATGGGCGGTTGCAGCGGAAAATTATTTGCCGAGCTCGGCGGCGAGTTCGGGCAATACCTTGAAGAGATCGGCGACGAGGCCGTAATCGGCCACCTGAAAGATGGGGGCCTCCTCGTCCTTGTTGATGGCGACGATGACCTTGGAGTCCTTCATGCCCGCCAGATGCTGGATGGCGCCCGAGATGCCGACCGCGATGTAGAGGTCGGGGGCGACGATCTTGCCGGTCTGGCCCACCTGGAAGTCGTTGGGCACGAACCCGGCGTCCACCGCCGCGCGGCTTGCGCCGACGGCGGCGTTCAGCTTGTCGGCCACCGCTTCCAACAGGTGAAAATTCTCGCCCGACTGCATGCCGCGACCGCCCGAGACGATGACGCGGGCGCTGGTCAGTTCCGGTCGCTCCGACTTGGACAATTGCTGGCCGACGAAGGCCGACAGGCCCGCATCGGCGCCAGCCGCCACGGCTTCGACCGGGGC
>NZ_PGTO01000065.1 GCF_003284725.1 Paramagnetospirillum kuznetsovii | reverse complement strand
GATCAGATGAATTCCTCGGTGACGGGATTGGCGGATGGCAGCTTCGTGGTGGTGTGGAACGCGATTGGTCAGGACGGAAGTAGCTTCGAAGTTTACGGCCAGCATTTTAATGCGAACGGTACAAAGGCCGGTGGTGAATTCCACATCAACAGTTATTCCACCTCTGACCAGTACATGCCAACGGTAACGGGGCTCGCGGACGGCAGCTTCGTGGCAAGCTGGATGTCTTACGGCCAGGACGGTAACAAATGGTCTGTTGCCGGGCAGCATTACCAGGCCGATGGAGCCAAAATTGGCGGTGAATTCCTGTTAAATGACGTCGCCTCCGGGGGCGATCAGATGTATCCGTCTATCATCGGACTTACAAACGGCAATTTGGCGCTGGGTTTTACCGCGTCTGGTAACAGCATGGATATCAGGGTTCAGGTTCTCGATGCCGCCGATATGCTGAATGGAGATGCCTCTGTCGCCAATTCGGTTAATTCGTCGGTGGATGCATCTTCCACATCCTTGGCAGCGTTGTCCGATGGCAGTTTTGTGGCGACCTGGGCGTCAATTTACCAGGACGGTAGCGGATGGGGCGTGTATGGCCAACACTATGACGCCAGTGGCAGCAAGACCGGCGGCGAATTCCGCATCAATACCACCACAGTAAGTGA
>NZ_PGTO01000064.1 GCF_003284725.1 Paramagnetospirillum kuznetsovii | reverse complement strand
CACGAATGAACACAGATAAAGAAAATCAATATTTCTATTCGTGTTTATCCGTGTTCATTCGTGGACCCTATCACCTGATGTCGGACGGTTGAACGGAAGGATTTGAGGACCATGACCATTCTGGTTCTGGCGGAACATGAAGGCGGCGCCCTGAAGTCCGCGACCCTGAACGCGGTGACCGCCGCCACCAAGGTCGGCGGCGATGTGCATGTGCTGGTGGCCGGGTCCGGCATCGGCGCGGTGGCGGAGGCCGCGGCCAAGATCGCTGGTGTCGCCAAGGTGCTGAGCGCCGACGCGGCGCAGTACGGCCATCATCTGGCCGAGCCGCTGGCCGATCTGGTGGTGGGGCTGGCCAAGTCCTATTCCCATGTGCTGGCGCCCGCCACCACCTCGGGCAAGAACGTGATGCCGCGCGTCGCCGCGCTGTTGGACGTGGCGCAGATTTCCGAGATCGTGGCGGTGGTCTCCGCCGACACCTTCGTGCGTCCCATCTATGCGGGCAACGCCCTGGCCACGGTGCAGTCCAAGGACGCGGTGAAGGTGATCACGGTGCGCGGCACCGGCTTCGAGGCGGCGGCCCTTGGCGGCAACGCCCCGGTCGAAGCCGTGGCGGCTGGCGCCGATGCGGGCCTGTCGGCCTTCGTCGGCCAGCAATTGTCCAAGTCGGA
>NZ_PGTO01000063.1 GCF_003284725.1 Paramagnetospirillum kuznetsovii | reverse complement strand
CGCCCTTCTTGAAGCGAACCACGTCTTGGAGATGGGACACGATCACCTGGGCCGGGACCGTGAAGCCTTCCACCTTGCCGGTAGGACCGGTGGCGGCGATGTTGATGCCCACCAGATCGCCCTGGGCATTGACCAGCGGGCCGCCGGTCTGTTCCCAGCTGTAGACCGCGTCCGAGCGCAGCAGATGGGTGATCTGGGTGGCCCCCACCGCCAGCGGCGCATCCGCCGACTGCACCAGACCCTGGCGCACCAGCGGCGCCCCCGCCATGTTGCGGCCGAAGGCGAACACCTGCTGGCCCGGCACCACCGTCTGGACGTCGGCCATGCGGAAATGCAGGAATTTCTCGGTGGTCTGCATCTTCAGCAGCGCCAGATCATGCCCGGGAATGGTCTTCACCACCTGGGCCGGAAAGCGCCGGATTCCCGCCGTCGTCGCCACCTGGACCGAAATCTCCGGCAGATTGGACACCGAATGCAAGGTGGTGATCACATAGCCGTTGGCCCCAACGATGGCCCCCGAGGCCACCGGACCGGCATTGACCCCGCCGCCGCCGACCCCGACAACCGCCGGAGGAACCGTGTGATACAGCCGCTGCACATGCGGCATGGCGATGTTGCGCACCAGGAACTGACCCACCGACAGATCGTCGGCCCCGTGGAAATTATCGTCCTCGTCGTAATGGTCGAGGAGATAGATCCCCCAGGCGAAGGTCACGAAGATCA
>NZ_PGTO01000062.1 GCF_003284725.1 Paramagnetospirillum kuznetsovii | reverse complement strand
TGCTGCGCTTCATCTCGTCCGTCCTTGTCAGGGCCGGACTCTACTTCAGACTGGAGGAGGATTCCCACGGCAGGTCAAGGGCAAGGGCTTCGAGATTGAGCTGGAGGGCGACATCGCGGCGATGGTTGAGCTGGGTCTTGAAAGCAAGAAACCCGCCCCTGGAGGGGCGGGTTTGCTTGGTGTTTACCGGAGTTCGGTAAAAGTGGTTGCGGGGGCAGGCAACCAGCGTTACTTGCACTTCGATTGGGCTCCTCTCAACGCCACTCTTTTGTCCGAGTAACGGGAGGAGAACACCATGACACGCACCCGTCAAACCGAAGACCGGTACACGCTCATCTCAAACCGCCTTGTAGCCGCCAGTTGTCGTGACCTTGACTGCCTGCCATCTGAGATCACTGCGACGATGATGGCTGACTGGATGATCAGGAACAAGGCCGGATGGTCGTCTTCCACTTGGAGGCAGTATCGTGCTGCGGTCAGCTTCGCTTTCGGTTCTCAGATATCGGCCCTCCTTCAGCAGGGCGGCCTGCCCGCTTCGGCCCAACGCGGTCTTCAGACGTCCGGCATGAAGGAAAAGCGTCTCCCACCAGATGATCTGAAGAAAATCCTCGACCACCTTCTTGAGCGGATCAATGCCACAAACAAACACCACGAAAACGACCTGTCGCCCAACTCCCTCGCAGTTCTGCTCCTGCTCTGCGGCACGATCGCAGGCCTTCGCCCCGGTGAATGGCCGTCGGTGAATCTCTGGC
>NZ_PGTO01000061.1 GCF_003284725.1 Paramagnetospirillum kuznetsovii | reverse complement strand
TCTAAGAGTCTGAATCTGAATCGGTCTGATTGCATTACCCCCGAGCCAATCGCCGCATGATGAGTTTGACGCTGGCGATCATGACCCATGTTTCTGCTGTGGAGATCAAGGCTTCGAAGTCCTTGGCAAGGCGGCGATTGCGATTGAGCCAAGCCAAGGTGCGCTCGACGACCCAGCGGCGCGGCAATAGCACGAAGCCCTTGGCGGTATCGGAACGCTTGATGATCTCGACGGTCCATTTGCCGAGGGACTTGAGCGCCTGCGAGAGCTTGTCGCCGGCGTAGCCGCCGTCGGCGAAGAGATGGCGCAGCCATGGGTAGAGGCTGCGGATCGACGCAAGAACGGAAGGTGCGCCGTCCCGGTCTTGGATGCTGGCCTCGTGAACGACGGTTCCGACCAGCAAGCCACCGGTATCGGTGAGGATGTGTCGCTTGCGGCCCTTGATCTTCTTGCCGGCATCGAAGCCCCGTGGTCCGCCAGCCTCGGTCGTCTTGACCGACTGACTGTCGATTACCCCGGCCGTCGGGCTTGCCTCGCGGCCGACCGCTTCCCGTGCCTGCATCACGAGGTGATGGTTGATGGTCCGCCATCGACCGTCGTCCCGCCACTGGTAGAAGTAGCCCTGTACGGTGGTGAACGGCGGGAAATCCTTGGGCAGCATCCGCCATTGGCAACCGGTCTGGGCGATATAGAAGATGCCATCGACCACAGCCCGCAAATCCGTCGTGCGCGGTCGGCCTCGGCCAGATTTCGCTGGCAGAAATGAAGCGATGATTGCCCATTCTTCATCCGTCGTATCGCTTGCATACCGCAGTCCATCCCGCCGATACTTCGGGCGAGTGATTTCAGTCCACGTCATCTTGTGGCTCCGTCTTGATTCGCAACCAGACAGAATCACAACGCACTGAAATCACTCAACTTAATTTCCGGTCAGCCTCTAA
>NZ_PGTO01000060.1 GCF_003284725.1 Paramagnetospirillum kuznetsovii | reverse complement strand
GCGGTGACCGAGAATGGCACTCTGAGCAGCACCGGCACCATTGCCTTCAATGATGTGGACCTGATCGACAGCCACACCGTCTCGGTCGCGTCCGCCGAGGGCAATCTCGGCGGCCTGACCGCCTCGGTCAGCGAGAAGGCGGGCGCCGCCAATGGCAGCGTGTCGTGGAGCTACAGCGTCGATGACGCCGCAGTGCAGTATCTGGCCGCTGGCGAGACCAAGACCGAGACCTTCACCGTCACCCTCGATGACGGCAACGGCGGCACCGTGGACCAGACGGTGAGCGTCGTCATCACCGGAACCAATGACGCGGCGGTGCTCGGTTCGGCAACGATCAGCCTGACCGAAGCCGATACCGCTCTGTCCACAAGTGGCACCCTTACCATCAGCGATATCGATCACGGTGAAGCTCATTTCGTCGCGCAGAATGGCACGGCGGGCCAGTACGGCAGCTTCTCCGTCGATGCCGATGGCGCCTGGTCCTATCAGGCCGGTGCCCATAACGAGCTTGCCGCTAACCAGGTTGTGAGCGACAGCTTCACCGTGGCTGCGGCCGACGGCACCACCACCAGCGTTACCGTGACCCTGACCGGCACCAACGACGCGGCGGTGCTGAGCAGCGCCACGGCGGCGCTGACCGAGACCAATGCGGCGCTGTCGGCGTCGGGCCAGCTGACCATCAGCGACGTGGACAGCGCGGCGACCTTCGTTGCGCAGAGCGGCACGGCGGGCCAGTACGGCAGCTTCTCCGTCGATGCCAATGGTGCCTGGTCCTATCAGGCCGGTGCCCATAACGAGCTTGCCGCCAACCAGGTTGTGAGCGACAGCTTCACGGTGGCTGCGGCCGACGGCACCACCACCAGCGTCACCGTGACCCTGACGGGCACCAACGACGCGGCGGTGCTGAGCAGCGCCACGGCGGCGCTGACCGAGACCAATGCGGC
>NZ_PGTO01000059.1 GCF_003284725.1 Paramagnetospirillum kuznetsovii | reverse complement strand
ACGTGGCAGTCTCTCGGCCAGGACGGCAGCGGATGGGGTGCGTATGGCCAGCATTTCAACGCCAATGGGACCAAGATCGGCGGCGAGTTCCAGATCAACACCACCACCGCCAGCGATCAATATCAGCCCTCGGTGATCGGGTTGGCGGACGGCAGTTTCGTGGCGACGTGGCAATCATACGGCCAGGACGGCAGCGGATGGGGTGCGTATGGCCAGCATTTCAACGCCAATGGGAGCAAGATCGGCGGCGAGTTCTTGATTAACACCAATATCGTTAGTGATCAGTACATGCCAACGGTAACGGGAATGGCCGACGGCAGCTTTGTGGCGAGCTGGATGTCTGCCGGCCAGGACGGCAGCCAATGGGGTGTGTATGGCCAGCATTTCTATGCCGATGGCACCAAGGCCGGTGGTGAGTTCCAGATTAGCGATGCCAGCTTGAACAGTCAGATGTATCCATCGGTCATTGGTCTCGCCAATGGCAATCTGGCCGTTGGCTATGCAGATACTTCATCTAATACAATGAATATTATGATTAAGGTCCTGGATTCCGCTGATATGCTTAATCGGGACAGCACGATTGCCAATTCCACGATGTCGGGCATGCATGATCAGGCATCCTTGACGGCATTGGCGGATGGAAGTTTCGTGGCGACCTGGATGTCATATGTATCTTACAGTCCAGGCCAAGACGCCAATGGATGGGGTGTGTATGGCCAGCATTTCAACGCTGACGGCACCAAGATTGGTGGCGAGTTCCTGATCAACACCACCACTGCCGGCGATCAATATCAGCCCTCGGTGACCGGGTTGGCGGACGGCAGTTTCGTGGCGACGTGGCAATCATACGGCCAGGACGGCAACGGCTTTGGCGTGTATGGCCAACATTTCGACGCCAATGGGAGCAAGATCGGCGGCGAGTTCCTGATCAACACCACCACCGCCAGCGATCAATATCAGCCCTCGGTGACCGGGTTGGCGGATGGCAG
>NZ_PGTO01000005.1 GCF_003284725.1 Paramagnetospirillum kuznetsovii | reverse complement strand
GCGGAGCAAATGGCCAAGCCTCACTCGCTCGTCATGGCCGGGCGTGTCCCGGCCACCCACGCGGTTCCGCTTGAAAGCCTTATGCAAGGATAGTCCAGACGGATGGGCGTGGTTGCCCGTGACAAGCACGGGCATGACGGAAGGCAAAAAACCGTGTCGCCCTCTTGGTGCTCTTGGTGTCTTGGTGGTCAATTCCCTCGGCAGCCAACGGATCGTGTCGCCGAATTTAAACCGGGCAGCCGTGCGCGTGTCACGGGCATCCACGCCGATCAGCCTGAATTCATAGCGTCATGAGGCGTCGTGGCGGCGCCGCGTGGATACGCGGGACAAGCCCGCGCATGACGAAGATAGGGGGCGCTTCCGCCTAAACTAACGCGTCTCGCCCCCGAACGCCCGGGCTAATGGCTGGTGGCGCGCAGATCCGTCAGCGGCACGAAGGCGGGCATGGCATCCTTGAAGACCTTGAAGGTCTTGGCGCCGCGCCCTTCGGCGAATTCGGCATAGGCGGCGGCCAAGGCGGCGGCGCATTCGGCCTCCCCCGCTTCGGGAGCGAGGTCGCGCATCAATTCGCGGAACCGCTTGAGGATGTGCAGGCGACTGACATTGACCACCTGCTGCTCGAAAGGCACGCCCAGCGTCTCGAAAAACTGTTCCGCCGAAGAGAGTCCGGCGAGCTTTTCCTGAATCATGGCGATTCTCCTAAACGAGGCCGATGGACCGTTCCGCCGCTTCCGTATGGAAACGGCGCAGATCATCGGCGGTGGGAATGGTCTTGGTGGCGGCGGCGTGGGTTCTGACCTGGGCCAACATGACGCGGGCCTGCGGATTGGACACCGACAGCCCCATTTCACGGCAGGCATGCAGAACCGAGGTCAGGCCGGAATGCTTGCCCAGCACCACCCGATGGTCGCGGCCCAGCTCGGCCGGGTTCAGCGCCTCGTAGGTGCGGCGGTCGCGCAGCAGACCGCTGACATGAATGCCGGATTCGTGGGTGAAGATATTGGCCCCGACGATGCTTTTATCCACCGGCACCGGCCGCCCCGAGGCATCGGCCACCAGCTTGGACACCGCGCCCAAGGCCAGCTTATCGACGCCGGTGCCGAGGCCGTAGAGATGATCCAGCGCCACCACGACTTCTTCCAACGGAGCATTTCCGGCGCGCTCGCCCAGCCCGTTGACGGTGGTGCTCACATGGGTGGCGCCGCCCTTGACCGCCGCCAGGGAATTGGCGGTGGCCAGCCCCAGATCGTCGTGGGCGTGAATTTCCAGCTCGATGGAGGTGGCGGCGCGCAAGAGCTTGAAGCGGTCATGGGTCTCGAACGGGTCCATGATGCCCATGGTGTCGGCGAAGCGGAAACGCCTTGCCCCTGCCCTTTCGCAGACCTCCAACACCCGACACAGGAAATCGGGATCGGCCCGCGAGGAATCCTCGCCGCCGATCAGGACGTCGAACCCCATGTCGCGCGCCTTGCGAATCATCAGATCGAGATGTCCCAGCGCCCAGGCGCGGTCGCGCCCCAGCTTGGCGGCCAGTTGCAGGTCGGAAACCGGAATGGACAGATTGACCGAGCCCAGCTTGCAGGCGACGGCCGCATCAAGATCGTCGTCGCGCATGCGGCACCAGGCGATCAGCCGCGAACGCAGACCCAGCGCGGCGACGGCGCGAATACCGGCCTGCTCCTCCTCCCCCATGGCGGGAATGCCCACTTCGATCTCGGGCACTCCTGCCGCCGACAACGCGGTGGCGATGGCCAGCTTCTCGTCGAGGCTGAAGGCAACCCCGGCGGTCTGCTCGCCGTCGCGCAGCGTGGTGTCGTTGATGACGATTTTGGCGGCCTGTTCCGGGGTGGCGGCCATGGTCATGTCCTCAGCCGCAGCTCTTCACGGAGCAGGAGCAACCACCCTTGGATTCGGGGGGCGGCGTGTTGGGATTGTCGAACACGAAGCCCGAACCCATGGAGGAGTTGTCCACGTAATCCATGGTGGCGCCCACCAGCCAAAGGGCCGAGCCGGGATCGACGAAAACCTTGATGTCGTTGAATTCGAGAACCTGATCGTCCTCGGCGGCGGCGGCTTCCAGGCCCATATTGTAGGAGAAGCCGGAACAGCCCTTCTGCACCATGATGCGCAGGCCTTCGAACTCGCCCTTGCAAACGTCACGGATGACGTCAACGGCCTTGTCGGTGAGGGTCATCATATCAGCGTCCTCCTTGGTGAACCGAATTCCACACCAATGACTAAGCAAGGAGGATGCCAGACTTTATCGCGTTGTTTTGTAACGTTTTTTTAGATTGTCGCTTATGGGGAAACCGAACAATGTCGGATCTGCGACACCGGACGATGGGCCAGCAGCGACACGCCGTCCTCGGCGCCGAAGCAGACGGCGACATCGGCGCAGACTTCGCAATTGGGCGATTTGCAGATGACGATGCCTTCGCGCTGGCACAGTTCGCGATAGAAGAATTTCTTCCACTTCATGTCACCGCTATTGGCCTCGGCCAGGCGGGAGAAGTGACGGCGCATCAGTCCGGATAGATCGGCGCGACCAGTCAGGCCGAGATCTTGCCACAGATGGTTGGCGCCCAACGAGCGCCGCGCGATCACATGGGCCAGCCATTCCTCTTCCACCAAGCCGCGGGAACGGTGCTCCACCAGCAGGGCGCGAAGGTCCGGTTCCTCGGCGGCCAGGGGCTCGTCCTCTTCTTCTCCGGACAACCCGGACAACAGGCCGGGCGCCAGGGGAAAATACCGTCCGACCAGGGCGGCGAGATTGAAGGCGGAAAGCCCCAAACCGCTGGTCAGCGGCCTGCCGGAACGATCCGCCATGGCGACCGCGATGGCGCAAGCGAACAGATGGCGGTCAAAGGAATTGCCGCTGCCTGCACCGGCCATCAGTCGGGTATAGACATCCATTGCCATGGCGTTTACCCCCACCATTGGAGAGCGGGCCTCCCGCCCGCTGGGTGAAGAGCGGGCGGGAGGCCCGCCCCCCGTTCGCGTTAAGCCGGAACCGGCTCGTGGGATTGGGCGTTGGTGCCGCACACTGCTTGGCAAGAGCCGCAGCCGATACAACTGCCAGCCTTGTCCAGGGTCATGACCTTGCGCACGATCTCTTCGCTGTCATCGAAGGGATCGCACAACTCGTCATCCTCGTTGATGCCCATCAGCTTCATGACCGACTGGGTGCAGACCTTGAAGCAACGGCCGCAGCCGATGCACAGCTCGTCGCTGATGGCGGTCAGGTACTTGGGAATCCAAGTGGACCCATCACGGGTGATGAATTGGCGAAACGACATGGAACTCTCCCTCTCCTTCGGGTGCAGTAATTTCAGGCGGCCGCCACTTCGGGGAATTTGGCGATGACGGCGGCGGCCTCGGCGATGATCTTGGTGGCCTTGGTGGACATGGACGCCACGTCGTCGAAGCCGAAGCGGTGCAGGTCGCGCAGATAGGAATTGACCACCACCAACTTGCCGCAGGTCAGCAGCATGCGGCCCCAGCCTTCATGATGGATCTTCATGATGGGCGAGGCGGCGCAGCCGGTGGCCTTCTCGATGGCGAAGGCGATGGCGTTGTAATACAGCTCGACCCGCCACAGGATGTCCGGATCGGGATCGCCCATGATGGGGATCTCGCGGCGCTGTTCCTTGGTGACGATGAAGGGAGCGAGCAGTTCCTCGTCGGACATGGTCTCCCAGGCGCCGCTGCTATCCTGGGCGCGGATCAGCGTCAGCAGGGATTTGATGAAGGGATCGTCGCTCATAAGTATTCTCCTTTAATGTCCCTCAGGCGCCGGGCGGGATGCTCCGCATCCCTTGGCTTTCGCGCCACGTGGCGCGCCGGCCCTTGGCCGCAACTCCTCGCCAATGAAGATTTCATTGGCTCGTCGGTATCAATCTTCGTCGTCGATGAAACGCTCGTCACCGGCCGCATTGCCTTGCATGGCCTTGCGCAGCCACGGCGGCGGATTGCCCTTCAGCATGGTGCGGACCCGCTCGATCACGTCGGAAATGGCCTCGTCGGACGGCAGCTTGATGGGGTGCACCTTGGCGCGCACCACGCGGGCCGCCGCCGGGCCGCCGATGGCGCGGCAGAACAGCAGGGACGTTCCCTCCAGGGCGGCGATCTTTACGCCCAGGCGATCCTCGACCTCGTCGTGATTGCCGCTCTGGTCGCTGACATTGTCGAACTGGACGGCTTCCAGGAAGGTGTGGCCATCGGGGCCGATGTCGTAGAACATGAATGTCTTGGCGCCGTTGAAATGGGCATCGACGCGCTGACGGTCCTGGGTTGCGACGGCGATTCTCATGTGACCTCCTTTTAATGGCGGCGGGCGGCCGCTTTCCGTTTCGGCCGGATCAACCAGCCGCAGCCGCCTTGTGTTCATGGTCGTGCTCCGAATGGGCGTGGCCCGGCCGTTCCATCAAGATATTGCCGAGCTGGGTGATCAGGTCGCGGGTGCCGCGATAGCCTGCACTGACCAGATGAGCGGCGCCCAAGCGGTCGAACACCGGGAAACCGGCCCGAAACAGCGGAATACCGTGACCGGCCGAAACCTGGCGCGCATTGGAATTGGCGATGATCAGGTCGCAGCCGCCTGCTTCCAGGATCTGATCTTCCAGATCCTCGAAATCGCCGACGATCACCCGTTCGGTCTTCAACTCGGCGAGGCCGGGCTGGGCCTGGGTGGTGACAGCGGCGGCGATGGTGGCGCCCATGTCGGACACCAGCTTGCCCATGGTCCAGACCAGCGAGGGCTCGCCCGCGATGGCCACCGAGCGGCCGCCGAAATAGAAATGACCGTCCAGCATGGCGTCCACCAGCTGCGAGCGGGCGCGGCGCTGGCGGGCGGGAACCGGCACTCCGGCCACCGAGGACAGCGACACCATCAGGCGGTCGACCGCTTCCAGCCCGGTGACCCGATCCAGCAGGACATAGGGAACGCCGGTCTTTTCCTGCAAGGTCTTGGCGGAAATGCGCATGTGCTCGCCGATGGCGATGGTCAGGCGCGAACGGCCCATTTCGCGCACCTGCGCCACGCTGGTGCCGCCCAGGGTGGTCGGCGTATAGGCGTCGGGAACATGGCCATCCAACGAGTCCGACAGATCGGGCAGAACAACCGCCTCCAATCCGAAATCGGCGATGATGTCCTTCAAGGCCTCCACGTCGCCGGGAGTCAGGTGGCAGCCGGGCAGCAGATTGACCCGGTTGAGCTTGGCCTGATTGCCGGGCGCGGGCACCAATTGGCGGATCATGGCGGCGATGGCCTTGCCCCAGCCGGTTTCCAGTGATCCGGCGAAGTCGGGCGCGCTGACATCGACCACGGCGATATCGTGCAATTCCTTGTTGCGGGCGCGGATCTGGCGGACATCGCCTTCCATGTCCTCGCCGCGGGTCTCGGTCAGCGCGGTGGAGATCAGGCCGATGATTTCCGGCTTGGCGCGCCGGGCGATGTTGAGCAGCCCCTGCTCCACCTGATCCATGCCACCCAGGATGGTGCTGATCTCGTTCATGGCGGTGGTCTGCAGCGGAATGGCCTCGCGGAAATGGCGGACCATCATGACCAGGGCGAAGGCGGTGCAACCCTGGCTGCCGTGGAACATGGGCAGGCAGCCCTTCATGCCCATGAAGGCCAGCGAGGCGCCCAGCGGCGCGCTGATCTTGAGGGGGCTGGTGGACAGAGCCTTGTTGTGATCGACGATGAGGGCCATGGTCTTATTCCACTTCCCAGGGGGCCGGGGCGCGAACCTGCGCCCAGATGGGGTTGTTGATGGACAGATCGATCTCGCGCACCATGGCGACCATGCCGTCATAGGCGGCGAAGCCGTGGTGGCGTTCCTGATTGATGTCGATCCAAGGCGTGCGGGCCTTGAGCGCCACGAACTGCGAGCGCCCGCCCGACAACATCATGTCGGCCTTGCCGTCCTTGAACATGGCGTACATGTCCCGAGGCGTGATGGCGTCGGCCAGCTTGTCCTCGTCGCCGCCCAGGCGTTCCAGCGCTTTTTTCTTGTCGGCCTCGGTGGCCTTGCGGACCGAGGAGCCGACCACTTCCATGCCCACTTCCTGAAGAGCCTGGATCACCGACCAGCTTTTGACGCCGCCGGTATAAAGCAGCACCTTCTTGCCCGCCAGCCGGGGCTTGTACTCTTCCAGCCGGGCCCAGGCCTTGGCCTCTTCCTCGGCGATCAGATCCTCGGTGCGGCCGATCAGCGAGGGATCGGCCCCCTTCTCCACCAGCATGCGGGCGATGTTGCGCAGCGCCTCGGAGGTGTCGGAAATGCCGTAGAACGATCCCTCGTAATAGGGAATGTCCCACTTCTCCTTCATCTTGCGGGCCAGGGTGATCAGCGCCTGGGAACACAGCACCATATTGGCCTTGGCGGTGTGGCAAGCGGCCACTTCCCGATAGCGGGCGTCGCCGGTGATGGAGGCGCGCAGGCGAATGCCGAGACGGGCCAGCAGCGGACGGAACTGGTCCAGCTCGCCCGCCACGTTGTATTCGCCCAGGATGTTGATGTCGCAGGGGCCGACATCGTCGGGCTCGACGGTGCCGATGACATGCTCGAACAGCGCCTCGCCGCCCAGACGGTTGCCCAGATTCTTCGACCCGGCGAAACCGGGCGCGTTGACCGGAACCACCGGGGTGCCCAGACGCTCGGTGGCGGCGCGGCAGACGGCGTCCACGTCGTCGCCGATCAGCGAGGCGACACAGGTCTGATAGACGAACACCGCCGCCGGTTTGTAGCGGGCGATGGCCTGCTTGATGGCCTTGTAGAGCTTCTTCTCGCCGCCATTGACGATGTCGAGATTGCCCATGTCGGTGGTGAAGCCACGGCGATACAGATTGGAGCCGCTGCTCCAGGAATTCCGCGTGTCCCAGGAATTGCCCTCGCAGGCGATGGGACCGTGAACCAGATGCACCACGTCGGTGATGGGCTGAAGGGCGATCTTGGCGCCATCAAAGGCGCATCCGCCAGCGGCGGCGCCAGGGACCAGCGTCTTGCCGCATCCCTTCTTGCGGTCCTTGTCGGACTTCGCCTGATTGGTGGCGCAGCCCGGCTCATTCATCAGCTCCTTGATCTTAGCCTTGAGCATGAGAGACCTCCCGGTGCGGTTCGGTCCTCTCCTCGCAAGCCCCATGCCAGAGCCTAAAATGGCGGAAATAAAGGGATTTTTTGCCAAAGACGGCGGGTTTGTAGCATGTGCGACAACGACATTGTCGCGCCAAGGGCAAAGAAAATCCCCGGAGCGTCGCCGCTCCGGGGATTGATCATCGTGCACCTGGGAGGTTGGGTTAGCGCACGAGATCGTAGGAGATATCGCTGGCCGCATCGGTCACTTCGAAGATGCGGTCCAGGATTTCCACCAGAACCCGCAGGGCGCCCTGATAGCCCATGGTCGGGAAGCGGTGGTGGTGGTGACGGTCGAACACCGGGAAGGTCAGACGGATCAGCGGAATGCCGGTGTCCTTTTCCAGGTACTTGCCGTAGGAGCTGCCGATCAGCAGATCGGTGGGCTCGGTGAACAGCAAGGAGCGCATGTGCCACAGATCCTTGCCGGCATAGGCCTTGCAGCCGACGCCGAACGGCGAGGTGGCGAACAGAGCCTCCATCTTCGCGGTCCAATCCTTGCCCGCATTGGTCGACAGGCAGTGGGCGGGCTCGCAGCCCATTTCCAGCAGGAAGGCGGCCATGGAGTAGACGAAGTCGGGATCACCGAAGATCGCGACCTTCTTGCCGTGCAGATAGGCCTGGCTGTCGGCCATGGCGTCGACCAGACGGCCACGCTCCTTCTCGATCGCCGGGGTGATCGCCTTGCCGGAGATCTCGGAGATCTTCATCAGCAGGGCGTCGGTGGCGCCGACACCCATGGGATAGTGGAAGGAAGCAGTCGACTGACCCTTGGAAGCGACGTATTCCAGGCTCTTGTCCGAGCAGTACTGCTGCAGGCCGATGGTGGCCTTGGCGTTGATGGCGTCGCGGACGTCATCAAGCTTGGTGCCGCCGTCATACATGCGGTAGGTGCCGTCCGAGGGGGTGTCGTAGATGTCGGAGACATCGCTGATGAAGGTGTAATCGACACCCATGTCGTCCAGGTAGCGCTTCAGTTCGCGGTTGTTGGCGACCGCGTAACCGTCGAAGCCGGGGATGATGTTGATCTTGCCGTTGGAGGCGCCGGGCTTCACTTCGCCCTTCTCGCGATCCCAGAAGTAGTTCAGCACGCCCTTGATCATGTTGTCGTAGCCGGTGGTGTGGCTGCCGACGAAGGACGGGGTGTGCGCGAAGGGAACCGCGAAATCGGCCGGAACCGCTTCCTTTTCCTTGGCGGTGTTGATGAAGGCCGACAGATCGTCGCCGATGACTTCCGCCATGCAGGTGGTGGACACGGCGATCATCTTGGGCTTGTAGAGGGTCTGGCAGTTCTGCAGGCCATCGACGAGGTTGTTGAGACCGCCGAACACGGCGGCGTCTTCGGTCATGGAGTCAGAAACGCAGGGCACCGCTTCCTTGAAGTGACGGGCCAGATGCGAGCGGAAATAGGCGACGCAGCCTTGCGATCCGTGCACATAGGGCATGGTCTCTTCGAAACCCTGGGCGGCGAACACGGCGCCCAGCGGCTGACAGGCCTTGGCCGGATTGATGACGGCCTTCTGGCGAGCGAAGTTCTTTTCGCGATATTCCCAGGTCTTGGTGTACTCGGACTGAGCGAGGACGGCTTCATCGGAGGGGCGGCACTCGAAATTGGCCTTCTTCTCCGCGAACATCTCCGTGTATTCGGGTTCCTTGAACAGGGAGACGTGGTCCTTGGTCTTTTCTGCGCTCTGAGGCATGACTTCTCTCCTTCTCAACTCCCCGCGCCCCCGATTGTTGGGCGATACGCGGGGAGGAGTTAAACGGAAACAACACGTTACAGGTTTGACGGTAAGTCTTAGGCCGCCTTCCAGGGGGCTTTGAACTTGTTCCAAACCGGGCTGTTGATGGCCATGTCCATGTCACGGGCGAAGATGGCGAAGCCGTCATAGCCGTGATAAGGACCGGAGTAGTCCCACGAGTGCATCTGGCGGAAGGGCACGCCCATCTTCTGGGTCGCGTACTTCTCCTTGATGCCCGAACCGACCAGGTCGGGACGGATCTTCTCGATGAACTTCTCCAGCTCGTAGCCGGTCACGTCGTCATAAATCAGCGTGCCTTCCTTAACGTAGTGGCCGGTGCGCTGATAGTCGTCGTTGTGGCCGAATTCGTAGCCGGTGCCGATCACCTTCATGCCCAGGTCTTCGTAGGCATTGGTGACGTGACGGGGGCGCAGGCCACCGACATAGAGCATGACGGTCTTGCCGTCGAGCCGGGGCTTGTACTTGGCGACCACGTCGGCGACCAGGGCCTCGTACTTGGCGATGACCTTCTCGGCATTGGCCTGGATGGTCTCGTCGAACTGCGCGGCGATCTTGCGCAAGCTGGCGGCGATCTGGGTCGGGCCGAAGAAGTTGTATTCAACCCAGCTGATGCCGTACTTCTCTTCCATGTGGCGGCAGATGTAGTTCATCGACCGGTAGCAGTGGATGAGGTTCAGCTTGGCCTTGGGGGCACGCGCCATTTCCGCCAGGGTGGCGTCGCCGGACCACATGCCGATGACCCGCAGGCCCATCTCTTCCAGCAATTTGCGCGACGGCCAGGCGTCGCCGCCGATGTTGTAGTCGGCGATCAGGTTGACGTCGTAGGGGCCGGTCTCGAACTCGGGCACGCCCTTTTCGAACACCCAATCCCGGATGGCGTCGTTGGCGATGTGGTGGCCCAGGGACTGGGACACGCCGCGGAAGCCTTCGCAACGCACCGGAACGATGGTCTTGCCGGTTTCCTTGTGCTTCTTCTTGGCGACGGCTTCGATGTCGTCACCGATCAGGCCGATGGGGCATTCGGACTGGATGGAGATGCCCTTGTTGAGCGGGAACATGACGTCCAACTCGTCGATCATGGCGTCCAGGTTCTTGTCGCCACCGAACACGATGTCGCGTTCCTGGAAATCCGAGGTCACCTGCATGGTGACGAAGCTGTCGATGCCCACGGTGCCGTTGAAGTAGTTGCGGCGCTGGGACCAGCTGTAATGGCCGCAGCCGACGGGGCCGTGGCTGATATGGACCATGTCCTTGACCGGACCCCAAACCACGCCCTTGGAACCGGCGTAGGCGCAACCACGGATGGTCATGACGCCAGGGATCGACTTGATGTTGGACTTCACACCACAGCCGGTAACGCCTTCCTCTTCGGTGGCCTTGGCGACCGAGAGATGCTTGGCGCGACGCTTGCCGGACTTTTCCGGGTACGCATCAAGGACTTCCTTGATCAGCGCCTCGGCGGCGGCTGTGTCGTTGGTGTAATCGAGGCTCATGGCCCTCTCCTTCAGCTTTGGTGAATGGGCCCTCCACCCTTTAGGAGGGCCCACCGGTTACCGTATTCGCCTTAGGCGGCGCCGCTGCTGCAGAGCGAGGCTTCCTTGGCGGCGAGCTCGGCCAGGGCCTGCTCGTCGGTCTTCATGATGCCGAACTCGATCAGCATGTCTTCCAGCTCTTCCATGGTGATCGGGGTCGGGATGGTGCCCTTGCCCGCATTGGCATGGATCTTCTGAGCCAGCTGACGATATTCCTCGGCCTGGGCCGAGTCGGGAGCGTATTCGATGACGGTCTGACGACGCAGCTCGGCGTGCTGCACGATGTTGGCGCGCGGCACGAAGTGGATGAGCTGGGTGTTCAGGCGCTTGGCCAGGGCTTCGGCCAGCTCGACTTCGCGGTCGGTCTGACGCTCGTTGCAGACCAGGCCGCCGAGGCGCACGCCGCCGGAACCGGCATACTTCAGAATGCCCTTGGAGATGTTGTTGGCGGCGAACAGCGCCATCATCTCGCCGGACATGACGATGTAGATTTCCTGGGCCTTGTTCTCGCGGATCGGCATGGCGAAGCCGCCGCAGACCACGTCGCCCAGCACGTCGTAGGACACGTAGTCCACGTCGTCATAGGCACCGTTCTCTTCCAGGAAGTTGATGGCGGTGATGACGCCACGACCGGCGCAGCCGACGCCCGGCTCGGGACCACCGGACTCGGTGCACTTGATGCCCTTGTAGCCGATCTTCATCACGTCCTCGAGCTCGAGGTCTTCCACCGAACCGGCCTTGGCGGCCAGATGCAGAACGGTGTCCTGCAGCTTGCAGCCCAGGATCAGGCGGGTGGAGTCGGCCTTGGGATCGCAGCCGACGATGAGGATCTTCTGGCCCATCTCGACGAGGGCGGCCAGGGTGTTCTGGGAAGTGGTGGACTTACCGATGCCGCCCTTACCATAGAAAGCGATCTGACGAAGAGACATGTGAAGGTTCCTTTCTATCTGCCTACCGAAATCGTCGGCGAGGGCAAGGCCTCCGCCACGACATGGGTATCGCAACCGGCGTGCCAACTTCCCGTGCAGCGCAGCATGATTTTTTTATTGTTTATTTTCAATGCGTTAAGCATGTCTCAGGCAGATGTGCCTGCATTTTGTGCGTCTGTCTGGAACCCGACAAACCTACGACAGAGTGTTCCAAGCCCAACAGCGGCGGAGATTCTACGGTCCTATACCGCCCATATCTCAGGTATGAGTCTTGCATGGCGTCGAGCGAACTCGAGGGGGCCTCCAGACAGCATGACCGAAAAGCAGATCCAGCGTCTTGGGCACAGCACCAATCTTATGGGCCTGTCCACCAATCTATTGGGCAGTGCATTGTTCAACGACGACCCTCGCGAACTGCACATTTCCGGCGTGCGCGAGATGAACCCGACCATGTTCGAGATGCTGGAGCAATCGGACGGCCTCGCCGATGCGGGCGATGCCTTTTATAAATACATGATGGCCATGTTCGGCATCGATCCCGAACAACAAGATGCCGACGAAGTGGCCAAGTCCGGCGGCAAGACACCGGTGCGGCGCTATCGTTCCAGCTTCCTGCGCCTGCTCAAGGGTTGGGGCTATGACTCCAACAGCCCCGAGGGCGCCGTTCTGAAAGGCTGGGTGGAAAGCCGATTCGGCCTGTTCCCCACCTTCCACAAGGAGATGATCACTCGCTTTTCCACCGCTGGCTGGATGGCCTATGTGGAAGAGAAGATGTCGTCGCGCTTCCACAACAACTCCATCTACTGCCAACTGGACATGCTCTACGAGTTCTGCCAGTGGGCGTTGGAGCGCCATGTGGCCAAGGGACAGCGGCATGTGACGCTGTACCGGGGCATCAACTCGTTCGACGAGCATCAGGTGGTGGACCGCGTCGACAAGCGCAATGTGGTGATGCGCCTCAACAATCTTGCCTCTTTTTCCAGCGACCGGACCGTGGCCGACTGTTTTGGCGACACCATCCTTACTGTCTCGGTGCCGCTGGTGAAGATCGTGTTCTTCAATACCCTGCTGCCCATCCATCCGCTCAAGGGCGAGGGCGAATATCTGGTTGTCGGCGGCGACTATCGAGTCGCCGCCAGCTATTTTTGAAAGAGAACCGACATGACTGCTCCGACCGTGCTCGATCGCGCCCTGGGCGCCTTTCTCGGCTTTGCCGTGGGCGACGCGCTGGGCGCCACCGTCGAATTCCTGACGAAGGGCGAGATCCACGACAAATACGGCGTTCATCGCAAGATGATCGGCGGCGGCTGGCTGCATCTGGCGCCCGGCCAGGTGACCGACGACACCGAGATGGCCCTGGCCCTGGGCCGCTCGCTGGTCAACCGTCAACTGTTCGACGCCAAGGATGTCTGCGACGAGTTCGCCGCCTGGCTGAAGACCGGCCCGGTGGACGTGGGCAACACCTGTCGGCGCGGCATCCGCCGCTACATCACCAACGGTACCACCGAAGGCCCCTATTGCGAGGGCGACGGCGGCAACGGCGCCGCCATGCGCAATCTGCCGGTGGCCCTGGCCACCCTGGGCAAACCCGACCTGATGGAGGAATGGACCATCGGGCAATGCCACATCACCCACCACCATCCATTATCCGATGACGCCTCGGTGGCGCTGGGCCATATGGCGCAGCAACTGGTGCTGGGCAATGGCATGAAGGCGGCGCGCGAGGAAGCCCGCAAACTGGTGGAGAAGCACAAGAGCTTCCGCTTCGAGGCCGTCCGCTTCCAGTCCACCGCCTATATCGTCGATACCATGCAGACGGTGCTGCACTTCTATTTCGTCACCGACACCTTCCGCAGTTGCATGATCGAGGTGGTCAACCAGGGCGGCGACGCCGACACCACCGGCGCCATCGTCGGCATGCTGGCTGGTGCCACCTATGGCGTTCAGGAGATTCCCGACGCGTGGCTGAACAAGCTGGACAAGAAGATTGTCTCGGAAATCATGGTCATGGTTCCGGCCCTGCTGAAGCTGTGCGGGCACCGCTAGGCTGCGGAAAAAGCCCATTCCCTTTCGTCATTCCCGCGAAAGCGGGAATCCATGCATCCACAGCACCCTGTATTGTGGTCTCGGCATGACCTCGCCGCACCATGGCCCCCCGCCTGCGCGGGGGTGACGAGAAAAAGGATGGTCTGAGAGTTTACGAAGCGGACAAAATTGAAGGGGCGCCCCTTGCGGGACGCCCCTTCGTCGATCTGCGAGCTTCCGCCACCTACCGCCGCAGATCGATCTCGACGCCCGGCTCTCCCGAGAATTCCACCAGGATATCCTCGTTGCGGACGATGTACTGACAGGCCAGCCGGTAGGGCGGCGGCATGTCGTTGGTCTCGGCATTGGCCAGCTGTTCCTTGGTCAGCTTGCCGTTCACCGAAAGGGTCAGCTTTTCCTTCTCGGTCAGGTGAATGCCCGCCGGACGCTTGTCCTCGAGGATGGTCACCTTGATCAGGCACGAGCCGCACTGGCCGTCCTGGCACTGACAGGGAAGAGCGATGTTGTGCTGCTTGGCGACGCCCAGCAGGGTCTTGTTGTCGCCCGCCACCGCATAGACGGTGATGTCCTTTTCAAGGGTGGGAGCGCTGAATGTTACGTTTGCCATTATTCTTCCTCTCCAAGGGTTGAGTGGCTCAGGGTGCGGCGGTCAGGCCGGCGACGGCCTCGGACAGCGGCATGATCAAGGGCTTGATGCCTTCGAGTTCCAGGAACTTGATCTCGTTGCGGGTCATGTCCTCGGGGACCACCGCATAGCGCGGCCCGCCGGAACGCTTGCAGATCTGGCGGGCGAAGGTGCGCAGGATCTGGTCGTAGAAGCGACACCCTAAGAAGATGAAGCCGCGCCCGGCCCGACGGGATTTGACCGCCTCGGGAATGGGGGTCTGGATGTCGATGTCGGTCAAGACCTCCACATAGTCGGAGTCGGAGACCAAAACGTCGCCGGTGGGCTGCGCCGCCCCGTGGGGCTTGTACAGAACGGTCCCCCACCCGACCGCCTGCTCGTCGGCGACGATGGTGCCGTCGGGGGTGACGGCGCGGTTCCAGACGCCGCCGTCGATGCGCCGCGCCTTGGAGGCGCCCTGGACAATACCCCAATCGGTGCGACCGGCGGCGACCAGGGCGGCCCGCATGGCGCCGTCATACCAGGTATCGACGATCATGGGCAGCTTGGGCAGGCCGGCCAGCCAGACATGCAGGGCATTGGGGGCCGGAACCGTCTTGAAGGTGTCGGCCATCATGCGGTCGATGGTGACGCGGTGCTTGTGGGTCTCGATATACTGGGCGGCATGCCACAGATTGTTCTTGATGCGACCGGGGACGCCGACCTTGCTGGCCAGCAGCAGCGCCAGTTCCCGCGCCCCGGTGGGAACCGGAGAGGCACCGTCCAACAGCAGCGTGTCCGGTCCCAGGAACGGGATCAGATTACCAGCGGCGACTTCGGCGCCGATACCGTTGAGCAGTGCCTTGGGGGAATCCAGCATGGGGGCGTTCTCCTGATCGGGGCTCACTCGTCGCCGCCGCCGATCTTGCGGGCCTCGACGGTAATGGGCAGCCTGGTGTCCGGCGGCATCTCGGGCATGGCGAAGGTCCAGCCGTTGGCGATCTTGGCCCAACCGCCCCACAGACCTTCCTTTTCCATCTCGACGACGTTCTCCTCCAGGTCCTTCTTGGGGACATAGATTTCGTAAACCTCGCCTTTCTTGCGAACCATGACCTTCATGACGCCTTCCCCTCCAGTTCGTGGGCGCGCATGCCCACAAGGCGACCGCTGTCGATGAACTCGACGGCGTAGATGTAGAAGCGGTTGAGGTAGGTGCCCACATTGTGGACATAGCCCGCCTCGCCCTTGCGGATCAGGATTTCCCCCATCTTGGCACCGGGGTAGGTACCGTCGTTGCGGACGTCTTTCAGCGAGATCACCTCGTCGCCGCGTTCGAAGGCGGCCGGATCCCAAAGTTCAAAGACTTCCTCGGTCATTGGTTGACCTCCCCCGGGTGCCGGATTGGAACCTAGCCCTGAACGATGCAGCCCTCGACCGGGCAGACCGCCTGGCACTTGGGGGCGTCGCCGTCGCACTCGGTGCAGCCCGAGGCCTTGATGACATAGACATCGTTCTTCAAGGAAATGGCGGCGTTGGGGCACTCGAATTCGCAAGCGCCGCAGGAGGTGCATTCGTCAGCAATGATCTTGAGGGCCATGATGTTCTCCTTTGCTCGTTAAATCAGGCGATGACCGAGGTCTCGGCGCGGTTGCCGAACCGGTCGGCATACCAGGCCGCGATCGCGGTCTCGATGTATTCGAAGGGGTATTGATCGACGGCTTCGATGCCGGCTTTCTTCAGGTCGTCCTTAGGGCAACGGCCGATCTTGGCGACGAAGACGGTCTCGATGCCTTCCAGGGCGGCAAGGACCACGTCCAACTTGTCATCGTCGCCATAGCCGCCGACGCAGTAATTGTCGGCCTTGCGGTGGCCGGAGAAGCGAACGCCCTTGGCGTCCACCTCGAACACCTGGAATTCCTTGGCGTGGCCGAAATGCTGGTTGATGCGGCCGCCGCCCTTGGTGCAGATGGCCACCAGCTTGGCGGGAGCCTCTTCCACCGTCTCGGCCAGTTCGGCCTCGGCCGAGGCGACCGCCTTGTTGCGGTCGGCCCGCTCGCGCTCGACCACTTCGCGGTAGAGACGGCGCGGCTCGGGATCGTAGGAGGGCGCCTCGGGGATCTTGTCCAGGGTGAAGTCCTGGGACAGATCCTCGCCCAGCATGCCGACGGCATCGGCGCGGCACTGGCGACAGTGGCGCATCAGATTGGCGCCGCCCGCCAGCTTGTCCTGCAGATCCTTCAACTCGGCGGGCTTGGGGCCGCGCTGGCCGGACAGGCCGAAGGCGGTGCCGTGGGCGGCGTCCGAGATCAGCGGCATGACGTTGTGGAGGAAGGCGCCACGCGCCTTGATGGCCTTGTTGACCTCGATCAGGTGCTGGTCATTGATGCCGGGGATCATCACCGAGTTGATCTTGGTCAGGATGCCCTTCTCGGTCAGACGCTCCAGGCCCTCCATCTGCCGTTCGTGCAGGATGCGGGCGCCCTCGATACCGGTGTAGCGCTTACCCTTGAAGTAGATCCAGGGATAGATCAGCGCGCCGATTTCCGGGTCGATCATGTTGATGGTGATGGTGACGTGGTCGATATTGTGCTCGGCCAGCTCGTCCACATGGTCCGGCAGGGCCAGGCCATTGGTGGAGACGCAGTATTTGAGGTCGGGCATCAGCTTGGAGACCTCGCGGAAGGTCGCCGAGGTGTGGCGCCAGTCGAACATGGAATCGCCGGGACCGGCGATGCCGAGCACCGAGAGCTGCGGCACCTTGGCCGCCACCGCCGCCACCTTGCGCGCCGCCTGCTCGGGCGTCAGCTTCTCGCTGGTGACGCCGGGCCGCGACTCGTTGGCGCAGTCGTATTTGCGGTTGCAGTAGTTGCACTGGATGTTGCAGGCCGGAGCCACGGCGACATGCATGCGGGCGAAGTAGTGATGGGCTTCCTCGCTATAGCAGGGATGGTCCTTCACCTTGTCCCAGATATGGGCGGGCATGTCGCCCTGGCCGTCGGACGAACCGCAGGAGCTTGAGGAACAGCCGCCACCGGCCGGGGCCTTGGGCGCTTCGGAAACCGGGCGGGACCGCAAAATGCTGGTCAGGGGTACGACGTTGCTGGACACCGGCAGCCTCCTCGTGAAAGGGATCACGAGACTGGCTTTGCAAGCGCGATGCCAGTTGCTGCACCGCAAGAAAGTGGCGGAATTGCTGGGTTTTGGCTCTGTCGCACATGCGACAGAGCGTCGCAGACCCTACAACTGGCGGACTTCGATGTTGTGCTTCTTCAGGGCATAGCCGATCTGACGGGGGGTCAGCCCCATCAGCCGGGCGGCCTTGGCCTGAACCCAACCGCATTTCTCCATGGCCTGGATCAGACGGTCGCGTTCCGAGGCGTCATCCCCTTCGGCGAGGGGCGCCACGGGATCCGCCACCGGTGGCGCGGCGGCGACGGGCGGTGCGGGCGGCACCAGCGGGCCGGTGGGAACCGGCACCGGAGCCGAGCGCTGGTTGGTGGCATGGGCTTGGCCCGGCTTGCTCCACAGCGACGAGGACAGACAGGTGTCCTGACGACACGACAGGTCCATTTCCTCGATCACCTGGCCACGGGTCATGGTGGCGGTGCGATAGACGCAGTTTTCCAATTCGCGGACATTGCCGGGGAAATAGCAGCACTGCAGCACCTGCAGCGCCTTGTCCGAGAAGGAGAGCGCGCGGCTGTTCTCGGTGTTGAACTGCTTGAGGAAATACATGGCCAGCAGCGGGATGTCGCCTTGGCGCTCGCGCAGCGGCGGCAGGAAGATGGGCACCACGTTGAGGCGGAAATACAGGTCGGAGCGGAAGCTGCCGTCGCTGACGGCGGCTTCGAGATCGCGGTTGGTGGCGGCGACAAGGCGCACATCCACCTTGACAGTCTTGGTGCCGCCCACCCGTTCGAACTCGCCTTCTTGCAGAACCCGCAGCAGCTTGGCCTGGAAGTTGGACGAAATCTCGCCGATCTCGTCCAGGAACAGGGTGCCGGTATGGGCCAGCTCGAACCGGCCCTTGCGGTCGGCGACGGCGCCGGTGAACGAGCCCTTCTCGTGGCCGAACAGTTCGGATTCCAGCACGCTTTCCGACAGGGCGGCGCAATTGACCTTGATGAAGGGCTTTTGCGCACGGGGCGACAGGATGTGAACGGCACGGGCGACAAGCTCCTTGCCGGTGCCGCTTTCGCCGCGCAGCAAGATGGTGGCCTTGGTTGACGCGGCCTGCTGAACCTGGCCGAACACGCGGGTCATGGCCTCCGAGGTGCCGACCACATCCTCCAACCCCTTGATGGGCAGAGCGGGAGCGGCGTCCTCCATCTGCTTCTTCAACCGGCTGGTATCGGTCATCAGCGTCTGGCGGTCGGCGGCGACCTTGCGGTGCAGGCTGACGGTCTGCCCCACCAGGGTGGCGACCATGGTCAGGAAGCGCAGATCATGCTCGAAGGTGTATTGGGGGCTGCCGTCCCAGACCCGTTCCACCGACAGGGCGCCGAACGCCTTTTCCGTGGTCTTGATGGGAACGCAGAAAAAAGAAACGTCCTCGCCTTCCAGGGCGGCATTGCCGGTCACGTAATCGGCCAGCAGCGGCTCGTCGATGGCGTTGGCGGCGACCATGGGCACGCCGGTGGAGATCACCTTGGCGGCGGCGGTGAAGGGATATTTGAGCCCGCCGTCACGGGCGGCCTGCAACGACATGCCGGTCACCGCGGCAAGGGTGGGCTTGCCGGTGTCGTCATTGAGCACCACGGCGCCATGACGCATGTTGAGATAGGCGGACAGGACGTTGAGAACGTCGTGCAACGCCTTCTTCAGATCCAGCGTCGCGCCAAGAATCTTGCTGATCTCATAGACGCCGATCAGCGGAAGCGCACTCTCGTCAGCCCGATTGACACTCATCTTCATCATCTCACGCCCAATACCTTCACCCCCCGCGCGACGTGTCCCCGACCGACTCTTGATTATTGAGATCATTCTTAGTCCAAGCAGGCTCTGGCGTCCACTCCTGCATATCCTCAAAAAAAACTGGGTCCGCGACGACCGCCGCATGGCTGGGTGCGTGAACAGCGATCGCCATGGGGAGAGGGCCGCACGAAAATTATATGTTGCTGTTTTGTTCTTTTTGGATTTTAATGGTCTACAAGATGGAGGTGCGAATGATGGACGACGCCATGGAAACCGCCGCGCGAAGAATGCTTGACCGTTTCGGCCCTCTGGCCGCCGAGATTTTGACCAGCCAGGCCCGTGATTTGGCGGCGCGCGGCGATTGGCCGGCGCAGGATCGGGCATTGCTGATGCTGACCCGGGTGGAATTCATGGCCAGCCGCCCCATGCGGAGGGTTGCATGATGGCGCGCATTCCCCAAACGGAGCAGGCCGAGATCATCGCCCTGCGAGGCTTGGCTTGGCTGCTGTCGGACTCCGAACGGGCCGAACGCTTCCTGACCACCACCGGCTGCGACGCATCGACCTTGCGTCAGCGGGCGGGCGACCCTGCCCTGCTGGGCTTCGTCCTCGACGCCTTGCTGGGCGACGAAGCCGCGCTGGTGGATTTCGCCGCCTGGGCGGAGGTCGGAGCCACCGAGGTCTCGAGGGCCAGGGCCTTGCTGCCGGGCGCCATGCCGGATTTTCATGCGCCATAGAGCCAGGGACGCAACAGGCGCGTCACCCGCGGCATGACCAGATAGGTCATGATCAACACCTGGGCCGAAACGAAGATCAGCGCCTTCAGCCACAATGGCAATCCCGCCACCAAGCCCCCGAAGGTCAGGTTCAGCCCCAGGACGACCCCATAGGCGACAACGGTGATGACCAAGGCCATCTTGTGGGGCGACGGTTTGGCTTCCACCGGAACCTCGGGCAGATCGAACCAGAATTCCAGGCCGGTCACCTTCTTGACCGAGGCTTCGCCCTCGACGATGTCGCCGATGCGGTCCAGCCAGTGCCGCCGGGCGTCGGAGACCTCGAAGGCGTGGCAATGGCGCCAGGATTCGAAACGGTAGATGGTCACATAGGCGAAATCGGTGGACGGCGCCGGCCGCAGCACGTTGACGCCCTGATAGCCGGGCCAGGACGACGCCTCGGTGGTGATGCCGCTTACCCAGGCTTCGTAATCCCTTTCACATCCCGGCTTGATCCGTCGCGCGATGCTGACCGTCACCGGTCCTTCTTCGTCATGGGCCATGTCATTCGTCCTGGGAAGCAATCATACCTGGGATAAGCTAGTCATTGTGGAACGGGGTTGAAACCTTTCTCCCGCTGCCGTCACAATGCCGCCTGCGCTTGGGAGGCTACATGATGAAGCGGTTGATGACCTTTGCGGCTTATTTTTGCGGGCTGTTGGCCGCTGTCCCGGCCATGGCGGCAAGCCCGACCGCGCCGCCACACGACGGCCCCCTCGCCGCGAGTGTCGGCGTGGAGAAATTTGCCCTGGTGGAGCGCGCCCCCGTTCGCAACGGCTTTGCCCCCTTCACCATCGAGGCCACCGGCCTGCTTCCGGCGCCGCGCAAACGGGAAAGCTTCACCCCCACCGAGGACGCGCATTTCTACACCCTGCGGCGCACGGTTGAACGCTTCCTCCAGCGCAAGGAAGTGGCGGTGGGCTGGTCGAAGGCCAACGACGCCACGATCGCCTTCAACTCGGAATTGTCGCATTTGCGCAACTCGGACGGTGTCGCCTATGCCGTCGAGGGCGAATTGGTGGTGCGCGGCACCAGCGCGATACCGCTCGGCCTGTCCATCACCGCCCCGGCGGACGGACCGCTGATGCGTTATTCCGCCGGACTGATCATCGCCGATCAGGTGGTGTTGATGAAGGAAGGCATGCTGGAGGCCGGACAGCGCAAGGCGACCTGGATGGTATCGCTGAGCCCAAGCGGCGAGGACGCCGCCATCCCCGTGCGCGCCGTCTTCGCGGTACGAGCAGAGGGCGATGACCCCGAGGCCAACCGCAAGGCCCTGGGCGCCGTCACCGCCCTGCTCACATCCTCGTCCGACGGCCGCGCCGCCACGGCGGAACGTCCCACCGATGCCGCTGAATGGCTGAAGCCCCTGACGGTCTATGTCAGACCGGGCGAGATTCCGGGCGCGGCGGGCGGCCACGGCGCCAAGCCCGCCAAGGCCGAGAAAGCCGAGAAGAAGGGTCACTGATTCCAGATCCCAATGAAATAAGGCACGGCGAAACGTGCTCGACCGCAAGGAGGGATCGTTGTGGTAGGCTTCGTGTCATGACATCTTCGCCGCCGCGCCGCCCCGGGCGGACACCGACAGAACGCGCGACCAGGGCCGAGCCGCCAGAGGACTGCCCGGTCAAGGACCGCTGTCGGCGGGCCAGAGCCGCCGTATGCCTGGATTGCGGCGCCAAGCGCCCGCCCCGGCCGAAGGCCCAGCCGAAGCCGGATGTCAGTCGATCGACAGCTTTTCCAACTGACCGAAAATGAAACTGACGATCACCAGGATGAAGGGCAGGATGAACAAGACCCAGACCAGCATATGGACGAAACGGTCGCGGGCGGTATTGTCCACCGGAGCGTATTGACCATCCGAAGTGGCGGGCAGGCTGGCCAGGATGCGCGGCCGCAGCAAGACCCAATAGGCGGCGAACAGCCCCAGGCAGGCCAGCACCGTGACGCCGACGATCTCGGCGCCGACCGAGGCCGCCTTGTCCAACTTGACCCCCATGACCATCAACCAGACCGGAGCAGTCAGCCCCGCCCCCGCCGGAACGATCACGGCGCAAAGCGTGGCGAAGATGCCAAGAGGCGAACTGGGAAGACGCATGGGAACCCTCGAACAGTGACGAACCGGTTGTGGAAAAATCCGTCCAACCTTTCCAAATTCCGTCACCCCCGCGAAAGCGGGGGTCCATGGCGGAGCTAAGCCGATGGCGCAACTCCAAGCGCCACACTGGCTGAAACATGGATTCCCGCTTTCGCGGGAATGACGACGATAATTACCTCACTTATCCGAACCGTCGCGTTCGCGCAAATAGTCATCGGTGGTGCGCGTCACTTTCGGCGCGGCCCCCGCCAGGGGACGGGCGCGCTCCTCCAACTCGTATTGCGCCACCACCCGGCAATCCTCGCACATGCGGATCAGATCCAGGCGGCCCGGCTGGGCGAACATGGAATGGGTGCTCATGCGCTCCACCATGCGCTCGATGGCGGATTTGGACGCGAAGGGCTTGCCGCAGCGGACACAGGGGTAAGGCTCCTCCTCCTTCAGGATCTGACGGGTCTTGGCCAGGGAGGTGAAGGTCAGGCGCGGCACCAGGGTGACCGCCTTTTCCGGGCAGGTGACGCGGCACAATCCGCACTGCACGCAATTGGCTTCCAACAGGCCCAGCGACGGCTTGTCGGGATGGCCCGACAGCGCCTTGGCCGGGCAGGCGCCGACGCAGGCCATGCACAGCGTGCACTTGGCCTGATCCACCGCGATGGCGCCGAAGGGGTCGCCGAGTTCCAGATCCAGCGCCTCGATGGGACTGGGGGCATGACGATGCAGATGGGCCAAAGCGAGGCTCATGGTCTGGCGCTTGCCGCCCAGCACCAGGAATTCCGCCGCCGGGTCGACGCCTTGGCCATGCTGTTTCGCCAGCAACCCGCCAAGGGCGACGGGATCGGCCTCCACCTCCACCAAGACGTCCGATGTCCAACCCAGCGCCGCGACCACCCGATTGGCCAGCGATGCCGCCGCCCGCAGCGGCGCAAGGTCGTCGCGCCGTTTGGGATCGACCAGCACCACCACCCGCGCCGCGCCCTTGGCCAGGGCAGTCAGCAGCAGGTCCGGCCCCAACGCCGCCACGGCGGGAATCGCCAGGGGCAGCACGGCTGCGGGCAAACCGTGGCCGAACCGGGCCAGGGCGGAGATCATTTCGGCGCCATGCTCGGCGTCGTGGAGCAGCACCACCGGCCGCCGACCGCCGCCGGAACCATAGGTCTCCAGCAGGGCGGCGAGCCGCTTGTACAGACCGTTGCCAGCCGGAACATCGAATTGTATGGCGCCGGTGGGGCACGTGCTGGCGCACAACCCATGGCCGTCGCACAGATGGGCATCCACCGTCGCCGCGTCGCCCTTGGGGGTCAGCGCCCCCGACGGACAGACGTCGAGACAGCGGGTGCAGGCGATCTGGCCATTGCGGGAATGGGCGCAGAGCGCGGCGTCGATCCTGATCCAGCGCGGTTTCTCGAACTCACCCACCAGAACGCCGATCTCGGCCAGGGCCTTTTCCAGCGCCACGGCGTCGCCGGGCTTGACCGCCAGCCAGCCGTCGCGGGCCGACAGCAGCGGCGTCTCGCCGCTAAGGTCCAACACCACGTCGGCGCTCAAGCTCCGCTCGCCCACCGGGGCATCGAACGCCAGGGCGCCGCGCGCCGAGGGCGAGGCCCCGGCGATGTCGCTCACCGACAGGCTGAAAGCGCCGAGATAGCCGGAGGCCTTTGTCGGCTTGCCCGAGAACAGTCCCAGACCGCGCACCGGCGGCGGCACCAGATCGGCGTCATGTCCCGGCAGCAGCAGGCAGGTGACGGCGCGCTCGGCCCCCAGGCGGCGGGCGGCGTCCAGCGCCACTTGCCCCTTGCCCAGCACCAGGACGCGGCCCTCCGAGGTCAGGGTCACCGAGGGCGTCGCCTCGATGGCCAAGCTCGCTTCCGCCAGCAGCGCCGCCATCTTGGGGGCGCAGGCCTTGGCGTCATCGGACCAACCGGCGCGGTCGCGGATATCGACGCAGAGCGGGGCCTCGCCCCCGGCGGCGGCGGCCAGTTCCTGGAACAGCGGCGCCTCCTGGCCACAGGCCACCAGCAAGGGCTCGCCCCCGGCCAGAGCGGCGCGGTAGGCCTCCAACTGGGAGCGGCACAGATGGGTGAAGGTCTTGTCCGGCGGCGCGGCCCCCAACGCCTTGGCCACCGCCTTGGCATCGAGCGGCATGGTGCCCTCGCACGAACACAACAGAACCCGCCGTCCACCAAATTTCATTTTGCCGCTCTCCCATTGCCCCCCGTGGGAGGGACGCCTACTCTAAATGGGAGGAGATTTTCATGATAGAGCAAGAAATGTTGGTGCGCCCCGACCCCGAGGACCAGCGTCTCTACCAGTTGGTCGGAGGAATCGATCACGAGGGCAAGCCCATCGAGGCGGCGGTGATCAACGAGCGGCCGCTGACCATTTTCCTCAACGGCCGCGAAATCGTCACCGCCATGACCATCGGCGATCACCCGGAATATCTGGCGCTGGGCTATCTGCTGAACCAGAACATGCTGCGGGCCGACGACGAGATCCGCGCCGTGGACTACGATTCCGAGATCGAGACGGTGGTGGTCCGCACCACCCGGCAGACCGATTACGAGGAGAAGCTGAAGAAGAAGATCCAGACCTCGGGCTGCGCCATGGGCACCGTGTTCGGCGACGTCATGGAGAAATTCGAAACCGTCAGCCTGGACACCTCGGCCAAGTTCCATACCTCGTGGCTCTACGCCCTGCAAAAAAGCATCAACACCATGCCGTCGCTCTATCTCAAGACCGGCGCCATCCACGGCTGCGTGCTGTGCGAGGACGAACGCCCGCTGATCTACATGGAGGATGTCGGCCGCCACAACGCCATGGACAAGATCGCGGGCTACATGTTCCGCCACGGTCTGTCGCCCCAGGGCAAAAGCCTCTACACCACCGGGCGGCTGACCAGCGAGATGGTGATCAAGACGGTGCAGATGGGCATTCCGGTGCTGCTGAGCCGCTCGGGCTTCACCGCCTGGGGGGTCGAGCTTGCCCGCAAAGCCGGTCTGACCCTGATCGGTCGCGCCAAGGGCAAGCGCTTCATCGCCCTGGCCGGGACCGAGCGCATCGTGTACGACGCCGATCCCTCGGCCGCCCATGACGAGCCGGAGCGGATGGCGCGCAAGGGGAGCCGGGATGATGAGTGAGACTCGCCTCGTGCGCATAGCCCCTCCCCTTGATGGGGAGGGGTTGGGGTGGGGTGATCGCATCAGCGAAGCAAGTCGTCTGAGATCGGCGCGGCGGAACCACCCCCACCCTGGCCCTCCCCACGCAAGCGGGGGAGGGAAATGATGGAGTCTTCATCATGACCCCCCCCAATCCCCCCATCGCCGGGCTGATTCTGGCCGGCGGCCTGTCGCGCCGCATGGGCGGCGGCGACAAGACCATGATCGAGGTGGAGGGCCAAAGCCTGCTGGACCGGGTCATCGAACGCCTGTCGCCCCAGGTCGGCCCCATGATCCTGAACGCCAACGGCGATCCCGACCGCTTCGCCGAATTCACCCTGCCGGTGGTTCCCGACGTGGTCGATGGCTATGCCGGGCCGTTGGTGGGTGTTCTGACCGGGCTGGAATGGCTGAAGGACCACACCATGGGGGTGGAGTGGATGGTCAGCACCGCCGCCGACACCCCGCTGTTCCCCTTGGACCTGGTGGAGCGGCTGCATGCCGCCGTCAAGGCCGAAGGCGCCGACATCGCCGTCGCCTGCACCAAGGGACAGGCCCACCCGGTCTTCGCCCTGTGGCCGGTGCGGCTGGCGGCCGAACTGCGCGCCGCCGTGGTCGATGAATCCATGCGCAAGATCGACGCCTGGACCGATCGCTACAAGGTGGCGCGGGTGGAATGGCCGGTCACGCCGGCCGATCCCTTCTTCAACGTCAACACCCCGGAAGACGTGGTGCGTCTGCGCCTGATCGTCACTGGCCGCCTGCCGCCCGAGCCGCCGCTGTCGGCATCCACCGAGGTCGCCGTGGTGGTGGAGCGCCGCGACGGCGCCACCAGCTGGATCAAGAACGCTTGGCGGCCGCTGGAGGTGGTGGCGGAGCCGCCGCCCCACGATCAGCCGCTGGTCCTGCTTCGGCAAGAACAGGGATTCGAGCACTACCTTATTCCTCGGGTGACGCTGGCGCTTCACCGCTCCGATCTGGCCAGCTACCGCTACAATCTGGGCGGCGACGAGCCCAGGCTTTACGTGGTGCTGCGGCCCCAGGACGATGCCGAGCAGCCCGTCAGGGTGGTCATGGTCACCGCCGCCCCCGATCAGGCCCAGGCCATGAGCGAAAGCGGCGAGGACATGGTCGACGGCCTGCCCATGCCCAAGGCGCTGCGCGACTGGGTCGAGATGTTCTGCGCCTGCCACCCGCCCGACGAGCCCATGAAGAAGCGCAAGCGCGACACCCTGGACGCCGAGGGTACTTTCGCGGGCAAGGGACGCCGATCATGAGCGAGGCCTTCCTTGAACGCTGGTCCAAGCGCAAGCGAGAGGCCAAGACGGCGGCCGTGGTGGCTGACGAAAGCCCGCCCACCCCAACCCTCCCCCACCAGGGGGGAGGGAGTCCCGCTGAACCGCCGGAACCGCCCGCCGATCTGCCGTCCATCGACTCGCTGGGGGCGGAGTCCGACTATTCCGCCTTCCTCAAGCCCGGCGTGCCCGCCGCCCTGCGGGGCCAGGCGCTGCAAAAGCTGTGGGCCAGCAATCCGTCGCTGATGGCGCCGGAAGTCATGGACCTGCACATGGGCGATTACACCAGCCCGGCGGTGGCCGAGGTGGTCAAGACGGCATGGCGCCTGGGCAAGGGCGTGCTCGACGCCACCGAGTTAGCCGAGGAGAAGTTGGCATCGAACAGCGAGCCGACGCAACAAAATCCCAGTGATGTGTGAATTTATGTTTTTTATACTGCACAACTAGAAATTATACATATCAAAGTCAATATGCTGCGCGGCAGCACTAATTCTCCCAAGGAAATGGGTTGAACTCCCATCATCGTCTTCCGACATTCTTGACTGGTCAGACCATTCCGAGGATGATCGTCATGTCACTTATTTGAAGTGACCAAGGTTTCGGCGACAGATCCGAACCAAATGGGAGATGAGATGCAGGCGAGTTCTGCCATGTCGGCCGTTGCTGAGGAAGATTTCCTGCGGGCTCGCTTTTACGGCCTGTTGGCGACCTTGTTCGCCTCGCCGCCCACCGCCCGCCTGCTGGAGCGCCTGCGCGCCCTCACCCCCGACCCCACCCCGCTGGGCACCGCCCTGGGCGAATTGGCCGCCGCCGCCGCGTCCTCGGACGAAGACTCCGTCGCCGAGGAATACGACGCCCTGTTCATCGGGGTCACCGGCGGCGAGTTGGTGCCCTTCGGATCGTGGTACCTGACCGGCTTCCTGCATGAAAAGCCGCTGGCCGATTTGCGCGCCCACATGGCGCGCCTTGGCATCGAGCCCACGCCCGGCGTCTCCGAACCGGAAGATCACGTGGCCTCGCTGCTGGAGATGATGCAGGGCCTGATCACCGGATTGTTCGACAACGACCTGACGCCGCGAGCGCAGAAAGAGTTCTTCGAGACTCATCTGGGCGGCTGGATGCCCCGCTTCATGACCGATTTGGAAAAGGCCGAATCCGCCCGTTTCTACCGGGCGGTGGCGAAGGTCGGCCGTCTGTTCCTCGACATCGAAACCCAAGCCTTCGCCATGGTGGACTAGAGATGGAGCCCCCGATGACCGAACGTCCCGATAAGACCGCCGCCGCGCTGGACCGTCGCGCCTTTCTCAAGGTCGCCGGGTTGTCGGCGGGCGCCGCCGGAGCCGCCGCCGTGGGCGTCACCGCCACCAAGGCGGACGCCAAGGCCGCCACCGAGGCCCAGACCGGGGCCGGGTATCAGGAAACCGCCCATGTGCGACGCGCTTATGAAGCCGCTGGCTTCTGACCTCGGGAGAACGTGCCATGCTGATCAAGAAGCGTGCCCCCCTCACCTCGCATAATCAAGCTGCAAATAGCCGCCTCTCCGACGCCCTCTCCACCGTCGCCGGCAGCACCGTCGATCGACGCACCTTCCTCAAGCGTTCGGGGCTGGCCGCCGGCGGCGCCGCCCTGGCCGGGGGACTGGCGGCGGGAACCGTGCGCAAGACCGAGGCGGCCGCCCTGGTCTCCGATCCCAAGGCAGAGGTCAAGAAGGCCATCTGCACCCACTGTTCGGTAGGCTGCACCGTCAATGCCGAAGTGTCCAACGGCGTCTGGATCGGCCAGGAACCGGCCTTCGACAGCCCGCTCAACCTGGGCAGCCACTGCGCCAAGGGCGCGGCGGTGCGCGAGCACGCCCATGGCGACCGCCGCCTGAAATACCCCATGAAGCTGGAAGGCGGAAAGTACAAGCGCATCAGTTGGGAACAGGCCATCACCGAGGTGGGCGACCGCCTGTTGAAGATCCGCGAGACCTCTGGTCCCGATTCGGTCTACTGGCTGGGCTCGGCCAAGTTCTCCAACGAACAGTCCTATCTCATGCGCAAATTCGCCGCGCTGTGGGGCACCAACAACGTGGACCATCAGGCCCGCATCTGCCATTCCACCACCGTGGCCGGGGTCGCCCAGACCTGGGGCTATGGGGCCATGACCAATTCCTACAACGACATCCACAATTCCAAGGCGATGTTCTTCATCGGCTCCAACGCCGCCGAGGCCCATCCGGTGGCCATGCTCCATATCCTGAAGGCCAAGGAGCAGAACAAGGCGCCGCTGATCGTCTGCGACCCCCGCTTCACGCGGACCGCCGCCCATGCCGACGAATATGTCCGCCTGCGTCCCGGCACCGACGTGCCGCTGATCTGGGGCATCCTCTACCACATCTTCGAGAACGGCTGGGAAGACAAGGAATACATCCGCAAGCGCGTCTGGGGCATGGATCAAGTCCGCGCCGAAGTGGCCAAATGGACCCCGGAAGAGACCGAGCGCGTGACCGGCGTGCCCGGCGCCCAGGTCAAGCGCGTCGCCGAACTGCTGGCCAAGAACCGCCCCGGCACCGTGGTCTGGTGCATGGGCGGCACCCAGCACACCGTCGGCAACAACAATGTCCGCGCCTATTGCATCTTGCAGCTGGCGCTGGGCAATACCGGCGTGGCGGGCGGCGGCACCAATATCTTCCGTGGTCACGACAACGTCCAGGGCGCCACCGACATGGGGCTCGACGTCACCACGCTGCCCGCCTATTACGGCCTTGCCGCCCCCGCCTGGAAGCATTGGGCGCGGGTCTGGGGCCTTGACTACGAATGGATCAAGGCCCGCTTCAAGACGCCCGAGCTGATGGAAGCGCCCGGCATTCCGGTGTCGCGCTGGTATGACGGCGTCAACGAGGCCAAGGAGAACGTGGCCCAGCCCGACACCATCAAGGCCATGATCTATTGGGGCCACGCCCCCAATTCCCAGACCCGGCAGCCCGAGCTGAAGAAGGCCATGGAGAAGCTCGACACCCTGGTGGTGATCGACCCCTATCCCACCGTCTCGGCGGTGCTGCACGACCGCACCGACGGGGTCTATCTGCTGCCCGCCGCCACCCAGTTCGAGGTGGACGGCTCGCGCACCGCGTCCAACCGCTCCATCCAGTGGTCCGAGCGGGTGATCAAGCCCATGTTCGAGTGCAAGGCCGATCACGAGATCATGTATCTGTTCGCTCGTAAATTCGGCTACGACGCCGAGCTGTTCAAGAACATCAAGGTGAACGGCAGCGAACCGCTGGTCGAGGACATCCTGCGCGAGATCAACAAGGGCGCCTGGACCATCGCCTATACCGGCCAGTCGCCCGAACGCCTCAAGGCCCACATGGCCAACCAGCAGACCTTCGACAAGACGACGCTGCGCGCCGTCGGCGGGCCGTGCGACGGCGATTATTACGGCCTGCCGTGGCCGTGCTGGGGCAATGCCGACGCCAAGCATCCCGGCACACCCAATCTCTACGACACCTCCAAGCCGGTCAAGGAAGGCGGCCTCAACTTCCGCGCCCTGTTCCCCGAATACAAGGGCGAGAGCCTGCTGGCCGTCGATTCCTGGCCCGAGGGCTCGGAACTGCCCGCCGGTCACCCCGGCGTCACCTTCGGCATGCTGAAGAAGCTGGGCTTCGAGGCCGACTTCACCCCCGACGAACTGGCCGTCATCCAGAAGATCGGCGGCGAGAAGGTGGACGACGTCGCCTGGACCGTGGATATGTCGGGCGGCATCCAGCGGGTCGCCGTCAAGCACGGCATCGCGCCGTTCGGCAACGGCAAGGCCCGCGCCGTGGTGTGGAACTTCCCCGATCCGGTTCCCATCCACCGCGAACCGCTCTACACGCCGCGCCGCGATCTGGTGGAGAAGTACCCCACCTATGCCGACAAGAAGATGATGCGGCTGCCCTTCCTCTATAAGACCGTCCAGGACAAGGACGTCTCGAAGGAATTCCCCATCATCCTGACCTCGGGCCGCTTGGTGGAATACGAGGGCGGCGGCGACGAGACCCGCTCCAATCCCTGGCTGGCCGAGTTGCAGCCCGACATGTTCGTCGAGGTCAACGTCTTCGACGCCAACAATGCCGGTCTGCGCCACGGCGAATACTGCTGGGTGCACGGCCCCGAGGGCGGCAAGGTCAAGGTCAAGGCCAAGATCACCGAACGGGTGGGACGCGGCGTCGCCTTCATGCCGTTCCATTTCGGCGGCTGGTTCCAGGGCAAGGATCTGCGCTCCAAATACCCCGAGGGGGCGTCCCCCATCGTGTTGGGCGAAAGCACCAACACCGCCCAGACCTACGGTTACGATGCGGTGACGGCCATGCAGGAGACGAAAGTCACTCTGTGCCGCATCGAGAAGTTCACGGCGTAGGGAGGAGATAGATCATGGCACGCATGAAATTCCTCTGTGACGCCGAACGCTGCATCCATTGCAGCGGCTGCGTCACCGCCTGCAAGAACGAGCACGAGGTGCCCTGGGGCATCAACCGGCGCCGGGTGGTCACGCTGAACGACGGCAAGCCGGGCCAACGTTCGCTGTCGGTGGCCTGCATGCATTGTTCCGACGCGCCCTGCATGGCGGTCTGTCCGGTGGATTGCTTCTACCAGACCAACGACGGCATCGTTTTGCACAACAAGGATCTGTGCATCGGCTGCGGCTATTGCTTCTACGCCTGCCCGTTCGGCGCGCCGCAATATCCCTCCACCGGCAATTTCGGTGGACGCGGCAAGATGGACAAATGCACCTTCTGCTCCGGCGGGCCGGAAGAGGATCACTCCAAGGCCGAATTGGAAAAATACGGCCGCAACCGCATCGCCGAGGGCAAGCTGCCGCTCTGCGCCGAGATGTGCGCCACCAAGGCCTTGCTGGCGGGCGACGGCGACATGGTCTCGACCATCTACCGCGAACGCGTCATGGCGCGCGGGTTCGGCTCCGGCGCGGCGGGCTGGAGTCATGCCTATGGCAAGAAGGGCTGAGGCGATGAAACCGCTGGCCGTCATGCTCGGGCTGGTTTTGCTCGTCGGCTGCAATGCCGATGAGCGGGGCCATGTGGTCTGCCTCGAGAAGGGCGTCTACAAGGGCAAAGCGGATACCCAAATCTCCGACGCCACCCGCACGGATTTGAGGCAACGCATCGCCCTGCAAAGCGAAGGCCCCGCCCGGGTGGCGACGCCACCGGGCATGGCCGTCATGCCTTCGGGCGAGGCTGCCGCCACCGGCCGCATCGCCGGGCAGAAATTCTGAGGCGGAGGAACGCCATGCGCTGGACCACCTTCCTCGCTCTGTTGATGATGGTCGCCGGATTCTGGGCCGGATACGGGCTCGAACCGGCCTTGGCGGCCTCAAGCGACGGCGACGTCCCCACCGCCGCCCAATCCGGTCAGGTCACCTTGCCCGACACCTGGCGGGCCATCCGCCAGGGCGAGCCCGGCTTCATCGCGGGCCAACCGCAAGACCGAGGCGTGCTGATCCAATCCGAGGGCGAGACGTGGCGGGCGGCGCGCAACGGCAAGCTGACCTGGTATGCCGGGCTGGCCCTGGTGGGCGTCTCACTGGCCATCGGCGCCTTCTACCTCATTCGCGGCAAGATCATGATCGAGGGCGGCCCGTCGGGGCGCATGATCCTGCGCTTCAACCGGATCGAACGCATCGGCCACTGGCTCACCGCCGGGTCATTCCTGGTGCTGGGCGTCACCGGGCTGAACATCATGTTCGGCCGCTGGCTTCTGGAACCCATCATCGGCAAGACGCTGTTTTCCTGGCTGACCTGGGCGGGCAAGTGGCTGCACAACCTGTCGGGCTTCGTCTTCATCGCCGGATTGGTGGTCATCTTCGCCCTATGGGCCAAGGACAATCTGTGGGACCGCTATGACTGGGGCTGGATCATGCATGGCGGCGGCCTGCTGAAGATGGGCGACCACCCTCCGGCCGCAAAGTTCAACTTCGGGCAAAAGACCCAGTTCTGGATGGTCATCGTGGTGGGCTCGCTGGTGGCCTCGACCGGGGTCAGCCTGCTGTTCCCGTTCACCTTCGCCCAACTGCACGGCATGCAGGTCATGCAGCTGATCCACGCCGGTCTGGCCGTGGTCATGGTGCTGTTCATCCTGGGCCATATCTATATCGGCACCGTAGGCATGGAAGGCGCCAGCACCGCCGTCACCACCGGCTATGTGGACCTGGAATGGGCGCGCGAGCACCATTCCGTCTGGGTGGAAGAGGTGGAAGGCAAGCAGACCAAACCGGCGGAGTAAGCGATCACCCCTTCCCCCCGGGCTTGTGGCGGGTCAGGTCGTCGGGCCAGATGGCGCTGGGGTCCATGGATTCTCGTCCCGGTTCCGGTTCGGGCAGCGGCTGGCAGGGCTTGAAGCTTTCCAGGCATTTCGCCGCCAGCATCTGATAGGCCTCGGTGCCGCGGGTCTTGCGGGCGATCTCCTCGGCGCTCAGCGCGCGCAGAACCTTGGCGGGAAGGCCCGCCGCCAGCACGCCGGGCGGAATCTTCGCCCCGGCGGGTACGAAGGCCATGGCGCCGATGATGGCGTTCTCGCCGACCTCGGCGCCGTCATAGATGGCGCTGCTCATGCCGATCAGGGCGTTGCGCCGGATCAGGCAGCCATGCACCACCGAGCCGTGGCCCACATGGCCGTTATCCTCGATGGTGGTGTGAAAGCCGGGCGTGCCGTGCAGGATGCAATAATCCTGGATATTGACCCCGGCGCCGATGATCACGCTGGAGAAATCGGCGCGCAGGCTGGCGCCCGGCCCAATATAGCAGCCAGGACCGATGCGGACGTCGCCGATCAGCACGGCGGTGGGATGGACGAAGGAGGACGGGTGAACGACCGGGATCATCCCCTCGAACGAATAGCAAAGACCGGTCATTCAATCCTCCGATGGCGCTCGAACACGGCGCGGATGGGTTCCGGGATGGGAACGGGACGCGATAAAGACACCTGTGGAATGCGGGCGAGACGCCCGCGCCCCGACTATAGCGCGCCATGAGGAGCGCGGCCGTCTCGCCCGCCACGTATAAGTCACTGCGCAGTCCAGCCCCCGTCGGCGGTCAGGCTGGCGCCGGTGATGTTGGCGGCGGCCGACGAACACAGGAAGACCGCCAGCCCACCCAATTGTTCGGGGGTGGTGAATTTCTTGGACGGCTGCTTTTCCGACAGAAGATCGCGCCCAGCCTGCTCCACCGACACGCCCTCGCGGGCGGCGCGGGCGTCGATCTGGGCTTGCACCAGCGGCGTCAGCACCCAGCCGGGACAGATGGCGTTGCAGGTGATGTCGATCTCGGCGGTTTCCAGGGCCACCACCTTGGTCAGCCCCACCACGCCGTGCTTCGAGGCGATATAGGCGGCCTTGTTGACCGAGGCCACCAGACCATGGGCCGAGGCGATGTTGATCACCCGTCCCCAGCCCCGCGCCTTCATGCCGGGCAGCGCGGCGCGGGTGCCCTGGAACACGGCGGTGAGATTGAGGGCGATGACGGCGTCCCAGCGGTCGAGCGGAAATTCCTCCACCGGCGCCACATGCTGGATGCCGGCGTTGTTGACCAGCACATCCACCCGGCCCAGCCGCGCCTCGGCGTCGCGGACCAGATCGCCGGCGCCGTCGGTCTTGGACAGATCGGCGCCGCTATAGAGCACCGTGACGCCGAACTCCGCCGCCAGGGAGGACCGCAGACGCTCAATCTCGGCGGCATCGCCGAAGCCGTTGAGCATGATCTTCGCGCCTTCGGCCGCCATGGCGCGGGCTATCCCCAGGCCGATGCCGCTGGTGGACCCGGTGACGACCGCGACTTTGCCCTTCAACATGGCGCTCTCCCTCCGACCTGTGGTCATAGCGCGCCATGATCACCTGTTCAAGCCAGCCGGTCGAGTTTTTCATGGCAGCACCGCATCCGACCGACTGGTGTAGGCAGGCACAGCTTTAGTATGATATTTCGGGGTTTGCTTAAGTGGATCAACGCTAAAGTGGCGCGTCCAGGGGAAGGTTTTCATGGGACTCTCGCGTTTATCGCTCCGCGTTCGGATACTTGTGATTCCGGCGCTGGCCGCGCTCGGCCTGCTGGTTTTCGCCACCACCAGCGTCATGTCGTTGCGCACGGCCCAGATGGATGTCAGACGGGTTCAGATCCACAGCGTCGTCGAATCCGCAGCCAAGATCGCCGAGGCCTATCACGCCAAGGCCAAGAAGGGCGAGATGAGCGAGGCCGACGCCAAGGCCGCCGCCCTGTCGGCCATCTCGCTGATGCGCTATGACGGCGACAACTATCTGTGGGTCAATGACCTGGACGGTATCTTGCTGATGCATCCCTTCCGGGCGAAGGAAGTCGGCAAGAGCATGCTCGAGGTCAAGGATACCGCCGGAAACTACCTCTACCGGCTTTTCACGGCGTCGGGAAAGGCCGGCGGCGGGCTGGTGGAATATGTCGGGCGCCGCCCTGGCGCCGACAGCTATGATTCGCCGAAACTAGCCCAGATCCTACCCTATGCGCCATGGAACTGGGGAATCGGAACCGGCGTCTATATGGACGACGTGGAAGCCGCCACCCGCAAGGCCATCGCCACGGTCGCAATCATTACCCTGGTGATCCTCGGTCTGGTCACCTCCGTGTCGGTCTGGATCGGCGTTCGCGTCGGCAATCGGGTGCGCCATCAGGCGCGCATCATGCGCCGCCTCGCCGACGGAGACCTCGGCGTCGAAGTCGAGCATGTGGAGGGTCATGACGAGATCGGTGAAATGGCGCGGGCCCTGGAGGTGTTCAAACAGAACGCCACCGACAAGCAACGCATGGAGCAAGAAGCCCTCGCCCAGCGAGAGCACGAAGACCGCGAACAGGCCGCGCGCAACGGCGCCGCCAGTCAGCACGCGGAGACGGTCAAATCCAAGGTCGGCGCCGTCGACAGTGCCACCAGCGGCATCAGCACCACCGCCACTCGCATGGCCGAACGTTCGGAACATAGCGGCAGCCTGTCCCTGGAAATGGGTGACGCCGCGCGCATCACCAGCGAACTTGCCTCGGTGGTGTCCGATGCCACGCAACAATTGTCGCTGGCGGTCGATGAGATTTCAGCACAAGTCGAGAGTGCCAATCAGATGACCCGCAACGCGGTGGATCGGGTCAGCGCGACCGCCGACCAGATGGCCGGCCTGTCGCACTCGGTGCAGTCCATCGGCGACGTGGTCAATCTGATCAACGATATCGCGGCGCAGACCAATCTGCTGGCGCTGAACGCCACCATCGAGGCAGCACGGGCCGGGGAAGCAGGCAAAGGCTTCGCCGTGGTCGCCAACGAGGTCAAGCATCTGGCCAATCAGACCGCGAAGGCCACCGAGGACATCGCCCATCAGGTCAACGAGATTCAGCAATCCGCCCAGGGGATGACCGGCAGCATTTCCGAAGTGGTCGATATCATCCAGGCCCTGAATGGCGTCTCGTCGGCCATCGCCGGAGCGGTGCAGCAGCAAGACGCCTCCACCCGCGAGATCGCCAGCAACGTGGAACAGGTCGCCCATCAGGCCAACGTGGTGTCGACGACCGTCGCTCAGATGGCCCATGCCTCGGCCCAGACCTGCGCAGGCACGGTGCGGGTGATTTGGAGCGCCAAGGCCCTGGCGTCCACGGTGGAAAGCCTGAGCGGCGAGACGGAAACCTTCGTGGCGAGCCTGCGGGGCTAGATGTTCAACGCTTGAAAAACGCTTCCGCTCCCGCCTTCACCGCCTGCTTGCGGGAAATGGCCTGCTTGACCCGTTCGATCTCGGCTTCGAGGTCGCCGATATAGTCGCCCAGTTCCTCGATGGACATGGGGTCCAGATTCTTCAGGGCGGGAGCCTTGCGGACGGGGTCCAATTCGTCGGCATCCATGGTCTGCGCCATCCTCTCTTGCCATTGCCGGTCGAAGGTACCAGATTGACCGCGTCATCGACAGACCCGGGGAATAACAAATGCTGCCCGCCGCCATGACCTGCGTCGAAATCTCCAAGCCCGGCGAGCCCGAGGTGCTGGTCGCCGTCAGCCGTCCGACGCCGATCCCGAACCCCGGTGAAGTGCTCATCAAGGTGGCGGCCGCGGGCGTCAACCGCCCCGACGTGCTGCAGCGCCAGGGCGCCTATCCGGCGCCGCCCGGCGCCTCGGACCTGCCGGGGCTGGAAGTGGCGGGCACCATCGAAGCCCTGGGTGACGGCGTGACCTCGGCCAGGATCGGCGACGCGGTCTGCGCCCTGGTGCCCGGCGGCGGCTATGCCGAATACTGCACCGTGGACGCGCGGCTGTGCCTGCCCATTCCCACGGGCTACGACATGATCCGGGCGGCGGCGCTGCCCGAGACCTTCTTCACCGTCTGGCACAATGTGGTGGAGCGCGGCCGCTTGCAGGCGGGCGAACGCCTGCTGGTCCATGGCGGCGCGTCCGGTATCGGCACCACCGCCATCCAACTGGCCAAGGCGCTGGGCGCCACCGTCTACGCCACCGCGTCGGGCGCCGCCAAGTGCAAGGCCTGCGCCGATCTGGGCGCCGCCATGGCCATCGATTACACCGCCCAGGACTTCGTCGAGGTCATCAAGGCGGAAACCAAGGGCAAGGGCGTCGATGTGATTCTCGACATGGTGGGCGGCGACTATATGCCGCGCAATGTCAAAAGCCTCGCCATGGACGGCCGTCTGGTCTCCATCGCCTTCTTGCGCGGCGCGACGGCCGAGATGAACATGATGCCGGTGATGCTGAAGCGTCTGACCCTGACAGGCTCGACCCTGCGGCCCCAGTCCAACGACGCCAAGGCCCGCATGGCCGAAGGATTGCGCAAGACGGTCTGGCCGCTGCTGGAGGCGGGCGCCATCGCCCCGGTGATTCACGCAACCTTCCCGCTGGCCCGGGCCGCCGAGGCCCATCGCCTGATGGAGAGCAACGCCCATATCGGAAAGATCATCTTGACGGTTTGACCGCTGCCTCAATCACCCATATAACTAGCGTCGCATTCCACGGATTGTCACCGCCCGCCACGCGGCCCCCAGGGCCCCGGCGGGTATTTCGCAAAGTTTCGCGGGGGAGTTCCCGCCCCATCCCGACCGGATGGAGGGGCGCTTGACCGCCGGAGCCGCCGCACCTTGTGCCGCCCGGCTCCTTGAAAGAATTATACAGGAGGTTTCATGGCCCTGCCGCTCATGCCCAAGGCGACCGCCGTCTGGCTGGTCGAAAATACCGCCCTCACCTTCGAACAGGTGGCCGATTTCTGCGGCCTGCATCCGCTTGAGGTCCAGGCCATCGCCGACGGCGAGGTGGCGGTCGGCATCGTCGGTCTCGATCCCGTCGCCAACGGCCAGGTCACCCGCGCCGAGATCGACCGCTGCGAAGGCGATGCCGATTCCCGTCTCAAGCTGACCGTCACCGACATCCCGCAATCCAGCGCCAAGCCCAAGGGCGCCCGCTACACCCCGGTGTCCAAGCGCCAGGACCGCCCCGATGCCATTTCGTGGATCTTGAAGCACCACCCGGAAATGTCCGACGCCGCCATTTCCAAGCTGATCGGCACCACCAAGCCGACCATCCAGTCGGTGCGCGACAAGACCCACTGGAACGCCACCAACATCAAGCCGCGCAATCCGGTGACTCTCGGCATGTGCTCGGAAGCCGATCTGGAAAAGGCCGTCGCCCTGTCCGGTCGCTCACGCGCCCATTACGACGACGCAACTCCCGCCGCCGAGCCTTCCGCCGAGGAATAGCTCGACCGGAAATAGGTCGCATCAACGCCCGTCGGGACCACCCGGCGGGCGTTTCGCGTTTTCAGAAGGAATGGTGGTGGTCCAGCTTGTCGGCCAGCCAGAGCTTGATCAGCGACTGACGGGTCACCCCCAGCCGCTGGGCCTCCAGACAATCCCTAAGAGGAGGATGGCTCCCCCTTTATTCTCCCTCGCCCGCTTGCGGGAGAGGGCCGGGGTGAGGGCCTTTGCGTCGGCAAACCAGTTGCTTGGCGCGCCGACGCGCGCAGCCCTCACCCGTCTCGGCTTCGCCTCGCCACCCTTTCCCGCAAGCGGGAGAGGGGCTTTAGGCAAATGCTCCTTCACCCGATTGCCCAGGATTATTCCCTACGGCTTTGCCTTCTCCGTTCCCTTGCGGGCGTCGGTGGAACTGCCGTCGTCGAAGATGTTGAACAGCTTGCGCAGGAATCCGGGCGTCAGGGCCGACAGCGGATTGACCAGCACGCTGGGATCGCTGGTCGGGCCCTTCATGGAGTAGTTGAAGGCGATGACGCCGCCGCCCTTGTCGCCGCCGGTGATCAGCCAGCCCAGCACCGGGATGTTGCCCAGCACGCTGTTGAGCACATAGGCGGGCACCACGGTGCCTTCCAGCGCCATTTGCGAACGGTCCAGATCGACGCTGCCCTTGGCGGTCAGGCCGAGCGCCGGTCCCCAGGCGCGGCCGTCATGCAGGACCAGCAATCCGTCGGCCAGGGTGAACGGCGCTTCCAGTGACGAGAAGCTGACGCCCTCGCCCTGCAGCACGTCGACGATGCCGGTCATGGCCACCACCGTCAGCAGGCGCGCCAGGGCGGGCGCATTGCGGACGTGATAATCGGAAATCCTGGCGGTGCCGATGAAGGGCTGCTCCTTCCTGGCATCGTCGATATGGCCGTCGACCGTCAATTCGCCGCCGCTCAGATCCTCGTAGACGTCGAAGGCCCGCAGCACCGCCCCGGCGTCGTTGGAGAGGACGGAGAAGGTGCGCCGCTTCGACCCGCCGGGCTGCACCATGGCGGTAAAAGTCTTGCCGCCGCCGACCGTGCCCTTCAGGGAGACGTGCTGCCATTCCTCGGAATCGCGTTGCAGATTGGCGCTGGCATTGCTCAGCGCCCCTTTGTCCGATACCCACATGGTTTTCGCGCTGGCGGCGACGGTCATGGGCGGCGGCTTGTCCTGCTTCTCGCCGCGCTTTTGCGATTCGTCGCGGGTAATGGTGGGCTGGGCGTCGAAGCTGGCGCCCTTGAAGACGATGTCGAGGCCGCCCTTGTCGGGGCGGATGCCGATGGTTCCCTCGCCATTGGTGCGGCCATAGGCCAGTTTGGAGAATTCCACCCGGCGGACGCGGCCATCGGCGCCGAAAGCCGCCGAGCCGCGCACATCCATGTCGCCGGTCTTGACCTCGAAACCGGGGACCGAAGCGACCAGCTTCTTGTCCAGCTTGACGGTGACATCGGCAGTTCCCGGCTTGCCCTCCGGCTTGGTCCAGCCCAGCCCCGGCAATTGCATGTGGGACGCCGCCAGATCCACCTTGGCCTCGATCTCGCCCTTGCCGCCGTCGGAGAAGGTGGCGGTCACCTCGCCGCCCACCGGACCGGCCACGAAAGGGGCGACGAAAGGCACGCCGTCCAGGCCCAGCAGCTTGCGCTGATCCTCGCTGACCGCAGGCGCCTTCAAGTGATAGCGCGAGCGGAACGGCTGGCCCTTTGAGAAATTCTCGCGCCACGCCAGGGTGCCGGGGATGGTGGCCAGAACCACCGGGCCGGTGGCGTCGAGGCCCTTGGCGTCCACTTCCAGATTGAGCACGCCGTCGCTGAGGTCGAGGCCCATCATGACCCTGGGGATGACCACATTGCGGACGGTGGCGTTGGCCTTGATGCCGACGTCGTCGAGCCGCAGGGTCTTGAGCAACGGGAACTTCAGGCGCACCTTGGCGACGGCGTCGCCGCTCACATTGGCGGGCTCGATGCCCAGCGCCTGGGCATAGCGTAGCGGCGGATTGTCGATCAGCCGCAGCGCGTCGGTGGCGGGCCCCGCGATCACCAATTCGATATCGGCGAACTGGTCGTCCTTGTCGAGGCCAGTGAAGACGATGGCGCCTTCCTTGAGCCGGAGCCCATAGACCTCGCCGCCCTTCAGCGCGATGCGGAAACTGTTGGTGTTGAAGGTGCAGTCGCCGATGGTGTTCCGCGCCACCGGCATGGGATGCAGATAATCGACGGTGACGCCTTCCGGATGGACCTCGCCCGCCAGATGGTCGATGGCCACATCGTCGAACCGGCCCGAGGCCGAACGCATGGACAAGGTGATGGTGGCTTCGCGGACCACGCCCTTGCTGAGATTGGGCACCACCCAATCGCGGGCGTTCTGAGCCAGCCCTTCCGGCCACAGATCGCGCACCTGATCCACCGGAGTATCGCGAATGGCGCCTTCGGCCTTGACGACGGTCTCGCCGCCCAGGCCATCGGCCACCAGCGCCAGGGTGAGATTAGGACCACCCAGGTCGATGCGAAGCTCGTGAAGATCCAGCCGGGTCATGCCCTTGGTCAATTCGCCGCGCAGCGCGGCCGAGGTCACGGCATGGCGGGCAGAGAACGGCGCGGGAAGGTCCAGGGTTCCGACCCCGCCGGACAGATCGAAGCTCAGACGCTCGACCACGCCGTCGCCGCCCATCCGGCCCGAGATGGACCCCGACAGCGGCATGTCGATAATCGCCAGTTGCGCCAGCGCGCCGCCGAACCGCGCCAACACCGCCGGGCGAACGCCTCCCAGGCGCAGATTGGCATCCACCGCGCCGCTCGCCTTGCCATAGGCGGCGTCGAGGATGACTTCGCCCTTTTCACCGGACAGATCCAGCGCCGCCTTGCCCTTGGCCGCGACGCCCCCATCCACCCTGCGAATCACCAGATCGACGGCAGGCGCATGCCACGTACCCCCCAGGGCGCGGTCGTCCACCATGAGATCGGCGCCCTGGACGGTGAGGCTCTGCAAGGCGCGGCCGGGCTTGGCGGGATCGGGAGCGCCCAGCATGGCATCCTTGATGGCCGCCACCACCGCCCCGGCATCGGTGGGTGTCTCGTCAGCGGATTGAGCCCCCCCGCCTATACCCCATTGCAGACTGCCGTCTTGGCCGCGCACCAGCCGGACCTGGGCGCCGTGCAGGCGGATGGAATGAGGGGCGACGGCGCCGTGCAAGAGGGCGCGGCCGCTCAGCGATAATCCCATATCGGGGACCGAGGCGATGGGCTGGTCGCCGCCCGCCACATAGGCGCGGACATTGGAGGCATGGATTTCCAGCATGCGTTCGCCGCCGCCCATGGCCAGCACGGTGGTGTCGAGCTTGACCCGCAGCGACCCGTCCTTGGCGGTCAGGCCCTGCTCGATATAGGGGGTCAGGAAATCCAGCGTGATGGGGCCAGAGGACAGCCGCCAGACGAACGCGGGCACCGCGATCAACAGAACTGCCAGGACAGCCCCAATAAATTGGAAGAGACTCCTAACAGCGCCGTGAACCACTCGCACCACACTCCATCACCGCTTGACCCCGGATGTCCTCTTCCGCAGTGTGAAGCAACCACAACCCATGGGGCCGCACAAGGTGAGTTTTCCGCTAGACGAAGCTTTCTTCCCGACTGTTGCCGCGCCGTCCCGGACCGCCGTCGGTCTGCAACGGTGGCAAGAGGCCGCCGACGGCGTCGACGACGTCCAACTGGCAGCCTTCATGCGGGGCCTGCCCGCCCAACCCGGCATCGGAAGATTGCTGGACGGCGTCTTCGCCAACAGCCCCTTCCTGACCCTGTGCCTGGAAAAGGAACCGGCGTTCCTGCGCCAATGCCTCGCCCTCGGCCCCGATGCCGCCCTGGACGGACTGATCCGCGATCTGACCACGGAATTTGCCGGGGAAACCGATCTCGGCCGCCTGATGACCGGGCTGCGCACCGCCAAGCGGCGCTGCTCGCTACTGGCCGCCCTGGCCGATCTGGGCGGCGCCTGGGCCTTGGAGAAGGTCACCGGCTCGCTATCCGTGATGGCCGAGACCGCCATTCGTCTCGGCTTGCGCTTCCTGCTGCGGCGCGAGGCCGAGCGCGGCAACCTGACCCTGGCCCATCCCGACGACCCCGAACGCGGGTCGGGAATCATCGTGCTGGGCATGGGCAAGCTGGGCGCGGGCGAGCTGAACTATTCCAGCGACATCGACCTGATCGTCTTCTACGACCATGAAAAGCTGGTCTATACCGGCCGCAAGAGCGTCCAGGAATGCGTCATCGCCCTGACCAAGGATCTGGTGCGCATCCTGGACGAGCGCACCGCCGACGGCTATGTCTTCCGCACCGATCTGCGCCTGCGGCCCGATCCCGGCTCGACGCCGCCCGCCGTGGCGCTGGTGGCGGCGGAGGCCTATTACGAGGGCTTCGGCCAGAACTGGGAGCGCGCCGCCATGATCAAGGCGCGCCTGGTGGCGGGCGATGCCGAGACCGGCGCGGCCTTCCTGAAGTTCCTGCGGCCCTTCATCTGGCGCAAGTCGCTGGATTTCGCCGCCATCCAGGACATCCATTCCATCAAGCGCCAGATCAACGCCCATAAGGGCAGCCGCTCCATCGCGGTGGCCGGCCACAACGTCAAGCTGGGACGCGGCGGCATCCGCGAGATCGAGTTCTTCGCCCAGACCCAGCAGTTGATCTGGGGCGGCCGCCAATTGGAAATGCGGGTCTCGGGAACCCTGGCGGCGCTGAACGCCCTGGCCGAGGCGGGCCACGTCACCCCCCAGGTCCGCGACGACATGACCAAGGCCTATCACTATCTGCGCAAGCTGGAACACCGGCTGCAGATGGTCGACGACAAGCAGACCCAGACCATGCCCTCCAACCCGGAGCAATTGGCCGAGATCGCCGCCTTCATGGGATATGACGGTTTCGAGTCCTTCGCCGCCGATCTGACCTTTCACCTGCAGACGGTGGAGGGCCACTACGCCCATCTGTTCGAGGACGCCCCCGCTTTGGGCGCGGGCGGCAATCTGGTGTTCACCGGCGGCGAGAACGACCCGGAAACGGTGCAGACCATCACCGGCATGGGATTCGGCAATGCCGAGGCGGTGTGTTCCACCATTCGCGGCTGGCACCACGGACGGGTGCGGGCCACCCGCTCCACCCGCGCCCGCGAGCTGCTGACCGAACTGACCCCCACCCTGTTGACGGCGTTGGGAACCACCGCCTCGCCCGATGACGCCTTCATGCGCTTCGACGAATTCCTCGGCCGCCTGCCCGCCGGGGTGCCGCTGTTCTCGCTGTTCCACGCCAATCCGTCGCTGCTGGAGCTGGTGGCCGAGATCATGGGTGACGCGCCGCTGCTGGCCGAGCATCTGGCGCGCCGCCCCACCACCCTGGATTCGGTGCTGCAGGCGAAATTCTTCGAGCCGCTGCCGCCCCCCGCCGCGTTGGAGGCCGATCTGGACAAGGCGCTGTCCCAGGCCGACGACTTCCAGCAGATGCTGGACATCTCGCGGGCCTGGACCAACGACCGCAAGTTCCAGGTGGGGGTGCTGACCCTGCGCAGCGTCATCGAGGCCCACGACTCCGCCCGCGCCCTGTCCGACATCGCCGGAGCGGTGCTGGCCCGGCTGGGGCCGAGGGTCGAGGACGAATTCGCCCGCGCCCATGGCCGCGTTCCCGGCGGGGCCTGGGTGATCCTGGCCATGGGCAAGGCGGGCGGCCGCGAGATGTCGGCCACCTCGGACCTGGACCTGATCCTGATCTATGACGCGCCGCCCGAGGCGGAGGAATCGGACGGGGCACGCCCGCTGGCCGCCCCCACCTGGTTCGCCCGCCTGACCCAACGCATGGTCACCGCCCTGATCGCCAAGACCGGCGAGGGCACCTTATACGAGGTGGACCTGCGCCTTCGGCCGTCGGGCAACAAGGGCCCCATCGCCACCAGCCTGGAAGCCTTCACCCGCTATTACGACGAGGCCGCCTGGACCTGGGAACACATGGCCCTGACCCGCGCCCGGGTCGCGGCGGGCGATCCCACCCTGGCCGCCAAGGTCGAGGCTATCATCGCCCAGGTGCTGACCCGCAGGCGCGATCAGGCCAAATTGCTGAGCGACGTGGCCGAGATGCGCGAGCGCATGGCCAAGGAACACAAGGCGGCCAGCCATTGGGAGGTCAAGCATCTGCGCGGCGGGCTGGTGGATATCGAATTCACCGCCCAATACCTCCAACTGGCCCATGCCGCCGACCACCCCACCATCCTTAGCCCCAACACCGCCCAGGCGCTGGAAAACGCTTGCGCCTGCGGCGTGCTGGACCGCTCGGACCGCGCCGCCCTGATCGAGGCCTTGCGGCTGTGGCTGGCGATCCAGACCGTGCTGCGCCAGACCATCGCTGGGGCCTTCGACGAAGCCACCGCGCCGCGCGGCCTGAAGGACGTTCTGGTCCGCGCCGCCGGACTCACCGATTTCAAGACCCTGACCGATCGCATGGACGATTGCGCCAAGGACGCCCATGACGTCTTCACCCGGCTGGTCGCCCAGCCTGACGGAAATGCCTGAGACGCCGAGTGACTCAAGCGGATGGGCCGTCGCCCCATGCGACATGACGTGGACTGTTCGGTTCCGGAGACCTTGATCATGCTACCAGAAGCAAAGCGTCCCGGCTCGGTTGCCGACGATATCATCCAAACCATGCTGTCCGGCTTCCATTCGACAGCGGAGAAAAAATGCGGAAAAGCCCTAAGGTCCGACCCTGACAACCTTCATCTCAAATTCCTGTTGGCCGTAACGCGCACCTCGCAGAAAAATTGGACCGGCGCCGTTACGGTGTTGCAAGAGCTTCTATCGCGAGCCCCCCATCACGCGGATTCCCTTTTCTGCCTGGCCAAGGCCCAGGTCGAACTTGGCCGAATATCAGAGGCCCTCGATAATTTCCGAGCCGGTCTCAGCATCAAACCGGATATGGCAAATGCGCTGGCCGTTTCGAACATTCTGTTCGACCTTGGGCGCGTTACGGACGGCGTCGAGGTCTTGCGTTGGGCGGTTGATCGCTTTCCCGAATCCGCGGACGTTCATTCGGCTTTGATCTCGCGTCAGCTTCTTTGTCCGGATCTCTCGAATGAGACCATGTCCACGGAAATCGAGCGATGGCGACAACGCCATGGCGCCACGCGGTCCAATGGCATCCGACTGACCAACCAACGAGATCCCGAGCGTAAGTTGAAGGTCGGTTATGTTTCCAGCAGCCTGGGATACTACGCGCCATTCGGCCTATGGCTCCAGATGCTGCCGATTCTAGAGCATCACGATCCCCAGGCTGTCGAGATCTCGCTTTACGGTGATGCCCGCTTCAACCAAGCCGAACTGGGACCAGTCTGGCCGCTGGTAAAATCCTGCCGCGATCTGCAAGGGCTGAGCGATGAAGAGGCCGCGAGACTGATTCGAGACGATCAGATCGACATCCTGGTCTGCCTGATCGGCCATACCGGAGGTGATCGTATTGGCATCTTCACTTATCGGGCAGCACCAATCCAGATCAACTACGACGGATTGTGTAGCAGCGGCGTCGATGACATGGATTATTGGCTCGGCGATCCCGTCGCCACCCCGGAGGCAAGCAGCGAAAAGTTTGGCGAATCCATTCTCCGACTTCCCCATCTTTTCTGCTTCGGCCCCATCACCGACGCGCCTCCCGTATCCCCGCCACCACATACACACAATGGCGGCCAAATCGTTTTCGGCAACTTCAATCTTGCCTCCAAGATCAGCCCGCAGTGCGTCAACGCCATGGCCGCTATACTGAAGCAAACCCAAGACTCAATCTTAGTCCTCAAATCCCGCGACAAGGGTTACATCCATGACGCTGCCCGCAAGGCCATCATCGACCAATTCATCGGCGAAGGGATTTTGGAGAGCCGCTTGAAATTCCTGCCCCCGGCACCGTCACAAGCCGAACATCTGGCCCAATACTCGAAAATCGACATAGCTCTGGACAGCTTTCCCTATAGCGGTTGTCTCACCACTTTCGACGCCCTTTGGATGGGTGTCCCTGTCATCGCATTAGGGGATGGAGATCGCTTCATCTCCCGCATGTCCAAGATGCTGCTGCATTCGGCAAACTTGGATCATTTGGTGGCGGGCGACCGCAATGACTATATTGCCAAGGCGGTCGCACTTGCCCAGGCCCCATCCAGATTGGCGGACTACCGTACTTCGCTTCGCGGCACCGTTACGGCGTCTCCTCTCTGTGATATCAAGGCGTTCACCAAAAGCTTGGAAGCCGCCTATCGCCAAATATGGCAAATATGGTGCAGCAACCCTGTGCAACCGGCCTCAGCCGAACTCAGCGAGGAACCCGCATGACCACCAAACCCGCTCCCGACTTTTCCATGGATTGCGACGACGGCAAGACCTGCCTCGCCGATTACCAGGGCAAGCTGCTGGTGCTGTATTTCTATCCCAAGGACGATACCTCGGGCTGCACCAGCCAGGCCAAGGCCTTCCGCGATTCCATGGCCGAGTACAAGGCCGCCGGGGTGGAAATCCTGGGCGTCTCCAAGGACTCGGTGGCCAGCCACGCCAAGTTCCGCGCCAAGCACGAACTGCCCTTCCGCCTGGGCTCGGACCCGGACGGCGCCGTCTGCGAGGCCTATGGCGTGTGGAAGAAGAAAAGCATGTATGGCCGCGAATACATGGGCATCGAACGCTCCACCTTCCTGATCGACAAGAGCGGCGCCATCGCCAGGGAATGGCGCAAGGTCAAGGTCACCGGCCATGCCGCCGAGGTTCTGGCGGCGGCCAAGGCGTTGTGACGACCGTGACTACGGTCGCGCGTCTCGTCCCGCGAAAGCCCAGCCGCCGGAGGCGGCGCCCGGCGACTGAGGGCGTTTCATCATGACCACAACCCTCACCGAGGCCGCCTGCCGCGTCCTTCTTGCCGCCGACCCGGCCGAGAAATGCCGCCTCACGCGGGACTTCGCCGAGGATTGGCGGGCGGGACGGATCAGCGAATTGGGCGCGACCAGGCCGCCCGATCGCCCGGCGCGCCCCGAGCGGCCGCAATTGCTGCCGTTCAAGGAAATGCCCAGGCGTTCCTATGGCGGCGACAGGGGCCGCGTCAGCCTGATTCACGCCCTGGCCCATATCGAGCTCAATGCCATCGACCTGGGCTGGGACATCGTGGCGCGCTTCGTCGGCCAGGATTTACCCAGGGAATTCCACGACGACTGGGTGCGGGTCGCGGTGGACGAGGCGCGGCATTTCGAGATGCTGGAAGACTTGCTGGCGAGCCTCGGCGCGCGCTATGGCGACCTTCCCGCCCATGACGGGCTGTGGCAGGCCGCCGAGAAGACCGCCGACGACCTGATGGCCCGCCTCGCCGTGGTCCCCATGACCCTGGAAGCGCGCGGCCTCGACACCACGCCCGCCACCATGGACAAGCTTTCCCGCAACGGCGATACGCTGACGCCACCGGTGCTCGACGTCATCTACAACGACGAAATCCACCATGTGGCCGCCGGAGTGCGCTGGTTCTCCTTCCTGGCGGAACGGCGCGGAGAGGACGGCGAGGCCGCCTTCCACGCCACCATGGCCAAGCACTATCCCGCCGGACTGAAAGCCCCCTTCAACCACCAAGCCCGCGCCATGGCCGGATATCCTCGCGACTGGTACGAGAAGCTGGCGCGCTAGGGACCGGACCTACTTCAGGCACCCAAGATTAGCCGAAATGGGCTGGGCTGTTTTGGACGCCGATTGACAGCCAAGGCCACCTTCGCCTTAATTGCCGACGTGTGGATCCGTCGGGTACGCTTCGTCATCGTGCCTCCTGATCTCGTGGTTTCATTGCCGCTGTCAGGCAGAACATCCACTTGGCGCCTGTCCGAATTTCCCCGGCGATCCCTGGATTCCGCTTGATCAGGGACAAAGGTCTCGCGGCTCCACAAACTAGAGTTCTCGGTGCGCTGCTGTGAATATCGGGATAATGGGCCGATGGTGATTCAAGAAGTGACCCGACCGGTCAATCCCCTGGATCAGGCGATTGCCGCGCTGATACAGGCCCCGTTCGAGGAGCGCCTGGAGCCGTTGCGTCATGCCTTGCCTCCATCCCTGGTTCAGTCACTGGACGCCTTGGCGGGCGGGCGGGCCGATGCCTTGATGCTGGATGCCTTGGCGGGCGGCCTAGCCGATATCGGACTGAGCGCCGCCGCTGTCGCCGCTTACGGAATCGCCGCCGCTGCCTGCCCGCCAGGGGAGTTGGATCTGTTCTGTGCCGAGGTGATGGATCGGCTGGCAAGCATGGAAAGCAGGCTGGGTCTGGCCTGGAGCGCCCAGGCCGACCGGCGGGTCGCACGGAGGCTACGGGGAGAGATCGATCCTGACGAAGAGTGTCCGGCGCTGGAGAGCGCCGGTTTTCACGTCGTCGACGCCTGGAACCAGCCCGAGCCCTATGCCCGCCTCTTGGAAGAACATGGCGCGGATCAGTTGCGTAACGATCCCCTGCGCGATCCCTTTCGGGCCAAGGGAAACTTCTTCGCCGCCGCAGACAGCCCGGTCCCGAGGCAGAAGCAGGATTTTTCCTTCTTCGTCTGCGCCGAATCCGGCAATCCCGTCTTGCAGGTGGAATGTGATGTGGACGGACGGCGTCACTTGGGTTGCCGCGAAACCGCAATCCGGCCGGTGGCGATCGGGGGATGGGGAGCATCGCCCCAGGCCGAGGATTTGGCCATGCGTCAAGTCCATCTGGCCGCCGCCTGGGCGGGTTGCCACAGCCTTCTGTTCGAACTTGGCGCACTGGAGGAGGCTTCGGCCACCCAGCTCGCATATCTGCGACGATTCTCCTCCGGCGCCCGTAGCATGGCCGAGGCATGGGTCGATCTGAGCCGTGAGGGCGAGGCCATCTCCGGCGACTATCGCACCAATCACCGCCGCGGCATTCGCTGGGGAGAGAGAAACCTGGAGATCCATCGTCGAATGGCGACGGATGTCGAGGCGCTGGACGCCTATTTCGATCTGTACCGGCAGGCGGGGCGACTGGCGCCGCTCGGCCGCGACACGCTGATACGCCAATTGGAGGCGGGCTGGCTCAGCCTTTTTCTCGCCACCTGGAACGGGGAGGAGGTCAGCCTTCTGCTGACCTCCCACCACGGCTCCACCAGCTATTACTCCTGCGGGGTCAGCAGGCCGGGTTTGGGGGTTCCTCTGTCTCACGCCCTGATGCATCGGGCCATTCTCGACGCCAAGGCCATGGGGCAGAGCCGGTTCCACTTCGGGGACATCTACACCGAGTCCTTCGGCTCCGACAAAATGCGGAGTATCGCCCAGTTCAAGATCGGATTTACCGGCCGGGTGATCCCTAAGCTGTGGTTCACTCTGCCGACTCGGCCCTCGCCGTAAGCCACCCCCGTTCCACTTCCAACGTCCCGGCCACTTCAGTCAGGCCGAGGGCGTCATCGAATTCACCCAAGGCGAGCAGACCAGCATCGTGGCGAGATTCAGAACGGCGGCTTGCGGGTGGGCTTGCCCTCGGCGTCGCGATAGGGAAACAGCCCCACCGTGATGCTCTGCGTCATATGGGCCGCCTTGGCCATGGCTTGCTGCGCCAGCATGGGGGTCAGGGTCTCGTCGGCCGCCTGCTTGAAGGTCTTCAGCCACAGGTCGAAATGCACTGGTTCGATAGGCAGGCGCATGTGCGAGGCGAAGACATTGCCGCGATAGCGCTCGGTGCCCAACAGATGGCGCGACCAGAAGTCGGCGACGATGGCCATGTGTTCCGGATAATTGGGGATGGCGGCATCGAACAGCGGCCCCAGCACCGGGTCGGCCCGGCCAAGCTCGTAGAAACGGGCCACCAGATTGACGATGCGGGCTTCGGACTCGGAATTCGAGGTCGGCACGGCGACGCCGATGGAAACAGGTCTTTTGGCTTCGCTCACAGGACTCTCCTGGCGAACGGGTCTTGGCGGCGGAACCAAGACCCTAGAACGAAGCCAGTGCCTTTGCCAGTGCCTTGAACGGCAACAGCACGCAGTCGTGACGGCTTTTATGCGGCCGCACCGCCAGGAACGGCTCCAACCCGGCCAGGGCGGGCGCGTCACCGCCCTTGAGCATGGCGCGGACCTGGTCGGCCAGGGCGGCCGCCTGCGCCACCGGAAGCCCCGGCGCCTGTTCGGCGGCGACGGTGGCCGCCGCCTTGCACAGCAGGCACCCCTTGGTGACATGGCCCAGCGCGACGATGCGGCCGTCGGCGGTGGTCACGTCCAGGGTGACCTTGTCGCCGCACAGCGGATTGTCCAGGGTCGAACTGGCGTCCGGCACGGCAAGCCGCTCGGAGCCCTTGGCGGCCAGATCCTTGATGGCCTGCTGGTAAAGCTCGCTCATCCCAGCACCTGGATCGCTTCCGCCAGACCGGCCAGCAGGGCGTCGATGTCGGATCTGTCGTTATAGGGCGCCAGACTGGCCCGCACACAGCCCTCGTCCAGCCCCAGCGCCGTCATCAGGCGGCGGGCGCAATGGGCGCCGCCGCGCACCGCGACGCCGCGTTCGGCCAGCACATGGGACAGGTCATGGGGATGGCAGCCCGCCACCGTGAAGGACACCACCGGAACGCGCGCGGCAAGGTCGGTCGGCCCCACCACCCGGACGCCGGGGATCTCTGCCAGACCGGCCAGCAGGCGTGCCGTCAGTTCCATCTCCTCGGCCCGTATCTCGGCCCAGTCCAGCCGTCCCATCCAGTCCAGGGCGGCGGCCAGCCCCACCGCCTGGGCGACGGGCGGGGTGCCCGCCTCGAAACGGTGGGGCGCTTCCAGAAATTCGATGCCGTCGTCGTCCAGCGCGGCCACCATGCCGCCGCCCCAGGTCACCGGCGGCAGATCGGCAAGGATCTCCTTGCGCCCCCACAACACGCCCACGCCGGTCGGTCCATAGGCCTTATGCCCGGCGAAGGCGTAGAGATCGGCGCCGAGCGCGCGCGGATCGACCGGCCCGTGCGGCACCATCTGGGCGCCGTCCACCACCAGCACGGCGCCTGCTCCATGGGCGGCCTCGGCCAGCCGGGGAATGTCGCTGACCGCCCCGGTGACGTTGGAGGCATGGGTCACCGCCACCACCTTGCAGCGCCCATCGATCATGGACAGATCGGCGAGGTCCAGCCGCCCGTCGGGGCCGACCGGAAGGACGGCGACCGCGAATCCCTTGCGCTTGGCCAGCATCAGCCAGGGCAGCAGGTTGGAATGGTGCTCGGCCGCCGAGACCACCACCCGGTCGCCCGGCCCCAAGCCCTCGGCCAGGGCGGCGGCGGCCAGATTCAGCGCCAGGGTGCAGCCGCCGGTGAACACCACCTCGTCGGCCTGAGCGGACAGGAATGCCGCCACCGACTGCCTTGCCGCGTCATAGGCGGCATCGGCGCGCCGCGCCATCTCGTGGACGCCCCGGCGGATATTGGCCCGCGCCGTGCGGTCATGACTGGCGACCGCTTCCACCACCAGACCGGGGGTCTGGGCCATGGCGGCATTGTCGAGATAGTGAAATCCAGCCCGTGCCAGGACCGGAATGATCGAGCGGATGGACTGGGTCATGCCCCTGCCTCCAAGATTCGTAAGTCTTCGGGGGTATCCACGTCCACCAGCACGGCGCGGTCCATGTCCAGTTCCACCACCGCATCCGCATGCCGCGCCATCAGGCCGCGAGCACCCTTGTCGCCGGTCAAGCCGACGATTTCGGGAAAGAAGCTTCGCCCCAGCAGCACCGGATTACCCCTACGGCCCGCGCAGATGGGAACCACGATGCCCCTGGGATCGAAAGCCGCCGCCAGTGCCGCCACATGCCCGGCGGTCACCAGCGGCATGTCGGCCAGCAACACCACCACCGCCTGGGCATCGGCGGGCAGGCTTTCGACGCCGAGGACCAGGGACGACGCCATGCCGCGTCCGGGATCGGGATTGCGGATCACCTGTACCGTCGGGGGCAAGCCATCCAGCGCGTCCGGCCCCGTCACCACCATGACCGGGTCAAGACCGGCGCCCTGGGCCGCCTGGATCGCCAGCAGCACCATGGGCACGCCGCCCACCGGCAGCAGCCGCTTGTCGCGTCCCATGCGGGAGGCGGCACCCGCCGCCAGCACCAGACCGGCGATCTTGGTCATCCGCAGCGCTCCACCGCCCGCGCCGCCATCACCCCGATCAGATGGGCGCGGTATTCGGCGGTCGCGTGCAGATCGCGGTTGAGGTCATCGGACGGAACGCTTAACCCGGCCAAGGCCTTGCCGCTAAACTCTCGGCCGAGCGCCCGTTCGAAGTCCGGCAGACGGAAGACGCAGGCCCCCGCCCCCGTCACCGCCACCCGAACCCCCGACGCCGTTTCGGCGACGAAGACGCCCACCACCGGATAGCCCGAGGCGGGATTGCGCAGCTTGGCGTAGCCAGCGCGGCTGGGCAGCGGATATGAGACCTCGACGATCAACTCGCCGGGCTCCAGCGCCGTCTCGAACATCCCGAGAAAAAAGTCGTCGGCGGCGATCTCGCGCCGGTCGGTGCGGATGGTGGCGCCCAGCCCGAGCACGGCGGCGGCAGGATCGCCCGCCGGATCGTTGTTGGCCAGCGAACCGCCCAATGTGCCCATGTTGCGCACCTGCAAGTCACCGATGGACCCCGCCAACTCCGCCAAGGCCGGAATATCGGTCAGCACCGCCATCTCGGCATGGGTCACCGAGGCTCCGACCACCACCGCGTCGCCCTGGCGGCGGACGGCGCGCAACTCGGGCAGGCGGGCCACGTCGATCAGCAAGGAAGGCTGGGCCAGACGCAGCTTCAGCGCCCCCAGCAGGCTTTGCCCGCCCGCAAGATAGCGGGGCTCTCCTTCCGCCCCATGGGCGGCGACCGCCTCGGCGGCGTTGGCGGGGCGGATGAAATCGAACGGCATCATGACGCGGCTCCGGTTCTGGCGCGGATGCCGTCGCCCACCGCCTCGACGATGGGGCGATAACCGGTGCAGCGGCACAGATTTCCCGCCAGCCCCTGGCGGATGGCCTCCTCGTCGGGCCGGTCGAGATGCTCCACCAGATCCAGCGCCGTCATCACCATGCCCGGCGTGCAAAAGCCGCATTGCAGGGCATGGCGGTCGCGGAAGGCTTCTTGCACCGGATGCAATGTCTCACCCGACGCGACGCCCTCGATGGTCAGCACTTGGCGGCCCTCGGCCTGCACCGCCAGGATCAGGCAGGACTTCACGGCGCGGCCGTCGAGATGGACGGTGCAGGCGCCGCACTGGCCGGTATCGCAGCCCACATGGCTGCCGGTCAGGCCCAGATGGTCCCGCAGCAAGGTGACCAGCAGGGTGCGGGGCTCGACCTCTGCCTCCACCGGCTTGCCGTTGATCGTCAGCGATAGATGCATCTGCCCCTCTCCCGGTCCCATCTTGTGAAAGTGATGCGCATCCGGGCAATGGTCAATGGCCGCGAGCGGCGCTATGATCATTCACCTCTCGGCTCGTCATCCCCGCGCAGGCGGGGATCCATGGTGGAACGGAATCGATGCGAACCATCCAATGCAAGTCTGCCGGACGCATGGATTCCCGCCTGCGCGGGAATGACGAAGGATATTGTGGTCCGACATGCCCATCGCGGTGAAATCCTGTCTCGACGTTGTGTTCTGGATCTCGGACCAGGCGCTCAACGACCGGGAATATATCCAGCCCCAGAAGCTGCATCGCCTGCTCTATCTGTCGCAGGCCTATTTCGCCGTGGCCTATAACGGCCGCAAGCTGATGCCCGCCACTTTCGTCACCGACGCCTTCGGCCCCGTCGAGCCGACCGTGTTCCACACCTTCGCCTATGGCCGCCCGCTGATGATCGAGGGCAATGCGCTGTCCGAGCAGGTCAGTCATTTTCTCGAAGGAATCTGGCGCCGCTTCGGCCAATACAGCCCCGACCAGCTGACCAAGAAGCTGGCGGAACATGCCCCGGTGGCCCTGGCCATGGCCAAGGGGGTCAACGAGGAAATCCCCTTCGCCGAGATGGTGGCCTATTACACCCAGGAAGCCGCCGCCCGCTCCGCCAAGACGCCCGGCAAGGTCGATCACGTGGATTCGGTGGTGAAGCCCCGCATGATGCGCTCGCAATCCGGCAAGGCGGTCACCGTCGCCACCTGGAAACCCAAAGCCGCCACGGTCAAGAAGGACGAATGATCAACCGCCGCTCCGTTCTGGCCGGAGGCCTCGCCCTGGGGCTTGCCGGTTGCGGCACCGCGCCGCCCCACGTCGTCTTGCCCCCTCGGACGAAAGCGACGCCGGGACTGGTGGACGAGCCGTCGCTGTTGGGGCTCAACGCCGTCATCGACCTCTATCACGCCAATGTGGTGCGCAGCTTTGCCGCGGCGCGCGACGAAAGCGGCATCCTGGCGGTGATCCACAAGGCCAGCGAGGGCGACTGGCTGGACCCCAGGTACCAGGAACGCCGCGCCCAGGCCAAGGCCGCCGGATTGTTGTGGGGCGCCTATCACTTCGGCACCGGCCAGCATCCCGGCCGCGCCCAGGCCCGCATGTTCCTGGACGCCGCCAAGCCGGAGCCGGGAACCCTGCTGGTGCTGGACCTGGAGCTGAACGAACGGGCGCCGGACAACACCATGCGATTGGATCAGGCCGAGGACTTCGTGCGCGAGATCGCCACGGCCACCGGCCGGCTGCCCCTGCTTTACAGCCATCCGGCCTGGGCCGACGGCGAGGTGATGATGGGCCGCTCGCTGGGCGGGGCCATCCGGCCGGGCTCCGCCCTGGCCGCCTGCGATCTGTGGCTGGCCGACTATCGCTTCGAGCCGGAACAGCCCCGCGCCTGGGACGGGCGCGGCTGGTCCTTGTGGCAATATGCCGGTGATCATCCCGCCACCGGCGGTCCGTTCCGCGATCAGGCCCGCATGGTCAAGGGGGTCGAGCGCTGCGACCGCTCGGTCTTCGCAGGCGACCGCGCCGCCCTGCTGCGCTTTTGGGGCGCTTAGGCCCTATCGATATTCAAACGGATAGAAGGGGAATAGGCCACAGATGCACACAGATACCCGCTACGCGGGGCACAGATAAGGAAATCTCTCACTTCATCTGTGTGTATCTGTGTTCATCTGTGGCTAGAATTTCTGCCTGAAAGATATTCTGGCCGGAAATCAGCCGAATTCCCTCAATGTCGATACAACCAAGGCGGCCCCCGCCCGGGTCGGCACCAGCAGATTGGTCACAAGTGTCTGAACCGGCTCGCCTTGGGCGTCCAGGGTGACCACCCGCAGCTTGGCGAGTCCCAGTCCGGGCTTGGACTTCATCTCGCGGGTTTCCAACACCTCGATGCGCGCCGTCAGGACATCGCCGGGACGCACCGGCCGGTGCCAGGCCAGGGATTCCAGGCCGGAGCCGATCACTCCCAGGGGCAGCTTCATCTCGCTGGTGACGATGAGGCGCATGGTCGCCGCCGCCGTGTGCCAGCCCGAGGCCGCCAGCCCCTCGAAGAACGAGTCCTTGGCGGACTCCTCGTCCAGATGGAAATGCTGGGGATCCCAGGCGGCGGCGAATCCCTTGATATCCTCCACCGTCACCGTGTAGCTGGGCGAGCCAAAGATCCGTCCGGGCGAAAGGTCTTCCAGATAGCGGATCATGCCGCCTCCCCCTGGACCGCCGGGGCCATGCCGCCCTTGCGGCCGATCATCAGCGCCATGGCCGCCGCCACCAGACAGGTCAGCCCCGCCGCCACGAAGGCCAGATAGTAATCGCCCAGATCGGTCCTGATCCAACCGGCCATGAAGGCGGCCACGGCGGCACCCACCTGATGGGAGGCGAAGATCCAGCCGAACATGACGCCCGCCCGCTCGCGGCCAAAGGCCTGGGCGCACAGCTTGACGGTGGGCGGCACCGTGGCGATCCAATCCAATCCGTAGAACACGGCGAACAGCCACAGACCGAACACGTCGGGACCGAAGGCCCAATCCAGGAAGATCAGCGACAATCCGCGCAGCCCGTAATACCAGAACAGCAGCTTGCGCGAATCCCAGCGATCCGACAGCCAGCCCGACAGGGTAGTTCCCACCATGTCGAACAGGCCCATGGCGGCCAGCAGGCCGGCGGCCTTGACCTCGGGGATGCCGTGATCGAAACAGGCGGGAATCAGATGGGTGCCGATCAGCCCGTTGGTGGACAGACCGCAGACGAAGAATGTTCCCGCCAGCAGCCAAAAGTCCCGCGACCGCATACCGTCCTTCAGCGCCACGATGGCGGCCACCGCCGGATTGCCCGCCCGGACCGCATGGGGCGGCGCCTCGGTGGCGCCCACCGGCCACAGCCCCACATCCACCGGACGGTCGCGCATGAACAGCCAGATCACCGGGGCAAGCACGGCGGCGGCGGCGGCGATCAGCATCACCGCCTCGCGCCAGCCCCAATGCTCCACCAGCCACGCCATCTGGGGCAGGAAGATGAGCTGGCCGGTGGCGGTGGCCGCCGACAGCACGCCCATGACCGTGCCGCGATAGGCGTCGAACCAGCGGCTGACCACCGTGGCGCCCAGCACCAGGGCGATGGTGCCGGAACCGCCGCCCACCACGATTCCCCACAACAGGGTCATGTGCCAGGGGCGGCTCATGGCGGTGGTGGCGAGAACGCCCACCGCCAGCACCGCCAGGGCCAGCGCCATGGTGCGGCGAACCCCGATGCGGTCCATCACGGCGGCCGCGAAAGGCGCCATCAGGCCATACAGGATCAGATTCACCGAGACGGAAACGGAAATGGTGGCGCGGCTCCAGCCGAACTCGGCTTCCAGCGGCACCATCATGACGCCGGGCGCCGAACGGATGCCCGCCGCCACCAGCAAGGTGACGAAGGTCAGCGCCGCCACGATCCAGCCGTAATGAAGCCTGTTGGGAAGCGGTGCTGCGGGCATGGCGCCCTCCTTCAAGAGTAATACCGGCGAGCCGCTGACGCGACTCGCCTCATTGCCCTCAATCGCCGGGCGCTTCGCTTGGCTAACGCGGGACGAGACCAATCTGTCTCATTGCATTTGTACAGACAGGTCTGTATCATTGTCAATGTGAATTGCCTTCCCAATAGCGTCATCCCCGCGAAGGCGGGGATCCATGGATGGACCACTTTATGCCTAAGGCCAAAGAGCCGATCTGCCCCAGCATGGATTCCCGCTTTCGCGGGAAGGACGGCGGTGAGTGGCGTCCCAAGGTCGCCCTATGAACAACCTTCCCGCCCATTCCGATAAAGCATCCGCCCGCGACCGCATCCTGGCCGCCGCCAACGAGCTTTTCTATCACGAAGGCATCCGCGCCATCGGCATCGACACGGTGATCGAGAAGGCGGGCGTCGCCAAGATGAGCCTGTACCGCGCCTTCCCCTCCAAGGACGATTTGATCGCCGCCTTCCTGGAAATGCGCGACCGCATCTATTGGGACTGGTGGGACGGCGTCGTCGCCCGCCATCCCGATGATCCGCGCCGTCAGTTGCAGGCCCTGTTCGCCGCCGTGGGCAGGCGGACCTCCGGCCCCGACTATCGCGGCTGCCCCTTCGTCAATACCTCGGTGGAATTCCCCGACCACGCCCATCCGGGACGGGTGGTGATCGCCCGGCATATGGAAGAATTGCGCCGCCGCCTGGGCGCCATGGTCGAGGCGCTGGGCGTAACCCAGCCCAAGATCCTGACCGACCAGTTGATGCTTTTGCTGGAAGGCGCCTATTCGGCGGGCAACACCATGGGGCCCGACGGCCCCTCCGCCGCCGTGGCCCAAGCCGCCGACAGCCTGATCCAACTTCACGTCTCCCCCACATTGCAGAGGCCCCTATGACTCAACCGCGCCTGTTCCAGCCGCTCTCGCTTCGCGACCTGACCCTCGCCAATCGCGTCGCCGTCGCCCCCATGTGCCAGTACAGCGCCGTCGACGGCGTGGTCCAGGACTGGCATTTGCAGCATTACGGCGCCATGGCGGCCTCGGGGCCGGGCATGATCGTCATTGAGGCCACCGGCGTCGCGCCGGAAGGCCGCATCTCGCCCCATTGCGTCGGCCTTTACGACGACGCCACCGAGGCCGGGCTGACCAAGCTTGTCACAGCCCTCAAGAGCTTCGGCACCAGCGCCATCGGCATCCAACTGGGCCATGCCGGACGCAAGGGCGGCGCCGATTATCCCTGGAAGGGCGGCGGCCCCGCCCCCGACGGCTGGCAGACCCTGTCGGCCTCCGACATTCCGTTCGACACCGGCTGGCCCGCCCCAAAGGCGGCGAGCCTCGACGATCTGGCCCGCCTGAAGCAAGCCTTCGTGGAGGCCGCCCGGCGGGCGATCCGGATCGGCTTCGATGTGATCGAGTTGCATTCCGCCCACGGCTATCTGCTGCACCAGTTCCTGTCGCCGCTGTCCAACCGTCGCACCGATTCCTATGGCGGGTCTTTGGACAACCGCATGCGCTTCCCGCTGGAGATCATCGAAGCGGTACGCGCCGTCTGGCCCGCCCATAAGCCGCTGGGCCTGCGCATCAGCGCCACCGACTGGGTCGACGGCGGCTGGAGTGTCGAGGAATCGGTGATCTATGCCAAAGCCTTCAAGGCGGCGGGAATCGACTATGTCTGCGTCTCGTCGGGCGGCGTGGTGCCCAAGGCCGATATCCCCGTCGGGCCCGGCTATCAGATTCATCTGGCCAAGCGCATCCGTGACGAGGCGGGAATCGCCACCCGCGCCGTCGGACTGATCGCCACCCCGCAGCAGGCGGAAGCCGCCCTGGCCGAGGGCGCCGCCGACCTGATCGCCATCGGACGCGGCTTCCTCGACAATCCGCGCTGGGTGTGGCATGCGGCGCAGAGCCTGGGCGCCGACCTCGCCTATCCGCCGCAATACACCGCCGCGCGCACCGTCTATTGGCCGGGCGCCGGTCTCGCCCGCCCGCAAGCAGCGGAATAGGATCGCTATGTCTTTAGGCATGGGTTGGTAATCTTACCAATTGCGCCCCAATGCTGGCCGTTTATACTTCATTCTTGAATATGACTGAGGTGCAACAATAATGTCGGCTCCCCGCCGCGCCCCCCATGCCATCGGACACCCGGACATCGACCGGGCTCACAGTGCTTTGGCCGATGTCATTGGGGTATTGTCGGCTGGCTATTGCGACGCGGACCTGGTCGATACCCAGATCAAGATTCTCGAGCGCTATGTGATAGAGCACTTCGCCCTTGAAGAATCGTTGATGTTCGACAGCGGCTACCCGGATCTTGCCGAACACAAGGCGCTACATCAGTATTTCCGGGAGAAGGTCAGACGATTGCGCGCCCAATGGGCGGAAACCGGGCATCCCGATCTGCACAAGAGCATCGCCGAGGATCTGTCGGACTGGCTGAGCGGCCATATCGAAAGCGCCGATCGCGCCTATATTCCCTGGATTCTGGGAACTCTTACAGCGGAATAGCCCGCGCCATGTCGCCTGCCTTGGCCGCCGGGGCGAAGGGCGGTCGGATCACCAGACAGGCGGCGCGGACCATGCCGGACAACACGGCGCTGTCCTGCTTCTCGAACGGAATCGCCACCTGGGCACCGTCATCGGCGCTTGCCAGCGATGAGCGCAGATAATCCTGGCGAATATCATTGGCGGGCAAGTCGCGGCCCAGCCGGACCGCCACGGTTTCCGTGTGGCTGGGCAGGCCCAGCATGGTCCGGATCATGGGCCGCACCAGCAGAACGGCGCAGACCATCACCGAGACCGGATTGCCCGGCAGGCCGAGGACCGGCACGCCCTTGAGATCGCCGAACATCAGCGGCTTTCCCGGCCGCATGGCCACGGTGTAGAAGTTCAACGCCAGACCCGCCGCCGCCAGGGCGTCCTTGACCAGATCGTAATCGCCCACAGAGGCGCCGCCGGTGGTGACCAGCAGGTCGCAGCCCGCCGCCGCCGCGATCATGGAATCCAGCGATTCCCGGCTGTCGCGGGCGATGCCGAGATGAACCGCCTCGGCCCCCTCCATGCCCACGAAGGCCGCCAGTCCCGGCCCGTTGGAGCCCAGAATCTGGCTGGGCCCCAATGGCTCGCCCGGCATGGCGATCTCGTCGCCGGTCGACAGGATGGCGATGCGGGGGCGTCGGCGCACCGACACCCAGGGAATGTTCATGGCCGCCGCCAGGCCGATGGCGCGGCCGTCGAGCACGGCGCCCGCCTCCAACAGCACATCGCCGGTCTTGAAGTCGAGGCCCACCGGGCGGATGAATTTTCCCGCCGGAACCTGGGTCTTGATGGTCACGGATTGGCCGTCGCGCTCGCAGTCTTCCTGCATCACCACCGCATCCGCCCCGGCGGGCAAGGCCGCTCCGGTGAAGATGCGGGCCGTTTGTCCCTGCCCCACCACTCCGTCGAAGGGGGAGCCCGCGGCGGATTCGCCGATCACCGACAGGCGGGTGGGCGGCGCGGCGAGGTCGGCGGCACGCAGGGCATAGCCGTCCATGGATGAGACCGGAACCGGCGGATGCGACACCCGCGCCGCCAGGGGCTGCGCCAGCACCCGACCGGCCGCCTGGGCCAGCCCGACCGTCTCGGCCGCCACCGGCTTGACCCCCGCCAGCACCGTCGCCCGCGCTTCGTCCACTGAAATCATTATTCCGCCTCGCCAACTACAGCCGTCATTCCCGCGAAAGCGGGAATCCATCTCCCCGATGGAACGCACCATGAAAGGACGGGCCTTCGCACCCGCCATGGATCCCCGCTTCCGCGGGGATGACGGAAGCGATTGAATGTCAGCCCGCCTCGTACAATCCCGACTTGCCGCCGGATTTGCGGACCAAGCGGATATTTTCGATCCGCATGCCCTTGTCCACCGCCTTGCACATATCGTACACGGTGAGCGCGGCGACCGTGACGGCGGTCAAGGCTTCCATCTCGACGCCGGTGCGGCCCACCAGCTTGCACACCGCCTCGATATGGACGGCGGAGGCCGCCTCATCAAGGGAGAGCTCCACCGAAACCGAGGAAAGCGCCAGCGGATGGCACAGGGGGATCAGGTCGGGCGTGCGCTTGGCGCCCATGATTCCCGCCAGTTGCGCCACCGACAGGACATCGCCCTTCTTCATGCCGCGCTTGGCGATCAGGGCGGCGGTTTCCGGCTTCATGACAACGGAGCCCCGCGCCACCGCCACCCGCTCGGTCTCGGCCTTGGCCGAGACATCGACCATCACCGCATTGCCGTCGCCGTCGAAATGGGTGAGATCGTCAGACATTGGCGCCGGCCAGCAGCACCTTCAGCGCCTGCTCCACATCGGCGCGGCGCATCAATGCCTCGCCGATCAGGAAACGCCACACCCCGGCCGCCGCCATGCGCTTGAGATCGCCGGGGCCTTCCAGGCCGCTTTCCGAAATCACCACCTTGCCCTTGGGCACCATGGGCAGCAGCCGCTCGGTGGTGGCGAGGTCGGTCTTCATGATCTTGAGGTCGCGGTTGTTGATGCCGATCAGCGGCGACTTCAGCTTCAAGGCCCGCTCCATCTCGGCCTCGTCATGGACTTCCAGAATCACGTCCATGTTGTAGCCGAGCGCGATGTCTTCCATCTGCGACAATTCGGCATCGGTCAAGGCGGCGACGATCAGCAGAACGCAATCGGCGCCCAGCGCCCGGGATTCCACGATCTGATAAGGATCGACCATGAAATCCTTGCGCAGCACCGGAATGTCGCAGGCGGAACGGGCGGCGCCCAGATCGGCTTCCGAGCCCTGGAAGAACTTATGGTCGGTCAGTACCGACAGGCAGGCCGCCCCGCCGCGCTGATAGGCGCGGGCCAGCAGGTCGGGCTTGAAGTCGGCGCGAATCACGCCCGCCGAGGGCGAGGCCTTCTTGATCTCGGCGATGATGCCATAGCCCAGCTTGGCGACCTGGCGTTCCATGGACAGGGCGAAGCCGCGCGGCGGCGCCTGATCCTTGGCGCGGTCCAGCAGTTCCTTGATGTTGCGGCGGCCCTTCTGCTCGGCCACCTGCTTGCGCTTTTCGTCACAGATCTTGTCGAGAACGGTGCTCATGACTCGAGGCTCCGATTGGTGATGGCGACCATGCGCGCCAGAACCTGGGCGGCGGCGGCGGAATCGATGGCCTGTTCCGCCAGCCGGGCGCCCGCCGCGATGTCGGCCGCCTTGTCGGCCACCACCAGGGCGGCGGCGGCGTTCAGCACCACGATATCGCGATAGGCCCCCTTCTCGCCCGCCAGCACCGCCATCAGCGCGGCGGCGTTGGCGTTGGCATCACCCCCCTTCAACTGGTCGGGCGTCGCCCGCTTCAGCCCGGCATCCTCGGGATTGACCACGAAGACCTTGACCTCGCCGTTGTTCAACTCAGCCACCTTGGATGGCCCGGTGGTGGTCAATTCGTCAAGCCCGTCGGAGCCGTGCACCACCCAGGCGCGCTCGGTGCCCAGATGGCCCAGCACCTTGGCCAGCGGCTCCACCCATTGGACGGCGAAGACGCCGACCACCTGACGCTTCACCCCGGCGGGATTGGACAGCGGCCCCAGCAGGTTGAAGATGGTGCGCGTCCCCAATTCGCCGCGCGGACCGCCCACATGGCGCATGGCGTTATGGTGGCGTGGCGCCATCAGGAAACCGGCATTGTTGGTGTACAGCGTCTCGGACACCAGGGCGAAATCGGCATTGATGTTGACGCCCAGCGCCGTCAGCACGTCCGAGGCCCCCGATTTCGAGGACACCGCCCGGTTGCCGTGCTTGGCCACCGGCACGCCGCAGGCGGCCACCACGAAGGTGGCGGCGGTAGAGATATTATAGGTTCCCGCCTCGTCGCCGCCGGTCCCCACGATGTCGATGGCGCCATCGGGGGCGTCCATCTTCAGGGCCTTGGCCCGCATGATGCGTGCCGCGCCGGTGATCTCTTCCACCGTCTCGCCGCGCACGCGGAGCGCCATCAGAAGGCCGCCGATCTGGGCGGGGGTGGCGTCGCCCGACATGATGACGTCGAACACCTCTTCCGCCTGGGCCTCCGACAGGGTGGCGCCGACGGCGAGACGACCCAGCACTTCCTTCATCAGGGCCAGGGTGACGGGCGCGGGAGCGGGAATAGCAGCGGAAGGGGGCATCAGGCGGCGTGTCCGGTACGGGTTTTGGTGAAGTCGAGGAAGTTGCGCAGCATATGATGGCCGTGCTCGGTCTCGATGCTTTCGGGATGGAACTGAACGCCCCAGATGGGAAGCGTCTTGTGGGCGAGGCCCATGACCAGACCGTCGGCGGTCCAGGCGGAGGGATGCAGGCAATCGGGGAAGCCGTCGCGCTCCAGCACCAGCGAATGATAGCGGGTGGCGCGGAACGGGCTGGGCAGTCCGGCGAAGACGCCGGTTCCATCGTGGAGGATATCGTCCACCTTGCCGTGCATGGGCTTGGGGGCACGCACCACCTTGCCGCCGAAGGCCTGACCGATGGCCTGATGGCCCAGGCAGACGCCGAACAGCGGAATGGTCCCGGCCGCGCGGGCGATCAGCTCGAGACAAATGCCCGCGCGGTCGGGATCGCAAGGACCGGGCGAGATGACGATGCCCTGGGGCTGCATGGCCATGACCTGATCGACGCTCAGCGCATCGTTGCGCCGCACCTCCACCTCGGCCCCCAGTTCCCCCAGATAGTGCCAGAGGTTGTAGGTAAAGCTGTCGTAGTTGTCGATGAGGAGGAACACGCGTCACCTTAACGGGTTTGAACGATTTGAGACCGGCCTCGCCTCTGCGCGGCGCAACGGGCGGCGTCAAATTACACGTCCTTTTTGCCGGTGTCATCCTTCTGACGGGCTTTGGTTTGCGCTAGGGTGACGCATCGCCCGTTCCGCCGGAAGGATCGCCGCCATGACCGCCAAACCGCGCCTCGTCATCACCCGCCGCCTGCCGCCATCGGTGGAAGCCCGGGCCGCTTCGCTGTTCGAGGTTCTGTCCAACCCGGAGGATTCCGTTCTGACCCCCGACCAGATCATCGAGCGGGTGGAGCGGCACCGGGCCGACGCCTTGCTGGTCTGCCTGACCGACCGCATGGACGCGGCCCTGATCGGCCGCCTGCCCGCCGGACTTCGGATCATCGTCACCTATTCGGTGGGCACCAACCACCTGGATCTGGCCGCCGCCCGCCAACGCGGCATCACGCTGGCCTATACCCCCGACGCCACCACCGAGGCCACCGCCGATCTGGCCATGCTGCTGCTGCTGTCCGCCTGTCGGCGGGCGCATGAGCATCAGGCCATCCTGCGATCCGGCGGCTGGGGCGCCTGGAACGCCTGGGACAAGTTGGGCACCGATCCGGGGGGCAAGGTTCTCGGCCTCGTCGGCATGGGCCGCATCGGCCGCGCGGTGGCCAAACGGGCCAAGGGCTTCGGCATGACCATCGCCTATCACCAGCGCAACCGCCTGTCCCCCGATCTGGAAGACGGCGCCGTCTTCCACCCCACCCTGGAAGCACTGTTCCGCGCCAGCCGGATCGTCTCGCTGCACACGCCCAGCACCCCCGAGACCATGGGCCAGATCAACCGCCGAAGCTTGTCCTGGCTGCCCGACGGCGCCATCCTGATCAATACCGCCCGCGGCGATCAGGTGGTGGACGACGACCTGATCGAGGCGTTGCGCCAGGGACGGCTTGCCGCCGCCGGTCTTGATGTCTTCACCGGCGAGCCCGATTTCGACCGCCGCTATCTGGAGCTTCCCAACGCCACCCTGCTGCCCCATATCGGAACCTCCACGGTGGAGACCCGCGACCAGATGGGATTCGATGCCATCGCCAATCTGGATGACTTCTTTTCCGGCAGGCAACCGCGCTGGAGCGTCGCGTGATGCGCCGGTCATAGCGCCATACGCCCTGGTGCATTGCCAATCCGGCGACGAGATGCCATGATTCCGCCATGGCGAAGAAGCAGGTATCGGCGGTAGCGCAGGCCAAGGCGGCAGCGGCGGCCAAGAAGGGCGGCAAAGGCGGACTCGGCGTCAACAAGGGCGTCGTGCTGGCCATCCTGGCCGCCCTGGTGCCGTTCTCGTTGCCGTCGGCGGTGTTGATCTTCTTCACCATGTTGCCGACCCTGGGATCCTGGGCCACCGAGAAGGGGCCGAACAAATACGCTTTCCTTTGCGTCGGCGGCCTCAATTTCTCCGGCCTGTTCCCCTATCTGTTCGGCCTGTGGTTTGGCGTCCATACCCTGGACGAGGCGCTGCGCATGGTGACCGATCCCCTGATGCTGATGACCGCATATGGCTGCGCCGCCCTGGGCTGGGGCCTTTACGCCGCCATGCCGCCCATGGTCGCCAGCTATCTGGCGTCCAGCAGCCAGCGCCGGGTCAACAACCTGAAGGCGGCCCAGAAGAAGCTGATCGACGAATGGGGCGACGAGGTCGCCAAGAAGACCTGATGGGAAATGGCGTGGCGGAACGCGGGCGGGACGCCCGCGCTCCAAAGTGGCGCAACCTCTTGGAGCGCGGGCGTCCCGCCCGCACCGACGACACGGTCTAGCGCAGCGTTCCCGCCTCCATGGCGGCGGCGGCGCCCTTGACCGACTTTTGCAGCTTCTCGAAGGCGCGCACCTCGATCTGGCGCACCCGCTCGCGCGAGATGCCGTAATGCTGCGACAGGTCTTCCAGGGTGGCGGGGCTTTCCGACAGGCGGCGCTTGGTCAGGATAGCCCGTTCGCGGTCGTTGAGCCCGGCGAGGGCCGAGGTCAGCATCTGACGCCGCTGGCCCAGTTCCTCGCGCTCACCCAATTCGGACTCCTGGTCCTCGTGGTCGTCGACCAGCCAGTCCTGCCACTCGCCCTCGCCATCCATGCGGACCGGAGCGTTCAGTGAGTGATCGGGGCTGGATAGTCGGCGGTTCATGCTGATCACCTCTTCCGGGGTGACGGCCAGATTATGGGCGATCTTGGCCACATTCTCGGCGGACATGTCGCCTTCCTCGATGGCCTGCATCTGCCCCTTGAGCTTGCGCAGGTTGAAGAACAGCTTCTTCTGGGCGGCGGTGGTGCCCATCTTCACCAGCGACCAGGAATGCAGGATGTATTCCTGGATGGCGGCGCGAATCCACCACATGGCATAGGTGGCAAGGCGAAAGCCGCGCTCCGGATCGAAGCGGCGGACCGCCTGCATCATGCCCACATTGCCTTCCGAGATCAGTTCGCCCAGCGGCAGGCCATAGCCGCGATAGCCCATGGCGATCTTGGCCACCAGACGCAGATGGCTGGTCACCAACCTGTCGGCCGAAGCGATGTCACCGTGCTCACGGAACCGCTTGGCCAGTTGGTATTCCTCCTCTGGCAGCAACATGGGAAACTTGCGGATGTCTTGCAGATAACGCGAAAGGTTGCCTTCGGGCGCGAGCGACAGACTGGAAGCAATAGCCGACATTGTCTTTCTCCTCTTACGACGCGAAGGGTGTTCCCTTGTTTCCCGTGCGGGCGCCAAAAGACACCAGACCGGCGACGTCGCTCCATGGAAGTCAGAATGTCACAGCCCACAGCTCAAGTATATACAATCTTACATTTCCTCTAAAGTAGAGATCAGGGCATTGATATCAGGTGCCATACTGCTTTCGAACCGAACCATACCTCCTTTGGTCGGGTGCGAAAAACCAAGTAGGTAGGCATGTAGCGCCTGGCGCGAAAAACCAGCCAAGGCCTGTCGCGCCTCGAGTGAAAGTCCGGCGATCTTGCCCGCCCGCCCCCGGCCATAGACCGGGTCGCCCACCAGGGGATGCCCCTTGCTGGTCATGTGGACGCGGATCTGGTGGGTGCGCCCGGTGGCAAGGCGGCATTCCACCAGACTGACGGCACCGCCGCCGAAGGTCTTGAGCACCTCGTAGCGGGTCAGCGCCGTCTTGCCGCCGCCCTTGACCACGGCCATCTTCTTGCGGTCGCGGGGATTGCGGCCGATATTGCCCTCGATCTCGCCCTTGCTGGGATTGGGCAGGCCCCAGACCAGGGCTTGATAGGCCCGCTCCAGGCTATGGGCGGCGAACTGGGCCGACAGCGAGCGGTGGGCGATGTCGGTCTTGGCCGCCACCATCAACCCGCTGGTGTCCTTGTCGAGCCGATGGACGATGCCGGGACGCTTGACGCCGCCGATCCCGGCCAGGGATTCGCCGCAATGGGCCAGCAAGGCGTTGACCAGGGTCTCGTCCAGATTACCCGGCGCGGGATGCACCACCATGCCGGCGGGCTTGTTGATGACGATCAAGTCCTCGTCCTCATAGACCACGTCCAGGGCGATGGCCTGGGCCTCGGGCTCGGCGGGACGGTCGGGCGGCACGCCCACGGTATAGGACTGGCCGGATTTGACCCTATGCGAGGGGTCGGCTATGGTGACGCCCGCCGAGCTGACCTGCCCCTCCTCGATCAGCGACTTGATGCGGGTGCGCGAAAGCTCGGGAAGATGCGCGGCCAGCCATTTGTCCAGCCGGGCACCGGCTTCGTCGGGCTCTACCGGGTTCGGATCGAGACGTTGGCTCATCACGCAGTTCACAACCCCATCATGGCCGGTCCCCATCCGGGCGGCGAACACGGATTGAAGCGCACGGCATGAAAGCAATCAAGGGATTGGTGGTGTTCTTGGGCCTGCTTCTTGTGGCCGGTCTCGGCCTGATGGCCTATGGACTCTTCGTCAAGAAGGCCCAGAACAAGGGAATGGCCGCCGCCCCGGCCGCCACCAGCACGACCGCCGATTTCGGCGCCGTCAGCCTGCCGGTACCGCAAGGCAGCCGCATCGAGCAGATGATCGCCGCAGGCGAGCGGGTGGTGATTCGCCTGTCCGGCCAGGGCCCCGAACGCATCCTGGTCATCGACCCGGCCTCGGGCCGCATGGTGGGCAGCTTCATGCTGACCCCCGAACCAGCGGTCCGCTGACATGCTGGTGATGACGGCGGAGCAATTGGCCGTCATCGCCGCCGCCGCCGAGGCGGCCTTCCCCGCCGAATGTTGCGGCCTATTGGTGGGAACCGGCAAGCGCCCCATCCGCGTCACCCGCCTCGTCCCCGCTCCCAACCTGCTGCGCCACACCGCCCCCGACCGCTTCGAGCTGGACCCGCGCATCCGCTTCGAGACGGAGCGCGCCTTGCGCGGGACCAGGGAACGGGTGGTCGGCCATTGGCACTCCCACCCCGACGGCAGCGCGACGCCGTCGGCCACCGACCTCGCCCAGGCCTGGGAGCCGGACATGGCCTGGCTGATCGCAGGCGTCGCCGCAACACCCCAGGGCCGCCCCCAGACAGTACAGCTTCTGGCCCATCGCCTGAACCGCGACACCGGACGCATCCGCCCGATCCGCCTGCGTTTGGCGGAAAAAAGTGCTTGCAAGCCCAAGGCCTTTCCGACATAAAGCCCACCTCGCGCCTCGACGTCCCCATCGTCTAGAGGCCTAGGACGACGCCCTCTCACGGCGTAAACCGGGGTTCGAATCCCCGTGGGGACGCCAATCTCTCAACATCGCTAATTTCTCAATGAAAACAAGGCAGTAGCAGCCTTGCTTTTTGCGATCCCCCACACGGCTCCCCCACACGCTTGACCCGAAGGCCAGGGGCCGATCCTGGGGTTGCCCCATGCCTTCCCGCGATTATCCTTGCCGTCCCCTCGCAAGGGGCATCGGGTTGGGTCACGGGTCAGCATGGGGCTTGCCCTGGTCATGTGCCTGGGATCAGTGATCCACGCGACCAATGACCGGGGCAGTACCAGAACCATTCGCCTTGATGGTGGCGAACAGCTTGATCATGGCCTCGGTGGCGTTGCCCTGGCGGGTGCCACCGGCATCGACGAAAGACACATCCTGATCCTGGTGCTTGGTCAGGGTGATGGTGCCGCCACCGGGGCAAGTGATGGTGACGGTCTCAACGGAAGCATTCATGGGGGTGATCCTCAGTAAGGGGAGACAGGGACGGGACAAAGGTCGTCGTCGTTGAAGTCGGGTTGCCGGGGCACGGTGTCGTAACCATGAACCGGGCGGATCAGGCGAGACACCCAGGTGTCCACCTTCTCGAAGTAGAGGCGTTCGTAAGGGACAGACAGGAGGTTAAGACCCTCCCCACCACCACCCACCCCTGAGAGAAAGCGTAAATCTCCAGTGGGACGGGGGGCGCGAGGGCGGATCATGCCTTCACTCATGATCTTGAACGGCCCCCACTCAGCAGGGGGAACCCAGGTCTTCTTCTTGAAGCCTTCAATGGGTTCGTCGATGTCATCGACCCTGGTCCGCAAGTTGCCGTTGGTGACGTATTCAGCCATCAGCGTCGGGCCTTGCTGATCTTGATCAGGCCAGCCTTGATGGCAGAGCGGTATTCCAGTTCACCCTTGGGGGTCTCCAGGACGATCTTGCCATTGCTGGACCGCTTCACTTTCAGCCCCTCGCCAAGCTGGGCATTCAGCAGGGCATCCGGGTTGATGGTGTCCAGGTTCTCCAGGTACGCCTGGGCCACCTTCTGGTAACCCGAAGTGGTCCGCTTGATGGCCTGATCATGGATGGCCTGCTTCATCAGGTCGCGGCCCTTCTGATCCTGGGATGCCCAAGCGAACACGTCATCCGCATGGAGACCGGCACGGTCCACCACGGAACGGGCCTGGGTCTCGAAGGCACCCTTGACCTGATCCACCATGGCGCGGACCTGGGCAGGCTCCTTGCCCATCTGGGAAGCGGCCTGGGTGATGTGACTGTCCCGGATCGGCTGGCCGTTGGCGATGTCCATGACGGCACCAATGGAGGTGCTGGGGCTGACATGGTTGGCGAAGGTGGTGATGGTGGCTTCAGAGGATTGGTCAAGACCTTCCTCCTACCCATCCATCCCCAAGGCTTCAGCTTCAGCCTGGGCACGGGCCTGCTGTCGCTGCTGCTGGGCCTGGGTTCTGGCCTCCTGCGACACCACGGCGAAGGTACCATCCGGGTTCTGCTGGACGTAACCGGCAGCCATGGCGGCTTTGATGCTGGTCTCAACGCCACCGATGTTGATGACGGAGTTGGCATTCAAGCCGCCACCCATGACCGGCGAACCGGAGGAAGTGCGGGCCTGGGTGATGGTCCCCGTGGTGGACGGGGCAGGAGCAGGGTTGATCTGGAAGGACTGGGGGGACTGTTCAGGGACGAACGAAGACGCCCCATCAGTGATGGTGAGTTCAGGCATGGGTATGGTTCCGTGTGTGGGGGTGGGTTGTAAGCGGGTGGGCTAAGTGGTCGAATGCGAGTGCCGCCTCCAGCACCGACCATCCTTCTCAGGAGGCCACTTCAGTGGTGCTGCGTGATGGATACGCAGTGGAGCTGGCAGGCTTAAACCTGCCATCCCATTGGAGGACCAGATATGGTCACCAAACGCATGGATCGGGCTGCCCGTCTCGTGATGGATCTCATCCGCGAGGCCTTAGAAATCTGGCTGATGAACCAGTAACGTGACGGGCTGTTGGGGGCGGCACCCTCAAGGGTCAGGGAAGCGCCAGGAGGTCCATGCTGGGCAGCAAGGATGGACGCTTGGGGTTCATGGGGTATCCGGCCAACCGCCTCTCAGGGCCATTAGCAGACAGAAGGCGAAGGTTGGAAAGACGGCAGTCGAGGACATTGCCGTTGATGTGCTGGACCATGTGGACCTTGGGCTGTGCCCTGGTCAGCAGACGGCACAGGTAGAGACACCAAGCCCCACCATGGGCAGCCCGGTCCTCCTTGGGGAGGATGGTGTACGGCCTGCCATTCCCCGACCTGTCCCGATACCAACGGGCCTGGGACAGGGTGGGAAAGGTGGAGGCATCAACAAGGATGGTCTCAGCGTCATTGGCAATGGGCAGGTGACAAACGCCAATGGCTTGGACCATGGAGGGTCAACCTCTCGGAATGTCACTGGTCTTGCTGGGAACCAGGGTGAGGTTGGCCCTTGTCAGGTTGAAGGGGTCACCATCCTTGAAGGCAACCTGATACCCCCTCGGGGGCTTCATGATCAGGGAAGCAACAGGGACAACCCGATCATGTGGGGTATGAGCCAGGACGTTATCCCCCCGATGACCCAGGAACCATTGATTGACACAGCCACCCCACAGCAGATCATCCAGGTCTTCCTGGTTGATCTTGGCCTTCCTGTTCCACTGCCCCTTGACCTGAACAGGGACGGAGACATGGACACCGTCAGCCATGGGCCTTCCCCTGGTTCTCAGCCTTCAGGGCCTTGCGGGTCTGAAGGACAAGGTTGCATCGACGAAGGTCTTTCCGGTCGTTGTTGTGGTAACGAACGACGTACCCAGGCGGAGGGTTCATGATCAGCCGAGCCACCTTCTTGTTGTTGTTACCGGCAGCCTTGTCATTGACCATGACGTAACCAGCGGTCTTCTGGAGGTTCAGATACCAGCCACCAGTGAAGCCTTTCTCCCGGATGGCGAGGTAGTCTTCCTCGTCCACCTTGGCGAAGCCACGGTTCAGCGAGAGGGGGACAAGGACGACACGCTTCTTCCGGTCGTCAATGATGGTGGTCGGTTCAGGGGTGATGTGGGACATGGGTGTGGTTCCTATTCAAATGGTGAAATACCACCAGCCTCCTACTAGGTAGAGAGACAGGTGGTGACAGACGAAGGCAGGGGAAGAACGATGGTCATCCTCTGGAGCCACAGGGGTTCACCCTGTCCAGCAGAGGTCATGTCATCGGTTCAACATGGTTGGTTGTTGGGTGGGGAGGTACGGAGTACCACCACCTCACTGACACCCTGGTCACACTGAGGTGGAATCTTCCAAGCAACCAAAGGACAACATCAGGGAAGCATGAGGTGAACCAATGTGATCATCATGAGATACACATTGGTGTTTCATCATTCGCCCTATCTTACTGGTGCAACGTAATTCAGGGTTGCAGATAAAGGCGGGGCAATGACGTACTAAGGTTGTGGTTCCTTGGGGGTGGTGCAGGCGGTCGTAAAACCCACACCACCCCGCCACAGACGGACAGGAACCACCCTGCTTCATGTACTGGTGCAACCAAATTGCCCATGTGCCTGGGAGTCGATTTAAGGGGTGCTGGAGACTCGAAGGGGTTTGTCTGGTGGGTCAGTAGCCCACGGGGCTGCAATCGACTCCAGCGAGTCCTGAAACGCAAAAGCCCCCACCATGGAAGGCAGGGGCTTCAGTCCGATTGACCCCCTTGGGATCAGGCGAAGGATGGAACCTCCCCGCTCTCCAACAGGACAGCGAAGGCCTGTTGATCCTCGGGGGACATGAACGACAGACCAGCAGTCAGGGCACGTCCCGCCCAGGTCAGAAGGTCGGTGGTGTCCATGATGCCTCCCCGGAGGTCATTCCCGGCCTCACTGATCAGGGTGGCGATGGTGGCGGCAGCAGTGGTCTGGGTGGTCATGTCTGGGGTTCCCCTGGTTGATGTCCCCGCCTGTATGAGTCCCCATGGATTCCCGGTCAACGACAAAGATCGTTTGACTTCAACGACTTATCCAATCTCGCAACTGATGCGAGGTCGCATGAATGGCTGTCCCAGGGTCAGGCTGCCAGCCTCTTCAACAGCCTGGACACGCTCATGGGATGCCACTGCCCACCGGCAGCAGTGGGGATGCCCCGGTCGTTCAGGGCCTTGGCAATGCCGCCCATGCTGGTGATGCCCTCGGCCTGAATGGTGGCGATGACCGGCAGCAGGCTTGCGGCCCTCTGATCAGCCCCAGCAGCCCGCACCTCTGCCGACCGATCCAGGCCCCGTCCCCGCTGCTCCTCGGTCAGGTCGTACCCGCGATACCCACCCAGCTTCACCCCACGGGCCTTGGCTGCTGCAAGGGCTGCCTTGGTCCGCTGGCTGATCTTCCTGGCCTCTTCTTCGGCAATGGCAGCCTCAATGTGCAGGCGGAAGGGATCAGCCTCGGGCATGTCGCAGGCGACGAAGCGAACATCCGACTTCATCAGGGTGGCGATGAAGGCCACGTCACGGGCCAGCCGGTCCAGCTTGGCAATCAACAGGGAGGCTCCGGTCTTCCGGCAGGCGTCCAGTGCAGCGGCAAGCTGGGGCCGGTCCTGGTCTGTCTTCTTCCCGCTCTCCACCTCTACGAAGGGTGGCTTGATGGTGGTGTCTCCTTCCCGGAGGAACCGACGCACAGCCTCTTGCTGCGCCTCCAACCCCAAGCCAGAGCGCCCCTGCTTCTCCGTGGACACCCGGTAATACTCAACGTAGCTGGTCATGGCCTCACCCGTAACGTCTGCTGTCAACGTGCATTGAGGCCAAGTGTTACGCCTGATGGAGTCAGGGTGTCAAGGTCCATCCGAGGGTGCGGCATGGTCAAACCAGGGCTGCCCCAGGCGAGCGACAGGGAGGACACCCAGACGCCCACCGATAACAAGGACACCCCCCGGCCAAGGGGGAAGCCATCGCGCCGCACAGAGCGCAGGGGTCTGAGATTTTTCCACCAGTTTTAAGCCCGGCATGATTGCGATGTTTCGTGACTGGACTTATCTTGGTTGTGGATTAAAGGAGTGGGATTGAAGGGGGCAGAAAATGACTGTTAGCCTAAAGGATTTTGTAAGCCAGACCCTTGTTGACATTGTGCGAGGCATTGAGTCAGCAAAGAAAGAAATAAGTGCTGATGGCGCTCAAGCGGTTATTTCACCACCTCCAGCCAATGCTGGTGACGATAGGACGATATGCATTATTGATGATGAAAAAGGCCCCCGCCACATTATTGGACAGGTTGTCCACTTCGACCTCGCCACCCATGCCGAAGAAAGTGCTGGGGCCACGGGTGGTTTCAAAGTCGCTGTGGCTTCAGTCTTGAAGGTCGGAGCAGATGCGGAGGGAAAGACCACCGATAAAACAATCAGCCGGGTTCAGTTCAGTGTCCCGGTGGTGCTCTCCATTCCCAAGCGCAAGGGGGATTGGGAACCACTTCCATCAAGTCACACCTCTGGGTAACTCAGCATCTCCATGATCGGCCCCAAGGTCTCCATCCGGGCCTGATCCGAGGCATACCGGCCAAAGGTGATCTTGTCATGCTCATGCCCCAGGATGTCAGCAGCCAGGGCCTCCTCAACACGAAGGCTCTTGAACATGGTGGCGACGGTGTGGCGGATGGAGTGGAAGACGTACTGAGAACCGAACCCGGCCTCCTTCTTCAGGCGACCAAACCGCTTGCCGATGGCATTGGAGCGATCCCCGTACTTGTTCTCTGACAACCCGGCCATGACGTATTCGTCCTTGGCCTTCTCGCTTGCCTCGATCAGCCGGGCCATGGTGGGGACCAGCTTGGAGTGGATCGGCACCTTGCGCCACCCGGCGGGGGTCTTGGCGTCCTCCACCTCGAAGAACCCCTCCCCCACCTTCGACAGCTTCAGGGAGCAAAGCTCCTCCAGGCGGGCACCTGTCCACATCCCCAATCGGATCAGGTCGGCAAGCTGGTGGTCGTTGTCATCCTCGGCAGCCTTGAGGAGTTTCACCACATCTTCAGGAGCAAAGGCCCGGCGCTCGTTCTTGACGGCTTCCTTGACCCCTTCCTTGGGAAGGGTCAGCTTCTCGAAGGGAAGGGCATCCTCTGGGGCTGCTTCGATGGACACCAGATATGACCAGTATCCCCGCACCTCAGACAGGGAGCGGCGAACGGTAGAAACCCTCTTACCTTCCCCTTGGACCAGGGCATTGACCCACCGTTGGATGTCCTTGCGTTTCACGTCCGAGACATAAGGGAAGGTCTCAGAGAACTTGAGAACCGTGGACCGCTTCATGTCGTTGGTCTTGGTCTCCCCCGACAAGGTTGCAACCCACTCGTCCAGGTGTTCGTCCAGCCGCACCAGCTTGCCGGTGGCGATGGCATGGAACCGCTGGGCCTCCTCAACCTCGGGAAGGTCCATGGCTCCGTCTTCCCGGTAATCGACGTATCCGGCCCTCTCTATGGCCCGTTCAACGCGGGTGGTTGTCTCGTCGGCAATCAGATCAAGGACGATCTCTCGCTGTTCCTCTGGGGTCTCCCGGAGAACCTTGCGCCAGTATGCAGCATCCTGCTCGATGTGCTCCCGATTTCCCTTGCGGGCCTGCTCGATCTCGGACAGCCAACGGACCTTGAGGGGCGTTGCCCGGCGCTCGGCTGCCTTCCGGTCCTCGGTCTCCAGGCTCTGAAAGAATTGCTTGCCCTTGCCGATGATCTCCCGCACATCCTCGGGTATCTCATGGATTGCGTACCACCGACGACGCCGCTTTTCCAGGTACATAAGAACCACCTTCCCCAACACATTCCCCCCACACAATGCACTACAAGAGTGGCGGAAATCAATGGTTATGCGGCTTACATCTTGAGGTTCATCGTCTCCCCGTGGGGACGCCAATCTCTCGACACTGCTGATTTATCAATAGAAACAAGGCCATAGCAGCCTTGCGCTTTGCTGTTCCGCCAACGTTCGCCCTAAAATAAAGCCCCCCCACCAACCAGGATGGCTTATGTGGGTACAAGGGTTCGAATCGGAAGTCAGAAAGGGGGGACGCCCCCCTGATTGCCACACGGAAGGCTTTCCCACACCCGCTCAGAGCCCCCGTTCCCTGATCTTCTATAAGAATCCCCCTCCAGCCCGAAGGCCAGAGAGGGTGCTGGATTTTGTATGAGGCCGTGGCGGGAGCCCTTTTCCAGAAAGAAAACCGGCCTCTCCCCAGAAAAATTGCGCTTCTCAGCCCTGAAATCAACCGGCTATCCGCCACTGTAAGAGCCAGACCTGACGATGGTGGTCAAACCCGTTGGCGTAGAGCGGGTTAAAGCCCAATCCCACCAGAAGGGCAGCGGCAATCGGCTCAAGCAGTCCCGAGGAAGTGTGTTCGGCGCAAATGGTGGGCGCCCCGTCACCAGGGAAAAGGGCGGATCGCGATGCGACCCGCCCCTTCGCTAACATCGCCCTGTCTCAGGGTTCGGGACCGGCGAACAGGCTTTCGCTCGCCACTGTCCGGCCCCCACCTTCCAGCACGAAGGTCAGAGGCAGGCTCTTGGCCGTCACCTTTTCAGCGGGCACCGTGACATAGACGCGGAAGGTGCCGACGCTGTCTCGCCCCACTTCCAACCGAGAAGCGGTCGCGTGGGCCTCGCCCCCAACCACGTCCAAGGTGGCGCCGTCGATTCCGGCAAGCGACAGGGTGAACACCCGGTCCTCGGCCTTCATGTTCAGCACCTTGTAGACATAGCCGTTGCGGATGGAGCCGTCCGACATCTGCACGAACAGGGGCGCGCGCTCATGCAAGATGTTGACGTCGACATCGGGCCGGGACAGCAGGCGCCCCAGCATGACCGAGGCGGCGATCACCAGAATTGCGGCATAGACCAGTGTTCGCGGCCGGATCAGCCTTAGGCGCGCGGCCAGCCCCTGCCCCCTGGCCGCCAGATTGGCCGAGGAGTCGTAGGACACCAGGCCGCGCGGCAGCTTGAATCGGTCCATGACGGTGTTGCAGGCGTCGATGCACAGGCCACAGCCGATACAGGCCAGTTGGTTGCCGTTGCGGATATCGATTCCCGTGGGACAAGCCTGGACGCAGGCGGAACAATCGACGCAATGCCCGCGCCCCTGGAAATTGCCGTCGCGCGGCGCCGCTGCCCGCTGTTCGCCCCGCCACGCCTCGTAGGAGATGATCAACGAATGCTCGTCGAACATCGCCGACTGGAAGCGGGCATAGGGGCACATGTAAATGCACACCTGCTCGCGCGCATAGCCGGCAAGCAGGAAGCAAAGCCCGCCCACCACGCTGATGGTGCCGTAGGTGGCGAAGCTGGCATCGCCCGTGACGATGTCGCGGATCTGTTGGAAGGCGTCTCCGAAATACAAGGTAAATCCCACGCCGCAGGCCGCCGCGATCAGTGCCCAGGCGGCGTTGACCGCACCGACACGGGCCAGTTTGCCCAGGCTCCACGGCCGACGGTCAAACGCGAGGCGCGCATTGCGATCGCCGATGACCAGACGTTCCACGGCGACGAACAGGTCGGTATAGACGGTCTGCCAGCACAGGAAGCCGCACCACACCCGCCCGGCCAGCGCCGTCATGGCGAACAGGCTGATGGCGGCGATGAACAGCATGCCGGTGATGTAATAGACCTCCTGGGGCCAGATCTCGATGAAGAAGAAATAGGCCCGCCGACCGGTGATATCGAGAAGGATGGCCTGATCCGGCGCACCCGGCCCGCGGTCCCAGCGCAGGAAGGGCGCCAAGTGCCAATAGGCCAGAAGCAGGGCCATGGCGGCCCATTTCAGCGAACGGAACCTTCCCTTCACGGCGCGCGGATGGATCTTGGGGGAAAAAGCATAGGCGGAGGACTGCCTTGCCTCCGCCGTTTCGTTGGGCGTTTGGATGATGGACATTTCGGGGCTTTCGGATGGCGGAGCGCGCTAGCGTTTCTTCAGGACCAGGAAAAGACCCAGGCCGATGGTGATGGCCAGGACCGAAGCCAGGCCACCCAATGCCAAATAGGCATCCAGATCGAGATACATGACGAGAAACTCCCAGGATGGCTGTTCCAGGGAGGCTAGGCCCGGGCACATCGCGCCCGCACTGACAATTCTCAGTCGGCCCCGATTATTGGCCGTCGGCGATGGCCTGCAGGGCCGCCACGTCGCGGCGGAACTGGTTGGGGGCGATCTCCTCGACCAGCTTGCGGCGCTTGAAATCCGAGATCATGCGGCACGCTGTCTCGGTGGTGATGCCCAGCAGCGCGCCCACGTCGTCGCGCCCGAACAGGCGGCAGGTCGGCGCGCCGGGAAGGCCGAGAAGCAGGATCAGCCGCGCCACCCGCTGGCGCGCGCTGCCGGTGGACAGTTCGCGCGCGCATTGGTGGGATCGCAACACCATGTCGTGCCACTTGGTCATAAGCTGGCGGTGCAGCTTGGGCGACAGGCGGTCGATCACCGGCTTCGGAATGCGGCAGACCTTGGTGGGCACCAAGGCCACGGCGGCGTGTTCGTGGGCGGGAGCCAGCGTGGCTTCCAGTCCGGCCACATCGCCCTGGCCCAGCAGGCTGACGATCCGGCGCCCGCCATCGGGAAGGTATTGCTCCAACTTGACCAGCCCCTCGCGGATGGTGAACACCGCCTCGGCCGATTGGTCCTGGCCGTATAGCTCGGTGCCCGGCGCCAGCCACAAATCCTCGATCGGCAAGTGGACGGCGCTGAAATCCTCGCGCTTCAGATCGGCGAACAGGACCAGATGGCGGATGGCGCACTTCTCGCAGGTATCAAGGCCGTACCACGCCGCCTGGATCTGTGTATCGCGCATGAACTCCCTTCCGCCTGATCCAGGTCCGTCTTGCTCGGTATCTTGCCCTGGGATCATTGAGAGTAACTCGGCGCGCCAAAAAAGCCAGCCTCGGTCTGTGCCCATCCGAGTGTTCTTCACGCTTTCGTGCGGTGGCGACGCATCGATCCGCCTCGCCCGATCAGCGCCCGAAGCGGCTGAACAGATCGCGCATGAAGGCGGCGAAATCGGCGGGGTCGCTGTCGGGGCCAAGGCCGCCCATGCGGGCCTTTTGGATGAGGGCCAGGATCAGCATGGCGTCGCCGTGGCGGCCGAAGACCTTTTCGAACACCGGCTGCGGCAAGGCGAGGGCGGCCGAGGCCAGCATCAAGCCCATTTGATCCACCGACAAACCGAAATCCACCGCCAAGCGCCGCACCGTCCCGGCGCCGGTCCCCGCCATGACGCGAGACGCCCGCAGAAGTTCCGTCTGGCTGGGCCAACCCAGCATCGCCTTTGTCTCGGGCCGCAGCAGGATCGGCACGAAGGCCTCCATGCGCAAGGTGCGGCCATCTTGGCTCAGCACCTCGCCGAGACGCGCCCTGCCGTCGGCCACCAGCGGCGCGCTCGGCAACGAGGCGCCACCAACCACCGGAGCGGGCGGCGGCGGCATGGGCTCTACCTCGACCAATGGCGGAACCGAAGTCTCCACCGCTTCCACGGCCCAGCGCTCGGGCACCGAATTGCTGTTGGCGCCGCGATCCAGATAGGCGGCCAGTTCATCGGCGTCGCGGAAATCGAGGATGCGAGCGCCGAGGCTCCAGACCTCGGGCGGCGTCATGCGGGCGTATTGCGGAATGATGGGAACCTGCCAATCGTGCAGCAGATACTTGCGAATGGCGTCGTAGAGCTGATCACCGGACGACGTCACCGGCCGCATGGCCACTTGCCGACTTTCCTCGGCTCGCCCGGTCATCCAGCGGAGCATGCCGCCCCAGCCCACCTCGACCGGCTTTTGGAGACGTGGACGCGACTTGACGCCGTCGGGCCAGGGCGCGCGCCGGTCCAGCCGCATGCGGAAATGCCGCTTCGCCGCCGAACGCACGATCATGGATATCACCTGATTGACGGTCCGCCCGCAGGCCAGCGGCGCGTTGTCATTTTCCACCGGCCGGTCGCGACGGTCCACCAGCAGGGTCCGGAACCGCTTGCGCTCGCCGCGAAACGCGTTGAAACAGCGATGCAGCAAGGCGCAATCGCTCAGTGCCATTTCCAGCCTTCTGTCGCGGGGGAAGACCGCGAGGTCGGGGACCAACTCCGCCAGAACCTCCATCACGGGGCCGTTCAGGGTCAGATTGATCCGTCGTCGAGCGCGCTCGTTGAGGACGGCAGTGTTGGCGGTAAGCGCCGAAGCGGTGGTCATGGCCTTCTCCAGTCTCGGACCTCCGGGTCTCAATCCCCACCAGATCGAGGATCGGAGGATAGGGTGTTCTCCTTGGGAGATACCCTAGCAAGCCACTGCGGAACTATCTGTGAGCCCCACCACATATTGTAGTTTTATGTCTAAATGACTACTAACCGCCCCATTTGTCGTGCAGATATCCTTGGCTGCCAGGGAATTGCGAAATATGGCCCCCATCCGGTCGATTCGACACATGATCCTGTTGACTTTGCGCTGCAAAACAGACTTCTTATATCGACCATGAAACCTGTTTCACGACCTGTTTCACCGTCTTTTCCCTGCCCCTAGAGCCCGTCCATGGACACCAACCGCGTCATCATCTTCGACACCACCCTTCGCGACGGCGAGCAATCGCCCGGCGCCTCCATGAATTTGGAGGAGAAGGTTCGCATTGCCCTGGCGCTTGAAGAAATGGGCGTCGATGTGATCGAGGCGGGCTTCCCCATCGCCTCCAATGGCGATTTCGAAGCGGTGGAGGCCGTGGCCAAGGTGGTCAAGACGTCCACCATCTGCGGCTTGGCGCGGGCGACCAAGGGCGATATCGACCGCTGCGCCGAGGCCATCAGGCCCGCCGCGTCGGGCCGCATCCACACCTTCTTGTCCACCAGCCCGCTGCACATGAAGTACAAGTTGCAGATGGAGCCGGAAAAGGTTCTGGAAAAGGTCAGGGAATCGGTGGCCTATGCCCGCAAGCTGACCGACAACGTGGAATGGTCGGCCGAGGATGGGTCGCGTACCGAGCACGACTTCCTGTGCCGTTGCGTCGAGGCCGCCATCGACGCCGGCGCCACCACCATCAACATCCCCGACACCGTCGGCTACGCCATCCCGGAAGAATACGCGGCCTTGATCGCCATGCTGTTCAACCGGGTGCCCAATATGGACAAGGCCATCATCTCGGTGCATTGCCACAACGACCTGGGGCTGGCGGTGGCCAATTCCCTGGCCGCCGTGGGCAAGGGCGCCCGTCAGGTGGAATGCACCATCAACGGCCTGGGCGAACGCGCGGGCAACGCCGCCATGGAAGAGATCGTCATGGCGCTGCGCACCCGGCCCGATCTGATGCCCTACAGGACCGGCATCAAGACCGAGGCCATCACCCGGGCCTCGCGACTGGTCTCCACCATCACCGGCTTCGTGGTCCAGCCCAACAAGGCCATCGTCGGCAAGAACGCCTTCGCCCATGAATCCGGCATTCATCAGGACGGGGTGCTCAAGCACGCCCAGACCTACGAGATCATGACCCCGGAATCCGTGGGCCTGCATCGCTCGTCACTGGTGATGGGCAAGCATTCCGGCCGCGCCGCCTTCAAGGCCAAGCTGAAGGAGCTGGGCTACGATCTGGGCGACAACGCGGTGGAAGACGCCTTCAACCGCTTCAAGGATCTGGCCGACCGCAAGAAGGACGTGTTCGACGAAGATATCGTCGCCCTGGTGGACGACGCGGTGGTGCGCGGCAACGACCGCGTCAAGCTGGTGTCGCTGGAAGTGCTGTGCGGCACCAAGCACCAGCCGCCGTCCGCCACCCTGGAACTGTCCATCGACGGCGAGACCAAGGGCGTCCACGCCACCGGCGACGGTCCGGTGGATGCCACCTTCAACGCCATCAAGGCGCTGTTCCCCCATGAAGCCAAGTTGCAGCTCTATCAGGTGAGCGCGGTGACGCAAGGCACCGACGCCCAGGCAGAGGTCACCGTGCGCCTGGAAGAATGCGGCAAAAGCGTCAACGGCCAGGGGGCCGAGACCGATACGCTGGTCGCCTCGGCCAAGGCTTATGTCAACGCCTTGAACAAACTTTTGGTGAAACGGGAAAAAAGCGCACCGGACGCTCTGTCGGCGTGATATAGCACCGGGCACCTGGATTCCATTTTGAACCGCGTTGCCACAATGGCCGAGCCTGCGGCGACGTACTGAAGACGACATCGGATGTTGAGCGAGGGATTATGTTTTCGAAGCTGACCGGTTGGATGTCCGCGGATATGGCGATTGATCTGGGAACCGCCAATACGCTGGTCTACGTCAAGGGCCGAGGCATTGTCCTCAACGAGCCATCCGTGGTCGCCATCGCCGAGGAAAAGGGCAAGAAAAAAGTCCTGGCCGTCGGCGACGAAGCCAAGATGATGCTGGGCCGCACCCCCGGCTATATCCAGGCCATTCGCCCGCTGCGCGACGGCGTCATCGCCGATTTCGAAGTGGCCGAGGAGATGATCAAGCACTTCATCCGCAAGGTCCATAACCGCCGCAGCTTCGCCAGCCCGCTGGTCATCGTCTGCGTGCCGTCCGGCTCCACCGCCGTCGAACGCCGCGCCATCCAGGAATCGGCCGAAAGCGCCGGAGCCCGCCGCGTCTTCCTGATCGAGGAGCCCATGGCCGCCGCCATCGGCGCCGGACTGCCGGTCACCGAGCCCACCGGTTCCATGGTGGTCGATATCGGCGGCGGCACCACCGAGGTGGCCGTTCTGTCCCTGGGCGGCATCGTCTATTCCCGCAGCGTGCGCGTCGGCGGCGACAAGATGGACGAAGCCATCATCGCCTATATCCGCCGCAACCATAACCTGCTGGTGGGTGAAGGTTCGGCCGAGCGCATCAAGAAGGAAATCGGCTCCGCCTGCCCCCCCGAGGACGGCGAAGGCCGCACCATGGAGATCAAGGGCCGCGACCTGATGAACGGCGTGCCCAAGGAACTGATCATCTCCGAACGCCAGATCGCCGAAAGCCTGGCCGAACCGGTCGGCGCCATCATCGAGGCGGTCAAGGTCGCCCTGGAGCACACCGCTCCCGAACTGGCCGCCGACATCGTCGACAAGGGCATCGTGCTGACCGGCGGCGGCGCCTTGCTGTCCAACCTGGACTATGTGCTGCGCCACGCCACCGGCCTTCCCGTCTCCATCGCAGACGATCCGCTGTCCTGCGTGGCGCTGGGCACCGGCCGCGCCCTGGAAGAAATGCCCAAGCTGAAGAACGTGCTGACCAGCATGTACTAGCTGCGAGAAAGGCAGAGGTTTTCACCGCCTTTCTCAATCGTCATGGCCGGACGTGTTCCGGCCATCCACGCCGTTCTGCGGTAAAGCCCCCGGAAACACAGTGGTTGGCGGAGCCGCGTGGATACGCGGGACAAGCCCGCGCATGACGAAGAGATGAGGTGATATCTCTTTTGAATGAGTCGGTGTACTAATTCTAGGGCTGGGTCCGCCGGGAACCGAAACTTCTCTGGCTCCCGGTCACTAGATGTAGTAGTCTACGGGATGATTCCGCTCGACCGTCCTGAGCGGATCTCTCACAACGGAGGGTCTCGGTGAAGCAGTCGAATGCGGCAGGTCGGCTCGCTACGTTCAGGCTGCTCGTCCAGCGTTTCGCCTTCCTCTCGCTGATCGTCGCCTCCGTTGCTCTCATGATCCTCGGCAAGGCCGACATCATTCTGATCGAGCGCACCCGCGCCTTGGTGGCCGATGCGCTGGCACCGGTGCTGGACGCCATGGCGCGCCCGGCCGCCACCGTCGCCCAGGTGACTCAGAATTTCCACGAACTGACCAATCTTCGGACCGAGAACGCCCGCCTGCGTGAGGAAAACACCCGCCTGATGCATTGGCAAACGGTGGCGCGGCGCCTCGAATCCGAGAATGTGGTGCTGCACGAGAATCTGAACGTCATTCCCGAGCCCGACCCCGCTTTCGTCACCACGCGGGTGATCGGCGATATGGGCTCGGCCTTCGGCCATTCCATGCTGTTGGGGGCTGGTTCCAAGGACGGCGTGCGCAAGGGCCAGGCGGTGATGTCGGGCGAAGTGCTGGTCGGCCATGTCGCCGAGGTTGGTCTGCGTTCGTCGCGCATGCTGCTGATCACCGACATCAACGCCCGTACCCCGATCCTGGTGGAATCCACCCGCACCCGCGCCATTCTGTCGGGCGACAACACGGCGCGTCCCCGCATGACCTATGTGGCGGGCAGCCCCAATATGGCGGTGGGCGACCGGATCGTCACCGCCGCGTCGGGCGGGGCTTTCCCGCCGGGAATTCCCATCGGAGTCATTTCCTCCATCAATGATGGCGTGACACGGGTCGAGCCCTTCATCCAGCGTCATCATCTGGAATTCGTCTCGGTGGTGGATTTCGGTCTGGGCGGCATCATCCCGTTCGATCGTCCGCCGCCGCCCGAGCGCCGCCGCCGGGGCAAGGAGAAGGAAGAGTGACGCCCTCGATCTGGGTGAAGATGGACACCTGGGTCCGCCACCTGGTTCCCTTCGGCGTTACCCTCTTGCTGCTGCTGCTGACCGCCGTCCCCACCCATCTTCCCGAATTTTCCGGCATCTCGCCCATGCTGCCCTTGATGGGGGTCTATTACTGGGCCATCTACCGCCCCGATTTGCTGCCGGCCTGGCTGGCCTTCGTCATCGGCCTGCTCTACGACATCGTCAGCGGCACGCCCTTGGGGGTCAATGCCCTGGTCATGCTCTTGGTGCAGGGAACCGCCGCCTCGCAGCGCAAGTTCTTCCTGGGCAAGTCCTTCGCCGTGACATGGTGGGCCTTCGGGCTGCTGACGGCGGGCGCCATCAGCCTCGCCTGGATCCTGGTGTCGATGATTCTCAATCGGGCCATGGACCCGTCGCCGGTGATCTTCGAATATCTGATGACTCTGTGTTGCTTCCCGATCCTGACCTGGATCCTGGCGCGCACGCAGATGGCCTTCCTCAAGGACGTCTAGGGAGGGGTTGATGTATCACGACAACGACCGCTCCAAGATGTTTTCACGCCGTGCCCTGGTGTTGGGGGGCGCCAAGGCGACCCTGATCGGCGCCCTGGCCGCCCGCATGTACTACCTCCAGGTCATGGAGGCCGACAAATTTGCCATGCTGGCCGAGGACAACCGGGTCAGCACAAGATTGTTGGCGCCGCCGCGCGGGCTGATCCTGGACCGCAACGGCATCGCCATGGCGGTCAACCAGCACAATTACCGCGTCATGGTGGTTGCCGAGCGGACTCCGTCGTTGGACTACACCCTGGACGGGCTGTCGCGCCTCATCAGTATCGGCGACGCGGAGCGCGCCCGCGTCCACAAGGAAGCCCGTCGGCGGCGCAGTTTCGTGCCCATCAGCGTGCGCGAGAACCTGACTTGGGAAGAAGTCGCCCGTGTCGAGGTCAACTCGGCCGATCTGCCGGGCGTTCTGATCGATGTTGGCCAAAGCCGCTATTACCCGCTGGAAAGCCTGGGCGCCCATATCCTGGGCTATGTCTCGGCGGTGTCGGAGAACGAGCTGACCGAGGATCCGCTGGAAGAGTTGCCCGGCTTTCGCATCGGCAAGGGCGGCGTCGAACGCATCTACGACATGGCCATGCGCGGCCGCCACGGCACCAGTTCGGTGGAGGTCAACGCGGTGGGGCGCGTCATCCGCGAATTGGAGCGCAAGGAAGGCGAGCCGGGCGTCGATCTCAATCTCAGCCTGGACGTCAAGTTGCAGGAATACGCCGCCCAACGCCTGGGCGACGAAAGCGCCGCCGTGGTGGTGATGGACATCCATACCGGCGACGTCATCGTCATGGCGTCCACCCCCAGCTTCGACCCCAATTCCTTCAATCGCGGCCTGACCTCCGAGGAATGGAAGGAACTTTCCACCAATCCGCGCTCGCCGCTCAGCAACAAGGCCATCGCCGGGCAATTCGCGCCGGGGTCCACCTTCAAGCTGGTCACCGCCCTGGCGGCCCTGGAATCCCGCGATATCACCCCTGAGATGCGGGTGTTCTGCTCGGGCCACACCCAATTGGGCAGCATCAAGTTCCATTGCTGGAAGAAGGAAGGCCACGGCGGCCAGGATCTGGTCAGTGGCATCAAGAATTCCTGTGACGTCTACTTCTACGAAGTGGCGCGCCGCACCGGCTTCGAAAAGATCGCCGAAATGGCGCGGCGCTTTGGAATGGGTGGCCCAACCGGCGTCGACCTGCCCAACGAGCGTCCGGGCAATATTCCCGACAAGGCCTGGAAGAAGAAGGCGCTGAAGCAACCCTGGCATCCGGGCGAGACCCTGATCAACGCCATCGGTCAGGGCTATGTCACCGCCACTCCGATCCAGTTGGCGGTCATGACGGCGCGCATCGCCAATGGCGGTTTCGCCGTGGTCCCCCATGTCGCCCGCGATATGATCACCGAAAAGACGGCGCGGGCACGGACTAATCCCACATGGCCAAGCCTGGAAGTGTCGCGTCAGTCGCTGGCCCTGGTGCGCAAGGGCATGTTCGCCGTGTCCAACGAGCCCGGCGGCACCGCCTATCGCGCGCGCATTACCCAGGAGGGAATGTGGCTGTCGGGCAAGACCGGCTCGGCCCAGGTACGCCGCATCACCATGCGCGAGCGCGAGACCGGCGTTAAGAAAAACGATCAATTGCCGTGGAAGGAACGCGACCACGCCCTGTTCGTGGCCTATGCCCCGGAAGAGAATCCGCGCTATTCCATCGCCGTGGTGGTGGAACACGGCGGCGGCGGCTCGGCGGTGGCGGCCCCCATCGCCCGCGACATCATGGTCGAGGTGCAAAAGCGTGATCTGGCCCGCATCGCCGAGATCAGCAGCCCGTCCACCGACCTGAGGAGATTCTGATGCTGCGGCCCATGCCTCGCATGCCGTCGCGGCTCAACCGCACCGAAATGTCGGTGCGCGACAAGGTGTGGCAGATCAACTGGTCGCTGATCGCGGTGCTGTCCGCCATTGCCGGCATCGGCTTCGCCACCTTGTATTCGGCGGCCCAGGGATCGCTGGACCCTTGGGCCATGAAGCAGATCATCCGCTTCGGCATCGGCATCGCAATCATGATCGCCGTGGCCCTGGTGGATTTGCGCTTTTGGGTGCGCAACGCCTACATCTTGTACGCCGTCGCCTTCGTTCTGCTGGTCGCGGTCGAGATCAAGGGCACGGTCGGCATGGGGGCGCAGCGTTGGATCGATATCGGCTTCATCCAGTTGCAGCCCTCGGAAATCATGAAGATCGCCTTGATTTTGTCGCTGGCGCGCTATTTTCACGGCGCAGGCTATCAAGAGATCGGCCGCCCGCTATTCCTGATCCCACCGCTGATCATGGTCTTCGCGCCCGCCGCCCTGGTGCTGAAGCAGCCCGACCTGGGCACCGCCATGATGCTGGTGCTGTCGTCGGGCGCCCTGTTCTTCATGGCCGGGGTGCGCATCTGGAAATTCGTCGTGGTCATCGCCGGAGGGCTGGCCGCCATTCCGGTGGCGTGGCAGTTCCTGCGCGAATACCAGAAGAAGCGGGTTCTGATCTTCATGAATCCGGAAGACGACCCTTTGGGCGCCGGCTATCACATCACCCAGTCCAAGATCGCGTTGGGTTCCGGCGGCATGTTCGGCAAGGGCTACATGATGGGAACCCAAAGTCGGCTCAACTTCCTGCCGGAAAAGCAGACCGACTTCATCTTCACCATGTTCGCCGAGGAATGGGGAATGATGGGAGGCCTCGTCCTGCTGGGCCTCTACGGCCTATTGCTGGCGTTCGGCTACGCCATCGCCATCCGCTGCCGCAGCCAGTTCGGTCGGCTGGTGGCCCACGGCATCACCACCACCTTCTTCCTGTATTTCTTCATCAATACCGCCATGGTGATGGGATTGGTGCCGGTGGTGGGCGTGCCCTTGCCGCTGATCTCCTATGGCGGCACCGCCATGCTGTCGCTGCTGGCGGGCTGGGGGCTGGTGATGAGCGCCTATATCCACCGCGACATGCCCATCTCGCGGCGCGGCCTGGGCGAGGAATAGTCCCTAGAAGAGGTCCGCCAGTTCCACCCGCGATGCCTCGTCCATGGTGGGAAACAGTCGCTGGGCGATCCGCGAGAAGCGCTCGGGCGCATCGGTGGCGATGAGGGTGAGGCCGCCGCCGGTGTCGGCAGGAGCCTCGCATCCGGCCAGTGTTTCCACCAGCAATGTCGCGGTGGCCTGGGCGCAATCCACCAGCCGGACCTTCGGTCCCGCTAGGCGTCCCAGGGCATCGGCCAGCAACGGGAAATGAGTGCAGCCCAGCACAAGACAATCCTCGCCGCCGGAACCGTCGAACAAGGGCGCGAGATAGTGGCGCGCCACGCTTTCGACGATGGGACCGTCGGTCAGCCCCTCTTCCGCCAGGGCGACGAAGAGCGGGCATGGAATGCAGGTCACCCGACTGTCGCCACGCCAACCGGCGATGGCCCGCTCGTAAGCCATGGATTTGCAGGTGCCCTCGGTGGCCGCCACCACGATCCGCCCCGAGACGGAGGCGGCGACAGCGCCCGCCGCTCCGGCTTCGACCACCCCCAGCACAGGAAGAGACGGGAATCTCTCGGAAATGGCCTCCAGCGCCACCGCCGACGCCGTATTGCAGGCAACCACCAACGCCTTGATACCCCGACCGACAAGAAATTCCGCCGCCTGAACGGCATAGCGGGTGACCGTTCGCGGCGATTTTGTGCCATAGGGCTGGCGCGCCACATCGGCCAGATAGAGCAGTTTCTCGTCGGGCATCACGCGCCTGATGGCGGCCGCCACGGTCAATCCGCCGACACCGGAATCGAAAATACCAATGGGGTCGGCTCGTCGCATAGGAGCGGCTAAGGTTAATGCTGTATGCGGCTTGGCTTGCGACATTGGCTTCCCATCATTGGTCATATGCAAGATTGGATGTTCTGTGGCGTTGTTGCACGAAAGCCGGGGTTTAGTCGTCGCGGAGTCTTGGACAACTCAGCCACATATCCTATAAGCTTCCTCGCGTCACTTCGGAGTTAGTGGTCTAGCATCGCCGGACGGCGGAGGAAACAAGGGCCTTGGAAAAAGTCGGACCGACCAGCACTGCCGCCGCCGCCAGCGGTCTGCCGCCGTCTCGCCCGGTCCGCTGGTCGCTTGTGCGCAAGGTCACGCTGGCGCTGGTCACCATTCTTCTGTGCACCTTGCTGGTCTCCGGCTTCTTTGCCTACTACAAATTCGAGAGCGTTTACTCCTCCCTGGTGCAGTCACGCTACAGTTTCGTGGTGTTCACCATCAAGAAGCGGGTGGAGGACAACCTCAATCTGGGTCTTGCGCTGCGGCAATTGCGGCAGGTTCAGGACGTCTTGGAACGCGAGAAGACCCGCGATCCTCAGGTGATCGCCGTCGAAGTGTTCGATGCCCGCGGCGAGGTGCTGTTCGACACCGATCGCGGCGCCATCGGAAGCAAAGTCCCCCAAGACCTGATCGAGGCCATCCGCGGCGGGTCGTCCCAAGCCTTCGGCACCACCGACGAAGACAATCTCATCGTCGGCCTGCCCTTGGTCAACAATCTGGGCAAGGTGGAAGGCGGAGTGGTGCTGCGCTATCCCGCCGTCTACGTCAATCACGGCGTCACCGGCCTGTTGCTGCATTTGCTCAAGACCGGCGCCGAGGAACTGGCGGTCTTTTCAGCCCTGGCCGCGCTGGGTCTATATGTGTTGTTCGGCGGCGTCGGCCGCAAGCTTACGGGCATGGAGCATACCTTGAACGCCGTCATGGCGTCCGGTGGCTCGGCATTGCCCGGCGGCGACGGGTTCGAGACACACTTCGCCGAATTCGTCGCCAAATCCCGCGAAGCGGTCGAGCATATCCGCGACGCCACCGAGGAAGTGGGCCGATTGGACCGGCTGCAATGAGACGCCAGATCCAAAGAGTCCGGCCATGACACTGGACCACACCCGCCCCCTGTTCATCCGACTGCTGCTGCTGGCCTTCATCGTGCTGGTGCCTCCGGTGGGGCTGCTCGCCCATGGCGCGCTGGGCGAATTCGCCCGTGGGCTGGTCCCGGAGATGGACAAGAAGGCGGAAACCGTCGGCCGCGATCTTGCCAGCAGCATCGAGCGGGCCATCGGCTATGGCATCCCGCTGGATAAGTTGCAGGGCATGGACGAATTCTTCGCCCCCGTGCTCGCCGCCAATCGTGAAATTCGCTACCTGGCGGTGACGGATCGGGATAACCGCATCCTGTTCATCAACGGCGCCATGCCCGAACTGCTCACCCCTTATTTCTCGGTAACGGATTTCGAAGGGGGCGGATCGCGCAAGTCGCTGATCGGCGATTTCGTCAATCTGGCCCAGCCGCTGATGTCGAAAGGCGTTGTGGTGGGCCATGTCCAGGTTGGGCTGGACCAGGATTACGTCCAAAGCCGCCTGATGGAAATCGCCGTCGATATCGGGGTGATGACCCTGTGCTCCCTGCTGGTATCGGTGGAAATCCTGCTGTTTATCGTCACCTTCAACGTCATCGGTCCCATTCGCGCCGTCTCCACGGTGATGGATAGGGTTCGCCGGGGTGACTTCGGCTACACCTGCGGCGTCATCTCCGACGACGAGGTCGGCCGCTTCGTCCATGGCTTCAACGGGGCCATCCGTCATGTGGATGGACTGTTTCGTCGACTCGAAGCCTATATGGACGAGATCAAGACCGCTCATTTCGACAAGACGGTGGTCGGGCGGGTCATGGATATCGAAGCGCGGGTGCGCTTCCTGTTCCGGTTCTCACGCACCGGCCAGCCGGAAGTGATCAACGAACATCAGGCGACGGATATCAGGCTTCCACTGTTCCTGTTCGTTTTCGCCGAGGAGATGTCGCGCTCGTTCATGCCGCTTTTCATCCGCGACCTGTACACGCCCTCCACGGGACTGGACCAGGAAATGGCCATCGCGCTGCCCATCGCGGTGTTCATGTTCTTCATCGCCGCCGTGTCGCCGTCAGCCGCCATGATTTCGGCCCGCAAGGGCAGTCGGCGCGTGTTCCTGATCGGACTGCTGCCCGCGACCGTCGGATTTTTCATGTCGGGTCTGGCGGACAACGTCTTCGATCTGACCTTGTGGCGCTCGCTGACCGCCATCGGCTATGCCCTGGTCACCATGGCGTGCCAAAGCTATATCGCCCAAGCCGCCCAGCGGGAAAGCCGCGCGCAGGGACTTGGGGTCTATGTGGGCGCGGTGCTGACCGCCAGCATCTGCGGCACCGGGATCGGCGGCGTTCTGGCCGAGCGCGTGGGCTATCGCGCCACTTTTGTATTGGCCGCCGCCCTCAGCGTCGTTGCCGGACTGCTGATCTATCGTCTGATGGACGCGGCCCAACCGAAGGCGGAGCCCCTGTCGCCGCGCAAGCGCGAATTCCTGGCTCTGTTGCGCAATTGGCGCTTCTTCGCCCTGGTCACATTTGCAGCCATTCCCAGCAAGATTGCCCTGACCGGCTTCTTCTTCTTCCTGGTTCCGCTGACCTTGCTCCAGACGCCGGGCTACGACCTCGGTGATATCGCCCGAATCATGATGATGTACCCCATCTCGGTGGTCCTGCTGTCGCCGCTGGCGGCCCGGCTGGCCGACAAGATGGGCTGGAAGGCCGGCTTGGTGGCGGTGGGCGGCCTGATCGGCGGCTTCGGCCTCTTGCTCCCCGTCCTGAGCGGCGACTTCAACGTACTCGGCGTTTCCATTGCCCTGCTCGGCGTCTCGCACGGCCTGTCGGCATCGCCGCAACTGGCCATCATTCCAGACATCTGCTGGACCGAGTGCCGCAACATGGGCCAGACCAATGTTTTGGCCTTCCTGCGCCTCGCCGAGCGGGTCGGCAGCGTCATCGGTCCCTTCCTGGCCGCCGCCTTCATTCCCATCTATGGCATCTCCGGCGCGGTGATCGCCCTTGGCGCCGTGGTTCTCGGCATGAGCGTGGTCTTCGCCCTGCTGTCCTTCGCCTACGGCTCTGGTCCCCATATCGAGGCGGAGCTGGCCGAATGACGTCCCGCCGCCCTCTTCTTGCCGCCCTCCTGATCGCCCTGACCGCCATGGCGATCTGGCCGTCCGGTGCCTGGAGCGCCGAGCCCAAGCCCAAGCCCTACCGCATCTACATGGCGCTGTGGCGGGGATGGGAAGAGGCGGCCCAGGGGTTCAAGGACTACTTCACCAATCAGAACATCCCGGTCGAACTGATCATCCGCGACGCGGGCCAGGACAAGAGCAAGCTGAAGGACTTCGTGGCCGAGGCCAAGCGGCTGGAGGTGGATCTGGTCTTCACCTGGGGTACCACGGTCAGCGAGGAGATGCTGGGTCGGCTGGACACCGTCGCTGCCGACAAGCACATCACCGAGATTCCCGCCGTCTTCGCCATCGTGTCGCAGCCACTGGGAAGCATGGTCAAGGATTTCGCGTCGTCGGGGCGCAACATCACCGGCACCACCTATCTGGTCCCCACCGAGACGCAGGCCAATCTGATCCAGTCCTATCGGCCGTTCAAACGGCTGGGCGTGGTGTTCAATCCACTGGAACGCAATGCCCAGGTCGCCATCGGCGAGTTCTCCGAAGTCGGCGCCAAGGCGGGGTTCGAGGTGATCAGCCGGTCGGTGGACCTGGTGGACGGCAAGCCCAATCCCGCCAGCATTCCGGCCAAGGTGGCGGAGTTGAAGAAGGCGAAGGTGGACTTCCTCTACATTCCCCCCGACACCTTCCTCAACGTCAACCGCGACATCCTGACCGGGGCGGCTCTGGAGCAGGGCATTCCCACTTTCGCGGCCGGCGAGAATCCGGTTCTGACCTCGAAGGCCATGTTCGGCGGTGTCTATCGCTATTACACGGTCGGGCAATTGACCGCCTATAAGGCGGAACAGATCCTGGTGCACAAGATCAAACCAGCCGAGATTCCCATCGACGCCCCCAAGCGGCTGTCGATCATCATCAACATGCCGGTGGTGCGCCAATTGGGGCTTTACCCGCCCATGAAGCTGCTGGGATTGGCCGAGGTCATCGACCCGACGGAGGGCAAGGGGAAATGATCGGGGCTCGGTCCAATTTCCGATGGGGGGACGCATGCTGCTTCGCACGCGGGTAACCCTTATCGTCACCTTGACCTATACCCTGTTGGTGGGCGGTCTTACCTTCGCCGGCTTGAAGAGCGAGGAACTGGCGGACGAGCGCTATGCCACCGCGACCCTTAACGGCCAGCAGATCTTCTGGGACAAGCTGGTGGAAAACACCGTGCAGCGCCTGGATGCCGCGACGCCGTCCTTGGTGTCCAATCACGAGATGATCAACGCCGCCGGACGCCGGAGCCCATCTCAGGTCCGCGAAGCCATGGCCCCGACCGCGGAATTCCTGTCGCGCCGCGCCGCCGTGGCCCATTACGAAATCGCGGGGCTTGACGGCGAATTGCTCTACTCCTCGCGGGGGGCGCTGTTGGACGCGCCCCTGGTGGATTCCGGCACCAGCCGCGCCATCATCGAAAGCGGCAAGCCGCGCACCGGCATCATGCAAAACAGCGACAAGCGCTTTATCGTGGTGTTGACGCTGCCGCTGATCGGGGCCGATGGCGTTCCGGTCGGCGTGGCCACGCTGGTTTCCGACTTGAAGCCGCCCATTGCCGAATTCAAGGCCTCCACCGGCGCCGACGTCTATCTGGTGGATCGCGGCGGCCATATGACCGACGGCACCGACGCCCAGCTCTGGCAAATCTTCGAGGGCAAGCTTTCCGTCCGCAAGAGCCGCCTGGACACATGGCACGACAACAGCAAATTCTATTCGGTGGTGGTCTTCCCACTGATCGACGGACAGTCCCGCGTCATCGGCGCCCTGGTCAGCGTGCGTGATTCCACCGAGACCCAAGCCCGCCAATACCAGATCCGTATCGTCTCCATCGGCGCGGTCGCCGGGTTCCTGGTTCTGGTCCTGGCGGTGTTCTCCGTCTATCTGCGTCGCTCCTTCGATCCGCTGGATCAGGCCATCACGGTATTGAATGCGTTGTCGCGCGGCGACACCTCGGTGACGCTGGACGTCCAGAACGACAATGACGAGATCGGCCGCATCGCCAGCACCGTCGGCGTGTTCCGCGAAAACGCCATCAAGCTGGACCTGCTGGAAGAGCGCCGCGAGCGGCAGCGCCGCCGTCAGGAGCTGTTCATCCGCCTGCAGATGCTGAAACTGTCCGAGATGCTGGAGCAAGAGGCGCGGGAAGCCGTGCTCGAGGATCTGAAGCAGATCGAGGCCCTGTCCAATCGGGAACCCGGCCAAAGCGGTGAATCCGATGGCGGCAAGGGCGAGTTGGAAGTCCTGGCGGTCGCCTTCCAGACCATGTCGTCGCGTATCCGCGAGCAGCATGAGCGCCTGGAAACCTTGATCGCCGAACGCACCCGCGATGTTGAAATCCTGCGCGAGGCCCTGCGCACCCGTGACCAGTTGGCGGTTCTGCGTCAGGAATTGGACTTCGCCCGCGAATTGCAGCTGAGTTCGCTGCCGCAGGTGTTCCCGCCCTTCCCCGACCGCCACGAATTCCAGATTCATGCCTCCATGGTACCGGCCAAGGAAGTGGGCGGCGATTTCTACGACTTCTTCCTGATCGATCACCACCATCTGGGCTTCGTCATCGGCGACGCGTCGGGCAAGGGCGTGCCTGCCGCCATGTTCATCGCCATCACCCGCAGCCTCGTCAAGGCCGTGGCCCCCCTGTCATCCAGCCCCGGCGAATGCCTGGCCTTCGTCAACACCATGCTGTCGCGCGACAATCCGCAGACCCTGTTCGCCACCTGCTTCTATGGTGTCCTGGACACGCGCACCGGCGAGGTGGCGTTCTGCAATGCCGGACATCCTCCCCCCCTGATCTTGCGCGGCGGCGGCGTGGTGGATGCCATCCGCGACGTTTCCGGCGTGGCGCTGGGCGTCATGGAGGATCTGGACTACGAAACCGGCAGCTTCATGCTGCAAGTGGGCGATGTCGTCCATCTCTACACCGACGGGGTGACCGAGGCCCAGAACAGCGCCGACGAACTCTACGACGAACCCCGGCTGATCACCCATCTGGGCGAGATCACGGAAACCCATCCCGAAGCCGTCATCGCCGATGTCTTGAAATCGGTGGAGGACTTTGTCAGAACCGCCCCGCAATTCGACGACATCACGATGCTGACGTTGCGATTCGACCAAGCGTCGAATGACGGCGATACGGTGACGGAGCCGCAGCGCCGCCTGATGCTGACTGGCTTCAAGGGGACGGGAGACGCCGAGATCGCCTCGGTGGCCGAAGTTCAGCCAGCGCCTGCGCCCCCCCCGCCCGCCCCCGTGGCGGTCCTGAAAGGCATCATTCGACCGCCAATGCCCAAGCCGCCGCCCCGGCAGCGCATGGAACCCGACCATCTGTCCGTCACCATCACCAACGATGTGGCGGAACTGGAACGCCTCGCCAATCAGGTGGACGCCTTCGTCGAGAAGCACGGATTGCCAGAAAAACTGTCGTTTAACCTGAACGTATGCTTGGACGAATTGATCACCAATATTATCTCATACGGATATGGTGACGATGCGCCCCATGACATCGTGGTCAAATTCAGTTACGACGGCGTAGAGTTCATGACCGAGATCGAGGATGACGCCAAGGAGTATGATCCGTTCACCGAGGCTCCGGAGCCGGATTTGGAACTGGATGTGGATGATCGCCCCATTGGCGGGCTCGGCGTCTTCCTGGTGAAAGAGTTCATGGACACGACGGACTACCGGCACGAAGCCGGTCGGAATACGACCACCCTCCGCAAGACCATCGGAGAGCAGGAGAGCTAGAGCTCATGGAAATTCGCGAGGAAATCATTGGAGACGCCACCGTCCTGGTGCCTTTGGCCAGGGTGGACAGTTCCACCGCCAAGATATTCGAGGCCAAGGTTCTTGCCGTCGTCAATGGCGGCGCCGCGAAGATCGTCGTCGACTTCAGCGAACTGAACTATATCTCCAGCGCCGGACTGCGCGTCGTTCTGGTCGGCGCCAAGATGACCCGAGGCACCCGGAAATTCGTCCTGTGTGGCATGAAGCCCAATATCCGCGAAATCTTCGACGTCTCCGGCTTCGCCAAAATTCTCTCCATCTATCCCGACCGTCAAGCGGCCCTCGCCGCGTTGTAGGTGGGGCCGCCCTGCACCTGTTGACGGTGGTGCGTCAATGACGGCTGGGGTAGGATGATAGGGTGAATTCCGGTCGTCCCTGCCGACCGCCGATTCGCCATCAGGAGAGGAAAAATGACTGATCCGCTAAAAAACATGATCGCTCTGCAACAGGCCATGCTGGACGGCTGGATGGCGTCGTCCACCCAGATGATGCAGTACTGGAAGCATATGTTCGAGCTTCAGCAGAACCTGATCAATCAGGCGAGCACCTTGGCCCGCAGCCATGTGGAAATCGACGACGGTCCGTCATTCACCGGAAAATACGGCAAGCGCCGCTTCGACATCGATCCGGAACGCGACGTCTGACGACGACCTGGAAAGGGGCGGCGATTGAGCGATCTGACCAACCGGTTCGGCCAGCCCGTAGGGGTTCCCATCCCGGACTGGACAACACGGCCCAAGCCGGGGCGGACCACCGTTCAAGGCCAGTTCTGCCGCCTGGAACCGCTTGATCTCGCTCGTCATACCAGCCAGCTCTACAACGCCATGGTGGAGGACCGCGAGGGCCAGACCTGGACCTACCTTTATTACGGCCCCTTCAAGGACGAGGCCGAATTTCAGACATGGCTGGGCGTCGCCGCCGCCAGTGACGACCCCCAATTCTACGCCGTCGTGGATAATGTCAGCGGCACCGCGCTCGGCATGGTCGGCTATCTGCGCATCGAGAACACCGGGGGGTCCATTTCCGTGGGCCACATTATTTTCGCGCCCTGCCTGCGCCGGACTCCGGCCGCCACCGAATGCATGTATCTCATGCTGCGCCGCGCCTTCGACGAATTGGGCTACCGCCGTTGCGAATGGCGATGCGACGCCCTGAACACCAGTTCCCGCAACGCCGCCCAACGCTTCGGATTCAGCCTCGAGGGCGTGTTCCGTCAAGCCACCGTCAACAAGGGTCGCAATCGCGATACCGCCTGCTTTTCCATCATCGATTCGGAATGGCCGCACATTCGGGACAGCTTCCAACGTTGGCTGCGCCCCGACAATTTCGATGCCGAAGGCCGCCAGCGCGAACGGCTGTCGGTCTTGAACAAGGGCTAAGACCAATAGACATTCGAGTGGATAGGATGAGACATGGGCCACAGATAAGGAAACACCTCAATTCATCTGTGCTTATCTGTGTTCATCTGTGGCTAAAGTTTCTGCCAGAAAGACATTCTGGCCCGACATCAGCCGAATTCCCTGAATGTCGATACAACCTAACCTTGTCGCATGGACGACAGGAAGGTTCCCACCTCGCTGCGCATGGATTCCGATTCGTGAACCAGTTCGTCGGCGGCCCTGAACATGTCGGCGGCCATTTCGCCGGTGGCACCGGCCGCCTTTGACACGTCGCCGATATTGCGGGTGATCTCGGCATTGCCGTCGGAGGCCTGCTGAACACTGCGCACGATCTCGCTGGTCGCGGCGCTTTGCTCTTCCACCGCGGCGGCAATGGAGGCCACCACCTGATTGACGCGGTCGATGGTGCGTCCGACGGTGCGAATGGTCTCGACCGCGTCTTGGCTGATGGACTGGATGCCAGCGATCTGCTGGGCGATCTCGTCGGTGGCCTTGGCGGTCTGGTTGGCGAGCGTCTTGACCTCGCCCGCCACCACGGCGAAGCCCTTGCCCGCCTCGCCCGCCCGCGCCGCCTCGATGGTGGCGTTGAGCGCCAGAAGATTGGTTTGCCCGGCAATGGCGTTGATCAGTTCCACCACCTCGCCGATACGACCGGCGGCGGCGGCAAGGCCGTCCATGGTGGTATTGGCGGAATGGATGCCCTGCACCGCCTCCGAGGTAATGGTGGTGGTCTCGGCCACCTGGCGACTGATTTCCTGAACCGAACATCCCAACTGCTCGGCGGCGGTGGCCACGGTGGCCACATTGGCGGCGGACACTTCCGCCGCAGAGGCCACGGCGGCGCCCTGTTGGCTGGTCTGTTCGGCGGTCGCTTGCAGGGAATTGGACACGGTGTGGACATGCTCGATGGAGTGAACCACCGTCGCCAAAATCCCTTCCATGGCCGCATTGAACTTGGCGATCAGATCGTCGCGCCGGGCGATCAGGCGCGCCTGACTTTCGCGCTGGCTGCGCTGGTCGGCCTCAAGACGGGCCGCCGTTTCCATGCCGTCGCGGAAGACCGCCACGGCGCGGGCCATGGCGCCGATCTCGTCCTGATTGTCCAGCGAGGGAATCTCCACCTCGGTGGTGCCACCGGCCAGACGCCCCATGCTCTCGGTGAGCGCCGTCACCGGACCGGCGATCAGGCGGATCATGATCAGGGTAACGACGGCGCCCACCGTCAGCGCGCCGACCAGCACCAGGAAGAACTGCGCCTTGGCCGCGCTGGCGATATCGGAGGTATCGGCATAGTCGGCGGCCGCCTTGGCCGCCGCCTGCTGGGAAAGACCGCTCAGCAATTTGTGCAAAGCGTCGTATTCGATCTCGGTGGACCCCATCATGGACAGGGCGGTGATATGGTCGGACGAATAGATATCCAGCACGTCGCCAGCGGCCAGGCCATAGTCCTTGACCTGCTTGGCGGCGGCGGCATCGGTGCCGAGCGCGACGAACAGCGCCCCCGACTTGTCCCCGAGGTTCTTCATGTCGGCACGTATTTGGGCATCCAGTGCCTTGATCTTGTCCTTGTCCTCCTTGGCCGCCTGCCAGCCCAGCAAACGATAGACATTGGACTGAATGGCGGCGGCCACGCCGTCCAGTTCGGCGGCGGCGCGGCTGTTGGCGAAGGAAACCGTCACCATCCGTTCCATGGCCGCGCCCTGGCGATTCATGGCGAAATGGAAGACAAGGCCCAAAACCGCCACAGACACCACCAAAAGCAGTGGCGCGATGAAGACCTTGACCGCGATACGAGCATTGGAAATGCGAGCGAGCACTAGTTCCCCCGTAACCAAAGGGTGATCGAGCCGCGATACGGCCTCGAACTTGAAAACTTTGCCCATCTTCCCGTGGCGGATGCTTGTCATTGGTTGGGTCGCACCCTGCCGCCCCCCCTAAATTGGTATGCCGATACCTATTTAGTCAAGGCCTTGTTTGGCCCGCCCCTCCGATTGCTCCCGTTCTAAAGTATTATGCAAGAAATCACCGCCGGACGGTGCCGCCATCCTGGCCGAACAGCACCTTCTTGGCCTCCTCCGAAACCACCTGCTGGGTATTGATGTCCTTGGCCCGCTCATAGGCGCGCCGCACCGCCGGACGGGCACCGATGGTCTCGAACCAGCGTTTCAAATTTGGCGTGTCGTCGAGGCGCTGGCCCTGGCGCTCCCACGGGACGACCCAGGGATAAGCGGCCATATCGGCGATGGAATACTCCCCGGCGATGAACTCGCGATCGGCCAACCGCTTGTCGAGGACGGCGTGAAGCCGACTGGTCTCCTTGACATAGCGCTCGATGGCGTAGGGGATCTTTTCCGGCGCATAGAGGGCGAAGTGATGGTTCTGTCCGGCCATTGGCCCCAGCCCGCCCATCTGCCAGAACAGCCATTGCAGCACCTCGACCCGGCCGCGCAGATCGCCGGGGATGAATGTCCCGGTCTTTTCCGCCAGATAGAGCAGGATCGCCCCGGATTCGAACACGCTGACCGGCGCGCCTGCCTCGGCCGGGTCGTGATCGACGATAGCCGGCATGCGGTTGTTGGGGGAGATCTTCAGGAAGTCGGGCTTGAACTGCTCGCCCTTGCCGATATCCACCGGGATGATGCGATAGTCCAGTCCGGCCTCTTCCAGGAAAACGGTGATCTTGTGGCCATTGGGGGTGGTCCAGTAATAAAGGTCGATCATGGGGACGCTCCCGGTTCGCGAAGGAAAAACAGATGACGGCTAACAAGTGGTGGCACCCGGAGGTTTTCGCCACCCGCAGGGATAATCTCGTCCTTCGCGGCAAGGCCGTCCAGGCGGTTCGCGGCTTTTTCGCCGCCCAGGACTTCGCCGAGGTGGAAACCCCCTGCCTCCAGGTCTCGCCGGGCATGGAGCCCCATCTGAAGGCCTTCACCACCGCCCTTAGCGATGCCTATGGCGGCCCCGATGTGATTCTCGGCCTGCACACCAGTCCCGAATTCGCCATGAAGAAGCTGCTGGTGGCGGGCGTGCCGCGCCTCTACCAGATGGCGCGGGTGTTCCGCAACGCCGAGCGCTCCGCCACCCATCACCCCGAATTCACCATGCTGGAATGGTATCGGGCGGGCGAAAGCCTGGAACGGCTGATGGAGGACATGGAAGCGTTGACCCGGACCTGCGCCACGGCGGCCGGGGTTACGTCCCTGCGGCGCGGCGGCCTGTCCTGCGATCCTTTTCTCCCATGGCGGCGGCTGTCGGTGGCCGAGGCCTTTGGCGAATACGCCGGGATCGACATCCTGGCCACCGCCCCCGATCCCCAGGCGCCCGACCGCGACCTGTTGGCCGCCGAGGCCCGCCGCATCGGCATCTCGGTCAGCGAATCCGATCGCTGGGACGACATCTTCTTCAAGGTGATGATGGACCGCATCGAGCCCCATCTGGGCTTCGACCTCCCGGTCTTCCTGCATTCCTATCCCGTCTCCATGGCGGCGCTGTCGCGCCCCTCGCCCACGGATTCCAGGGTGGCGGAACGCTTCGAGGCCTATGCGATGGGGGTCGAGTTGGCCAACGCTTTCGGAGAATTGACCGACGCCGCCGAGCAGCGCCGCCGCTTCGAGGCCGATATGAGGTTGAAGCAGGAGCTATATGGCGACAGCCATCCGGTGGACGAGGATTTCCTGGCCGCCCTGGAATACGGCATGCCCGAGGCCTCCGGCATCGCGCTGGGCTTCGACCGCCTGGTCATGCTGCTGGCCGGAGCGGAACGCATCGACGAGGTGCTGTGGGCGCCGGTGGTGTGATGCGGCCGGGACGGCCGCGCTCCAACGGCATCGGAGCGCGGGCATCTTGCCCGCCCCAGCCGGATCACCCGAAGCCGCATTCCACCAGCAGCTTGTGAAAGTCGCGCAGGCTTTTCTCTCCCTGGGACGGGTCAGGGCAACTGGCGACGAACTTTTCCTCGAACTGCTTCTGGCGCAGATGCTCGATGACGCGGGCCTTGGCCATGTTGAGCGACTTGCCCTCGATCAAGACGCCTGCGCCGCAGAACTTCACCAACCGCACGGCGCGGGCCGCCAGGGGATCGTCGGGCTTGTCCACCTTCTCGATGATGCCTTCCTCGGTCAGGTAGCGGACCATGACGTCGTCGATCAGATCGGCCAGCGCCTTCTTGAAGTCGTCGGCGAGCACAGGGCAGGTTCGCAGCGCCTTGTTGGCCGCCGTCAGCGCCGCCATGCGCTGGGGCGGCGGCAGGCGCACCGCGATCCACTGATCGATATGCTTGGAGCGCCGCACATGGTTGTCCAGCACCTCGGTCAGCACTTCGCCCATGCTCTTGCCCAGGGAGGAGGCGCACAGCGTCAGCAGGAACTGCAGGCGGACGCAACCGTCGGACAAGGCCCCCAGCATCAATTGCAGGGCCTGGGGCGCCGCCACGGTGGCGCCGCCGGAATTGAGCACCCGCGAGCCGCGCTGCAGCAGCGACTCGGCCAAGGGCGGCCCGCCGGTCACGCTGTCCTTGTCCACCAGACGATGCAGCATCTTGTGGAACATCTCGAACTCTTGGTCGGGGTCGTTGCGCGACAGCGGATTGGTGCCGCCGATCTCGCGCATCACCCGCGCCATCAGCACCTCGCGGGTCAAGGGCAGGCGCCCCGCCGCGAACAGGGTGTTCAGATCCGTGAAGGTCTGCGGCGCGAATTTGGCGGCCTCCGCCTTGCCTTCGACCAGATTGACGATGGTGCACAGCGCCGCCGACAGATTGGACTGGAAACCCAGCAAGTCCTGGATGACCTGGGCGGGCACCATCAAATCGGCGATGACGCCGTCGATGACGCTCATATTGGCCTCGCCCGCCGGTTCCGCCGCCCAGGCGATCAGCATGTCCAGCTTGCCGAACCAACTGCGCTTTTCCAGCAAGGCCATGACCATCAGGGCGCGCAGGGTGAAAGGATCGCCGCCGCTGCCCTTGACCGCCTCGGCGAAATTGGCCGGGGTCTTGGGCTTCTTGCCGACGAACTCCTTGGCGCGGGCCTGAAGCTGTTCCCACGATTTGTCGAGGAAGTCCTTGCGGGCCTTGCTGTTCTCGTCGCCCGCCGCCTTGGCTTGCAGGCTGGACACCTTGTCGATGGCGCCGAACAGCAGATTGCCCTTGTCGCCGAATCGCTTCATCTCCTTGGCGTCGTGCAGCAGCTCGGTGGGCGTGATCAGCGCCTCGTCGAGATATTTGCGCAGCAGCTTGCCGATGGTGGTGCGCGACGGCTGACCGTAGAAATCCTCGAGCTCGGCACACAGCGGCGCATCGGTGATATTGGCCAGGGTGGGGTCGCTTGGCCCCTTGGCCGCGATCTGCTTTTCCAGCACCACCGTCTCGGTATGGGTGCCGTCGATGCGCTGGTAGTCCTTCACCACCCGCACCGCCGAGTGATTTCCCGCCTGAGCGATGCTTTCGGCGAAGGCCTTGGCCTTTTCCTCGTCACCGGCCATTTCGGCGATGACCCAGTGCTTGTCCTCCATGACTTGGACCTCGAACGAGGTCTTTGGCCCGCTCATGACGAGGCCTCCGCCAGGGACTTCTTGCGACGGTTGGATTCGGCCAGACCGGAATCGCCGAGTCTGGCCGCCAGCGCCTCGGCGGCCTTGCGCGCATTGTCGGCCACCACCGCCAGCGAGGATTCGGCGGCGAGACTGAGCCAGACATGCGCCTCGACGGGATCGGCGGCCACGCCCTGGCCGCGCTCGCACATGATGGCCAGTTGGTACTGGGCGGCGGGATTGCCCGCCTGGGCGGCGCGGCGCAGCCAGAAGGCGGCGGAGGCTTCGTCCTTATCGACGCCCGCCCCCATCAGCAGCATCAGGCCGAAATTATACTGGGCCGCGGGCAAGCCCTGCGCCGCCGCCCGGCGGCACAGCGAGGCCGCCTCGGCCGGATCGGCCTCGGCCCCCCTGCCCTGGCGCAGCATGTTGGCGAGGTTGAACTGCGCCTCCGCCTCGCCCAGCTCGGCCGCCTGGCGATACAGTTCGACCGCGAGTTCCTCGTTGCGCTCGACGCCGCTTCCCGCCTCGTGCAGCGCGCCCAGGGCGAACAGAGCGGCGGAATCACCCTGGTCGGCGGCCTGCCTGTACCATTTGGCCGCCACGTCGGGGCTGGCCTCGACACCGCGCCCCATGCGGATCATGTTGCCCAGGTTGAACTGAGAGGCCGCGTCGCCCTGCTTGGCCGCCTCGCGGAACCATTTCAGCGCATGGGCGGCGCTTTGCGCCACGCCCAGCCCAAGATCATACATGACCGCCAGCGAGTACTGCCCCCGCGCATCGCCCGCCTGGGCAGCCAGGGAATAGAGACGGAACGCCTCCGCCGGATCGACCGGGACGCCCTTGCCCTCGCGATAGGCATTGCCCAGGGCCACCAGGGCGGCCGCCTCCCCCTTGTCGGCGGCGGCCTTGAGAAGCGCCGGGTCCACTTCTTTTTCCTCGCCGATCTGAAGCGGGTCGGTCTCCACCTCGATGACCGGCAGGGCGATCACCTTCGCCTTCGCGGCCTTCTCCTGTGCGGGCGGCGGTGGCGGTGCCGGAACGGAAGGAAAAGTGATTTTGGGCCTGGGCGGCGGCGGCGCGACGACCGGCTCGGATCGTTCCAGGGGCGGCGGAGCTTTCGGCGGCAGATCTTCCACCTTGCGGTTAATATCGACGCCGTCGGCCTCCATCTTCTTCAAAAGATTGATGGCGTCCTTATGGCCCTGGCGGGCGGCACGCACCAGCCAGACCACCGCCTCGTCCACATCCCGCTTGACCTGATAGCCCAGGCGATAGAGGTCACCCAGCTTGAACTGAGCAACCGGGTCGTTTTCGAGCGCCAGTTGCTTGTACCGGATGACGATTTCTGGTTCGCGCGCCATGACTTCTGTCCGCCTTCAACCTCGTCGAGATGAAGCATGCCGCATCGGCACCCGCCTGTCGAGTTTGCGAATAGGTCTCAGGCTTCCTGGGCTAAAAATCTCCAGAACCGGTGACCATGAGTTCAGGAAAAAATCATTCGTGAAGAAAACGCCGAATTTGCACTGCAATATCAAGATTATAGGCTTTCATAGCGTTATGTCGCCATATATGCCACAATCAATCCCCATAACAGTGAGGGACTATTTAATGGAAAGACCTGCCGATAATTGTTGCCGATGGATCGATGGAGACGTCAGATCCGGCACGGCGACTTGGTGCGGTGTCCCCACTCGCGATGGCGGGCCTTGGTGTCTTGAGCACCGCCGCGTCGTCTATGTCGGCTGGCGCCCCGCCGGTGCGCTCCGCCGCCCCGCGCCGGTGGTCATCGCCGACGTCGTCACTCCCGATCCCTGATCCTCCCGCCGTCACAGGACCCGCCCCATGGCTTTCAAGCCGAATTACAATCAGCTTCGCAACGACCGTAACCGGGCCAAGCAAGCCAAGAAGAACGAAAAGATGCGCCAGCTGGAGGAAGACACCGCCAAGCGCAAGACAAACGACGACTCCAGCACCGAATCCCAGCCCGACGAGCCGCCGCCGCAATAGCCCTTGCCGAGCGATGACGCAGGTTCTATGACCTGCCCCAACACTGACCGGAGGGGGCCATGGCCCGCAAGAAGCCCACGGACAACACCTATGTGTTGTTCAACGTGACCTATGAGGACGGAACCCTGAGTTCCAACCGCAAGATTCCCAGCGCCGAACTGCTGGGTCCGGAAGGCGACGACCCCGCCAAATGGCTGATCGAGGCCCAGGACCGCAAGATCGGGGAGATGTCGGGCAATCCGCGCGGCGCCATCAAGGCCATCTGCCGCACCCCCGGCCAATAACGTTGCGACTGGACGACCAGACCTGGCTGCATCGTCGGGTGGCGGATCATCCCGCCGCCCGTGCCGCCGTCTTGCGCGACCGATTGCTGGCCATAGCCGTATCCTCGCGGGGGCCGGTGGGGGTTGATCTGGAACCCCTGAATCAGTGCGGCCATGCCCTGCCCACCGCCACCGCGTTCTTCGCGCCCCACGAGGCATCCTGGCTGGCCGCTCCCGATTTCAGCCCCCTTGCGGCCACGAAACCATCATGGCCGCCGGTCGTTGCAGTGCTGAACGGCGCCCCCTATACTGTCGTTTGGTATACCTCCATCGTTGATGAAGCTTTGGTCATTGCCGCCCGCGCCGATGTCGTGCCGGGCAGGCCCATTGGATCCCCATGAATCAGCCTCCCGCCTCTTTGCCCGCTCCCCTGCATGGCCCGATCGACCCCTCTCTCCTGCGCGATGAGATGCTGTGGGAGATTTTCGCCGCCAGCGCCGCCCGCACCCCCGATGCCGCCGCCATTACCTTTGGCGACACCACCCTGACCTATGGCGAACTGGCCGCCCGTGCCGAGCGGGTCGCCTGTGCCCTGGCCAAGCGAGGCATCGGCCGTGGCGCCTTCGTCGGGCTGTGGATGAGCCGCTCCCTTGACCTGCATGTGGCGCTGCTGGGTATCTTGCGGGCGGGCGCCGCCTATATTCCGTTCGACACCGACGCACCGGCCGATCGGGTGGCGGAATGCCTGGACGACTGCGCCGCCGCCGCCGTCATCGTCGATGCCGTCACCGCGGGCGGAGTCGTCCGCCCCCTCCCCGCCGTCATGCTGCCGCTTCCCGCCCTGTTGGAAGAAGCCACGGACGGCGCGGCGCCGGACCCGCGAGCCCAGGGCGCCGGGGCCACCGATGCCGCCTATGCCATCTATACCTCGGGCTCCACCGGCAAGCCCAAGGCCATCGTCATCAGCCACCGCAATATTTGCCATTTCCTGCGATCGGCCAATTCGCTTTACGACGTGCGGGCATCGGACGTGATGTTTCAAGGTGCCTCGGTGGCGTTCGATCTGTCGCTGGAGGAAATTTTCGTCCCCTATCTGGCGGGAGCCTCGCTCTGGGTCGCCGGACGCCAGACCCTGGCCGAGGCGGACCAGCTTCCCGACGTGCTGACCAAGGCCGGAATCACCGTGCTGGACACGGTGCCGACCCTTTTGTCGTTGCTGCCCCGCGATGTGCCGTCGCTGCGGCTGATCCTGCTGGGAGGCGAGGCCCTGCCTCCGGCCCTGGCCGAGCGCTGGTGCCGTGACGGCCGCCGCATCTTCAACACCTATGGCCCCACCGAGGCCACCGTGGTCGCCACCGTGGCCGAGGTCTTGCCGGGCAGCACCGTCACCATCGGGCGGCCCATTCCCAATTATTCCTGCTGGATCGTCGACGAGGTTCTCAATCCGGTCGTGTCCGGCGCCACCGGTGAGTTGCTGATCGGCGGCCCCGGCATCGCCGCCGGTTACCTCGGCCGACCCGAACTGACCGCCGAGAAGTTCATCGCCAATCCGTGGGAGCCGACAGGCTCCGCCCCCGTCCTCTACCGCTCGGGCGACGCCGTCAGCCTGGACGAGAACGGCAACCTCGCCTTTCACGGCCGCATCGACGATCAGGTCAAGATTCGCGGTTTTCGTGTCGAGCTGGGCGAAATCGAGGCCCGCCTTGCCGGTCAGCCCGGCATTACCCAGGCCGCCGTGTCGCTGCGCGGCGACGACGGCATCGAGCGGCTGGTGGCCTATCTGGTGAGCGACCAAGAGATCGATACCGCCGCCCTTCGCGAGACGCTGCGCGTTCAGTTGCCCGCCTATATGGTGCCGTCGCATTATCTGAGGCTGGACCAACTGCCCCGCCTGATCTCGGGCAAGGTGGACCGCCGGGCGCTGAAAGCCATTGCGCTGGGCACCGTCTCGGCGGAGGCCCAGGAAGCCGCCAGCAGCGCCACCGAAGCGGCGCTGCTTGACGCCGCCCGGCGGGTGTTCCCCGGACAAAGCATTCCGTTCGACGCCGATTTCTTCACCGATCTGGGCGGCCATTCCCTGCTGGCGGCCAAATTCGTCTCGGCGGTGCGCGAGACTCCCGCCCTGGCCAGCCTGACCCTGAACGAAATCTATGCCCAACGAAGCTTGCGAGGCATGGCCGCCGTGCTGGACGCCCGCGCTCCGGCGGCGGACGCCGTGGCGGCCGATCTGTCCTTCGCGCCGCCCAGCCTGACCCGCCGTTTCCTGTGCGGGTTGGCCCAGGCCATCGCCATGCCCTTCGTTCTGGCCCTGACCACGGCGCCTTGGCTGGGCGTTTTCATCAGCTACATGCTGCTATCGGGCGAGGATGCCGGATTCCTCGGCGAGGTCGGCACCCTGATGGTGGTCTACGCCTTCATCAATATCGGCACCATCTCCGTTTCCATCGCCTTGAAATGGGTAATCCTGGGCCGCACCAAGCCGGGCCGCTACAAGCTGTGGGGCGTCTATTATTTCCGCTGGTGGCTGGCCCAGCGGGTGGTCAGCGTCGCCCATATCAAGTGGTTCCAGGGAACCCCCATCATGGGGATCTATCTGCGCCTGCTGGGCGCCAAGGTGGGCAGCGACTGCATCATCTCGGAACTGGAAGCGGGCGCCTTCGATCTGGTGGAGATCGGCGACGGCGTCGCCACCGGCGGCAAGCTGCGACTCGCCAATGCCGAGGCCATCGGCGACGAGTTGGTCATCGGTCGCATCCACATCGGCGACGACGCCTATATCGGCTCGTCCTGCGTGGTCGGCCATGACGTGACCATCGAGACCGGCGGCGAACTGGGCGACATGACGGCGGTGGCGCCGGGCATGCGGATCGCCGCCTACGAGCATTGGGACGGCTCGCCCGCCCGCAAGATCGGCATGGTCGACAAGGATGCCCTGCCCGAGGCGGCCAAGGCCAGCACCGGCCGCAAGCTGCTGTTGACCGCCTTTTACGCCCTGATGCTGGTGGTGCTGCCGCCCATCAGCCTGTTGCCCATCTTCCCCGCCTTCAAGATCTTCGAGAAGATGAACGATGTCTTGAATGTGAACGAGACCCAGGACTTCATCATGACCCTGCCCGTCATGGCCTGGCCGACCTCCATGGCGCTGATCGCCATCACGGTGCTGTTGATCGCCGTGGTGCGCTGGACCGTTTTACCGGTGGTCACCGCCGGGCATTACTCGGTCTATGGCGGGTTTTACGTGCGCAAATGGATCGTGGCGCTGGCCACCGAACTGATGCTGGAAACCCTGTCTTCGCTGTACGCCACGGTCTATATGCGACTGTGGTACCGGCTGATGGGCGCCAAGATCGGCAAGGACGCCGAGATTTCATGCAATCTTTCCGGTCGCTACGACCTCACCGATATCGGCGAGAAATGCTTCATCGCCGACGAAGTGGTGCTGGGCGACGAGAGCATCCGGCGCGGCTGGATGCATCTGGAACCGGTCAAGACCGAGGCCCGCGTCTTCGTCGGCAACGACGCGGTGGTGCCGCCGGGCTGCCTGATCCCCACCGGCACCCTGATCGGCATCAAGTCGCGCCCGCCCGCCAACCACGAGATGAGCCCCGGCGACACCTGGTTCGGCAGCCCGCCCATCAAGCTGCCGGTCCGCCAGCGCTTCGACGCCGTCGGCGCCAACTGGACCTATGAGCCGCCTCGTTGGCGGCGGATCCTGCGGGCGGTATTCGAGGCCTTCGCGGTCTCGCTGCCCACCATGCTGTTCATCACCTTCGGCATCACCACGGTGGAAACCCTGGAACCGTTCATCACCCGGCGCGAATACGCCACGGTGACGCTGCTGTTCATCCTTGCCTCGGTGGCCATCTCGCTGGCCCTGGCGGGGTGCTCGGTGGCGGTGAAATGGCTGATGATGGGAGTCTACAAGCCCACCGCCAAGCCCATGTGGTCGTGGTGGGCCTTGCGCACCGAGGCGGTCGCCGTGATGTATTGGGGACTGGCGGGCAAGGTGCTGCTGGACCATCTGCGCGGCACTCCGTTCCTGCCCTGGGTTCTGTGGCTCTATGGTTGCCGGTTCGGCGCGGGCGTCTATATGGACACCACCGACATCACCGAATTCGATTGCATCAATGTGGGCGATTTCTGCGTCATCAATTCGCTGTCGGCGCTTCAGACCCATCTCTACGAGGATCGGGTGATGAAGGTCGGACGCGTCAATCTCAGCCGTGGCGTGACCATCGGCAGCGGCTCCACCGTGCTCTACGACACCCAGGTGGGCGAATTCGCCCGTATCGGCGCGCTGACCATCGTCATGAAGGGTGAATCCATTCCCGCCCACGGCGAATGGGAAGGCGCCCCCGCCCAGACGGCGCCCAAGCGGACGAGCGCATGACCATCGCCAAGCGATCGGTGACGATCGCCGGTCACGCCACCAGCGTGACCATCGAGGCGGCATTTTGGGACGAGCTGAAGGGCATGGCCGAAACGCGCGGCGTTTCGGTCAACCAATTGGTGGCCGAGATCGATTCCGGCCGCGACGGGAACCTGTCCTCGGCGATCCGCCTGTTCGTGCTGGCGGAGTTGAAGGCGCGGGCGGCCGCAAGGACCGCCCCACCTTCCCTGCCTATTTCATGCGACTGAGCACAAACCAAGTCAGTCCGCCGGTGACAGCCAGAATGGCGACCAGGAATCCAAGGGCGATTCTCGCGGTGTCGTCGATAACCATGTGTTCCCCCACATCTCGAATATGACGATCATCAAATCTAGCAGCGCCCCGTGGCGCCCGCTTTGATCTGGATCACTGGCGGGATCGTCACCCAAACGTCACCGATGCAAACTTGCTAGGTTGGATTGTTATTGATACTATTCATCTTTCCGGTTGAGATGAGAATGCCGATAGCCATGAGTTGCCGCCATACGTTGAGCCTTGCCGAAACCGGTGCCTTGGCCCTGGAGGATGCCGCCCGCGACCTTGATCGCGCCGCCGACGCCCCGACGTTTCTGGGCGCGCTGGAACGCAATCGCCGGGTCTGGCGGAGCATCGGTCATTTAGCGGCCATGCGGTCATGGCAGGTGCCCAACCGCCGCATGGTGGCCTATGCCATGAAGACGACCTGCCAAGCATCGGGGCGAGGCGGACGCGACGACCAGATCCTGGCGCTGATCGACATCAACCGGCAGGTGTCGGCGGCTCTGGCCGAGGGCAGCGATATCGAGGCCATCCGTAGCCGCGCCCATGCCATTTGGGAAGACCGTGGTCGCCCGTTCGGCAACGACATGGACCACTGGCTGCTGGAGGAGATGGAAGTTTCGGGAACCTAGCTCGCGCGCTGCAGCCGCTTGATGAAGGCCCAATAGGTTCCCAGGATCGGGCTGACCTTAAGATGGAGGCGCACCCGGTAGGGCAAGCGGGCGTGGGCGCAGTCGAACACCACGTTCAACTCGCCATTGGCGACGCCCTTCTTGAATTCGTCAGCGATGGCCGATCCCCTGGCCCAACCGGCCACATCGGTGAAGAAGTCGCGCCCGACGATGGGTGCCCGCGCGCCACCGCCCAGATCAGGCTCGGTGTCGTTATGGCCGAGAACGGTTCCCTCGGCCGAAAGCTCCACGGCGCCAAAGGGAATCAGGGTGATATCCCGGTCGTCGAGACGGCCAAGCGGATTCTCCGCGTCACCCGATTCGTAGGTGTAGACGGTCATGTTCCACGGGCCGGTCTTGGTGATTACGCTTGCCATAGGCTCAACTGGTCCTCCCCCCTTACTTGGGCTTGGAATTTGCCGTATTATCCCTCCCCGGTCCACAGGAACTTCAAGGACATTGGCATGGAACTCAAAGAAGGCAACGGACGGCTCGAGATCGAACTGCCGACCGTCGTCGATCTTCCCGTCGCCGCCGAGCTGCGCGACATCCTGCTTGATGCCCTGGCGCGCGACAGCGCCGCCGACGTCGTGCTTAAGGCCGCCAGCGTGGAACGGCTGTCCACCGCGGCCGTCCAGGTGGTACTGTCCGCCTCCGGTGGCTTCAAGGGGGCCGCCCGACGGTTCGAGGTTGAAACCCCCAGCGCCGCCGTGACCGAGACCTTCACCCAGCTCGGTCTGGCGTCCGACCTCCAGAAACTGGTTTAACAAAGGAAGTGTGAGAAATGGGAAAGTGCGTTCTGGCGGTTGACGATTCCAAGACCATGCGGGACATGGTGTCCTTTACCCTGCGCGGCGCGGGCTATACGGTGGTCGAGGCCGACAACGGCGTCACCGCGCTCAAGGCGCTGCAAGCCGCCGCCAAGGTCGATGTCATCATCACCGATGTCAATATGCCGGAAATGGACGGCATCACCCTGGTCCGCAAGATCCGTGCGCAGCCGCAGCACGCCGGAACGCCCGTGCTGATCCTGACCACCGAAAGCGACCAGTCGAAGAAGGACGAGGGCCGCTCCGCCGGCGCCACCGGATGGATCGTCAAGCCGTTCAGCCCCGACAAGCTGTTGCAGATCGTCGCCAAGGTCTGCCCGTAACACTCGACAGGGGGGGGATAGCACGCATGGCAGACGACCAGTCCTACGACCTGACCAGATTCAAGGCGACCTATTTCGAGGAATGCGCCGAACTGCTGGCTGCGGCCGAGGAAACCCTGACCCGTCTGCAAGAGGGCGGCGCATCCGCCGACGATCTCAATGCGGTGTTCCGTTGCGTCCACTCCATCAAGGGCGGCGGCGGCGCCTTCGCCTTCGAGGATCTGGTCCATTTCGCCCATGTGTTCGAGACGTCCATGGACGCCCTGCGGTCGGGCCGCGCCGAACTGACCCCCCATGTGGCCGACATCCTGGTGCGCGGCAACGACGTGCTGGGCGATTTTGTGCGCGCCGCCCAGGAGGAAACCGCCCTTCCCGCCGACCACGGCGCCGATGTCAAGGCGCAGTTGGCGAGCATTCTGACCGGCGGAACTCCCGCCCCCGCGCCCAAGCCCGCCGCCGCCGCACCGCCCGCCCCTGCTCCGGCCAAGACCGGTTTCGCCACCTGGACCATCCGCCTGACCCCGGCGCCAGGGCTGCTCAAGACCGGCAACGATCCGCTGCTGATGGTGCGCGAACTGGCCGGCCTGGGCGACATGGACGTCGCCGTCGATGCGTCGCGCCTGCCCGCCCTGGCCGAGATGGATGCGCTGGCCGCCTATCTCGCCTGGACCTTCACCCTGGTCACCGACAAGGGACGCGCCGCCATCGAGGAGGTGTTCGAATTCGTCGCGGGCGATTCCGCCGATGTGGTGATCGAACAACTGGGCGATGCCGTGCTGGCCGAGGAAGGCGACGGCTGGGGCCTGTTCGCCCCCATGCCGCCCGCCGCAGACGCGGTGGCGGCCCCGGTCCAGGCGGCGGCGGCTCCCACCGCCGGAGCCCACCCGCCCGGCGCCAAGCCAGCCGGCGGCGAGGCCGGAGCTGGCGGTATCCATACCTCCTCCATCCGCGTCGATCTCGACCGCGTCGATCGCTTGGTCAACATGGTGGGCGAGCTGGTCATCACCCAGGCCATGCTGGGCCAGCAGGCCAGCGGCTTTTCCATCGAGTCCCACCCGGAACTGGTCCAGGGGCTGCAAGAGCTTTCGCACCACACCCGCGAGCTGCAGGAAAGCGTCATGGCCATCCGCGCCCAGCCGGTCAAGGCGCTGTTCTCGCGCGCGCCGCGTCTGGTCCGCGATCTGTCCACCAAGCTGGGCAAGCAGGCCCGCCTCGTCATGAGCGGCGAGGGCACCGAGGTGGACAAGACGGTCATCGAACAACTGTCCGATCCGCTGACCCATCTGATCCGCAATTCCCTGGACCATGGCATCGAATCGCCGGAAGAGCGCATGGCCAACGGCAAGCCTGCCGAAGGCACCATCCATCTGGGCGCCGAGCATCGATCGGGCCGCGTCATCATCCAGGTCTCCGACGACGGCAAGGGCATCGACCGCAAGCGGGTGCTGGAAAAGGCCATCGAGAAGGGGCTGGTGGATCGCGGCGCCCAGATGACCGACGAACAGATCGATCAGATGATCTTCGCGCCGGGCTTTTCCACCGCCGCCCAGGTTTCGGACGTGTCGGGACGCGGCGTCGGCATGGATGTGGTTCGCCGCAACATCCAGGACGTGGGCGGCCGCGTGGTGGTCCAATCCACCCCCGGCCAGGGATCGCGCTTCATCTTGTCGCTGCCGCTGACCCTGGCGGTCATGGACGGCATGCTGGTGGCTGTCGGCAATGAACGCTATGTCCTGCCGCTGACCAATATCGTCGAATCGCTTCGCCCCACCGCCCAGCAGGCCCGCACCCTGGTCAATGTGGGCGACGTGCTGACCCTGCGCGGCGACTATATCCGCCTGATCCGCCTCTACGACCTGTTCGGCATCAAGAACGCCATCACCGACAGCACGCGGGGGCTGGTGGTGGTGGTGGAGACCGAGGGCGGCGACCGCATCGGCTTGCTGGTGGACGAATTGCTGGGCCAGCAGCAGGTGGTGATCAAGAGCCTGGATTCCAATTACCGGCCGGTGGAGGGCATTTCCGCCGCCACCATCCTGGGCGACGGCCGCGTCGCCCTGATCCTGGACGTGGGCGCCCTTCGCATCATGGGCGAGAGGCTGAACCGCGCCCAGGTCGAGGCCGCCGCAGCCGCGCAAGCGGCGGAATAGAATTAGGAGGGAGGGGATCTTGTCCGACAACACCATCCGTCAATTCATCTCGTTCACCATCGGCGACGAGGAATACGGCGTCGATATCATGGCGATCCGCGAGATCAAGGGCTGGACCGCCAGCACGGCGCTGCCCAACGCACCCACCTATATGCGCGGCGTCATCAATCTGCGCGGCGCCATCGTGCCGATCCTGGACCTGCGCGCCCGCTTCGGCCGCAACGCCACCGAGACCACGCCGCGCCATGTCATCATGGTGGTCGCGGTAGGCAGCCGGGTGGCGGGCCTGCTGGTGGACGCGGTGGCCGATATCCTGGCCGTCCCCGCCGAGGATATCCAGCCGGTACCGCAACTTGAATTGGTGGCCACCGGTTTCCTGACCGGATTGGTGACCGTCGAGGGCCGCATGGTCGCCCTGCTCGATCTTGACCATGTCTTCGCCTTCGAGGACATGGATCTTTCCGAACTCAACGCCGAGGCCGCCGCCTGAGGGCGGAAGTCATATGGATTTCCGCCCCGTGCGGACAAAGGGGACTGACATGACGAATTGGATGGCTAATTTCAAGGTGGGAAGCCGTATTTTCGCAGGCTTCATCATGATCCTTATCCTGCTGGCGGTGCTCGGCTATACCGGCTGGCATGCGCTGAACGGATCGACCGAGCGCGGCGCCGTCTTCGCCCGTCACTCCGATCAGGTCGCGGACATCCTCAAGATCAACGCCAAGGTCGCCGATCTGCGCCGGATGGTTCGCCAGTTCGGATTTACCGGTGAAGAAGCGGCGTTCAACCTGGGTCGCGATATCGGCGCCAGCCTGATCAGTGCCATCAAGGAATCGCAAAAGACATTCGTCTCCGACACGCGTCGCGAAGCCATGGGCAAGATGGCCCGCCTCGCCGAGGATTATATGGCCGATTTCGCCAAGGTCCGCGAGCTCCGCAAGGCCCGCGACGAAAACGAAGCCAGCATGCGAGGCGTGGGTGCCGGGGTGCTCGACAAGCTGGAAAAAGTCCAGGAGATGTCCGCCGCCGCCAACGACTGGCAAGCTGCCTTGCTTGCCAGCGAAATTCAGGTGGAAGCGGCCCTCACCCGTCTGGCGGCCTTGAACTATATCAACCTGCCGACACAGCAAAATCTGGACAATACCTCCAAGCGGCTTGGCAAGCTCAAGGCCGACACCGAAGCGGCCATGGCCAAGTCCAAAAATCCCCAGGCCCAATTGGTTCTCCGAGAGACCCTCCAAGGCATCGCCAGCTACGATGCGTCATTCGTCAGCTTGATCAAAAGCGTCGACGCCGCCGCCAACATGATCACTGTGGCCATGCCCAAGCAGGCCGCCGATTTCGCCACCATCGCGAACGGCCTGACCAAGGAGCTGGATGCCGAGATCGACAAGGAGGTCGCCGGGAACAAGGAGGCCAATGAAAACGCCATCCGCCTTGTGCTGACCGTCAGCGCCATCGCGCTCGGTCTGGGCGTCCTGTTCGCCTGGTTGATCGCCCGCGGCATCACCGGCCCGGTCAACAACATGACCAGCGCCATGGTCAAGCTGGCCGGCGGTGACAATTCCGTCGAGGTGCCCGCCCTGGGCAACAAGGACGAAATCGGCGAGATGGCCAAGGCCGTCCAGGTGTTCAAGCAGAATGCCATCGACAAGCTGCGCATGGAGGCCGAGCAACGCGCCGCCGAGGAGGCCCAGAGGACCGCCGAGGAGGAGCAGCGCAAGCGCGAGGCCGCCATCGTCGCCGAGGTGGCCGAGGTGGCCAAGGCCGCCAGCACTGGCGACCTCGACCGCCGCATCGACCTGGAAGGCAAGTCCGGCTTCCTGCTCAATCTGTGCGAGGGCGTCAACAATCTGGTCCATCTCACCGGCGTCGCCCTGAAGGACGTGGCGGGCGTGCTGGGCGCCGTGGCGCAGGGCGACCTGACCCGACGCATCACCGGGGATTATGCCGGGGTGTTCGGCCAGTTGAAGGGCGACGTCAACCTGACCGCCGACAAGCTGTTCGAAGTGGTCAGCAATATCAACGAAGCCGCCGGTCAGATCACCGGCGCCGCGTCCGAAGTGGCCGCGGGCAGCCAGGATTTGTCCGAGCGTTCGGAACAGCAGGCCTCGGCCCTGGAAGAAACCGCAGCCTCCATGGAGGAGTTGGCCGCCACCGTGCGTCAGAACTCCGCCAACGCCCAACAGGCCAACCAGTTGGCGGCGGGCGCCCGTGAGGTCGCGTCCGGCGGCGGCCAGGTGGTCAATGACGCCATCTCCGCCATGGGCCGCATCGAGGGCAGCTCGCAGAAGATCGAGGACATCGTCGGCATGATCGACGAGATCGCCTTCCAGACCAACCTTCTGGCCTTGAACGCCGCCGTGGAAGCGGCCCGCGCCGGTGACGCGGGCAAGGGCTTCGCCGTGGTGGCCCAGGAAGTGCGCAATCTGGCCCAGCGCTCCGCCCAGGCCTCCAAGGAGATCAAGGGGCTGATCGCCGAAAGCTCCAGTCAGGTGCGGTCCGGCGCCGATCTGGTCAAGGGTGCCGGCAAGACGCTGGAAGACATCCTGGGCTCGGTCAAGCGCGTCGCCGATATCGTGGCGGAAATCGCCGCCGCCTCGGCGGAACAGGCCTCGGGCATCGATCAGGTCAATCAGGCCATCACCCAGATGGACGAAATGACCCAGCAGAACGCCGCCCTGGTGGAGGAAAGCACCGCCGCCGCCCACTCGCTGGAAGATCAGGCCCGCCATCTCGGCGAGGTCATGGCCTTCTTCCATACCGGCGAGGAAGGCAAGGCCGCCGCTCCGGCCACCCGCGAGCGCCCGGCCGCCAAGACACCCGCCAAGGCCGCTCAGCGTCCGGCCGCCAAGAAGCCCGCCCCGGCCACGCACCTCGCCAAGCTGCACCGCAAGGCGGATGGCGGCGCGGCCCCGGCTCCCTCGGCCGCCAAGACCAATACCGCCGAGGAGGATTGGGCGGAGTTCTAGGATCAGGCGTCCCCCCCCGTCCATCTGGATGGGGGGGCCATTACCGACCGCGTCATGGCCGGACGTGTTCCGGCCATCCACGCGGATCAGCCCGAAAGACTTTGACATTCCATGCCCGGCGGCACCGCGTCGATGCCCCGCGACAAGCCGGACCATGGCCAGAGAGGTCAGATGAATACCGTCGAAGATCGACCGTCAGACTTCAACCTGGGGGATCGGGATTTCCAATTCCTGGCGTCCTTTCTGTCGCGCGAGACCGGGATCATCTTGTCGGACCACAAGCGCCAGATGGTGTCCGGCCGCTTGGTCAAGCGGCTGCGCGCCTTGGGGCTGCGCGATTTCGGCGATTATTGCGCCATGCTGGACGGCCCCAGGGCGCGTGACGAGATCGAGCATCTGGTCAATGCCATCACCACCAACATCACCAATTTCTTCCGCGAACCCCACCACTTCGACCATCTTCGCCACATGGTGCTGGAACCGCGCATGACGGAAGCGCCGAGGCGCCGCAAGCTGCGCATTTGGTCGGCCGGGTGTTCGTCGGGCCAGGAACCCTATTCCATCGCCATGACCATCGCCGACACGCTGAAGCCGGCCGAAGCCTGGGACGCCCTGATCCTGGCCACCGACATCGACACCAATGTGCTGAAGCGCGGCGCCGAGGGCATCTACACCGCCGAGGATACCGCCCATATCCCGGAAACCTACCGCAAACGCTTCGTGCGCCGCCTCCACAACGATCCCGACCATATGCAGATGGCCGACGAGGTAAAGCGCCTGATTCGCTTCAAGCGTCTGAACCTGCACGAACCCTGGCCCATGAAGGGGCCGTTCGATGCCATTTTTTGTCGCAATGTCGCCATCTATTTCGACAAACCGACACAAAGAGCTCTGTTCAACCGCTATTGCGACATGTTGACCATGGGCGGAATGCTATACCTTGGCCATGCCGAATCCTTGATCGGCATGAATGACCGTTTCGAGGTCTCCGACAAGACCGTATACAGGCGCATTCGATGACCCAGGACCAAGTCTGGGGGGGCCAGGCGGACGAGGCCGAGCGCCGTCGCTGGTTCGACCCGACCTTCAAGATCATGGCGGTCAAGGTTCTGCCCGGCGAGCACTATGTCTCCACCGCCGGGCAGGAGATGATCGTCACCGTGCTGGGATCCTGCGTCGCTGCCTGCGTGTGGGAACCGCGCATGAAAATCGGCGGCATGAATCATTTCATGCTGCCCGATTCGGGAAGTTCCGACGGCGCGCCGGTGGACAAATCCATGCGCTACGGCAATCACGCCATGGAAGAGCTGATCAACGACCTGCTGCGGCGCGGCGCCCGGCGCGAGGCCCTGGAGATCAAGGTCTTCGGCGGCGGCAATGTGGTCGCGGCCATGAACACCGGCCAAACCGTGCCCATCGGCGACCGCAACGCCGCCTTCGTGCGGCGTTATCTCGGCGAGGAAGGGCTGCGCATCGCCGCCGAGGATCTGGGCGGCCCACATCCCCGGCGCATCCACTTCTTTCCGCGCATCGGCAAGGTCATCCGCCTTTACCTGAAAAAGGACGTGGAACGCGCCGTGCTCAATCGCGAAATGTCCTACCGCTCGAAACTCAAGGATGTCCCCGTGGAAGGCGACATCGAATTGTTCACCTGAGAAACGCCATGGCCAAGATTCGCGTCCTCATCGTCGACGACTCGGCGCTCATGCGCCAGATCCTGTCGTCGTTGCTGTCCTCCGATCCCGCTATCGAGGTGGTGGGAACCGCGCCTGATCCGCTGGTCGCCCGCGAGAAGATCAAGGCGCTTAATCCCGACGTCATGACGCTGGACGTGGAAATGCCGGGCATGGACGGTATCGCCTTCCTGGAAAAGGTCATGACCCTGCGCCCCATGCCGGTGGTGATGGTGTCCTCGCTGACCGAGCATGGCGCCGAGGTCACCCTGCGGGCCATGGAACTGGGCGCCGTCGACGTGTTCTGCAAGCCCGCCGACGCCGCCTCGGGCGGGTTTTCCGGCCATGCCAAGGAGCTGATCGACAAGGTCAAGGGCGCCGCCATGTCGCGGGTCAAGGCCCTGGTCAATCACGGCATTCGCCCGCCGCCCAAGCTGGCGGTCACCCAGATCTACAAATCCACCGACCGCCTGGTGGCCATCGGATCAAGCACCGGCGGTGTCGAGGCGCTGCGCGACGTCATCTTGGCCCTGCCGCCCGACTCGCCGCCCATGGTCATCACCCAGCATATTCCGCCGCGCTTTTCCGCCAGCTTCGCCGAGCGGCTGAACGGCCTTGCCGCCGTCCGGGTCAAGGAAGCGATCGACAATGAACGCATCCTGGCCGGACATGTCTATATCGCGCCGGGCGACCGCCACCTGACCGTCAAGCGTTCGGGCGCCGCCCTGATGACCCACACCTTCGACGGGCCCCTGACCTCGGGCCACAAGCCCAGCGTGGACGTTCTCTTCCATTCCGTGGCCGAGGTCTGCGGTTCCAACGCCGTGGGCGTCATTCTGACCGGCATGGGGCGAGACGGGGCCGAAGGCCTGCTGGCCATGCGCCAGGCTGGGGCCAATACCTTGGGCGAGGATGAAGCGTCTTGCGTGGTCTATGGAATGCCCAAGGCAGCAAAGGAATTGGGCGGCGTCGAGAAGGAACTACCGCTGACTCATATTGCGGACGAGATACTTAAATTGTGTCGCGACACTGCTAGGCATTGATGCCGCCCCACGAATACGCGACACTGCCATTGGGGAACCACGGGGAAAACTTGATGACCGACAGTGTTGTTTCCAAGGCCGATCTGCTTGAGCTTCTGGCTCGCTGGCAGGCCTTTTCCGAATTGCAGCAGAACGCCTTCGCCTTCCTGGCCTCCGAAGCCATCGCCACCGGCGAGGAATTCGAGAATTCCACCAGTGGCGCCGCCCAGGTGCTGAGCCGCATGGGCGACGCCTCGGTGGTGCTGGACCCGGCCCAGATCCAGGCGGAGACCTTTTCCGTCGTGCACCGTCTCCAGGCCGCCGACCGCTCTCGCCAGGGACTGGAACAGGTGGCCTCGGTGCTGGAAACCCTGCGCGTTCTCGAAGCCGATCTGGTCCAGGCAGGCGGCCAGCCGCCGCTTCCCGACGTGGCCGACACCACCGCCCAGTGGATCGCCCGGCTGGAGGGCTGCGTATCGCTGGCCGATTGGCGCAAGCGGTTCAATCTCGCCCTGCACGGGCGTGATCCGGGGCCGCGCAATCCCGAACCCTCCGCTGATATCGACGACGAATTGTTCTGATGGCCAAAGCTCTCCTTCCTGATGCCCCCCCACCGGTCATGGTGGCGGTCTTCAATCAGAAGGGAGGCGTCGCCAAGACCACGACCGCCTGCAATCTGGCGGTCTGCCTGACCGCCTTCGGCTATCGGGTGCTGCTGGTGGATCTGGACACCCAAGGCAATGCCACCGGCAGCTTCGGCGTCTCGCCGCTGCCGCCGTCGGGCGCCTTCGAGGTCATCACCGGCCGCGCCAAGGTCGAGGAAGTGGCCCTGGACACCGTCTATGAAGGTCTGTGGCTGCTGCCCGCCACCACGTCCTTACGCGACAACGATCACCTGCTGACCCATGCCGGGCGCCGTCGCGGCCTGCTGGAAACCCGCCTTGCCCATACCGGCGTCGACGTGGTGGTGGTGGACTGCCCGCCCGCCCTGGCGGCCGCCACCGCCACCGCCCTGGCTTCGGCCTCGGCGGTGCTGATGCCGGTGCGCCCCGACCCCTTCGCCCATGAGGGACTCGTCAACACCTGGTACGAAATCAAGCGCATCCGCGAAGCCATCAACATGCATCTGGGGGTGGCAGGCGTGCTGTTGACCATGGCGGGGTCGGAGCCCACCGGCGACGATGTCACCCGCGTCATTCGCGCCGAATTCGGCGAGCAGGTCTATGGCGTGGAAATCAGCACCGACCCCAAGGTGGCCGAGGCGGCCCAGATGGGCCTGCCGGTGGTTGTTCTCGACCCGGACGGGCTTGCCGGCCGCGCCTATGTGGAAGCCACCGAGGAGCTTTTGATCCGCCTGTCGCGCCAGCAGCGGGCGGAAACCCGCCTGCGCCCGGCCGCCAGCGCGGTGGAGGCGCTGAACCGCCTGCGGGAATGGCGGGCCACCACCCATGCCTCGCTGCTGCGCATGCCCGCCCAGGCGGAAGGTTGGGCCAAGGGCCATCGCGCCAAGGCCGACGACGACGACGACGTGGACAGCTTCTACACACCGGAAACTCCCGCGCCCCATGCTCGGGGCAATGGTCGCCTTCGCGGCATGCTTCTGCTCTTGACGGCACTGATCGCCGGAATGGCGCTGGAAGCGGCGACCGGCTTGCTGAGACATTTGATGGGCTGACATGTCCGACCCGATTGCCTTCGCCGTGGCGGTTCTGACGCTGCTGGCCACGCCCGGCCCCACCAACACTTTGTTGGCGGCGTCCGGCGCGACCCATGGGCTCCGCCCGTCGCTGAAGCTGATCCCGGCGGAAATCTGCGGCTATCTGATCACCATCTGCCTGCTGCTCGGTATCGCGGCACCGCTGATCGCCGCCCATGCCATGATCGGGGTGGCGCTGAAACTGGCGGCCTGTCTGTGGCTGATCTGCTGCGCCACCCGGCTGTGGCGCGCCGCCGCCTTGGAATTGGAGCAGACGCGGACGAATCTGTCGGCCCGCCGGGTCTTCGTGACCACCCTGATCAATCCCAAGGCGCTGATCTTCGCCCTGGCCATCATCCCGCCGGGCTCGCCGGTCGAGATCGCGCCATGGCTGGCGGCCTTTTCCGGCATGGTGATCATGGTGGCCACGGGATGGGTCGCGGCGGGCGCCAGCCTCGCCCGCTCGGCGGGGCATCTGGCGACGCCGCGCCGCATCTGCCGGGCGACCGCGCTGGCCTTGGTCGTGTTCGCCATGCTGGTCGGCGGCTCCGCCGTCACCAGCGTCTACTGAACGAAATACATCCAGCGGCCGAAGGCATAGCCCAGGACGGCCCCAAGGGCCACCAGCAGCACCGCCACGCCGATCTTCCACCCCAATCCTGTCACCAGCGGAATGTCGTCCACCGTGGCGCTCAGTTCGTCGTCCCAGGACTGGGCGGGCGCCGGACCGGGCTCCATGGGCGGTGATTCGTGGACCGAGGGAAGCGCGCCGGGCTCGGTGCTGTGGGGGCGCGGCTTGCGCCACTCGTGAAGGCGCTCTTCCACGCCGTCGCCGGAAACCGGCTTGCCCCCCCTGTCGATCAGCCGGGCCAGCGCCACCTCGGCCAGACGGCGATAGGCCACGGCCGCCGGGGTGGAGGGATCGAGAACCACCAGCGGCAGATCGCGGGCGGCGGCCTCGATCACCTGCATGTCGCGAGGAATCATCACCGGCAGCACGCGGGCGCCGAACGAGGCGGCGATCGCCTCTTCCAGCCGGTGCATCAGCTCGCTGTCCTCGGTCATGGTGAACAGGATGCCCATGGTGTCGAGGTCGCGGTTGAAATGGGTGCGCACCCGCTGGATGTTCCACCACGCCTTATGCAACCCGTCCAGCGCCATGGGCGACGGCACCACCGGCAGGATCACCACGTCGGCCGCCACCGAGGCGTTGACCGACAGGATGCCGAAGGCGGGCGGGCAATCGATCACCACCACGTCCACATCGCTGGGCGTGGTGGCCAGGGCGCGTTCCAGCACATATTGAGGGTCCGGCTTGACGGCGATTTCCACATCGGCCCAGGACAGATCGTCGGACCCCGCCACCAGCCGCAGATTGGGATAGGGCGTCGGACGGCAGGCATGTTCCACGTCCACGTCGCCGCGCAAAAGCTGATAGGCGCCGGTGGCGGCGGGCGCCGACAGGCCGACGCTGGTGGATGCGTTGCTCTGGGCGTCCAGGTCGATCAGGATGACGTTCTTGCCCAAGGCGGCGAGGCAGACGGCAAGGTTCACGCTGGTGGTGGTCTTGCCGATCCCGCCCTTTTGGTTGAACACCACGACGACGCTGGGCTTGCCCGTGCCTGCCGACATTCTCCCCCCTCCTTCACAGGTCAGGCAGGACAATAACGGCCCATGCCTCACACCCGCAACCACCCATACTGAATATCACTGTAAACATTGTTGTGGAGGCAAGGGAATGTCCATATACTGCGGTCCCGTGAGCCAGCCATACTTTGACATAATCCGTCTGATCGAACGTTTGCATAGACATTTTCTCGATGTCTTGCGGACAGAGCTTCGGCGTCTCGGAATTGAAGACATCAACGCCGTCCAGGCGCTGTTGCTCTACAATATTGGCGAGAACGAAGTGGTCATTCGCGACCTGAAGGATCGCGGCTACTATCAGGGGTCCAACGTGTCCTACAACATCAAGGCGCTGACCGAGTGCGGCTACTTGACCCAGGAACGCTCTCCCCATGACCGCCGTTCGGTTCGCCTCAAGCTGGCCGACAAGGGCCTGAACCTCTGCAATGCCATCCGCAAGCTGCAGAACGACCTGGCCGCCACCCTCGGCGTCGACGAGGCCACCCAGGCCGAACTGATCACCACCTTGAACACCATGCAGCGCCTGGAGCGCACCTGGACCGATTTCGTCCAGTACGGCCGCATCCGCAGCCTTTAAATCAAAACCGTCTCAGCTCATACTATGTGCGAAACTGAAGGATGGCATGCATCGTCCGTGATCTGCGACGCGGGCATTCTGGGCGGCATGCCGGTGGTGGCGGGAACGCAGGATCGCGACCTGCTGCCGATCATCCGTCACGACGGTTTCGTCTTCATAGCCCGTTGTCCTATTAAACTTGAATAGGACGCTGGACCATGCCCCTTCCTCGGTCTGAACCCGGGTTCCGCTTCGCCAGGTCCGGCACCGTGGCTCTCGCATTCTCGTATATGCGTATGTCGCGCCCAGAGCAGATTAAGGGCGACTCGCTCCGGCGGCAACTCGAGGCGTCAAGGGAGTATGCCATCAAACATGGCCTGACCCTCAACGAAACCATGCAGGACATCGGCGTATCCGCCTTCCGGGGCAAGAACCGCACCGAGGGGACGTTGGCCGCATTTCTCGATCTGATCCGGGAAGAGGACATTCCGCCGGGATCGGCTGCCGGATGAGCGCCCGTCGGCTGAACGATGAAAATATTATTCCGTTCGGCCGGGCCATGGGCTGGCGCAACAGCGGTCGCGACTGGCGAGCATGAACTGATGATAGCCGCGCTGGAGCACATGCAGCGCCTGGATGACGTCGAAGACCGCTCGGAGCGCTACCGGGCCAGAGCCAGCTTCGCCCATGACCTGAAGCGCTTTATTGAGCGGATCGATATTAAAGCGCCGTGCGTCAAATATGACGCACGGCGCGATCTGCGGCCATTGCGGCCGCGGCCAAGCCGCTGTAGGCGGCGCCCGACGAGGGACATAAAGATAAGCTAGACCATCGTGCGTCACATTTGACGCTCGATGGTCTAACGAAGCCTTTGCAGATGTCGTTCCCCATGGTGACGAGGGTATTGCCCTTATTCTCGATGCCAAGGCTTTCGTTGGAATGATCGAGCAGAATCATGGGAAAAAGCTTTTCCGTAAGCTGTTGCGTGGGTGCGCCACTATTTACAGCGAACATCGTTACTGCGGGCAACTCCTCCCTCAGCACCCCGATAGCGACTACGGCAGCACCGGCGTCCACTCCATGTTGTCGGTTCCCAACGGCTCCCTTCGGGAGCCTCGAATCATGAGATGTTTGTCGGGGAACGAGTTTTTGTAGGTCATGACCCGAGACAATGCCTTTGGGGATCAAGTCACGTCCGCTCCATCCCCAGAAGCTCCACTATCTCATTGTTTGCAGGTTACGGCTGGGCTAGCTTCGGCTCGAGGGTTCAGAAGCGAGCCATCCTGGAGTGTCATCGAGAATGGCGATCTGCCGAACGTGTCAGTCCGACCAAGTCCCTGCATTCCTTCATTTTGATCGCATGCCCTTGGCCGGTGCATTTCTGGATGGCCCCGCGGATATGTCATCGGAGACGTTCCACCCGCTGACGGTCAGGGCGTGCGACTCCTGCGGCTTGATCCAGGTCGCGCCGATGATCCCTCCCGAAATCCTGTTCCGCCGCTACAATTTCATGACCGGCAGCATTCCCTCGCTGGTAGAGCATTTCACCGATTATGCCGGGTTCATCGCCAGGGAACTCAAAGCCGCCAACGTGGTCGAGTTCGGCTGTAACGACGGCACCTTGCTGGCCGCATTGGGTTTCCTTGGGGTGCGGGCCTTCGGCGTCGACCCGGCCGGCAATGTCCTGGAACTGGCCCGCAAGCGCGGCGTCGAGGTTGAACACGGATATTTCGACGAGGCCATGGCCGAGCGCCTGCTGATGAAGCTTGGTCCGGTCGATCTGGTCACCGGCAGCAATTGCTTCGCCCATAATCCGGACCAACGGCCGATCCTTCGCGCGGCGCGCCGCCTGCTACGCGAAGGCGGCCTTCTCGCCATAGAATGCATGTATGCGGGCGACCTGCTTGAACAACTGCAGTGGGACACGCTGTACCACGAACATCTGGTGGTCTACAGCCTGGGGTCGATTTCGGCGGTGCTGGGCCAGGAAGGGTTCACGGTGGTCGATGTCGACCGTGTTCCCATGCATGCGGGTTCGCTCCGGGTGTTTGCGACGCCGAGCGGCCCATCGGTGCGGCCGGGTCCGAGGGTGACGCGGATGGCGGAGATGGAGGCGTCGACGCGACTCAATCGCTCTGCCACCTGGAGGGAATTCGGCGATCTGGTCCAAAGGAGGATCAGGGACGTGGGCGAGGTGCTGCGCCAGCGGGCCGAGAGCAATACGGTATGGGCCTATGGCGCATCGGGACGCGCCACCATGTGGCTCAACGCGGCCAACCTGGACTTCGTGCGCAAGGTAGTTGATTCCTCGCCGTTGCGGGTGGGTAAGCTGATGCCCGGGCTGCACCAGCCCATCGTCTCGCCCGAGGAGTTTCACCGAGAGCAACCCGACATGATGCTGGTGACCGCCTGGAACTATTTTTCGTCCATCCGTGCCAAGGAACGCCAGTTCAGCGGCCAGTGGGTGCTTCCCTTGCCCAGTCTTGTCTTTCAGCGGGGCTGAAGGCTGTCCTTCCAGCGGCCCGACGAATCGGCGAACGCCGCCAGTTCGGCGATTTGCTTCGCCAGTGGGGGAAGCTGGATCGGGTGGCGCGTGGCAAGGCGTTGGTCCCGAGGCACCCCGCTTGGCCGCGGTCGTACCGTCAATGGCGCCTGGAACGCCTCGGCAATCAGGGCAAGGAGGCCCGCCTTCGTTACCGTTTCGCCGCACAGGTGCAAGAGACCGGGCCGGATTCCGTTCTCAACCAGTGCAACCACCTGTCTTCCGAGTTCAAGGCTGGACACGCCGTTCCAAAGATGATCGTCGAACCCCTCGACCACGCCCTGACATGACAGAAGCCAGCATAGCAGCCCGGTGAACCCCCGCGCTTCGGGCCCCACCATCGAAAAGCGCAGGACGAAGGCTGACGGCGGTTCGCTCTCCGCCTTCTGTCTTCCATAATCGTCGAGAGGCATCGGGACACAATCTTCGTCCCGAATGCCGGGCGCTGCCGATAAAACAGCGTCGCTGGACAGGTGGACAAGGGGCACCGAAGCGTCGGAACAGGCCTGTGCAAGCGCATGGGGAAAGCCCGCATTGATCCAATGCGCGTCCGGGGCGCTCGCATCCTTGACCACCACGGCATTGACCACGCCATCCAATCGGCCAAGCCCGGCCAGATCAATCGCCCCGTTCGGTCCTGGGACTCTGTCGCGGCCGACCGCCACAGGCAGGTGGCCGCGTTCGGCCAAGGCCCGCGCGATGGCGGTTCCGGCCATGCCGCTTGAGCCGAATATCGCCACTCTGGCCATTAAGGCGGATGGCGTTCGGCCGGAAACCGGCGGACGTCCGTCAATCTGGACTCGTCCAGAATCATCAGGCGATTGTCCTGGGTATTGGCTTTGAAGCGGACGTCGCGGCCGATTCCGAAGACGATGACGTCATCCGGGATATCGCGATCGATGACCATGGCGCCGGTGGCCATCCTTACGTTCCGCCCGACCTTGCAGCCACCGAGAATCGATGAACTCGGCCCCATCCAGAGCCCCCCCTCGATGGAGGGATAGCGTCCGTGGTTGTGGCCGATGTTGCAGTTCTGGTGCATCACGATGAAAGGGCCGAACTCGCAATAGCCGATGACGCTGCCTAGCGCGTGCTGCGGAACGAACAGGTCGATCTCCTCGGTGCGGTAGAACAAATTCAAGCCGCAGTACGACTTGCTCACCGCAAACAGGCAGTCCAGAAGCGCTTCCGGTGCTTTTTCCAGGAAAAGGCGGCGGGTGAATGGGTGCAGCAGGCGCGTCAAATGTTCGATATTGAGCGGATTGACCAGCGGGGTGCCGGACTCGTCCCTGAAGTAGCGGGCCTTGAACAAGGTGTGTTCGTCCGCGATCTTGCTCAGAACCTCCATAAACACCGGCTCGAACGGGGCAAGGGCCTTGTCCATGCCCGTCAGTGGGGCATGCCTGTCCATGATATGGCGGAACACCGCCCATATGACGTCCGGGGGCCATGTCCCCGGCGCATCCGAGGAAATCAGTCGGGCAAGATCGCTATGGTCGCTCATGGAGGATGCGGTCCGAACAGATCGTCGATCAAAGGATACAAGCGGTCGATGCCTTCGACCAGGGCATCGGATAGGGCCGAAAGCCCCGGCTTCTCCGCATGGGGCGCCATAACGGATGCATAGTTGAAGGTTTCGCAGAGCGCCGTCTGTAAATGTCCGATCAGGGTGCCGAAGGCGGTGCCCGAGGATGCTTCCAGCGAAATGAGTTCGGCGACGACACGATCGCAAAGAGTGACGGCCGCGTCCTGAGACGATTGCTGGGACGAGGCCAGGTCGGCCATCGCCTTTCGACAGCGGTCGAGGGTTTGATGAAAAATCCGCCTCAACTCGGCAAGACCATCGGGGTCGGCTAATCCGTCCGGAGCGTAAGCAAGGCCGCCGAGGGCGGACTGGATCTCTTCATCGCGTGATAAGGCGGGCGCGGGGAGGTCGATGGCGTCGGGCCTCAGCGGGGTCGTGCAGGGAATGAGCGATCCATCGCTGCAATTGATCACCCGGACGCCGGGGAAGGTTCGGATGGCGTTGGCCGCGGCATTCCGTCCCCAGTCCATCAGCCAGCCGCTATAGACCTGACCTCCGAAATTGCCGGGAACCAGGGTGTCGAGCGCGTAGGGGCGCCAACTGGTCAGGAACTGCTGACCGTCTTCACGGAAATAGATGGAGTCCTTCGAGTGATGCCTCGACGGATCCTTGGCGCCGAAATCCATTCCAAACAAGTATATCTCCCGAAATCCAAGGGAGAGCGCCGCGTAGATCGCCGTGTTGCCTGAGGTCGGCTCCGCCAGGGAGGTGGTCGCGGCCCCCTTCGCGTAGAGTCGGCTTGAACTGACGTCCTTGCGGAAGAAATAGGCCGCCTGCTTGTAAAGCGGCGGCACCCTGGGATCCACCGTGGGGGAGGCATAGAGGACGATGTCGGAAAGACCGTGCTGGTCGTTGATCTGTTCGGCTAGGCCTCCCATTTCAACGATGTTTTCCAGTTCGCAATGGATGTCGGGCCGGATGCCGTTCTCTAGCAGGATGCGCAGACCGCTGCTGGTGGAAATGACGATCGCTTGGTCCCGCAGGCGCCGGATATGTTCGATTCCCTGGTCGATGGATGGCCCGGCGCCAACAACGATCGCGGGACAGGCACGCGGAGTCGATACCGAGGATCGCTGAACGTGGAAGCTCTTGCGCGAGAAATTGGCGGTGTTGTTGCGCAGCATCCGCACCTGGTCCTCGACCCAGCCGGCGACCATGGCGAGGTCTTTGCAGTTCACGAGCAGGCGTTGGCCCAGTGCCGAAAGTTCCGGGCTCTGGTAATGGAAGTAGAAGTAGGATCCATTGATCAGCGGGTAATTGGGCCCCCGCATGATCTCGATCACCTTCGAGAAGGCGTCGCCCCCCCGAACGAAGCGAATATCGCGTCCTTCACGCCCCAGGGACTGGAACAACACCTGCCAGTCGATAGAGTGAAGGGTATGGACCAGAAAATCGTCATGAGGCTCCACGACGATCATCGTCTTGAACCGCAGCTTGTCCGCCAGCGCCTGAAGGTGATAACCGAGCCCGGCGCCGAATACGACCACATAGCCGCCGAACGGCCCCGGCTTCTCGGCCTTGGGACCGTCGGCCATGCCCTCCGCCATCGTCCGTATCAGGCGGTTCAGTTCGACGCAGTCCTCCGAGACTTCGCCAGGATCGACGAAAAGCCGGAGCGGTTCCTCCAGATAAGTACTCACCTGTCGCAATCCGGTCGATCGTGCCCCGTCGGGATAGACCAAGGAGCCGCCGCCCAGATCGACGTTGAGTTCTCCGTTGTCTCCGATCACCAATCGAGTGGACGGTTTCGCCGTTTCGAGACACCGCGCCAAAGCCGGATCGCGCTTCGACAACGCCCTGAGGTTTAGCCTGAAACGATCGAGATTCTGATAGGGCTTCATGGTGCCTGTCAGCCATTGAGACGAGGTGCCCGCCCAATCCGATGGTGGTGAGGACGGCACCCAGACTACCCCGCGTGCCGATTGGCGTAAAGTCATACAAACCCCCCGTGTGAGAGCTTGCGGCGACAAAATGCCGTGCTGTTCACTTCGGAAAACCCCGGTTTAGAACAAGAAAGTTCTTTTCCTGCTGGCTGGCTGCCGTCATTATTACCCTGTTTATTTCTGGCTCGGGCGCGGGCAAAATACGGGCTGGATGAGGAAATGATGATGAAGGTTCTAATCCTGTCCCCATATCCGGAAAGCTTGATGGAAACAGTGGCCCGTCTTGGTGATGAAGCGATTTGCTACAATGCCCCGATTACTCCTGAATTCATTGCCGCGACCCAGGCGGACTTCATCATCTCTTACGGCTATCGCACGATTATAAAAATAGACATTATCGAGCGATTTCCGCGGCGGATCGTCAACATGCACATCGCCTATCTTCCGTGGAATCGAGGCGTGCATCCAAACGTCTGGTCGTGGATCGAGGGAACACCCAAAGGGGTGACCATCCATTTCATCGACCAAGGGATCGACACCGGCGACATCATCGTCCAGGAGGAAGTCCAGTTTGGAAACGACGAAACCCTTGATACGACCTACAAAAAGCTAAGGGTCCAGATCGAACGGCTATTCGACCGTCATTGGGCCTCCATCCGATCTGGCTGCGACGCCACGCCGCAGGATCTTGCCGCCGGCAATAACCACAACAAAGCCCAGGGAGAGAAGATTCTCACCCTTCTGCCGCAAGGCTATCAGACGCCGGTTGCGACTGCCGAGGAGCTTGGCCGGCAGCTTGGTCTGCGGATCCGTCCATAGGAGCCTTCCTGTTGAGCACGACGTCCCCCCCCCGCACAAAGGTCCATCGCCGCAACACATGCCGACTGTGCAACTCGGCGCGCCTCACTCTGGTTATGCAACTGGCGCCGACACCGCCTGCAAACGCTTTTGTTTACGAGGCGGAGCTTGGCGTTGATCAGGAGCTGTTCCCCCTTGACCTGTATTTCTGCGAGGACTGCGCTCATCTACAGAGACTTGACTTGCTGGATCCTTGGGTGTTGTTCGAACATTATGTCTATGTTTCTGGGACTTCGCCGGTATTCGTGAAGCACTTCGAGGACTATGCCGCCTTTGTCATGGACAGCTACAAGCCGAATCCCGGCGGGTTGGTTCTGGAATTCGGTTCCAATGACGGAACGCTGCTCGATTTCTTCCAAAAATCGGGGATGCGCGTCCTCGGCGTCGATCCGGCACGGAGCATCTCCGAGGACGCCACCGCCAGGGGAATTGAGACCATTTGCGGCCTGTTCGGAAAAGAGCTTGGCGAGGATATCCTCGCGACGCGCGGCAAGGCCGAGGTGATCTGCGCCAACAATGTCTTCGCCCATATCGACGACCTCGCCGGCGTGGTTGACGGCATTCGAAATCTGCTCACCCCATCGGGCGTGTTCGTGTTCGAGGTCTCGTATCTCGGAGACGTCGTTCGAAACATCCTGTTCGATACCATCTATCACGAAGGGCTGGACTACCATTCGGTCAAGCCGCTGGTGAGGTTCTTCGCGGCTCACGGACTTGAATTCATCGATGTCCTTCCGGTGCCCACCCATGGCGGCAGCATCCGGTGTGTCGCCCAACTGGCGGGAGGACCGCATGCCGTCCAACCGTCCGTGGCGGCCAGCATTGCCGACGAGGAGGCAATGTGTCTCGACCGGGCGGAAACCTTCCGCAGCTTCGCCCGCAATATCGATGCGCTGGGGGCCGAATTACGCCGCCTGCTGAACGGACTCAAGGCCGATGGGAAGCGTATTGCGGGCTATGGCGCGCCGGCCAAGGCAACCACGTTTCTCTACCACTTCCGGATCGGCCCCGACCTGATCGACTTCATTGTCGAAGACAATCCGCTGAAACAGGGAATGTACACTCCCGGCAAGCACATCCCCTTGGTCCCGCCGTCGGTCCTGGCTGATGCCAAGCCGGATTACATCTTGATCCTGGCGTGGAACTTCGCCGACGCCATCATCGAAAAGCACGCGAGCTATCGCCAGGCCGGCGGCCGTTTCATTATTCCGATTCCTGCCGTTCGTGAGGTCTAACCGTGACAGTCTCTGCGCCCAAGGTCACCGTCTTGATGCCGACCTACAACCAATGCCGGTATATCGACAAAGCCGTTCGATCGATTCTGACCCAGAGCTTCACCGACTTTGAAATGATAATTTTCAATGACGGCTCCACCGACGGGACTGCCGATTATCTGGCCACCATCACCGACCCTCGGGTTCGGATCATCCACCAAGAAAATATTGGCTTCACATGTTCTGTGAATAACGGCATCCGATTGGCACGTGGGGAATTCATCACCTGGATTGGGTCCGATAATATCCATGAGCCCTGGTTTCTCGCGGCCCTGCTTGGCGGGCTGGCGGCTTTTCCCGAGACCGGATTTGCATATTCCGCCTTCTATCTGATGGATGAGAACGATACGATCACAAGTCTGGTCTCCTGCAATCATCTGGCGCCGCGCAACCTTGCCATCAGCGAGAATGGCTTCGGGGCTCCCACTTTCCTGTACCGTCGCAGCTACCACGATGTCGTCGGCTATTACGACGAGGATATGAAATACGCCTGCGACACGGATTTCTGGGAACGGATATTGCGTCATGCGAAGCCAGTTTATGTCATCGAGCCGACCGCCCGGTTCCGCGAGCATGGCGAGGCTGCCTCCACCACCAAGAAGGATGTGATCGGACAGGATATGGGGAAGGCGATCATGCGGAACCTCAATGAAATCGTGACGGGCGAGCGCGATCTCGCTTCCATCTACGGCAGCCACCCTGACTTTCCCACTGACATGTTCGCGATTGCCTGTGATTTCGGGGCGAAGGTGGCGCTGCGCACGCGGAATCCCCGCATGGCCGCACCTTTTTACGAACAGGCCCTAAGCCTTACGCCCCGTCGACAGCTTCTCGAAACGCTGACGGCCTATGTCGGGCTATCCACCCATCTCGCCAGCAATGAACTGTTGGCGAAGGTTTCTGCGGCCTTGCGCAAGAACCAAGCGCTGACCGCCGACGATTTCGAGCTGGCGGCTTCCCTGGTGCTGGAAATGCGGGCTTTGGCCGTCTCGGTCGCTGTTGACCCAGCACAGGTCAAGGTGCTGCTGGTGTGCCCGGTTCTGGAGCGATATATGTGGCGGGACCGGCGAACCTATTCTTATATTTCGACCCTGGCGGCCCAGAACGGTCTCCTCCCGTCCTGACCATCATCCTTCCCAAGGCCGATCTTGGGCGCCGTCGAACCGGGGAAGGTTGAATCTGTCGTCGCTGGCGACTGCCGCGCGCTTCTCCGTTGAAAGACCCGCCGCAAAGCCGCATTGAGGCATCAGGCGCCGGACGTGATCGTCATGGCCGCCATGGGGGTAGGCATAGGCGAGCGAGCCCGATCGGACATAGGCCGGAACCAGGCATTCGAGCAGTTGGCGGGCCCCGTTGATCTCGGCAAGACGCTCTTCCTCGGACAACTGGCACAGGTTCTTCGAGTCGGTTCCATGCCCCCCAAGATCCATTCCACACGCTGCTAGCGCACCGACTTGGGCCGGAGAGAGGTAGAGATCGGCGGCGAAGGCTTTTTCATCGGCGGTCACCTTCTCGGCGAACAAAGTATTGACGATACGATGGAGTATGGAGGCGTCGAGGCCGCCCCGGAGCAGGCGGGTCACGAACACCTGTTCCGGCGACCAATGATTGTCGGTCACCAATGAGCGCGAATAGCTGCGCCACAGATCGTCGAAACTCGGGATTTCAGCGTTCTCCTCGCGAAGGCCCGCAAGCATCTCGGCAATATCGGCGATGAGACGGTCGAGGGCAGCCGTCGCCGCCAAGATGAACTGGATCTTGTGGGCGTGCATCACTTGGCCGTCCATGATTGATCGCGCCGCGACGAAAAAACATCCGCGCATCTTGCGCGCGGTCAGTATTGGCAGTACGGCGTCCGCATGGTCTCGCAGGCCGTCATCGAAGGTCAGGACCGCCGCATTGGCTGGAAGATCGGCCTCGTCGGAAAGCCCGGCCAACGCCCTCCGCAGCGATATGACGTGGTAGCGCTTTCCGATCAGTTCGAGGTCGGCGTCGAATTTGGCCGGACTGACGAACGAGCGTTGACGGTAGCGATCCGGCCAGCGACTTTGGGCCGGATCTCGGACGTCGTGATACATGAAGATGGTGACTGACTGATCGGCCCCGGCCAAAGACTATCTCTCTTTACGACGTTCCCGGCACCTCCCTCATCGGCCGACTTCGAAAAACTTATACTTCCGTCGGCCGGGGAGGTTGGCGGATTGGTGCCGCTGCGCATATGGGCAAGCACTGTAAAAGCCCCATCGCGCCCAGATTCCTATCCCCCGGCAACCCCGATCTAGCGGGCGGGGTTGTCGGGGATAGGCTACTGTTAAATTATAGATTCCTGGAGACAAGCAAGCATTTTATCCCATCGGCTCCCTTGAGCTGAGCCAAGGCCCATAGTCCCGAAGGTGGCCGAATGGAGATCGTCGTCAGCGCCTTCTCGTGACCATTGTATCCTCCGACCTCTCCCTCTGGACCGGCGGCCTCCGTCACCCAGCAGACTGCGGCGCGATGAAGCTCGAGCAGCGGGACACCACTGTCCAGGCGGAGCCAAGCGCGCCCCCCTCAGTGACAAAGCGGCGGGGGTTAATGAGGCGGGATTGATGCCCCAGCGCCTGCGCTCCGACGTCGAAGAGCCGCAGGAGATGACGCTGCCCCCGTCCGACCATGACTGCCTTGTTGGTGCCATAGCGACGTAAATCAGCGGCGCAGTCCGCCAGTGACTTCTCATAGGCCACCCACGAGTCCCCGTGTCCCCGACGCAGATTTTCGACGGCGTGGACGTCGGCTTCCCATTGGACGAAGGCTTTGCCCAAACCCTGCTTTTCCAGGAAAGCACCCATCTGGCGTTGGCGGGACTCGGTGACATCCCACTTCACCCGTGTTCGCGCCAGCAGATCCTGATTGTCATGTTCCGCCACCGCGGCACGGAGGAGTGTCTCTAGGTGAACCATACGGGCAACCGCAACAACAGCCTATCAGGGAGCATTGCGTGAAATCACCCAAGACCGACCCAAGCCGACAACCGAGTCTCCTGGACCTCATCGCCAACGGACGCTTGGACAACAACCAACCCGCCCAGGACGCCTTGAAGGGAATCCTGAGCACGAGGACGCCCGAACGCCGATGGCGCGGGCAGAGCATCGTCCCGCCAGGGAGTCTCCTGGATGCTGTGGTCACCACCTTCGAGCGGACCACCGAGAACATTCACACCGGCTTGATCATCATCGTGCCCGGCGGAATTCCCACCGAACTCCAACTCCGCCTATTCGCCAATGCGCTCGACGCCATTGAGCCCATGGCTGATCTGGTCAACCGGATTGTCGAAGCGTATTCGGATGGGACGGTAGAGCTTCGCGATTGGCCTTGATGGGAACGACGGTCCCATCCGCAGCCTTTAATCCAAAGCTCCGCCGTGCTATGTCCCCCCTGCCCGTCACGCAGAGGAGGCTAGGCCGTCATGATCCCCCGCTATTCCCGTCCGGAAATGACCAAGATCTGGGAGCCGGAAAACCGCTTCCGCATCTGGTTCGAGATCGAGGCCCATGCCTGCGACGCCCTGGCCGAGATCGGGGTGATCCCCAAGGACTCCGCCAAGATCATCTGGGCCAAGGGCGACATTCCCTATACCCCTGAGCGTTCGGCCCGCATCGACGAGATCGAGGCGGTGACCAAGCATGACGTCATCGCCTTCCTGACCGAACTGGCCGAGCATATCGGCCCCGAATCCCGCTTCGTCCACCAGGGCATGACGTCGTCGGACGTGCTCGATACCTGCCTCGCGGTGCAGCTGACCCAGGCCGCCGACATCCTGCTGGCCGATATGGACCGGCTGCTGGCGGCATTGGAAAAGCGCGCCTTCGAATACAAGGATCTGCCCTGCATGGGCCGCTCGCACGGCATCCACGCCGAGCCGGTGACCATGGGCCTGAAATTCGCCACTTTCCACGCCGAGTTCCAGCGCAACCGCCGCCGCCTGAAATCGGCCCGCGAGGACATCGCCACCTGCGCCATTTCCGGCGCGGTGGGCACCTTCGCCAATATCGATCCCCGGGTGGAAGAGCATGTGGCCGCCAAGCTGGGCCTCAAGCCCGAGCCGGTCTCCACCCAGGTGATCCCGCGCGACCGCCATGCCCAGTTCTTCGCCACCCTGGGCGTCATCGCCAGCTCCATCGAGCATGTGGCCATCGAGATCCGCCATCTGCAGCGCACCGAGGTGCGTGAAGCCGAGGAATACTTCTCGCCCGGCCAGAAGGGCAGCTCGGCCATGCCGCACAAGCGCAACCCGGTGCTGACCGAGAACCTGACCGGTCTCGCCCGGCTGGTGCGCGGCATGGTGGTTCCCGCCCTGGAGAACGTGGCCCTGTGGCACGAGCGCGACATCTCGCATTCCTCGGTGGAGCGCATGATCGGCCCCGACGCCACCGTCACCCTGGACTTCGCCCTGAACCGGCTGTCCGGCGTCATCGAGAAGCTGGTGGTTTATCCCGACGCGGTGGAACGCAACCTCAACCAGCTGGGCGGGCTGGTGTTCTCGCAGCGCGTCCTGCTGGGCCTGACCCAGGCGGGCATGAGCCGGGAAGACAGCTACAAGGCGGTGCAGCGCAACGCCATGCGGGTGTGGCAGGAAGGCGCCAACTTCCTCGACCTGCTGAAAGCCGATACCGAAGTCGTCGCCCTGATCCCCGCCAAGGCGCTGGAGGAGCTGTTCGATCTCGGCTACCACACCAAGCATGTGGACACCATCTTCAAGCGCGTCTTCGGAAGGGCCTAGACATGGATGACGAAACCAAGGACAGCAACGGCGCCGTACTGGCCGACGGAGATTCGGTACAGCTCATTCGCGACCTCAAGGTCAAGAACTCCTCGCTGAACCTCAAGCGCGGCAGCACCATGAAGAACATCCGCCTGACCGGCAATCCCGAGGAGATCGAGGTCAAGGACGGCAAATCGACCCTGGTGCTGAAGACCTGCTATCTGAAGAAGGCTTAGATATTTCGCGTCACCCCCGGGCTTGTCCCGGGGGCCCACGCCGTCACGCCAGAACGTCGTAGAGGTCGTCCCAATTCGGATTCGCATCCAAAATGATGCGAACTTTCCAGGCGCGCGGCCAATGCTTCAGATTCTTTTCCCTCTGAATGGCGAGACGGATGTCCTCGTAACGCTCCACATGCACCAAGCGCTTCAGTCCGTGGCGCTTGGTGAAGCCGTCGGCGACGCCTTCACGATGTTCCCATATGCGACGAACAAGATCGCTGGTCACGCCGACATACAGCGTTCCATTCGGTCGATTGGTTAGAATGTAGACCCACCCACCTTGCATGCGATAGTTTTAGTCAACTCCGCGGCGCGACGAAACACTTCTTGTATCTCGTCATGCCCGCACTTGTTGCGGGCATCCACGCCCATCCGTCCGGCGAAGTCCTTGTTGATCCGCGTGGATGGCCGGGACAAGCCCGGCCATGACGGGGAAATGTTTACTCCACCTCGGGAAACACCGCCCATTTGGGCTTCATGGCGTCCAGGGTGGCGGCGCCGCTGGTCAGGCCAATGCCGCCCGAGGCCTTGAACTGCTCCAGCCGCACCAGGGCGAGGCCGACGCGGCCGCAACTGGAGCGCATCTCGCCCGCCTCGGCGTCGCCCAGGCGGATTTCGGCGCCCACCGCCGGGACCGGGCCGTTGATCTCCACCGGCATCAGCCGCTTCTTGATCAGGCCGCGATACTTGGTGCGCGCCGTCAGTTCCTGCCCCATATAGCAGCCCTTCTGGAAATCGACGCCGTTCAGCTCGTCGAAGCCGTTTTCCAGCAGGATGCCCTTGTCCACTTCCAGGTCACGCGATCCGTCGGGCAGGCCGAGGCGGATGCGGGCCTCGTCCCAAGCCTCGAACGTACCCGGCGCGAAGTCGTTGGCTTCCAGCACGCGGGGGCCGCCGTCCAGCGACAGCAGGGCCCGCAGGCCCACCTCGGGGTGACGGGGATCGACGAAGGCGACGCCGCCCGCGAATTCCTCGGCGGAACCGGCCTCCTTGCCGACTCCAAGCGCATCGGCGGCGCCCTCGCCCATCACGGCGAAGACGCCGGTATTGGAGGCGAGCGCGACGGTGACCTGGGCGCGCAGCTTGTACATGGAGAGCTTCTTGCGAAGATCCTCGGCGCGGGCGGCCTCCACGTCCAGCAGGAAGACATTGCCCAATTCCACCACGAACATGTCGAACAGGAACTTGCCCTGGGGCGTCAGCAACGCGGCATAAACCGCCTTGTCGGGGGCCACCTTGTTCATGTCGTTGGACACCAGCCCCTGCAGGAAGGAGCGGCGGTCCTCGCCCCCCACCTCGATGACGGCGCGGTGATCGAGACGCACAAACACCTTATCGGCCATGACGCTGTTCTCCTGAACTCGTTCCAAGGAAAAAGTGAGGCATCGCGGCCGGGATGACAAGGCAACAATGCCGCCTTATAACGGTTGCATCATGCATATCACCCTTGTGGACGATTCCATTGCCTTCGACGGTTACAGCGCTTCCAGCCGCCCGCTGGGAGGAGCCGAGAAGGCCTTTGCCGCCCTGCCCGGCGCCCTGGCCCGGCGCGGCCACACCGTCCAGGCGTTCAACCGCTGCCGCTGGGGCATGTATGTGGAAGGCGCCCAGTGGGATGTGTTCGACGCCAAGAAGCCGCTGCGCACCGATGTGCTGATCGCGTTCAGGAAGCCGTCGCTGCTGGAATTCATCCGCCAGGCCGACCGGCGCGTCCTGTGGTTCACCGGCCCCGGCCGCCTGCTGGAACGCGCCGCCACCCGCGAGATGCTGGCCAGCCACAAGCCGTTCCTGCTGCTGACGGCGGAAGCCCAGGCCCGCGACTTCCAGGCCCGGGGATTGCGGGCCGGATTGCTGCCCGCCGCCGTCCGCTCCGATTTCCTGGCGGGCGAGCCGCGCCCCAAGACGCCGCCCCGCGCCATCGTCACCACCCATCCCGCCCATGGCATGGACTGGCTGCTGGACCTTTGGATCAGCCGCATCCGCCCCAAATCGCCCGAGGCGGAGCTGCACCTCTTCTCCAACACCCTGGCCGCCGCCGACGAGGGTGGCGAAGTGGAGGAGAACTTGAAGCCGCTGGTGGCCAAGGCCATCGCCGCCAAGGAACACGGAATCGTCATCAACCGGCCCCAGGGCGATTTCCTGATGGCGGTGGCCTATCAGGAATCCTGCGTCCATCTGTTTCCCGGCCATGCCGACGACATGGGCTGCTTCACCCTGATGGAAAGCCAGGCCAGCGGCTGCCCCGCCGTGATCCGCCCGCTGGGCGCGGCGGCCGAGCGCATCACCGACGGCGTCACCGGCTATGTCGCCCCCGACGACGACGCCTTCGCCAATCTGGCCGTCATGCTGCTCAATGACGAAGCGGTGCGCGCCACCATGGGCACGGAAGCCAAGGCGCTTTCCAAGGACCGCACCTGGGAGAACGCCGCGGCGACCCTGGAAGGCTGGCTGAAGTGAGGCTCCTTCAGGCCATGGCCGGCGCCCCCCATGGCGGGGCGGAAGCGTTCTTCGAGCGTCTGGCCCCCGCCCTGGTCCGCGCCGGGGTGGAGCAGCGGGTGGCGATCCGCGCCAACGAAAAGCGGGCCGCGCTGCTGCGTTCGGGCGGCGTCGAGGTGGTGGAGATGCCGTTCGGCGGCGCCTTCGATCTGGTCACCCGCTGGCGCATGGCCGCCGAGATCAAGCGGTTCCAGCCCGATATCGTGCTCAGCTGGATGAACCGCGCCAGCAAGTTCATCCCCAAGGGCCGCCATGTCCAGGTCGGCCGCCTGGGCGGCTATTACGACCTCAAATACTACCGCAATTGCGACCATCTGATCGGCAACACCCCCGATATCCGCGATTGGATCGTCAAGCAGGGCTGGCCCACTGATCGCGCCCATTACGTTCCCAATTTCGTCCCCGATGCCAAGGCCGCCCCGGTGTCGCGGGCCACGCTGGACACGCCGCCCGGCGCGCCGCTGATCGTCGCCATGGGACGGCTGCACGCCAACAAGGGCTTCGACGTCCTGCTGGCCGCCCTGGAACAGCTTCACGACGCCTATCTGTGGATCGCAGGCGAAGGCCCGCTGCGCCAGGAATTGGAAGAGCTGGCCGCCCATCTTGCGGTCAAGCCCCGCGTCCGCTTCCTGGGCTGGCGCGACGACGTGGCGGCGCTGTATGCCAGCGGCGACCTGTTCGTCTGTCCGTCGCGCCACGAGCCGCTGGGCAATGTGGTGATCGAGGCCTGGGCCGCCGCCAAGCCGGTGATCGCCTGCGCCTCTCAGGGACCGCGTCAGTTGATCGCCGATGGCGTCGACGGAATTCTCACCCCCATCGACGATGACAAGGCGTTGGCAGAGGCCATCCGCCGCCTGCTCTCCGATCCAGCGGCGGCGAAATCCCTGGCCCAGGCCGGGCGCAAGGCGTTCGAGCGCCAATTCACCGAGGCGGCCGTGGTCGCGCGTTACCTCGAATTCTTCGACAGGGTGAAACGATGAATACCCGGTCTGTCATCCCGAGCGACAGAGCACGGCTGCCCGGTTTAACAGCCTGCGGAAAAACCCCGTCATTCCCGCGAAAGCGGGAATCCATGCATCAGGCACTCAATATCTTGTGGCTAAAGCCCAGCCTTGCATCAACATGGACCCCCGCCTGCGCGGGGGTGACGATAAATGGGGGCGGGAAGGAGCTTTTCCGCACCCTGCTAAATCGGCCGGATTTCCGCAAGCGCCTGGGGCTCCTTGCATCTCAGCACATCGCCTTCGTCGTGGGACTCGAAAATCGATTCACCACCAAGGCACCAAGAGGGCGGAGCAATGGTTCAGGTCTCACTCTGTCGTCATGGCCGGGCATGCCCCGGCCATCCACGCGGCTCCGCTCGAAAGCCCTATGCAAGGCTAGTCCAGACGGATGGGCGTGGATGCCCGTGACGAGCACGGGCATGACGGAAGGCAAAAAACCGCGTCGCCCTCTTGGTGCCTTGGTGGTGAATCGGCGGCACTGGCCACGGGGCCGTTGGTTGGGAATTAGGGCGGATAGCCGTGCGCTCGGGATGACACGAAGGGTGAAACGCTGATGTGCGGCATCGCCGGGCTGATGAACGCGAGCGGAGCCCCCGACGAGCGGGTGCTGGACAAGCTTGCCGATTCCCTGGCCCATCGCGGCCCAGACGGGCGCGGCCGCCATGTGAACGGCACCGTGGGGCTGGTGCAGAACCGGCTGTCCATCATCGACCTGGAAGGCGGCAAGCAGCCCATTCTCGATGCCGAGGGCCGCGCCATCGTCGCCAATGGCGAGGTCTACAACTACCTGGAACTCAAGTCGGACATGCCGGGCCAGAGCTTCGCCACCGGGTCCGACTGCGAGCCGCCGCTGCATCTCTACGCCCATCAGGGTTTGGGCTTCGCCCGATCCTTACGCGGCATGTATGCCATGGCCATTCACGACCCGGCCAAGCAAAGGCTGGTGCTGGCCCGCGATCCCTTCGGCATCAAGCCGCTTTATCTGTCCGAGGATGAGTCGGGAATCGCCTTCGCCTCCGAGCCGCAGGCGCTGGTGGCGGCGGGCCGGATCAAGCCGGAGGTGGACGCCAAGGCGCGCGCCGAGCTGTTGCAGATGCAGTTCACCACCGGCCTTGCCACCATCTTCAAGGGCGTCCGCCGCCTTGCTCCCGGCGAGACCGCCGTGGTGGAAGGCGGCCGCGTCACCGACAGCCGCATCCTGCCCGCCCTGCCCGCAGGCGGCCCCGCCCCGGAAGACCTCGGCCGCCTGCTGGACGAATTGGACGAGGTTTTGACCGAATCGGTGGACCTGCACCAGCGCTCGGACGTGCCCTATGGCATGTTCCTGTCGGGCGGCATCGATTCTTCGGTGGTGCTGGCCCTGATGGCGCGGCTCAACCCGAAGGGCATCCTGGCCTTCACCGCCGGATTTCCCGGAACCAGGGCCCATGACGAGCGCGAACATGCCCGCGAACTGGCACGCATCACAGGCGCTCGTCATGTGGAAGTGGAATTCGGCGAGGCGGATTTCTGGTCCCTGCTGCCCCAGGTGGCGGCCGCCATGGACGATCCCGCCGCCGATTACGCCGTGCTGCCCACTTTCAAATTGGCCGCCGAGGCGCGCAAGCAGGTCAAGGTCATCCTGTCGGGCGAGGGCGGCGACGAATTGTTCGCCGGTTACGGCCGCTATCGCCACGCCATCCGCCCCTGGCCCTTCGCCAAGCCCATGCGCCGCAGCGGCACCTTCGACGGGCTGGATGTCCTGCGCGAGGGGATCACCACGGGCTGGCGCGACGGCATCGCCAAGGCCGAACGGCAAGAGGCGGCCAGCGGCCATTCCAAATTGCAGCAAGCCCAGGCGGTGGATTGCGCCGATTGGCTGCCCAACGACCTGTTGACCAAGGCCGACCGCTGCCTGATGGCCAATGGGATCGAGGGTCGGGTGCCGTTCCTCGATCCGGTGGTGGCAAGCTTCGCCTTCCGCCTTCCCGATCATCTGAAAGTGCGTAAGGGGCTGGGCAAATGGCTGCTGCGCAAATGGCTGGAAACCGCCCTTCCGGCGGCGCGTCCCTTCGACAAGAAGCGCGGCTTCACCGTCCCGGTGGGTGAATGGATCGCCAAATCACCCCATATGGGTGATTTGGTCGCCCGGCAGGCGGGCATTCGGGAGATTTGCCGCCCCGGTCAGGTGGAGGCGCTGTTTCGCGACGGGTCCAAGGAAACCGGCTTCGCCTGCTGGACACTGCTGTTCTACGCTCTGTGGCATCGTCGGCATGTCCTTGGCATCATTCCGCGAGGCGACGTCTTCTCCGAGTTGGAGAATGAGGTATAATCCCAAGCGTTCTACTGGAGTTTCTCCATGGCCCAATCCTTTGACCTGATTCTGCGCAACGGCACCGTGGTCACTCCCAACGGCACCGAACGGGCCGATATCGGCGTGCGGAACGGTCGCATCGCGGCCCTCGGCACGCTCGGGCAGGCCGCGACGGCGGCCGAGGAGATCGACCTCCGCGGCCTTACCGTTCTGCCCGGCGTCATCGACACCCAGGTGCATTTCCGCGAGCCCGGGCTAGAACACAAGGAAGACCTCGCCACCGGCACCGCCGGAGCCGCCCAGGGCGGGGTGGTGGCCATCTTCGAGATGCCAAACACCAAGCCGTCCACCACCACCGCCGAGGCCATCAACGACAAGCTGGCCCGCGCCAAGGGCCGCGCCTGGGTGGATCACGCCTTCTTCATCGGCGCGGCGGCCGACAACGTCGCCCATCTGGCCCAGTGGGAACGGCTGCCCGGCTGCGCTGGCATCAAGGTCTTCATGGGATCTTCCACCGGCTCGCTGCTGGTGGCCGACGACGAGACCCTGGCCGCCGTGCTGGCCCAAGGGTCGCGGCGCGTCGCCGTCCATTGCGAGGACGAGGGCCGCCTCGCCGAGCGCAAGCATCTGGCCGACGAAGGCGCCCATCCCCGCGTCCATCACCAATGGCGCGACGAGCAGACCGCCTTGCTGGCCAGCCAGCGCCTGATCGCCCTGGCGGAGAAAGCCCACCGCCGGGTGCATGTCCTGCATGTGACCACCGCCGAGGAAATGGAGTTCCTGGCCGCGCACAAGGACATGGCCACGGTGGAGACCACGCCGCAGCACCTGACCCTGGCGGCGCCGGATTGCTACGAGCGTCTCGGCACCCTGGCCCAGATGAATCCGCCCATCCGTGGCACCCGCCACCGCGACGCCCTGTGGGCCGCCATCGCCAACGGCGTGGTGGACGTGCTGGGCTCGGACCATGCACCCCATACCCGCGAGGAAAAGGAAAAGCCCTATCCGCAAAGCCCGTCGGGCATGACCGGCGTCCAGACCCTGGTGCCCATCATGCTCGACCATGTCAATCATGGCCGCCTCAGCCTTGAACGCCTGGTCGACCTGACCAGCGCCGGTCCCGCCCGCATCTACGGCATCGCCGGCAAGGGCCGCATCGCGCTCGGCTACGACGCCGACTTCACGGTCGTCGACATGCGCGCCGAACGAACCATCACCAACGACTGGATCGAAAGCCGGTGCGGCTGGACGCCGTTCGACGGCAAGACGGTCACCGGCTGGCCCATGGCAACCATCATTCGCGGTCGCACCGTCATGCGCGAGGGTCAATTGTTGAGCACCCCGGCGGGCGAGCCGGTACGCTTCCACGAAAGCACCTGACGTGTCGCGACGTCCCGCCAACCGTCGACTTCTGCTGGGACTGCTGGGAACGCTGCTGCTGGCGCTGTGGGCTTTCGTCGGATACTGGTCGTGGTCCCAGCACCAAAAGGTGCTGGCGTCCGGCGAAGCCATGCTGGAACAATTGACCAGCGCGGTGGAGGAACAGACCCTGCGCCTGTTCAAGCAGGCCGAGACCTCGCTGGTGGTCACCCGCCATTGGATCGCCGAGCATCCGGACCAGGATCCCGGCACCGCGCCGAGCTACATGTCACTGGCCGACAGCTTGCGGGCAATATCGGAAGGCATGCTGGACATTCGGCTGGTCAGCAAGGACGGCGGCCTGTTCTATGTCCCCAAGCGAGGGCCGAAGCCCATGGCCGATGTCTCTGACCGCGATTACGTCAAGGCGCAATCCGACCCGCGCCATCGCGGTCTTTACATCGGCAACCCCGTCGTCAGCAGGGTGACGGGCAAATGGGGAATTCCGGTCTCGCTGCCCATCGATCAGGGGGGCGGCGATGTCGGGGTAATCTTCGTCGCCATGGAGCTCGACCGCATCGGCAAGACCTTCGAGGCGGAGCGCCCCAAGCCGAACGGCGCCATATCCATCATGCGCAGCGACGGAACCTTCCTGTTTCGCGTGCCCGCCGGTCCCAACATCATCGGCCAGAACATCGCCGGCACGCCGTCCTGGGACGAACAAATTTCGGTGGCGCCGCGCGGCACCTATTACTCGGACGGCTCGGCCGTCGGCACGGCGCCGAAGCTGGTTTCCTTCCTGCGGCTGCGCGATTACCCGTTGATCGTCACCGTCGCCTCGGAAGTGGACAGCCTTCTCGTTCCCTGGCGGCGCGAGAGCTATACCCTGATCGGCCTCGCCACCCTGGTGTCGATCGTGACGGCGGTGCTGGCCAGCGTCTTGCTGGGCGCCATGAAATCGGAAGAGGCCGCCCTGCGGGAAACCGAGATCGCCCACCGGGATTCGCAGTTGATCCTGTCTTCCGCCGGCGAGGGAATCTGCGGCATCGATTCCTCTGGCGCCATCAGCTTCATCAATCCGGCGGCGCGAAAGATGCTGGGGCTTTTGGGCGAGGATGTCGTCGGCCTCAATCTTCACGCCATCAGCCATCATTCCCATCCCGACGGACGTCAGTACGCCGAAGCCGACTGCCCCATCCTGCGAACGCTTTCGGACGGCGGCATCCGCGATATACACGGCGAGACGTTCTGGCATCGCAACGGCACGCCGCTCCCTGTCGACCTCGTGGTCACCGGCGTCGTCGAGGACGGCAAGGTGAGCGGCGGCGTCCTGGTCTTTCACGACATCGGAGAACGGATAAAGGCCGAGCGACGGCTGGAGGCCCAGGCGGCGGAGCTGGCCCGCTCCAATGCCGATCTCGAGCAATTCGCCTATGTGGCCAGTCATGATCTGCGCGAGCCGCTGCGCCAGGTGGCGAGCTATGTCTCGCTGCTGGAGCGCCGCTACGCCGCTCAGCTCGATCAGGATGGCCGCGACTTCATCATCTTTGCCCGCGACGGCGCCCTGCGCATGAACCAATTGATCATCGACTTGCTGGAATTTTCCCGCATCGGCCACCAGTCGAAGCCGCCCGAGCAGGTCACCTTGGCGAGGGTGGTGGATGACGCCTGCGCCAATCTGGCCAGCCACATCGAAGATACAGGGGCCAGAATCAGCCGCGACGACGAATTGCCGAGGATTAGAGGCAACCAGGGCGACCTGGTCCGCGTGTTCCAAAACCTGATCGGCAACGCGTTGAAATATCGCGACCCAGGTCGGGCGCCCGACATCTCCATAACGGCGCTTCGCGACGGCGCGGTCTGGGTCATCACCATCTCCGATAACGGCATCGGCTTCGAGGCGCAGTTCTACGACAAGATCTTCGGCATCTTCCAGCGCCTGCATACCCGCGACAAATTCGAAGGCACCGGCATCGGCCTGGCCATCTGCAAGAAGATCGTGGAAGGCATGGGGGGACGCATAAGGGTCGATTCCACCCCGGGCGAAGGCAGCCGGTTCAGCTTGGTGATTCCGGCCTGAGGGGCTTGATCTGCATCATGCCGGGAATCGCCGGGCCGGGTATAAGCTGCCGCAACGTCAAAGGGATGCCTCCATGCTGAACGACAGCGAAATCCAAGATGCCCTGCGCCAGGTCATCGACCCGGATATCGGCGTCAACATCGTCGATCTTGGTCTGGTGGAGCGTATTCAAATCGACGAAGCGTCCATCCAGGTGGATATGATCATGACCACCCCGGCCTGCCCCCAAAGCGCCTATCTCCAGGACGAGGTGGAACGGGTCGTCCGCGCCGCCGCCCAGGGGCCGATCCAGGTCATCGTCTCGGTGTTGGACTCGCCGTTCTGGGAACCGGCCCGCATGTCGGACTCGGCCAAGAAGATCATGGGCTGGCCCGGATGACGCCCACCACCCGCCGCCTGCCCCTGCTGCTCGCCGGAGCGGCCAGTCTCTTCGTCGGCATGGCGGCGGGCCTCGGCCGGTTGGGCTGGCCAGATCCTGGCATGACCATCATGGCGGTGCACGGCCCCCTGATGATTTGCGGCTTCTTCGGCACCGTCATCGGGCTGGAACGCGCCGTCGCCCTGGGCAAGACCTGGGGCTACGGCGCCCCCCTGGCGACCGCCTTGGGCGGCTTTTATCTCGTGGCCGGGCAGACTTCGACGGGCGGCCTGCTGCTTGGTCTCGGCAGCCTGATCTTCGTGCTGATGAGCCTTGCCGTGCTGCGCCGCCAGAAGGAAGACTTCACCGCCGTGCTTGGGCTCGGCGCGCTCAGTTGGCTTATGGGAAACATCGTCTGGCTGATACGGGGATCGCCGCTGGACGCGGTGCCGCTGTGGGCCGGGTTCCTGGTCCTGACCATCGCCGGAGAGCGCCTGGAGCTGTCCCGGTTCCTGCCGCCCTGGCGCTGGCGCCTGCCCTCCCTGGTGCCGGTGCTGGCCCTGTTGCTGGCCGGAGCCGGAGCGGCGGCGGCGGAACACCATCTGGCCTGGCCGCTGTTCGGATGCGGCCTCGTCGCGATGACCCTGTGGTGCCTGCGCAACGACGTCGCCCGGCGCACTATCCGTCAGCCCGGACTGACCCGCTATGTGGCCGTCTGCCTGCTGTCGGGCTATGCCTGGGCGGCCGTTTCGGGGCTGCTGATGCTGGGCCTGTCGCTGGACGAGGGCGGCGTGCGCGCCGATGCCGCCTTCCATTCCCTGTTCGTCGGATTCGTCTTTTCCATGGTGTTCGGCCATGCGCCGGTCATCCTGCCCGCCGTGCTGCGCGTCGCCGTGCCCTACAAATCCTATTTCTATGGACCGCTGGCGCTGCTGCACGCCTCGCTGGCCCTGCGCCTGGTGGGCGATCTGGCCGAACTCCACGAGATCCGCCAATGGGGCGGCCTCGCCAATGCCACCGCCATCATCGTCTTCATTCTGAGCATGCTGGTGACGGTCTTGCGGGCGAGACGCCCGCGCTCCTAGACGCATGGTGCTCTCGACGTGTTGGAGCGCGGGTGTCTCGCCCGCAGCACCGTCATTTCCTCGGCTTGGCCCGGGCGGTCGGCTCCGCCTGCATGGGATCGTCGGGCCACCAGTGCTTGGGATACTGGCCCTTGAGGTCGGCCTTGACCTGCCTGTAGGCATTGGCCCAGAAGCTGGCGAGGTCGCGGGTGACCTGCACCGGGCGCCGGGCGGGCGAGAGCAGATGCAGCAGCAGCGCCACCTGTCCCCGGTTGATGCGCGGCGTATCGGCGCAGCCGAACATTTCCTGAAGACGGACCGCCAGAACCGGCGTCTCGCCGCTATAGTCGATGGGAATACGCGAGCCCGAGGGGACTTCCACATGGGTGGGGGCAAGATCGTCGAGCCTGCGCTTCTGCTCCCAGCTTAGGCAGGCTCCCAAGGCCGCCGCCAAGTCCAGCCGCGCCAGATGCGAGCGGCGGACCACCCCGGACAGGAACGGAGCCAGCCAATTCCCGAGATCCTCGGCCAGGGCGGAATCGGAAAGGTCCGGCCAGTCGCCATCGGGCTCCTGTTCCCGCATGAACGCCACCCTTCGGCGCAGCTTTTCCAAATCCGGCGTCCACGGCAGGCAGCCCAGCCCCATGGCGCGGATGCCGTCCGCCATGGCGGCGGCCATGGCCGAGGGATCGGCATCCCTCAGGGGCTTGTCGTCCAGCACCAGCCCCCACAGCCGACGCTGCCTGCGGGCCAGCACCAGGTCTTCCCGACCATCCCATTGGCACAGAGTGACCGACTGAATCTGATCGGCGAAGTGCTCCTCGATCTCGCCGAGGCTCAACGGCGCCGCCAGGAAGACGCGGGCCTCGCGGCGGTCGCCGTCCAGCTCGGCCAGGGCCAGCCAGTCTTCCGCCGCCAGCGGCTCGTGATCGGCGAAGACGGCGCCGCGGCCATTGGCCATGGCGTAACGCAGCTCGCCGCCGGGCCGCCGCCGGGCGATGCGGTCGGGATAGGCGAAGGCCAGCAGAATCCCGGCATCTCGGCTGTCGCCCCTTTGCTCGTCGGATTTCAGCCCCAGTCGACGGCGCCAATCCTTGGCCGATTGGCGAACCCGCGACAGGGCGCCGCGATCCACGGAAAGACCATGTCGGGAATCCAAGCGTTCACCACTCCGCAAGGCCTCCAGGCGCAGCCGGATATCGCCGTCGCGAAATCCCCTGCCCGCCCGCAGGATGTCGCGCTCTTCCAGCAAGGCGGCCAGATCGCAGGCCAGCCCGCCCAAGCCGGTGTCCATGCCGCGCAGGATCATATGGGCGAGACGGGGATGCATGGGCAGCCGCGCCATGGCACGGCCGTGGCCGGTGATGCGACCGCACTCGTCCAGCGCTCCCAATTCCGTCAGCAATGCGCGGGCCTGACTGAGATGGGCGGCGGGCGGCGGGTCCAGCCAGGCCAGGCTGGCGGCGTCGGCGACACCCCACTGGGCCAGATCCAGCGCCAGCGGCGCCAGATCCGCCTCGGTGATTTCCGGGGCGCTCCACGGGCGCAGGGCGCGGTCCTCGGCCTCGGACCACAGGCGGTAGCAGATGCCCGGAGCCTGGCGCCCGGCGCGGCCGCGCCGCTGATCGGCCGAGGCTTTCGAGACCGCCAAGGTGGCAAGCCGGGTCATTCCCGAACCGGGATCGAAGCGCGGCACCCGCATCTGGCCGCCATCCACCACCACCCGCACCCCGTCGATGGTCAGCGAGGTCTCGGCGATGGCGGTGGCCAGCACCACCTTGCGCCGACCATCCTTGTCGGGCCGGATGGCTTGGTCCTGGGCATCCTGGCCGAGATCCCCGTAAAGCGGCGCGATGACCGCCGCGCGGGCGGCCGGATTCTCGGCCAGCAATCCGTCCACCCGGCGTATCTCCCCCGCGCCGGGCAGGAACACCAGCACGTCCCCATCATCCTCGCGCAGTGCCCGCGCCACCGCCGAAGCCACCTCGTCGGCGAAGCGCCGGGGCTCGGGCCGGGTCAGAAAGCGGGTCTCCACCGGAAAAGCGCGCCCCTCGCTGGTGATGACGGGAACGCCGCCCATCAGCGCCGCCACCGGCCCGCCGTCCAGGGTGGCCGACATCACCAGCAGGCGCAGATCCTCGCGCAGCGACTGCTGACTCTCCAGCGCCAGGGCAAGGCCGAGATCGGCATGCAGCGAGCGTTCGTGAAACTCATCGAAGATCACCAGTCCGACCCCCGGCAGCGAGGGGTCGTCTTGCAGCATGCGGACCAGGATACCCTCGGTCACCACCTCGATGCGGGTCGTCGGCCCCACCCGCGAGTCCAGCCGGATGCGCCAGCCCACCGTTTCCCCCGGCGCTTGCCCCAAGCTGGCGGCCATGCGCGCGGCTGCGGCGCGGGCGGCAAGGCGTCGGGGTTCCAGCATGACGATCTTGCGACCATCCAGCCAAGGCGCGTCCAGCAAGGCCAGGGGAACCCGCGTGGTCTTGCCCGCACCCGGCGGCGCCTGCAAAACCAGCCCCGCGGAACGCGCAAGCGCATCCCGAATCTGGGGGAGGATGGGATCGATGGGCAGTGCCGTCATGACGGAGCCTTTATACCCTTCGCATTTCTAGGGTCAAAAACCGATTGTGGCGAATGAGCCCGAGAGATAATGATGGTGTGACATTTTGTAAGAGTTTTGGCTTGAACATGCTTTTTTGGGTTATTCGCCAATGACTGTCCCGACCAAAGACGATGTGGATGTTGCCGCGGAAGGCATGATCGACGGCGCATACTGCAGTGCGGTAGAGGATTTCTTTTCCGTCGGCTCCCGCGATCTTATCGGTCGATTTCTTACCAACTTCATTGAATCATTGATTATCACCCCCACCGAGCTGGTTTTCTCGTCCAAATACCAGAAGCGGCTGAACGATGCCGGGCGGACCATGATGAACGCGGTCGACAAGATCGCAACCTTGCAGGCCAAGGCCAAGAACGAAAGCGCGGCCCAGCGTCTGAAGGACCTGAATACCCTGATCAGCGCCGCCATGAAGCGCATGTGGGACGAGGACAAGGAAAGGCCGGTCGCCTCCATGGCCGCCGATGGGTTTCCCGCCTTCCTCGACGGACTGAAAAGCTCCGGGGCCGAGCGCGACTATGCCATCCACCGCACCGTGGTGGAGCACCTGTCCCAGTTCAAGGTCTGGAAGGACAAGATCGCCGCTCTGCTCAAGTTGTATGACCTGACCAAGGGACGCGACGAAAGCCGTCTGATCGAATTCATCCTGTCCGAATGCGCCAAGAGCGACGCCGCCCTTGACCAGATGTTCGGCCCCTATGACAGTCTGGAAGAACGCTGCGGCGACCTCATCGCCTTGTGGAAGGGCGAATGGAAGGCGGGGCCTCGCGCCCATCCCGGCATGACCGCCATCAATGCCATGATCACGGCTGGCACCGCCCCCAACATCAAGGCGGCCATCGAGTATTCGCTGCTGCGCACCCTGGCCAACAAGGATCCCATCCGCTCGGCCGAGCCGGAGATCGAGGTTCAGGCGCTGTTCGATCTGTTCAAGCGGTTGTGGACCGGCTCGACCCTGATCGGCGGCACCAAGGCCATGGCCTCGGTGGAACGCCGCCAGGCGCGCTTTCTCAGCAAGGAAGGCATCACCGACCTGCTGCGCGAGCGCAAGGTGCTGGCCGACCGCTATGCCTTCTTGATGCAGATCAGCGCCATCTGCATCGGTCAAAGCAACCGCGCCACGGTCAAGACCTTCATCGCGCACTATTTCGGCGACAAGGACTTCGTGCCCCGCGTGATCGCGGGCCAGGAACCGCCGGTCCCGAAACTTCAGACCCTGACCGGCATTCACCGCGCCATCAAATCATCCTGGCTGCCCGACGGCGACAAGGCCCAGGCCATGGCCCAGGTGGAGATCGCCCAGGGGCAACTGCTGCGCAATTCCCGCCTGTTCGAGCAAGTGGAGAAGAAAGGCGGCGGCGCGGCGCAAAAGGTGCTGACCCTGCTGGACCTGTGCCGCAAGGGAACCTTCATCGACGGCAGCGTCATGGAAGAGGTCCGCAAGGTTTTGCAGACCTATCTGCGCGATCCCTCCTTCCTGTCCGACTACCTGATGGGAGCGACCGGCGAGGACAAGGAGCGCAAGATGAGCCTGCTGACCAAGACCCTGGGCTCCATCGGCATCGGCATTTAACCCTGCGGGCGGGACGCCCGCGCTCCCGTTCAAAACATCCTCGCCAATGAAAACGAAAAGGGCCTCCCGGGGAGTCGCGGGAGGCCCTGTCGCACTGACCCGAGCAATCCTATTGCTTGGGCTGGCTTTCGTTCAATTCCCGTTCGGCCTTGAAGGCGCCGGCCGGTAATTGGTGCGCGATACCCTTGTGGCAGTCGATGCAGGTCTTGCCCTGCTGTTCCGCCTCGGAGTGCCGGTTGCGCGCCCGCAGCGATTGCCGCGTCAGGTCGAACGCCCCGAAATTATGGCAGTTGCGGCATTCGCGGGAATCCGTGGACTTCATGGCTTCCCACACATGCTTGGCCAGTTCGATGCGCTTGCCCTCGAACTTTTCGCGGGTGTCGATGGAGCCGAGAATCTTGTGCAGAATCTCGTTCGACGCCTGGATCTTGCGGATGATCTTGTAGAACCACGGCCGCGGCACATGGCAGTCGGGGCAAGTCGCCCGGACGCCTGAACGATTGGCATCGTGGATGGTGCCGCGATATTCCCGGTAAACGTTCTGCTCCATCTCGTGACAGGTCAGGCAGAAGGTCTCGGTATTGGTGATTTCCAAGGCCCAGTTGAAGCCGCCCCAGCCGACGACGCCGAGAATGACGCCGACCAGCAGCAATCCCCCCATCGACCATTTGGATGTCGGCTTGGTCAGGACAGCCCACCAGCCGCTCAACAGGCCTTTTTCCTTGGCCGGGTTGTCGTTGTTCATGCCCGGTCTCCTAGCGGAGGTTGGTGTTCAGCGTGGCGGGCTGGAACTTGTTTTCCACCAGCGGCTTGGCGTCGGCTTGCGGCACATGGCACTGCTTGCAGAAATAGCGGTTGCCGTTGACCGTGTCCTGGCGGACGCCCTGGCGGTCGATATAGTGCAGGTCCGAAATCTTCGGGGCCTTTTCCTGGTCGCTGTACGGCCATTCGTGGCAGCGCAGGCACTGATTGACCTTCACGTCGATCTCGTATTTGTCGGTGGGATGCGGCACCAGCGGCGGCTGCTGCCGATAGGCCCGTTCATGCCGATTGCCTTCCATCACCTTGTAGATGGCGGGCGGCGAATCGGCCTGATCGGCGGCGTTGGGCCGCAGCGACTTCACATCGGCGGCCACCGCCGCCACGCCGATTACCCCAATTCCCAGCGCTAGGGCCAGCGCGAGGGCGATTGCCTTGATCTTGGTCTTCACTGCGGTCACTCCCCTTCCAGAACTCTCTAAATCAATCACGCGACCTTGGCCGGTGGCCCCGCCAAATCCGCCCCAAGCCCGCCGGATGTGGCATCCGAGGGCGTGTTTTGGAAACGGGTTGCGAACCGGAACACGGTCTTTGAACACACGTCGATACAGCGACCGCAATTGGTGCAGTCGGCCGACATGATCACCGGGCCGACGCCCTTGGCCTCGCCGCGCAGCGCGGGCGCGATGACGTGGCGTTCGGGGCAGACGGCAAAACAATCCATGCAGTCGTCGCAGGCGGCGCGGCCGATGGCGGACACCCGAACCACCGCCACCCGGCCCAACAGGCCGTAGAAGGCGCCCACCGGGCAAAGGTGGGTACACCAGCCGCGCTCGGCCAGCCCAAGGTCGAACAGGAACACCGCCGAGGTCACCAGCACCGCCGAGCCCAGGGTCAGGATGGACCCCGTCACCAGCCCCCGGTGCAGGATGGTTACCGGATTGGCCAGCTCCCAGGCGATGGTGCCGGTGGCGGCCGAGGCCAGCACGATGCCGCCGAGCAGCCAGAACCGGGTGGAGCGCTGAAGCGTCAATCCCTTCTCCATCCCCAGGCGCTTGCGCAGCCAAGCGGCCAGATCGGTCACCACATTGACCGGGCAAACCCATGAGCAATAGGCCCGCCCGCCCACCAAGGCGTAGAAAGCCAGCACGATGGCGGCGCCGATCAGAGCGGTCGGAGTCATCAGATGCCCGGCCGCGAGCCCCTGCGCCACCATCAGCGGATCGGTCAGCGGCAGGATGCCGAAGGTCAGGCTGGAGGCCAGGGTTCCCTTGGCGATCCACAGACCGAACAGCGGCCCGGTCAGGAATACCGCCACCACCGCGACCTGCGACAGCCGCCGGGCCAGCAGCCATTTGTGGGATGCAAGCCACGTCATGGCTTGAACTCCTTAAAGCCGCCGTCGGGGCGCTTCTCAAGCTTATAGGTGCCGCCGGGGGACATCTCGACCCCTTCCATGCCGCGCACCTGAACCTCGGGACTGGGCTCCACCAGCGATCCGCCCGCCTTCTTCTTTTCTTCCCAGCCCAGCCGGTAATGCTTGCCCAACTGGCCCGATGCCAGCGCCTGGGGCAGCACCTTGATGGCGGCCTCGTCCAGCACGCAGGCCTTCTCGCACTTGCCGCAGCCGGTGCATTTGGCGGAATGGACAGTAGGAATGAAGAAGGCGTGCTTGGCCGTCCGGGCGTTGTGGGAGAGTTCCAGGGTGATGGCCTCGCCCATGCGCGGGCAGACCCGGTAGCAAACGTCGCAGCGCAGGCCCAGGAAGTTGAGGCAGGTCTCCTGGCCCACCAGGACGGCGACGCCCATCTTGGCGTTGTTGATATCGGTCAGCCCCTTGTCCAGTGCTCCGGTGGGGCAGGCCGCCACGCAAGGAAGGGTGACGCACATCTCGCAAGGCACGGCGCGGGCACGGAAGAACGGCGTTCCCAGCATGGGGCCGTCGCCGATGTCGGACAATTTCAAGGTGTCATAGGGGCAATCCTTGGCGCACAGCCCACACCGCACGCAAGCGGCGGCGAAATCCCGTTCCGCCAGGGCTCCCGGCGGCCGCAACGCCACCGCTTCCGCCTTGCGACGGCTGGGAATGGCAAGCAGGGCACCGAGCACGCCCACCGCGCAGGCACCACGAACCGTCCCGGCGAGCATTGCCCGCCGACCCGGATTCGTCGCACTGCCGCGTTGGGTTGCCATCACGTTTACCCCTCGTCAGGAAGTCCCCCTATCCCGTCACCCCCGCGAAAGCGGGGGTCCATGGCGATGCCGCTAAAATGCGGTCGGCATGGATTCCCGCTTTCGCGGGAATGACGGAGGAACAGGACTTCTCCTTACGCCTTCACCACCTTGACGGCGCACTTCTTGTAGTCGGTCTCCTTCGAGATCGGGCAAGTGGCGTCCAGGGTCAGCTTGTTGGCCAACTGGCTTTCGTCGAAGAACGGCAGGAAGACCAGCCCTTCCGGCGGCTTGTTGCGGCCACGGGTGTCGATGCGGGTGGTTACCTCGCCGCGTCGGCTCGACACCTTGACCACGTCGCCGTTGCGCAGGCCACGCTTGCCCGCGTCGTTGGGGTGCATGTAGAGCACGGCGTTGGGAACCGACTTGTGCAACTCGGGCACGCGCCGGGTCATGGAGCCGGAATGCCAGTGTTCCAGGACGCGGCCGGTGGACAGCCACAGGTCGTAATCCTTGTCCGGGCTTTCGGCGGCGGGCTGATAGGGCAGCGCGATGATCCAGGCCTTGCCGTCGGGCTTGCCGTAGAACTTCACGCCCTCGCCCGGCTTCACATAGGGGTCGTAGCCCTCGCGGAAGCGCCACAGGGTCTCCTTGCCGTCCACCACCGGCCAGCGCAGACCGCGCGCCTTGTGGTAGGTCTCGAACGGCGCCAGATCGTGGGCATGGCCGCGACCGAAAGCGGCGTATTCCTCGAACAGACCCTTTTGCGGATAGAAGCCGAAGGCCTTGGCCTCGTCGTTCTCGAATCCCGCCTGGATCTCGGTGGCGGGGAACTTGTCCACCTGACCGTTCTTGTAGAGCACCTCGAACAGGGTCTTGCCCTTAAGCTCGGGCTTCTTGGCGATCAGCTCCTCGGGCCAGACCTCTTCCACCTTGAAGCGCTTGGAGAACTCCATCAACTGCCACAGATCCGAACGGGCCTCGCCCGGGGCCTTGACCTGCTGACGCCAGAACTGGGTCCGGCGCTCGGCATTGCCATAGGCGCCTTCCTTTTCCATCCACATGGCGGTGGGCAGGATCAGGTCGGCGGCCAGGGCGGTGACGGTGGGATAGGGATCGGAGACCACGATGAAGTTGGCGGGATTGCGGTAGCCCGGATATCCCTCCTCGTTCATGTTGGGCGCGGTCTGCATGTTGTTGGTGCACATCACCCAATAGGCGTTCAGCTTGCCGTCCTTGAGCATGCGGTGCTGAACCACGGCGTGATAGCCGATCTTGGGGTTGAGCGTGCCCGCGGGCAGCTTCCAGATCCCCTCGGTGATCTCGCGGTGCTTGTCGTTCATCACCACCATGTCGGCGGGCAGCCGATGGGAGAAGGTGCCGACCTCGCGCGCCGTGCCGCAGGCCGAGGGCTGGCCGGTCAGCGAGAACGGGCTGTTGCCCGGCTCGGAGATCTTGCCCATCAGCAGATGCACGTTATAGATCATGTTGTTGACCCAGGTGCCGCGCGTGTGCTGGTTGAAGCCCATGGTCCAGAACGACACGACCTTGGTCTTGGGGTCGGCATAGATCTTGGCCAGGGCTTCCAGCTTGTCCACCGGCACGCCGGAAATCTTCGAGACCTTGTCGGCGGTGTACTCGGACACGAAGGCCTTGAACTCGTCGAAGGTCATGGGATCGACCTTGTCCGGCGTCGCGGCGTTGGCCTGATCCTTTTCCAGGGCGTGAGTCGGCCGCAAGCCATAGCCGATATCGGTGACGCCCTTCTTGAAGTTGACGTTCTTCTCGATGAACGCCTTGTCGTAGGCGTTCTTGGAAATGATGTAGTGGCAGATGTAGTTCAGGATCGCCAGATCGCTCTGGGGATTGAACACCATGGGCAGGTCGGCCAGTTCGAACGAGCGGTGCTCGAAGGTGGACAGCACGGCCACCTTGCAGCCCTCGTGGGTCAGGCGGCGGTCGGTGACCCGCGACCACAGGATGGGGTGCATCTCCGCCATGTTGGAGCCCCACAGCACGAAGGCGTCGGTCTGCTCGATATCGTCATAGCAGCCCATGGGCTCGTCGATGCCGAAGGTCCGCATGAAGCCCGCGACCGCCGAGGCCATGCAGTGACGCGCATTCGGGTCGAGGTTGTTGGAGCGGAAGCCGGCCTTGTACAACTTGGAGGCGGCATAGCCTTCCCAGATGGTCCACTGACCGGAGCCGAACATGCCGACGCGGGTGGCGCCGTCGGGCTTCTTCAACTGCTCCTTCCACTTCTCCGCCATGATGTCGAAGGCTTGGTCCCAGGTGATCGGCGTGAATTCGCCGTTCTTGTCGAACTTGCCGTTCTTCATGCGCAGCAGCGGCTTGGTCAGCCGGTCATCGCCATACATGATCTTGGACAGGAAATAGCCCTTGATGCAGTTCAGGCCACGGTTGACCGGCGAATCGGGATCGCCCTGGGTGGCCACCACGCGGCCGTCCTGAACGCCGACCAGAACGGCGCAGCCGGTGCCGCAGAAGCGACAGACGCCCTTATCCCAGCGGATATTGGCCTTGGCCGGTTGCGCGACGGCCGGCGTGGCGATACCGGCTGCTGCGGCGGTGGCCGCGACGGCGTTGGCCTTGATGAAGTCGCGCCTGCTGAGGCTCATGACTGGCACTCCCCTTCCTCGTCAGAATCGAAATGGTGGTAGACCAGGGCGACGGAAAGTACGCCCGGAACGTCGTGAAAACTGGTGATGGTGGACCCCGCCCAGGCGCCCTCGGCGTCTTCGACGGTGATCACCAACCTGCCGTCATCGGTCATGGTGTGGATCTCGACGCCGGGTTTGGCGGCGAGAACCTCGTTGACCTGGTGCCGGATGTCCGGCTTGACGTGAACCAGCACGCCGCAGATGTTTTCGATCTGCTGCCTGGGCTTGGCGTGCTCGCTTTCCACAAAGGTCGAAAGTCGCATGTTTGTCCTCTCACGCGCTCTGCGCCGGCGCCAGGGTCATGGCGCCCACGGGGCAGGCGGAAACGCACACACCGCAACCGGTGCAGGTCTCGGCCGAAATTTCGGGAAGAGCGCGGCCGCCCAGCAAGGGGCGAAAGCGGATGGCGCGGGGCTCGCACGGATCGCCGCACAGCCGACAAGCGGTCCCCTGGACGGAAATGCAATTGGCGTTCAGATGGGCCAACAGCGCCACCGGCTCACCCGCGCCGTCGAGCAAAGCCACCGGGGCGGCTGAACGCCGCGTCAACAATGCACGTCGGGACAAAGGCCCTGACATCGGACACGCCCTCCTCGGCAGACCGCCGGTTCTTCCACCAGCGAAAGCCGTGTGGGGAAGGTGTCACTGCATATGAAAACGCACTTTGACGTTGGTCAAAAGGACGGATGTTTGTGAGGACTTATGACCATTGGAGCGGCCGCATCTCCGACGCGACCCAGCTCAGGCGCCGGTCGGGCTCGTCGCATTTCCACGCTTGGCATGAAACTCTAGCTATGCGCCATGACGCGCATTCGCATCATCTTCTCGAAATCCCCCGCCGCGACGGGGCGCGAGTAATAAAACCCCTGAACGGTGTCACAGCCGTTGTCGCGGAGGAAGGAGACATGCGCGGCGATCTCGGCGCCCTCGGCCACCACTTCCAGGTTCAGGCCCCGCGACAGACCGATGATGGCGCGGGCGATTTCGGCGGTCTTGGGATTGGTATCCACATCGGCGATGAAGGCCCGGTCGATCTTCAGGGTGGTGATGGGAAAGCGCCCCAGATAGGACAGCGAGGAATAGCCGGTGCCGAAATCGTCGATGGACAGGCCGATGCCGAGATCGCGCAGCGCCTTCATCTTGCGCACCGCCGTATCCACGTCGTTCATCAACATGCTTTCGGTGATTTCCAGCTCCAGCCATTTGGGGTCTAGGCCGGTGCGGTCCAACACATCCACCACCGAGTCCATCAAGGTGCGGGAATGGAACTGGCGCGCCGAGACGTTGACCGAAACCTTGATGGGATTGAGGCCGAGATCCTGCCACGCCTTGTTCTGCTGGCAGGACTTCCACAACACCCAAGTCCCGATGGCTTCGATCTGGCCGCTTTCCTCGGCGATGGGAATGAAGTCGGCCGGCGAAATCATGCCCCGCTCGGGGTCCATCCAGCGGATCAATGCCTCGGCGCCGACGATCTTGTCGGCATCGGCCGAAACCTTGGGCTGGTAGAACACCACGAATTCGTCATTGGCCAGGGCCCGGCGCATACGGGTTTCCAGTTCCAGGCGGGAACGAGCCTTTCGGTTCATGTCCTTGGAGAAGAACTGGTACTGATTGCGCCCGGACGTCTTTGCGTAATGCAGCGCGTGTTCGGCGTGATTGATCAATTGGGCGCCGGAATCCGCATCCACTGGCAGAACGCTGATGCCGATGGAAAAGGTGGCGACCACCTCTTGTCCGTCCAGCAGGAACGGCTCCTTGACCGAGGCCAGGACTTTCTCGGCGACGATGACGCTGTCGTCCACATCGGCGATGGCCAGGACCAGGGCGAATTTGTCGCCTTCCAGCCGCACCGCCGTATCGGTCTCGCGCACGCATATTTTTAGGCGGCGGGCCACCTCCACCAGCAAGCGGTCACCGGCGCCATGGCCAAGGGCGTCGTTGACCAGGGTGAAGCGGTCGAGCCCCATCATCATCAGCGCCAGCGATCCGCCGATGCGATTGGCCTGTAGGACGCTCTGACCGACGCGGTCGATGAACAGGTCGCGATTGGGCAGCCCGGTCAGGGTGTCGTAACCGAAGGTTCCCGATGCATTGGCCTCGGTCGGATCCAAGGCGGAGCCCGGACGAACCATGCCGATGTAAATGGAGGGAAAAGCCGCCGTGCCGTTGACGGCCGACACGTCGACCTCGAAGTTTCGCTCGATGCCATCGCCACAGCGGGCCGGGCCGTGCCAGTGTCCGGCGGCGGCGGCACTCATGGCTTCGGCCATCAGCCGTTCGGCGATCAGGGTCGCGGGCTCCCCCTGATGGGCGACCAGAAGTTCGAACGCCTTGCCCAGTCGCTGGATACGACCATCCTCCGACGCCACGATGACGGCGTCGCGCACATTTTCCAGCAGGCTGTCGATAAGCGCGTTCAAATCAGTCATGTGTCACCTGCGCCCATTCTCCCCATCGCGGACCAAAGCGCAATCATCTTGTGGTCTTGATTGCCCACCCTATGCGATGGTTCGCCATGAACACGCCCATTCTCTATAGCGGCCTGCCGCTTGATCGCGCCCATGGCCTGCGCCGCCACGCCGACCTGGGCGCGCTGGCGCGTCTGCCCGACGCCCGTTTCAGCCTGTATTGGCGCGGCCGCCAGTTGATCCGCGGCAATCCGCCCGTCGCCGCCCTGAGCGGCGGCACGCCCCTGATCGAGCAATTGCTGGAGTTGGATGCGCCGCTGCTGCTGCTGGGCCTGGACGGCGACAGTCCGGTGCTGGCCTCCGATCTGTCCGCCCTGGATGGCGACGAGGATGGCCCGCGCCTGACGGTGGAGGGCCGCTGGGTCTTGCTGCGTTCCGTCGGGGGGCTGCTGCCCGCCGCCGACGCCGCTCTGCTGGCCTATGCGCGGGGAATGCTGATCTGGCGCGAGAAGACGCGGTTTTGCAGCGTCTGCGGAACGCGCCTGAGCATCGCCGATGGCGGCCATTCGGCCAAATGCACCGACGAGGCTTGTGCCGCCCTGCATTTTCCGCGCACCGACCCCGCCATCATCATGCTGGTCACCGACCCCGACGGCCGCGCCCTGCTGGGCCGCCAGCCGGTCTGGGCGCCCGGCATGTATTCATGCCTCGCCGGTTTCGTCGAGCCGGGTGAATCGCTGGAAGAAGCGGTCGGGCGCGAGGTCTGGGAAGAGGCCGGGGTTCGAATCAGCTCGGCGCGGTATTTCGCCAGCCAGCCCTGGCCGTTTCCCTCTTCGCTGATGGTGGGCTTCCACGCCGAGGCCCCCCATTGCGAGCCCCATCCCGATCTGCACGAAATCGAGGATGTCCGCTGGTTCACCCGCCAGCAGATAAGGCAATTCGGCGAACGCGAGGCGCCGAGTCCCGACGGGCTGTTCCTGCCCAGCCGGGACTCCATTTCCAGGGCGCTGATCGAGGACTGGCTGGGCGGATAAGTGCGGCCGGGATGCCCGCGCTCCACATTGGGAGCGCGGCCGTCCCGGCCGCATGCCTTACTTCCCGTCATGCTCCGCGTGATAGGCGGAGACGCGTTCCACCTCGTTCCTGGAGCCCAGGATCACCGGCACCCGCTGATGCAGATTGGCGGGCTGCACCTCCATGATGCGGCCACGGCCGGTGGTGGCGGCGCCACCCGCTTGCTCGATGATGAAGGCCATGGGATTGGCTTCGTACATCAGGCGCAGCTTGCCGCCCTTCTTGATGTTCTCGGAATCGGCGGGATACATGAAGATGCCGCCGCGCACCAGGATGCGATGCACCTCGGCCACCATGGAGGCGACCCAGCGCATGTTGAAATCCTTGCCCAGGGGGCCTTCCTTGCCCGCTTGGCATTCATCGATATAGCGCTTCACCGGCGCTTCCCAGAAGCGGGCGCGCGAAGCGTTGATGGCGAATTCATTGGTATCGGCGGGAATGGTCATGTTGGGATGGGTCAGCATGAACATGCCGACATTGTTGTCCAGGGTGAAGCCGTTGACGCCGTTGCCGGTGGTCAGGACCATCATGGTCGACGAACCATAGAGCGCGTAACCGGCGGCCACCTGTTCGACGCCTTTGCGCAGGAAGGCGGCCTCGGCGATGGTGCTGGCGCCCGGGGGCAGCTTCAAGATGGAAAAGATGCTGCCGACAGAGATGTTGACGTCGATATTGCTGGACCCGTCCAATGGGTCGAACAGCAGCAGATACTTGCCGTCGGCGGCGCCGGTGACGGGATGAATATCTTCCAATTCCTCCGACGCCATTCCGGCGTAATTGCCACCCAGGGCATTCATATGCATGAAGATGTCGTTGGCCAGCACGTCCAGCTTCTTCTGGTCCTCGCCTTGGACATTTTCCGAACCGGCGAGACCGTGATTGCCCGCCAGCGCGCCGCGATTGACTTCATGGGCGATCATCTTGCAGGCAAAGATGATGTCGGTCATCAAGGCGGTGAACGAACCCGACCCACCCAGGCGCCGCTGCTCCTCGAGCAAAAAATGGGTCATGGTGATGCGCGTATAGGGCATGACGTTCCTCTCCTCGATCAGCGGGGTTTTCCCCGTTCATTTGGTGTGGATCAGTGTTAGCCGATCCACCCGGTGGAATGCAATGCGTCACGCGCATTGCACCCCGGCGGCCTTGCCACTAGCATTCCGTCCCGACACCAACAGGAGATCAGGATGACGTCCCCTCTGTCCGCCGCCGATGAAGCCCGCATTCACCACTTGGTCGCCGTGTTCCGGTCCATCGGCGAGGAGCGGATGAAGGATCTGGGGCTCTACAATCCCGATTTGCAGGTCGAGGCGGTTGGCTTTCGCCGCTGGGAAGGTTGGCTGGCGGGAGTCCTGGTGACACCGTGGTTCATGAATTTCCTGCTGCTGCCCTCCGATGATCCCGCCACCAGCCTGGACGGTGTCGCGGTGGGCTCGCGCCGCCGGATCGCCATGCCCAAGGGCGAGGTCATCTTCCTGGTGGGCGATGGCGAGGAACTGGGCCTTTATCTGTCCAACTCCATCATCTCGCCCATGGGCCAGTTCGCCGATCATCCGTCCGCCTCCACCGCCGCCTGGGCCGCCGTCGGGCCTTACTTCCTGGAACCCGGCCAGCAACCGGACTCCGAGTGCGGGTTCGGCTGGGGCGTCAACAAGGGGGCATGATCACGGCATGCATCGTCATCCCCGCGAAAGCGGGGATCCATGGTTGGAGCAAGTGATGCGAACCAGTAGAAGACCTGCTGGCGTCCACATGGATTCCCGTTTTCGCGGGAATGACGATCTTGTTTTTGGAATCATCGCCATCTTCCTCCTCCACGCCTTCCCCGCCCAGGCGGCCGAGGAGTATGTCCCCTGCCCCGTCTGTCCGCCCATGGTGGTGGTGCCGGACGGGCAGTTTGTCATGGGCGACGCCAAATCCCATATCGCCAACGAGAAACCGGAAGTGGCGGTCACCATTTCCCGCCGCTTCGCCCTGGGTCGCACCGAGGTCAGCTTCGACCAGTGGCAGGCCTGCGTCGATGACAAGGCCTGTCCCGGCGGCCAGGACGACCACGGCTGGGGACGCGGCGCGCGGCCGGTGATCAATATCGGCTGGGCCGACGCCAATGCCTACACGGACTGGGTGGCCAAGCGATCCGGCCTCGTCTGCCGCCTGCCCTCGGAGGCGGAATGGGAATACGCCGCCCGCGCCGGCACCCGCACCGCCTTTTGGTGGGGCGACGCGCCGGGCAACGGCAAGGCCAATTGCCGCGATTGCCTGGGGGACAAGGACCACCCCTACGGCACCAAGCCGGTGGGAAGCCTGCCTCCCAATCCCTGGGGTCTGCACGAGATGAACGGCAATGTGTGGGAATGGACGGCGGACTGCTGGACGCCCGACCATTCCACCGCCGCCGCCCCGGCCAGTTGCGGCGACAAGGTGGTCAAGGGCGGCTCGTGGTACTATTTCTCTCCCATGTCGCGCGCCGCCGCCCGCGCCAAGAACGACGCCAGGACGGCCAGTTATAACATCGGCCTTAGGGTTCTCTGCGAGTTGCCATGATCGAAAAGAAGCCGCGCCGCCTGTGGACCATCGTGTTGGTGCCCTTCGCCGTCGCCCTGATGCTGCTGGAAGAGTATCTGTGGCGAGAGCTGAAGGCGCTGATGGCCCGGATCGGCCGCCTGCCGCTGGTGGCCCGGCTGGAGGCCCATATCGCCGCCCTGCCGCCGCTGTGGGCCGCCGCCCTGTTCGTGGTGCCGGGCGCCCTGATGTTGCCGTTCAAGCTGACCGCCATCTGGGCCATGGCCCACGGCCATGTGGTCTGGGGAGTCTTGGTCCTACTGACGGCGAAGCTGACGGGAACCGCGCTGTTCGCCCGCCTCTACACCCTGTGCCGGCCCGCGCTCATGACGGTGGGGTGGTTCGTCAAGCTTCACGACGCCCTGACACGGGCCAAGACCTGGGCGCATGCCAAGCTGGAAAGCTGGGTCATGTGGCGGATGGCGCGCCGGGCCATGTCCCGGCTGCGCCAACGGATCGTCGACCTGTGGAGCGCGGGCGTGCCGCCCGCCGGATAATTTGCGGGCGGGACGCCTGCGCTCCCCGCACTCCTATTCGATCAGGCCGCGCCGGATGGCATAGGCCGCCAGTTCGGCGGAATTGTGCAGGTCCAGCTTCTGCATGATCTTGGTCCGGTGGGTCTCCACCGTCTTGATGGCGATGCCCAGCTCATCGGCGATCTCGCGATTCTTTTGACCCTGGGCGATCAGCCGCAACACCTGGCGTTCGCGGGCGGTGAGCGATCCGCCACCCGCATCGGCGCCTTCCAGATATTCCTTGACCAGATCGGCCGACAGGCCCGGCCCCAGATAGGTCTTGCCCGAACACACCGCCGTCACGGCGGTCATGAGTTCGCCGTGACCAAGCTTTTTCAGCGCGTAGCCATCGGCCCCGGCGGCCAAAGCCTCGGCGACCCGACGTTCGCAATTGGCGATGGTGAGCACCAGCACCTTGACCTGTGGCGTCTGCTTCTTGATGCGGCGCGTCGCTTCGACCCCGTCAAGCTCCGGCATGGACAAATCCATCAGCACCACGTCCGGCAGCAGGGTTTGGGCCATGGCGACGGCGCCCTTGCCGTTCTCCGCCTGCCCGACAACGCAGACATCATCCGTGGCCAGCAACGCCACCAACCCCTGGCGGACCAATTCTTGGTCCTCCGCAATCACGATTCGCACCGTCACCGTCAATCTCCTCCGCCCACCGGAATCCATGCGCCTTGACGCGTATTCCATCCGTCAAATTTGACGAAAATTTTCCCCAATGCGCAAGTTACTGCCGCAAACGCCTTCGGCGGTCTATGATGCAGTTCACACTTCTCGGCCAAACGGAACCGTGCCCCATGAAAATCGCAGTCGCCGTCTCCAACGATTTCCGAAAGGTGACCGGCCATGCCGGCCGCGCCCGGAAATGGCTGGTCTTCGAGGCCGATGGCGCCGCAATCGCGCCCGCGCCCGCTCGGGTGGAGCTTGAAGCCGAGCAGGTCTTTCACCATTTCGACGACAAGGGGCCGCACCCCCTGGACGGAATCGTCGCGGTGATTGCCATTTCGGCGGGCGACGGCTTCGTCAAGCATATGGCCAAGCGCGGCGTCGAGGTGGCGCAAACCGCCGAGACCAATCCGGCAAAGGCGGCTGCGGACTATCTCGCCCAGTGTCTGGCGGCGCCGAAGCCCCGGCCCATCGGCGCGCTGATCTGCAAGACGCTGGACCTGTTCTCGAAGCATTAGACGGCCTGTCTCATATCGAAGACGTTTTGCGTTAGCCCCGTGCAACCCGGTTCCGGCCGGATTCCTTGGCCCGGTAAAGGGCGTCATCCGCCCGCTTCACCAGGGAGGCCTCGGTATCGCCCAGGCGGAAAGCCGCCACGCCGAAGCTGCTGGTCGTGGTTCCAACGACGGGAAACACATGCGCTGCGACGCTGGCCCGCATGCGCTCGGCCACCAGGGCCGCCCGCTCTTCGTCCGTGTCGGGACACAGAATGATGAATTCCTCGCCGCCCCAGCGGCCGACGAAATCGGCGGATCGGCCCTCGCGAACCAGAATCGCTGCGAAGTCCCGCAGAACCGAGTCCCCGACCTGATGACCATGGCGGTCATTGACCTGCTTGAATTTGTCCACATCGGTCAAGATCACCGCCAGCGGCTTGCCCTGGCGCTCGGCCTGGGCCAGTTCAGCCGCGAAGGCATCCTCTAGCCCCAAGCGATTCAGCAAGCCCGTCAACTTGTCGGTGACCGCGATCTTTGCCAGGGCCTGGTGCGCCTGATGGAGTTCCTGGGTGCGAAGGGCGACCTCCTCGCTCAGCCTTTCATTGTGACGGACTTCGAATTCATGCGCCGTAAAGAGCCGCCGATAGGCGTCGTTGAGACCGTCGGCCAAAACCGTCAGCTCATCCTGGGGAGGATGCGGGCCACGGCGCAGCGTAAACGGCGTGAAATCCTTGCCCGGCTCGAACGATTTGGTGAACTCGGCCATCTGGGTCATGTGGCGGGTGATCATCCCCGAAGTCAGCAACAGGATGCTGATGGAAATCACCAGAGACTTCACCGCCTGGGTCGCCAAGACCACCGCGATGCGGTTGACGGTGCGACCGTAAAGATCCCGCATGTTGGGCGAGATGGTAATGCCGCCAACCACCACGACCTTGCCCCCCACATCGCGCCGCAAGGGGAACTCGACCGCCCGCTCTCCCCCCGGGTCAATGACGCCGGTGGTCAGTTCCGCCGATTGATTTGGGCCGTACCGGACCATGGCGCCGGCCACCCATGGTGAATGGCCGATTCCGTCAAGTTGGACCCGCAATCCGGCGGCATTGAAATTCCAGGCCGCGTCGGCGAGACCCGGCAACTGGTTCTCCTCGATATACCGCATGGCCTGCTCCAGGTCGGACAGGTCGCGGCGGTAATCGAAAAACAATTGCACCGAAGTCGCCATCACCGCCATGACCGCGCTGATGGCGAGAATCCAGACCAGCATTCGCCGGGCCAAGCCCCCTGTCATGCCGGAAAGCCAGCGAAACCGATTCTCGCGGTATCGATCCCATGATCGACGACTGGACATGAGCGCTTACCTTGGGCGCGGACGGAACGGCGAATTCCGGGCGAAAACATCCTCGAACCGTTTGGCGGCGGCGGCGTCCAGCAGACGGGCTTCCGCATCGACCCAGACCGGGCGCGTCCCCGCCTTGGCGACGATTTCATCGACCCGTTCGACGATCTTCTTGCCCCAAGCCCCCTTGGTGCAGCCCACATGGCCGATGGTATATTCGGCCAATCCCGCGATGGGAAGATATTCGAACCGCACCGTATCGGCCTGCCGCAACAGTTCAGCGAACCAGTTGACCTCGTCCGGATACGCGATGATGTAGTCAACCCATCCCGCCGCCAATTGCCGGAATGGGCCTTCGTCGTCGGCGCTGGTCTCGATGACGTTCTTCTGCCCGGCGCTGGCCTTCAGCGCCGCCGAAACCACGGGCGGATAACCGCGCTTTTCCTGATAGGTGGTCACCAGACCGAGGTCTTTCATCAGACGCCCCACATCCACGGTGCCCTCGGTGTTCCGGTAGGCATCGAAACGGCCGATCCGGTCGCTCCGCACGACGATATGGTGGGGCAGCACAAACTCCACCGGACCGCTGAAATCGACGAAGACCTCGCGCTCGGGCGTTTTGAGAAGACTGGGATGGCAGACGGGCTGCCCCTGCTGCATCAAGCCGAACACCCGCGACATGCTAGAGGATTCCCGGTGATGGGCGTATTCGGGGGTCTGCTCGGTGAGGTAACGCAGAAAGATGTCAGCATAGCCGGTTCCCTGGCGCGGTCCATGGGAGATGGTCACCGGGGGATAGTCCGGCAGCAGCCAGGTCACCGCATTGTCCTCGGCCAGGGCGGCGGCACCCGACGTGCTGAGTCCAGCCGCCATCACGGCCAGCCGAAACAGGCCTCTCCGCAGATCAATCGAGCGCCATCCTATCGCCATATCCCCTCCATGGCCTTTCGATCCAGCCATACCGTATCCCCATGACCTTCCGGTGATCGAGACGTGCCATAGACTAACAGAATCCCGCTTTGAAATCCCGCAATGCCGTCGCGGATGAAGGTGTTTTTAGCGGATCCGGCGTGATGATGAAGTGCTTGGCCGGATCGAACGCATTCCCAGAACCAATCAGATCATTCATGGCGTTACGGTCGCCGCTGGTGCCGGGCAACAGCAAGACGGCATTGATCTTGAACGCCGTGCTTGTGAAATACGCCCACCATCGGCGCATGCGTCGCCTGCAATGGCTGTTTTCCCCATCCGCCCCAGCAGGCATGGGGCTTCCTCAAACCATCATCTCGACGGAAAGAAAGTTTCTCGGTTCTGTGCTCGATTTCTTCTTGGGTGATTTGACCCGCACCTCCAACGCCTCCTCCCGGAATTACCTAGACAAACGCTGGTCGAACGATCACGGTTTTAGGCGGGATGGATGGGCGTTCAGCGGCCGAAAGGCCACGGGGGGGAAGGCGTCATGGGCAGCACTGTCTCGGGCCTGTTCACCATATTTCTCCGGGGCCTCGGCCTCAGGATTTCGCTTTCCTTCCTGCCGCCCATCGCCCTGGCCTGGGCGTTTTTCGTCCTTTATCTGACGGAATTGTCAGCGCGAAAGCCCGACTCCCTCGGCTGGGCCGTCGCCCTGGGGCTGGTGGGCATCGCCATCGGCAGCGTCGTGGTGTTTTGGCTGATCCTCACCACCATTCCGCCCATCCGCCACGTCATCGATGTGACCGCCACCCTGGCCCGCGGCGAATTGGGAGTGGATATTCCCTATCGCGAGCGGAAGGACGAAACCGGCGAATTGGCCCGTGCCCTGGATGTCTTCAAGCGCCATGTGGTCGAACTCTCCGGCGTGGCGGCACTGAAGGCGGAAAAGGAAGACGACATCAGTAAGAAGCGTGAGCTGCTCTCGCTGGCCGACGCCCTGGAAGGCGAGGTCGAGGGAACCATCAAGCAGGTGATGGTCCAGGCCGAGGCCATGACCCGCTCCACCGGCGAGGCGGCCCAGGCCATCCGCCGCATGGAAGGGCTGTACCAGACCCTGACGGCGGCATCGTCGGAGACCCAGGTCAATGTCAACGCCGTCGCCGCCGCTACCGACGAACTGGCATCGGCCAGCCGCGAGATCGCCTCGCAGATGGCGCGGACCATCGCCATCACCCGCGACGCCGTGGCAAAGGCCGACGAGGCGGACGCCACCATGCGCCAGCTGGCCGAGGTCTCGACCAGTATCGTCGAAGTCCTGCAGATGATCGACGCCATCGCCGGCCAGACCAATCTGCTGGCGCTCAACGCCACCATCGAGGCGGCGCGGGCGGGCGATGCCGGAAAGGGCTTCGCCGTGGTGGCCAGCGAGGTCAAGACCCTGGCCGGGCAAACCGCCAAGGCGGTCAGCACCATCGCCGAGCAGGTCCAAAGCATTCGATCGGCCACCGAGAACGGCGTCAACGCCATCGAGGCGGTGGGGCGCACCATCGACGAGGTCAACAACGTGGCCACCGCCGTCGCGGCCGCGGTGGAGGAACAGGAAGCCTCCACCCGCGAGATCAGCTCCAACGCCCAGAACGCGGCCCAGCAGGCTCAGCGGGTGTCCCAGGATGCCGCCAGCATCTCGTCCGAGGTGGCCAATGTGGACGCCCTCGCCAGTCTGGTGGAGAGCGGTGCCACCGAGGTCTCGAAGCATCTCGGCACAATGGAGACCCGACTCAGCGGCATTCTGGTCCATACGGTGGGCTCCAACCAGCAGGGCGCGGGCCATGCGGGCAAGCCTTTGGCGGGGGCGGTGCGCCGGGCGGGGCGCGACGAGCCTTGCCGGTTCGAGGACATGGAGGTTGAGACCGCCCGCCTGGTCGGGCCTGCGGCGGAAGTGGGAACCGAACTGGAATTGACCGTCGAGGAATTCGGTGCCCTCAAGGCGCGGGTCGTCGAGGTGCGGGCGGACGGGGCCGTGGTGGAATTCATCCTCGACAGCACCACCAAGGCCCGGCTGGGCGAATTCCTGTTCGGTCATCAGGCGGTCGACCAATTCTTCATCAAGCTGGCCAAAACCAACGCCCGCAAGGTGGAACAGGCGTTCGAGGCGGAACTGGCCAAGGGCACCGTCACCATGGAGGATCTGTTCGACCGCGATTACCAGCCCATCGCCAACACCAATCCGCAGCAATTCACCACGCGCTTCCTGGACATGGCCGACCGGGTGCTGCCGCCCATTCAAGAAGAGATCATCAAGGCCGATCCCAAGGTGGTGTTCGGCCTCGCCATCAACATGGACGGTTACGTCTCGGCCCATCAGGTGCATAGCTCGAAGCCGCAGGGGCCGGACCCAATATGGAACGCCGCCAATTGCCGCAATCGCCGGATCTTCAACAACCGGGCCGAACTGAACGGCGTCACCCACACCAAGGAGCACCTGCTGCAAACCTATATCCGCGACATGGGCGGCGGGCGTGTCGTTCTGCTCAAGGACGCCTCGGTGCCCATCACGGTACGAGGCCGACACTGGGGCGGGCTGCGTCTGGGCTATCAGCTCTGACGGGTCTTGCCTTTGGCGGGTGGAGGGACGATGGTGCGGCTTCCGCCTCTCCCAGTGACGGACGCTTCATGACCCGCGATGATACCAACGAAGACCGGCTGATCGCCCTGGAGACCCGCATGGCTCATTTCGAGCGCATGGCGGAAGACCTGTCCGACATGGTGGTCGAACAGGCGCGCAGCATCGATGTCCTGACCGCCCAGATCCATCGCCTGCGCGACCGGCTGGCCGAGGCCGCCGTCGCCGAACGCTCGCCCCACGACGACCAGCCGCCGCCGCATTATTGATATTTTCAGTCCCTCTGTCGCCGGGCGCGTTGCGCCCGTGGGCAGGCCGATAGGGCCGATCGACATTGAGGGAATTCGGCTGAAATCGAGCCGGAACGTCGGTCCGGCAGGAATTTTAGCCACAGATGAATTGAGGTATTTCCTTATTTGTGTCCCGCGCAGCGGGAATCTGTGTGCATCTGTGGCCCATGTCCCTTCTATCCGCTTGAATGTCGATTGGCCCTAAACCTGCCCGTCGTCGCGCAGCCAGACATACAGCGCCGGGATCACCAGCAGGGTCAGCAGGGTCGACGACATCAGACCGAAGACCAGCGACAGCGCCAAGCCCTGGAATATCGGATCGGTCAGGATGAACATGGCGCCGATCATGGCCGCCGCCGCCGTCAGCACGATGGGCTTGACCCGCGTGGCACCGGACTCCAGCAAGGCTTGGCGCAACGGCGCGCCCTCCGCCTGTCGATGCCGGATGAAATCCACCAGCAAGATGGAATTGCGCACGATGATGCCGGCCAGGGCGATGAAGCCGATCATGGAGGTGGCGGTGAACGGGGCGCCGAACAGCAGATGGCCGAGCACGATGCCGATCAGGGTCAAGGGCACCGGCACCAGGATCACCAGCGGCAGACGGAACGAGCCGAACTGCGCCACCACCAGCAGGTAGATGCCCAGGATGGCGACGCCGAAGGCGGCCCCCATGTCGCGGAAGGTCACATAGGTGATCTCCCATTCGCCGTCCCACAGAACGGTGGGCCTGGACTCGTCCTTGGGCTGGCCGTGATAGCCGATCGGCATGTCGCCGAGGTGGTCGTTGACCGCGAACATGCCGTAGATGGGGGCTTCGTAACGTCCCGCCAATTCGGCGGTGACCATTTCGGCGAAGCGGCCGTCGCGGCGGAACAGGGACGGCGAAGCGGGCTCGTAGCTGACGCTCACCACGTCGCCCAGTTCCACCGTGCCCTTGCGGCTGGGGACCGGTGTATTGGCCAGCAATTCGCCGGGATGCTTGTCGGCCTTGGCCAGGGCGATGACGATGGGGATGGGGGCGGCCCCGCCGCCGCGATGGGAATACCCGACCTTGACTCCCCCCATCAAGGCGGAAATGGTGTCGTAGACCGCCTGTTGCTCGACGCCATGGAATTCCAGCTTTTCCTGGTCGATGGCGACGCGGAGTCTTTGGCGCGGCGCGCCCAGGCTGTCGTCCAGATCGACGATGAAATCCACCGCCTGGAAGGCTTGGCGCACCTTGGCGGCGGCGGCGCGGCGGCTGGCATCGTCGGGGCCATAGACCTCGGCCAGCAGGGTGGCAAGCACCGGCGGGCCGGGCGGCACCTCCACCACCTTGACGGCGGTGCCCGATGGCGCGGACAGGCCCTCCAGGCGGTGGCGGAGGTCCAGCGCGATGGCGTGGCTGGCCCGCTTGCGGTCATGGCGCGACGCCAGATTGACCTGAAGATCGCCCAATTCCGGCGATTGGCGCAGATAGGAATGGCGGACAAGGCCGTTGAAGTTGAAGGGCGACGCGGTCCCGGCATAGGCCTGCACCGAGGCCAGTTCGGGCAGATCCCTGAGCCGGGTGGCGGCGTCCATCAGAACCCGCTCGGTCTCTTCCAGCGACGAGCCTTCCGGCAGATCGACCACCACCTGAAGCTCGGACTTGTTGTCGAAGGGCAGCAGCTTCACCGTCACCAGCTTCAGCGGAAAGAACGCCACGGCCACCAGGGTCGCCAGGGTGACGCCCAGCAGCAGCTTCTTGGATTTGACGCGACCTTCCAGCAAGGGGCGGGCGATGCGCAGATACAGATCACCCAGCTTGGAGGAGTCCGCATGGCCACCCGCCGACGCGCTGCCGCCCGCCACCTTGACCAGCAGCCAAGGCGTGATGGCGACGGCGACGAAGAACGAGAACACCATGGCCGAGGAGGCATTGGCGGGAATGGGACTCATATACGGCCCCATCAGGCCGGAAACGAACATCATGGGCAGCAGGGCGGCGACGATGGTCAGGGTGGCGACGATGGTGGGGTTGCCCACCTCGGCCACCGCTTCGACCGCGATGTCGGCGGCGTCGCCCGCTTTGTTCATGCGCCAGTGGCGGACGATGTTCTCCACCACCACGATGGCGTCGTCCACCAGGATGCCGATGGAGAAGATCAGGGCGAACAGGCTGACCCGGTTGATGGTGTAGCCCATGATCTTGGAGGCGAACAGGGTCAGCAGGATGGTGGTCGGCACCACCACGGCGACCACCACGCCTTCCCGCCAGCCCAGCGCCCAGGTGATCAGCGCCACGATGGACAAGGTGGCGAGCCCCAGATGAAACAACAGTTCGTCGGCCTTGTCGGACGCGGTCTCGCCGTAATTGCGGGTGACGGCGACCTCCACCTCGGCGGGAATCAGCCGGGCGCGGACCGCGCCCAGGCGTTCCAGCACCTCGTCGGCCACCACCACGGCATTGGCGCCCGCCCGCTTGGCGATGGCAAGGCTGACGGCGGGAGCGCGGGTCAGACTGCCGTCGTCCCCCTTGGTCATGGTCCATGAGCGGTGCTCGACGGTGTCGGCGCCGACCATGACCCGGGCGACATCCTTCACATAGACCGGACGGCCATCACGAGCACTGAGCAGCAGATTGCCGATGTCGGGAACGCCCAGCAAGGTCTGGCCGCCCGCCACGGGCAGGGACCGGCCCGCGTCGCGCACCGATCCGGCCATGAAGGAGCGGTTGGCGTTGGTGACCTTGTCCACCAGTTGGTTGAGGGTGATGCCGTACAGGGCCAGCTTTTCCGCATCCGGTTCCACGCGAATCTGATTGCGCTTGGCGCCGGACAGATAGGTCAGGCCCACATCATCGACCTTGACCAGTTCATGGCGCAATTGCTCGGCCAGTTCGCTCAGGGCCGCGTCATTCCACCGCTCGGACTTGGACGACAGAGTCAGAACCACGATGGCGACGTCGTTGATGCCGCGCCCGATGATCAGCGGTTCGGGAATGCCCACCGGAATATCGGCCAGATGGGCGCGCACTTGTTCGTGCACCCGCAGCGTGGCGATGTCCTCCAAGGTGCCGACCTTGAAGCGGGCAGTCACCACCACCCGGTCGTCCTCGGTCTGGGAATAGACATGTTCGACCGCGTCGATGCCCTTGACGATGTCTTCCAGGGGCTTTGTCACCAGTTCGGCGGCGTCGGCGGCCTTCAGGCCGTTGGCGGTGACCATGATATCGACCATGGGCACGCTGATCTGCGGTTCCTCCTCGCGCGGCAGCGCCAGCAAGGCGATCAGGCCCAGCGCCAGGGAGGCCAGCAACAGCAGCGGCGTCATGGGCGAGCGGATGAAGGCCTTGGCGATGTGGCCGGACAGGCCCAGCGATGCCGCCTTCACCATGTCACCACATCGCCGTCGCGCAGGCCGGACAGAATTTCGACTCCGGCTTCGCCGATCTGTCCCGTCTGGACCACCACCTCGGCGCCGCCCTTGAGGCGAATCATGTCGAGCCCGAAGCGGCGGATAATGGCGGCGGAGGGCACCACGAAGGCGGCTCGGCTTCCCGTGGTCACATGAACCGGGACGCGCTCGCCCACGAAGAAGTCGCCGAGGCCACCCACCTCCACATCGGCGGTCACGCGGCCGTTCTCGATGCGGGGATAGACCTTTCGGACGAGGCCGGGGCGGGGCGGCGTGTCGCCCGCGGCCAGGGCGCGCTCGCCCACCAGCACGGTATCGCCCACCTTGATGAAGCGGGCGTGGCGCTCGGGCAGGGCAAGGCGGAGCGCGTAATTCTCCACCGCGATGGTGGCGATGACGTCGCCGGGCAGCACGACGCTGCCCTCGGTGACATGAACCTTGAGGACTCGGCCATTGGCGGGCGCCAGCACGGCGCCCTCGCCGCTGCGCTCGGCCAGGACCGAACGTTCCGAGCGGGCACCGGCCACGGCGCGTTCCGCCACCTCCAGTCGGGTGACGGCGCCGTCCAGCCGCATCTTGGTGCCCGCGCCCTTGTCGAACAGGTCGCGGGCACGCTGTAATTCGGTGGCGGCAAGGTCGCGCTCGGCCTCCATGGATTTGATCCGCGCCTCGGCGCCGCCGATCTGGGGCGCCAGCTTGGCATCGGCGATGGTGGCGAGACGCTGCCCCGCCTGGACTCGCTGCCCCTCGTCGGTGGCGAGACTTCCCACGGTACCGCCCAGACGCGCCCGTGCCGTGGTCTCGTGCACGCTCTCCACCGTGGCCGCCACCGCCTTCATGTCCTCCATGCGCCGGGGATGAACCTCAAGCTCGTCGGCCCATGCGGGCATGGCGACGGTGATGGCGAGGGACAGAGCGACAAATCTCATGGCGGTAAACCTTGACGGCTGCGTGGCGATCATTATATTAGCGTTATCTAATTATACAAGACCCGTTTCCAAGAAGGAAGCTTGCCATGACCATCGACCGCACCGTGATGGCTTTCGCCGGAACCATGATCCTGCTCAGCCTGGGGCTGTCCCAGGTCCATAGCTTGAATTGGCTGTGGTTCACCGGCTTTGTCGGCCTGAACCTTCTTCAGGCGTCCTTCAGTGGCTTTTGCCCCCTGGCCATCATCTTGAAGCGTATTGGATTGAAACCCGGCTGTGCATTCGACTGACCGTCGGTGTCCCGGATGGCTCCGGGGGCGCGTGTCATCGGCTGTATGTGCCTACCGGTGCGGCTTTTCCGGCGGTGGAGAGAAAGTTCGAAATTATCGGCGAAGCCTTGGGCCAGTTATCGAAGCTCGATGAGCAGGACTCATCGGGGCTTGGTATGAATGCTCGCGAAAGCGATGCCCATCGGATTTAGGGGCGTGCCTCCCCCCCCTTCCCCGCCTTCTCGATCTTGCGCCAATTGGCGACATTGGCGTTGTGCTCGTCCAGGGTACGGGCGAAGGCGTGGCCGCCGGTTCCATCGGCGACGAAATAGAGGTCGTCGCTCTTGGCCGGGTGCAGCACCGCTTCCAGCGAGGCGCGCCCCGGATTGGCGATGGGCGTGGCGGGCAACCCGTCGATCACATAAGTATTCCAGGCGTGCTTGGTCATCAGGTCGTCGCGGGTCAGGCCCCGGTCCAGTTCCCCCATGCCGTCGGACAGGCCATAGATGACGGTGGGATCGGACTGGAACCGCATGTGCTTGGCCATGCGGTTGTAGAACACCGCCGCGACACGGGCACGTTCACGGTCGACGCCCGTCTCGCGTTCGACCATGGAGGCCAGGATAAGGGCCTCTTCCTTGCTTCTCAGCGGCAGGCCGGGGGCACGCGCCATCCACAGAACATCAACCGTCTGGCGCATGGCTTTTTCCATGCGGGCCAACACCTCGTCACGGGTTTCGTCGCGGGTCATATGCCAGGTCTCGGGCAGCAGCCAGCCTTCCGAAATCTTGCGGGTGACGGGACCGGCCAGGAAGTCCGCCTCCTTGACCATATCCAACACTTGGCGGACCGTCAGGCCCTCGGCGACGGTCAGCTTGTGAATCACCACCTTGCCGTCGGCGATGATCCGCATGGCCTCTTCCGCCGAGACACCGGCGGGAAAGAGGTATTCACCGGCCTTCAGCGTGGCGTGACGCAGTTTCACGCCCAGGGAAAACACCAGCCCGCTGGAAACCACGCCCGCCGCCTCCAAGGAGTGGCCCACCAGTTCGGTGCCCGAACCTTTGGGAATGATCATCGTGACGGGTTGGGTCGAAGGCCCCGGCCGGACAAAGCGCTTATGGCCCTCCCAGGCCAGTCCGCCGCCCACCAGGAGAATGACGACCAAGACAGCCGCCACGACTTTGATCACCGTTGTCTTCATGCATCCCCCGAACATGCGAAAGGCCCCCATGCCGTGCACGGAGGCCTTTCCATTATCATGATCAAGCCCCCCTACGGGGCGGACTTGAAGATCAGCGAGGCGTTGGTGCCGCCGAACCCGAACGAGTTGGACAGCACCACCTTGACTTCGCGTTCCTTGGCCTTGTGAGGCACCAGATCGATGTCGCAACCGTCGGACGGGTTGTCCAGGTTGAGGGTGGGCGGAACGATCTGGTCACGCATGGCCAACAGCGAGTAAATGGCCTCGGCCGCACCGGCGGCGCCCAACAGATGGCCGATGGCCGACTTGGTGGACGACATGGACAGCTTGTACGCGTGATCCTTGAACAGACGCTTCACCGCGCCCAGTTCGATCTCGTCGCCCAGCGGGGTCGAGGTACCATGGGCGTTGATGTAGTCGATATCCTCCAACGCGACACCGGCCCGCTTGATGGCGGCGGTCATGGCGCGGAAACCGCCATTGCCGTCCGCCGCCGGAGCGGTGATGTGGTGGGCGTCGCCGGACATGCCATAGCCGATGATCTCGCCATAGATCTTGGCGCCGCGCTTCTTGGCGTGCTCAAGCTCTTCGAGGACGACGATACCGGCGCCCTCGCCCATGACGAAGCCGTCGCGGTCCTTGTCCCAAGGGCGCGAGCCCTTGGTGGGAGCATCGTTGAAAGCGGTGGACAAGGCCTTGGCGGCGGAGAAGCCTGCCATGCCCAGGCGATGAACCGCAGCCTCGGCACCGCCCGCGATCATCACGTCGGCATCATCGAACTGGATGATGCGCGCCGCGTCGCCGATGGCGTGCGCCCCGGTGGCGCAGGCCGTGACCACCGCATGGTTCGGCCCCTTGAAGCCGTAGCGGATGGAAACGTGACCCGAGACCAGATTGATCAGGGCGGCGGGAATGAAGAAGGGGCTGATGCGGCGCGGCCCGGATTTCTCCAAGGTCAGCGCACCATCGGCGATATTGGGAAGTCCACCGATGCCCGACCCGATCATGACACCGGTCCGCTCCTGGCCCTCGTCATCCTGAGGCTTCCATCCGGAATCCTCCACCGCTTCCATGGCGGCGGCGAGGCCATAGACGATGAAATCGTCCATGCGGCGGCGATCCTTGGCGGATGCCACGGCGTCCAGATCCAGTTCACCCGGATTGGTACCGCGCGGCACGATACCGGCGATTTGAGCGGGAAGGTCGGAAACATCGAAGGTATCGATGCGGCGAATGCCCGACTGGGATGCCAACAGGCGTTCCCAATTGGTCTTCACCCCGTTGCCGAGCGGAGTGACTAGGCCGAGGCCGGTGACGACGACACGTCTCATGAAACCCTGGCTTTCGGAAGTGTCTGGGAAGCGAAGAAGCGTCGGACCGCTTGGCGGCCCGACGCATCATTCCACTTAGGAATTCTTCGTGATGAAGTCGATGGCGTCCTTCACCGTCAAGATCTTTTCCGCCGCATCGTCGGGGATCTCGACAGAGAACTCTTCCTCGAAGGCCATCACCAGCTCGACGGTGTCGAGGCTGTCGGCGCCCAGGTCGTCGATGAAGCTGGCGTTCTCGGTCACCTTGGACTCTTCGACGCCCAGATGCTCGACGACGATCTTCTTAACCCGTTCAGCCACGTCACTCATTTGCGATTCCTCGGAAGTCTCGGCGATAGAAACAAAGTCCGCGCCCGAAAGGCTGTGCCCCCCTGACAGGCGGAAAGTGCCGTTACCTAGCATACTTTTTTTCGCATTACCAGCCTCGGCACCCTCTTTCGGACCGGCTTTATATCATGGCCATGCCGCCATTGACGTGCAGGGTCTGGCCAGTGACATAGGCGGCCTCTGTCGAGGCCAGATAAACGGCGGCGGCGGCGATTTCCACCGCCTCGCCCATGCGCCCGGCGGGAATGCCGCCATTCAGCTTGGCTTTCTGGTCGTCGGACAGCACGTCGGTCATGGCGGAACTGATGAAGCCCGGCGCGATGCAGTTGACGGTGATGTTGCGGCTGGCCACTTCCTGGGCCAGCGCCTTGCTCATGCCGATCATGCCGGCCTTGGAGGCGGCGTAGTTGACCTGCCCCGGATTGCCGGTGACGCCGACGACGGAGGTGATATTGATGATGCGGCCCCAGCGGCGCTTCATCTGCCCCTTCACGGCGGCCCGCGACAGACGGAAGGCGGCGGTCAGGTTGACGTCGAGCACGGTGGCCCAATCCTCGTCCTTCATGCGCAGCACCAGACCATCCTTGGTCACGCCCGCATTGTTGACCAGGATATCGATGCTGCCCAGGGCGGCCTCGGCATCCTTGGCCAATTGCTCCACGGCCGCCGGATCACCCAGATTGGCGGGCAGGACGTGGACGCGCTCGCCCAGCTCGGCGGCCAGGGCGTCCAGCGCCTCCTTGCGGGTGCCGTGCAGGCCCACGGTGGCGCCTTGGGCGTGCAGCGCCTTGGCGATGGCGCCGCCGATGGCCCCGGAAGCGCCGGTCACCAGCGCGGTCTTGCCGGAAAGGTCGAACATGAAACTCTCTCCCTAAATCGACGAACCAATGACACCGTCATTGGCGAGGAGTTGCGGCCAAGGGCCGGCGCGGCTCGTGCCGCGAAAGCCAAGCGCGCGGAGGCGCGCGCCCGGCGACTGAGGGACCATCTAAAGACTCTTCAAGAACGCGTCGATATCGGCGGGCGCGCCGATGGAGGAGCCGGTCAGCTCCTTGTCGATGCGCTTGGCCAAGCCGCCCAGCACCTTGCCCGCGCCCAGTTCCACCAGGGTAGCGACACCCTGCGCCTTCATATAAAGGACGCTTTCGCGCCAGCGCACGGTGCCGGTTACCTGGCGCACCAGCAGATCGCGGATGTCGGCGGGATCGGTGACGCGGCTGGCCGTCACATTGGCCACCAGGGGCAGGCGCGGATGGGTCATGGCGACCTTGGCCAGGGCCTCGGCCATGGCGTCGGCGGCGGGCTGCATCAGGGCGCAATGGAAGGGGGCGGAGACGGGGAGCGGAATGGCGCGCTTGATGCCCTTCTCGGCGGCGATCTTGATGGCGCGGTCCACGGCGGTCTTGTGCCCGGACAGCACCACCTGCGAGCCGCCGTTGTCGTTGGCCGCCTCGCAGACCTCGCCTTGCGCAGCCTCGGCGGCGATTTCCTTGGCCTGCTCCAGTTCCGAGCCCAGCAGCGCCGCCATGGCGCCCACACCGACCGGCACCGCCTTCTGCATGGCCTGGCCGCGAATCTTCAACAGGCGGGCGGTGTCGGCCACCGTGAAGGTGCCAGCGGCCGCCAGGGCGGAATACTCGCCCAGCGAATGACCGGCGACGAAGGCGGCGTGCTTGGCCAGATCGATCTTGCCCTCTCTTTCCAGCACCCGGACCACCGCCAGCGACATGGCCATCAGGGCGGGCTGGGCGTTCTCGGTCAGGGTCAGTTGGTCTTCCGGCCCCTCGAACATCAGCGCCGACAGCTTCTGCGACAAGGCGTCGTCCACCTCTTGGAACAGTTGGCGGGCGACGGGAAAGGCCTCGGCGAGGTCGCGGCCCATGCCGATGGCCTGCGATCCCTGGCCGGGGAAGACGAACGCGCGGGTCATGGATCGGGCTCCTCTGGACATTGATTGGCCGAGAGGAAAGGCAAACGGAGGGGCGGTGTCAAGGGAGGAGTGGTCCTAGCGCTACCGCAATGGTCAAGTATGACAATCCCACCCTACCGCTCCATTCGTTGGCGGAACCATGTGGCGAGGTCTGCTTCGGAGACAATTCCTGCCGCAACACCCTCCATGGTCCGGACAGCGTCCACGGGATCGAACCGCAGCCGAACACCATGGTCGGCCAGGAAAAGGCGGCTGATAATCCAGGCGGTACGCTTATTGCCATCGGCGAAACCATGAACACGGGCGAGGCCGTATGCATAAGCCGCCGCCAAGTCCGGCTGACCATAGGCAACCAGATTCAGCGGCCGCGCCAAGGCCGATTCAACTGCGCCAATATCGCGCACCCCATCAAGGCCGCCATGCTCGGCGAGTTGCCGATCATGGATGGAAAGAACCACGTCGAGGCCGATCCAACGCCAAACGACATCCGAGTTCACTTGGCCAAGGCTCGCAAAATATCGCGATCGTCATGCATGATCTCTTCGGCCAAGGCCATTTGGCGGTCGAAGTCCGGATTGCAGGGGGTCAGGCGATAGCCGCCGCCCGGAGCCTCAGTCAGATATACGGTATCGCCCTTCTGAATTCTCAGTTTGGCCATCGCTTCCTTGGGAAGAATGAATCCCGCCGAGGAACCAACTGTGGTGACCTTGAACGCAAGCATGCCCAACTCCCTTTCTATATAACGAATATTATATAGAGGTACCCCGCCAACATCAAGTCCAGCGCTCAAAATTCGTTGCGCCCAAAGACGATCCGTGTATAGTGCGCCGCTTCCAACCCTTGCCGTCCCTCCGATGGAGGAGCCGGCTATGCTCGTTTGTCCATTGGGGACGAATGGGAAGAGAAAAGCCAAAAGGGGTTTTTCATATGTCGTTGTACGAATGCGTGTTCATCGCGCGCCAGGACATTTCCGCCCAGCAGGTGGAAACCCTGACCGCCGATATGACCAACATCATCACCCAGGGTGGCGGTGCCGTCTCCAAGACCGAGTATTGGGGCCTGCGCAACATCGCCTATCGGGTCAAGAAGAATCGCAAGGGCCATTATGTCCTTCTCAACATCGACGCCCCCTCGGCGGCGGTGAAGGAGATGGAGCGCCAGATGTCCATCAACGAAGACGTTCTCCGCACCCTGACGCTGCGCGTCGAGGAACTGGAGGAAGGTCCGTCGGCCATGATGCAGTCCAAGAACAGCCGTGACGAGCGTCCGCGCCGTGGCGATGGCGAGGATCGTCCCCGCCGCGAGGACCGTGGCGACCGTCCGCGTCGTGACCGTATGGAAGGAGGCGAATAATGTCCGAGGACATGAACAACGAACGTCCGCGTCCGGGTGCCGCCGCCGCCGGTGGTCAGCGCCGTCCCTTCTTCCGCCGCCGCAAGACCTGCCCGTTCACGGGCGAAGGCGCGCCGAAGATCGACTACAAGGACACCAAGCTGCTGAGCCGGTTCATCTCCGAGCGCGGCAAGATCGTGCCGTCGCGCATCACCGCGGTGTCGGCCAAGAAGCAGCGCGAATTGGCCCAGGCCATCAAGCGCGCCCGCTTCCTGGGTCTGCTGCCCTACGTGGTGAAGTGAGCCGACGACCGGCCGGGTCGCCGTGACCGGGTCGATTGGCATATCGCTGGCGGCGGGACTGCTTTCTTCGGTTCTGTTTCTGGCGCTGGCTAAGGGTATTGCCGTCGGCATGCTGTTGTCCTACCTGGCTCCCCTGCCGTTGATGATGGCGGGACTGAACCGGGGAACGACGGCGGCGCTGGTGGCGGGTTCGGCCGCAATGGCCGCCGTGGCGTTGGGTGTCGGAGGTATCGCCTCGCTTCCCTTCGCCATCACGGCGGTGTTACCGGCCCTGGTGGTGGTCCGCCAGTCGCTTCTGTGGCGCGGTAATGCCGATGGAAGCGTCGAATGGTATCCGCCCGGGCTGGTGCTGGCTTGGCTGACCGGCATGGGGTTGGCGCTGATCCTGATCGGCGCGGCCTTCGTGCCGGGACAGACGGACAGCGGGGAGTTGGTCGGGATTCAGGACTGGGTGAGCGACGCCGTCGGGCGGACCTTCACGCTTCTGGCTCCCTCGCTTACCGTCGAGCAGCGGCACGCCGCCATCGGCTGGTGGGTTCCCTTCTTCCCGGCGATGGTGGCCGGATCGTGGTTGATAATGGCGGTGGTCAACGCCACCCTCGCCCAGGGTTTCCTGGCGCGGCTGGGTAAAAGCCAAAGGCCGACACCGGCCTATCGGGAGCTCGAGCTTCCGCTTTGGCTGGGCGTGGCTCTGCCGACCGCCTTGGCGGTGGGTGCGATGGTGGAGGGAGACCTCGGCTATCTCGCCCGCAACATGGCGGTGGTGACGGTGGTGCCGTTCGTCCTGCTGGGGCTGGCGGTGATGCATGAGTGGGTCGCGCGGCGACCCAACGCGAGGCTTCTTCTCGCGGTGACATATGGGGTTTTGTTCTTGGCCTCGGCATGGGCGATCTTTCCCGTGGCGGGCCTGGGACTGGCTAGGTTCGTGACGCGATTCCGCCGCACCGCCGAGAGCGGCGGCGGAAAGGAGGATTAAGATGGAAGTTATTCTGCTCGAGAGGATCGAGAAGCTGGGCCAGATGGGCGACGTGGTCAACGTCAAGCCCGGTTTCGCCCGCAATTTCCTGCTGCCCCAGAAGAAGGCGCTGCGCTCCTCCAAGGAGAACCTCGCCTTCTTCGAAAAGCAGCGGGCTCAGCTTGAAGCCGCCAACCTGAAGCGCCGCGACGAGGCCCAGGCCGTCGCCGCCAAGATGGACGGCCTGTCCGTCCTGATGGTCCGCCAGGCGGGCGAGAGCGGCCAGCTTTACGGTTCGGTGTCCGGCAAGGACGTCGCCGACGCCATCAAGGCCGGCGGCTACACCGTCGAGCGTCGTCAGGTCAATCTGGACAACCCGATCAAGACCCTGGGCAGCTACGCCGTCCGTGTCTCGCTCCACCCCGAAGTGGCCGTGACCGTGACCGTCAACGTCGCCCGCTCGCAGGAAGAGGCCGAGCGCGCCGCCGCCGCGGCTGCCGCCGCCAACGCCGCCCCCGTCGAGGCCGAGGAAGCCCCGGCCGAGGTCGAGGACGTGGTCGAGGAAGCCGAAGAGGCCGCCCAGGAGTAATCCTGGCGCTTCACCAGTTCGAAACGGCGGTCGGACGATTGGTCCGGCCGCCGTTTTCGTTGCCTTATGCGGGCGAGACGCCCTCGCTCCAAAACGTGCCGCCATTCTCGGGGAGCGCGGGCGTCCCGCCCGCCCTGTCATCCCCACGTTCCACAGGCTGTGGATAAGATAGTCGCTGCCCGATTCGGGCTGCCTCTGCTAGTCTCCCGCGGTCATGAATTCCCAACCTCCCCAGACGGCGCCCGGCCCCGACCAAGGCCTCGGCTTTCGCGTTCCGCCCCATAATTTCGAGGCGGAACAGGCGCTGCTGGGCGCCATCCTGCTGTCCAACCGCGCCTATGAGAAGGTCTCGGAATTCCTGCGGCCCGAGCATTTCGCCGACCCGGTGCACGGCCGCATCTTCGCCGCCTGCGGCAAGCTGATCGAACGCGGCCAGATGGCCAATCCGGTGACGTTGAAGACGGTGTTCGAGGGCGACGGCGGATTGGCCGAGATCGGCGGCACCCCCTATCTGGCGCAATTGGCCAATTCGGTGGTCTCGGTGATCAATGCCGAGGATTACGGCAAGCTGGTGTTCGACCTGCATCTGCGGCGCGAACTGATCGGCCTGGGCGAGGATCTGGTCAACACCGCCTTCGCCCCCGATCTGGATTCCACCGCCATGGATCAGATCGGCAGCGCCGAGGCCAAGCTCTACGACCTCGCCACCACCGGCCAGACCGAGGGCGGCTTCGAGGACTTCAAGAGCGTCTTGATCAGCGCCGTCGTCAACGCCGAGGCCGCCCACAAGCGCGAAGGCAAACTGTCGGGCGTGCCCACCGGCCTGATCGACATGGACGGCAAGCTGGGCGGCTTGCATGAATCCGATCTGCTGATCCTGGCCGGGCGCCCTTCCATGGGCAAGACGGCGCTGGCCACCAACATCGCCTTCAACGCCGCCTATGCGCACAAGGAAGAGATCGACACGCTGGGGCGCAAGAAGACGGTGGATGGGGCGATCACCGCCTTTTTCTCGCTGGAAATGTCATCGGAGCAACTGGCGACCCGCATCCTGGCCGAGCAGGCCGAGATCGCCAGCCATAAGATTCGTCAGGGCGAATTGTCCAATGAGGAATTCGAAAAACTGGTGAGCGCCGCCCAGAACCTCCATCGGCTGCCGCTGTTCATCGACGATACTCCGGCGCTGTCCATCTCGGCGGTGCGCACCCGGGCGCGGCGGCTGCAACGCCAGCACGGGCTGAACCTGATCATCATCGATTACCTGCAATTGCTGCGCGGTTCATCCTCCAATTCGGAAAACCGCGTCCAGGAAGTCTCCGAGATCACCCGCGGCCTCAAGGCGCTGGCCAAGGAGCTGTCGGTGCCGGTGATCGCGCTGTCCCAGTTGTCTCGCGCGGTGGAACAGCGCGAAGACAAGCGGCCGCAGCTATCGGACCTGCGTGAATCCGGCTCCATCGAGCAAGACGCCGACGTGGTGATGTTCGTGTTTCGCGAACAGTACTATCTGGAACGCGCCGAGCCGGGTCAGCGCCCGGAGGAAGCCCAGGAGAAGTTCAACGAACGCCACTCCAAATGGCAGCAACGCTGCGAGGAGGTGTGGAACACCGCCGAGGTCATCATCGCCAAGCAGCGTCACGGCCCGGTGGGCACGGTGCGGCTGTCGTTCCAGGGCGAGTACACCAAATTCGGAAATCTGGCGGCCCAGGGCCATTACGAAGAGCCGGGATTCTGATCATATGCGGGCGAGGGCGCCCGCGCTCCGAGAATCGGGCTCCGTTCGGAGCGCCTTCAAGCGATTGGCCTGCGACGTGATAACGGTGCTTGTCTTCCAAGCGGAAGCGAGAGATTCTTGGCCTCCCCCGCGCCAAGGCGCGCCATCAGTCCACGGACACCCATGACCGACCTTACCCGCGCCGTCTCCCTGCTGACCATCGACGTGGATGCCGTCGTCGCCAACTGGCGGCGCCTGTCCAGCCTGATCGCGCCCTGCGAGGCGGCCGCTGTGGTCAAGGCCGATTGTTACGGATTGGGGGTGGACCATATCGCCCCCGCCTTGGCTCTGGCCGGCTGCCGCAGCTTCTTCGTCGCCACCGTCGATGAAGGGATCCAACTCCGCCATCTGGTGCCGCAGGCGATGATTTATGTACTGAGCGGCCCCGTGTCGGGAAGCGAGGGCGATTTCGCCGCCCACCGCCTGGTTCCGGTGCTCAACAGTCTGGCCCAGATCACCGGCTGGGCCGCTTTCGCCAAGTTCGGCAGCGCCGCCCCCGCCTCGGCCTTCCACATCGATACCGGCATGAATCGACTTGGCCTGGAAGAGCATGAGTTGGAACGTCTGGTGGGCAAGCCCGACGTGCTGACCGCCGTGCGGCCCATTCTCGCCATGTCGCATCTGGCTTGCTCCGATGACGACGGCTCACCCATGAACGAGGCGCAACTGGCGACCTTCCGTCGGCTGACCGCCATGCTGCCCGCCATGCCGCTCAGTCTTGCCGCCTCGGGCGGTATCTTCCTGGGACGCGCCTATCGCTTCGACATGACGCGGCCGGGAGCGGCGCTCTACGGCCTCAACCCTGCTCCGGGCAAGCCGAATCCCATGAGCCAAGTGGTTCGTTTGCAAGGAAAAATCCTGCAAGTCCGCGACGTTGACAGCCCCCAGAGCGTTGGCTATGGTGCCTCCCACCGCGTTGCCCGGAAGGGAAAGATCGCCACCGTGGCCGTCGGTTATGCCGATGGCTGGTTTCGGTCGCTGGGCAATCGCGGATTTGGCTTCATCGAGGGAATCAAGGTGCCGCTCGTCGGTCGTGTATCCATGGACTTGACCACCTTCGACGTCACCGACGTCCCGACGCATCTGGTTCATCCCGGCACGATGATGGACTTGATCGGTTCCAATCACGGCGTCGACGACGTGGCGGCCGAGGCCGGAACCATCGGCTATGAAGTGCTGACCGCCTTGGGCCGCCGCCATCACCGCCGCTGGTTGTCCAGCGCCAAGGGAGGGCCGTCGGCGTGATGGATTTTCTTGCCACCGTCGGCCGCGTATTCATGACCTTCCTGGCGCATACGGGCCGTCTGTCGGCCTTTACCGCCATGGCGGTTTCCCATGTGGTCCGCCCGCCCTTCTATCCCCGCCTGATCATGCGGTCCATGGTGGAGATCGGCTATTACTCGCTGCCGGTTGTCGGCTTGACCGCCGTGTTCACCGGCATGGTGCTGGCCCTGCAATCCTATTCCGGCTTCTCGCGCTTCGCCGCCGAGGGCGCCGTGGCCACCGTGGTGGTCCTGTCGGTGACCCGCGAACTGGCGCCGGTCCTGGCCGGACTGATGGTGGCGGGACGCATCGGCGCCTCCATGGCGGCCGAGATCGGCACCATGCGGGTGACAGAGCAGATCGACGCCCTGACCACGCTTTCGACCAATCCGTTCAAGTATCTGGTGGCGCCGCGCATTCTCGCCGGGACCGTGATGCTGCCCTTCCTGGTGCTGATCGCCGACATCATCGGCGTGTTCGGCGGCTATATCGTCGGCGTCTACAAGCTGGGGTTCAACTCGTCCACCTATATCGCCCGGACCTGGGAATTCCTCGAACCGCTGGACGTGATCTCGGGCCTGACCAAGGCCTCGGTGTTCGGCTTCCTGATCACCCTGATGGGCTGCTACAACGGCTACTACTCCAGGGGCGGCGCCCAGGGCGTCGGCGCCGCGACCACCAATGCGGTGGTGTCGGCCGCCATCCTGATCCTGGTGTTCAACTACATCATTACCGCCATGTTCTTCGGGAAATGAGGACGCGATCATGACCTCCACTCCCAAGATAGAACTGAGCAACGTTCACAAGGCCTTCGGCCCCAAGGTGGTGCTGGACGGCATCGACCTGTCGGTGTCCAAGGGCGAGTCGGTGGTGGTGATCGGCGGATCGGGCACCGGCAAGTCGGTGATGCTGAAATGCATCCTGGGTCTGCTGCGCCCGGAAAGCGGTTCCATCAAGGTCGACGGCGAGGAAGTGGTCGGCATGGGAACCCGCGACCGCGAGCGGATCATGCGCAAATTCGGCATGCTGTTCCAGGGCGGCGCCCTGTTCGACTCGCTGAAAGTGTGGGAAAATGTCGCCTTCGGCCTGATCCAGGGCCAGAAGATGGAGCGCGGCCCCGCCCGCGACATCGCCATCGAGAAGCTGGCCCAGGTGGGCCTTGCCGCCTCGTCGGGCGACCTGTTTCCCTCGGAGCTTTCGGGCGGCATGCAAAAGCGCGTCTCCCTCGCCCGCGCCATCGCCACCAGCCCCGAGATCATCTTCTTCGACGAGCCCACCACCGGCCTCGACCCCATCATGGCCGACGTCATCAACAGCCTGATCGTCAAGTGCTGCAAGGAAGTCGGCGCCACCGCCCTGTCCATCACCCACGACATGGCGTCCGCCCGCAAGATCGCCGACCGCATCGCCATGCTCTACAAGGGCAAGCTGATCTGGGTCGGCCCCGCCAAGGATATCGACGCCTCGGGCAATCCCTATGTGGACCAGTTCATCCACGGCCGCGAGGACGGCCCCATCAGCATGGAACTGCGGGCCTGAGGGCAAGAGTAACCAATGCGTTACCATGATTGACATCGTCGAGTATCTTCGCGAGGATGGAAGCAGCCCGTTCGGTCGCTGGTTCGACCGGCTTGACGCCAAAGCCGCCGCTAAAGTTGCGGTTGCCCGGATTAAATTGGCGGCCGGTCATTTTGGCAATGTGAAGCCGGTGGGCGACGGCGTCAGCGAATACCGCATCGACCATGGCCCAGGCTATCGGGTCTATTTCGGCCAAGACGGAACCCATTTGATTCTGCTGCTGGTCGGAGGAGACAAATCCACCCAGCCAAGGGATATCGGCGAAGCAAAGGCGCTCTGGCAGGACTACAAGCGGCGGAAGAAAGCGAAGTGACATGCCCCTGACCCGCGATTTCAAGAACACCATCAAGGCCCGCGCCGAGCGCGATCCGGAATTCCGCAAGGCCCTGGTGGAAGAAGCCAGCGAATGCCTGCTGGACAACGACTTGGATAGCGCCAAGGCCATTCTGCGTGACTACATCAACGCCACCATGGGGTTCGAGGGATTGGCGGAAGCGGTGGGCACTCCGTCCAAGAGCCTGATGCGCATGTTCGGCCCGCGCGGCAATCCCCAAGCCAAGAGCATCCTGCCGGTGATCGCCTATATCCGTCGGCGAGAGCATCTCGGCACCACGGACCCGGTCTGATCGGGATGGCCAAATCCTCCGCCCAATTCGTCTGCCAGGACTGCGGCTCGGTCACCCTGAAATGGGCCGGCAAGTGCGAGGCGTGCGGCGCCTGGAACTCCATCACCGAGGAAGCGGCCCGCGAGGAAGTCCCCAAGGGCCTGTCGGGCGGCAAGGGCAAGAAGATCGAGTTCGTCGGCCTGAGCGGCAGTTCGGCCCCCCTGCCCCGCATGATGACCCGGCTGTCGGAACTGGACCGGGTGTGCGGCGGCGGGCTGGTTCCCGGTTCCTGCCTGCTGGTGGGCGGCGATCCCGGCATCGGCAAATCGACCCTGTTGCTGCAGGCCGCCGCCCGGCTGTCGGCCGATGCCGTGGTCGCCTATATCTCGGGGGAAGAGGCGGTGGATCAGGTGCGCATGCGCGCCGTCCGTCTCGGCCATGCCCAAGCCAAGGTGGCGCTGGCCTCGGCCACCTCGTTGCGCGACATCCTGGCCTCGCTGGATCAGCCCGATTGTCCCCAGGTGGTGGTCATCGATTCCATCCAGACGGTCTATGCCGACAACATCGAATCGGCACCCGGCACCGTATCCCAGGTGCGCGCCTGCGCCGCCGAGCTGATCCGGCTGGCCAAGCGGCGGGGCTTCGTGCTGTTCCTGGTGGGCCATGTCACCAAGGAAGGCACCATCGCAGGCCCCCGCGTGCTGGAGCACATGGTCGATACCGTGCTGTATTTCGAGGGCGATCGCGGCCATCAGTTTCGCATCCTGCGCGCCACCAAGAACCGGTTCGGCGCCACCGACGAGATCGGGGTGTTCGAGATGACCGAGGGCGGGCTGGCCGAGGTGGCCAATCCCTCGGCGCTGTTCCTGGCCGAGCGGCGGGGCAATGTCTCGGGCAGTTGCGTCTTCGCGGGCATGGAGGGCACGCGTCCCATGCTGGTGGAAATCCAGGCCCTGGTCGCCCCCAGCACCCTGTCCTCGCCGCGCCGCGCCGTGGTGGGATGGGACACCAACCGGCTTTCCATGGTGATGGCGGTGCTCGATGCCCGCTGTGGGCTTGCTTTGTCGGGCAATGACGTTTATTTGAACGTCGCTGGCGGCTTGCGGATCGCTGAGCCTGCCGCCGACCTCGCGGTCGCGGCGGCGCTTGTCTCGTCCGCGTCCGATATCCCGGTTCCCGCCGACATGGTCGTGTTCGGCGAGATCGGGCTTTCCGGCGAGGTCCGGGCGGTCGCCCAGGCCGACACCCGCCTGAAGGAAGCCGCCAAGTTGGGCTTCGCGCAGGCGCTGGTGCCGGCCCGGCCGCGCAAGGACAAAGGCAACGCCGGTGGAGGCGTGGGGTCGTCTCTTTCGATCCGCTCCGTCGGGCATCTACAGGACGTGCTGGAACTGTTCCGGCCGGACTAGACTCTAACCGGATGGGGCCATGGGAAACCTCAACATCACTGCCGTTGACGTGGTCGTGGCCGTGGTGCTGCTTGGGTCCGCCGGATTCGCCTTCCTGCGCGGCTTCGTGCATGAAGTTCTGTCCATTACCTCGTGGGTTGGCGCCGTCTTCGTCACCCTTTACGGCTTCCCCCATGCCCAGCCGTTCTTTCGCAGCCATATCGGCGCCGCCTGGGCCGCCGACGCGGCCACGGGCGCCGCCCTGTTCCTGACCACCCTGCTGGTTCTGTCGCTGCTGACCAAGCGGGTGTCCGACACCGTTCGCAAGAGCGCGCTGAACTCGGTGGATTCGTCGCTGGGCTTCGTGTTCGGCCTGGCGCGCGGCGCCGTGCTGATGTCGCTGGCCTATATGTCGGTGGCCTGGCTGTTCGACACGCCGGAACAGCAGCCCGACTGGCTGGCGCAATCGCGGTCCCGGCCGTGGCTGGAGCGTGGCGCCGGGATCTTGCAGGGATTTGCTCCGTCCGGGTTCGGCAAGGCCGAGGCCAAGGCCCGCGAGGCCTCCGCCGAGACCCGCCAGTTGATGGAAGCGGAAAAAACCTTCCAGAAATTCATTTCACCGCAGCCGGCGTCACCGACTCCTCCGGCTGCCTCCAACGGAAAGGGTGGCGCGGCTCCGTCGCAAGGGAGCTACGACACCGAAAGCCGCACCCAAATGGAGCGGTTGATCCGCAGCAACCAGTAGGACTCGCCCGCGATGCTCACGACCAATCCGTATGACGACGACCATCTCCGCGAGGAATGTGGCGTATTCGGGATATTCGGTCATCCCGAAGCGGCGGCGCATGTCGCGCTGGGTCTGCATGCCCTGCAGCATCGCGGCCAGGAGGCGGCGGGCATCGTCAGCTTCGACGGCGGCCAGTTCCACAACCATCGTGGCCTCGGCCATGTGGAGGACAATTTCGGCAGCGAATCGGTCATCCGCAAGCTGAAGGGCAATATGGCGGTGGGCCATGTGCGCTATTCCACCACCGGCGAGACCCTGCTGCGCAACGTGCAGCCGCTGTTCGCCGAAATGGAATTCGGCGGTCTGGCGCTGGGCCATAACGGCAACCTGACCAACGCCATGGCGCTGCGCCGCCAACTGGTCAAGCGCGGCTGCCTGTTCCAGTCCACCACCGATACCGAAGTGATCATCCACCTGATCGCCATCAGCCTGTATTCCACCGTGGAGGACCGGCTGATCGACGCGCTGCGCCAGATCGAGGGGGCCTATTCCCTGGTGGCGGCCACCAAGGACTGCGTCATCGGCGTGCGCGATCCGCTGGGCATCCGGCCGCTTTGCCTGGGCAAGCTGGACAAGAGCTGGATACTGGCATCGGAGAGCTGCGCGCTGGACATCATCGGCGCGGAATTCGTCCGCGACGTCGAGCCGGGCGAGATCGTCATCCTGGCGGCCGACGGCATCCGCTCCATCAAGCCGTTCGTCAAGCGGTCGTCGCGGTTCTGCATCTTCGAATACATCTATTTCGCCCGCCCCGATTCGGTGGTGGAGGGCACCAGCGTCTACGAGGCGCGCAAGCGCATCGGCTCGGAACTGGCCCGCGAAAGCCTTGTCGGCGCCGACGTGGTGGTGCCGGTGCCCGATTCCGGCGTTCCCGCCGCCATCGGCTTTGCCGCCGAGGCCAAGATTCCCTTCGAGCTGGGCATCATCCGCAACCACTATGTGGGCCGCACCTTCATCCAGCCCACCGACAATATCCGCAATACCGGCGTGAAGATGAAGCATAACGCCAACCGTGCCATGCTGGCCGGCAAGCGGGTGATCCTGGTCGATGATTCCATCGTGCGCGGCACCACCAGCCGCAAGATCGTCGAGATGGTGCGCCAGGCCGGTGCCACCGAGGTGCACATGCGCATCTCCAGCCCGCCCACCACCCATTCCTGCTATTTCGGCATCGACACCCCCGAGCGCGAGAAGCTGTTGGCGGCGCGCTACGACGTGGACGGCATGGCCAAGCTGATCGGGGTGGATTCCCTGGCCTTCATTTCCATCGACGGATTGTACCGCGCCGTGGGCGAGCCCGGCCGCAACGCCGCCGAGCCGCAGTTCTGCGACGCCTGCTTCACCGGCGATTACCCGGTCAAGCCCACCGACTATCTGGCCGGTGGCGGCGATCCCAAGCAGTTGTCGCTGCTGACCGAGGATGCTCCTTGATGGCTGGACGGTTCGAAGGACGCGTGGCGCTGGTGACCGGCGCCTCGCGGGGGATCGGCGCGGCGGTGGTGCGTGCCATGGCCGCCGAAGGGGCGGAAGTGGTGGCCATCGCCCGCACCCAGGGCGCGTTGGAGGAATTGGACGATCAGGTCCAATCGGCGGGCGGCAAGCAATTGGTGCTGGTGCCCGAGGATCTGCGCAAGCCGGGCCTGATCGAACAGGTGGCGGCCGCCATATTTCAGCGATGGGGCCGACTCGACGTTCTGGTGGGCAATGCCGGCGCCATCGGCGGCGGCCTGACTCCGGTCGCGCAGCATGCCCCCGACGACTGGGACGAAGCCTTCTCCGTCAACCTGACCGCCAACTGGCGCCTGATCCGCGCCTGCGACCCGCTGCTGCGCATGGCCGAGGCGGGCCGGGCCGTCTTCACCACCTCGGGCATCGCCCAGGGCGTCCACCCCTTCTGGGGGCCTTACGCCGCCAGCAAGGCCGCCTTGGAGACCATGGTCAAGACCTGGGCCGCCGAAGTCGCCAATACCACCCAATTGCGGATCAATCTGCTGGACCCCGGCGTGGTCGCCACCCGCCTGCGGAGCATCGCCTTTCCCGGCGAGGATCCGGCCAAGCTGGCCCAACCGGCCGATGTGGCGCCGCGTTTCCTGGGTTTGTGCCTGCCCGATTGCCACCATCACGGCGAAATCATTTCCGTCGCGCCCTAGTGTCAATCCCCGAAGCATTTCGCTCCATCTTCGGCTAAGATCGAACCTGCCGGAAGGAAGGTGCTTGCCGACCCGCCGGTCATGAGATATCCCCTTTGAATGGGGTTGGAATTGGGAAGGGGCGGCCCAAAGGGTCGATGAATGCCATATGAGCGTGTCCGATCCGCGTGGGGGAGCGAAAACCTTCGAAACGAAGGTCGCTAGCCTCATCGCGGCTACGCGCCAGCTGGAGATCCCCCATATCCTGATGCTTCGCCGCCTGACCATGCACGACCCCGAGGCGCGCAAATGGGCCAGCGAGAAGCAACTCAATGTCGTCTTTCAGGTCATCCTGTCCAAGACCATCGAGCGCTATGGCCTGCCCAAGCTGAAGCTTGCCCGCGACAGGAACTTTGAACCCCTGTTGCCGGCCGGTGCCGACACCCGTGAAGAGGATCTGCGAGTCCTCGGCGAAATCGCCACCCAATTGCTCGGCCCGCCGCAGATGTCGGAAGCGGAAAGCACCCAGGCGGGCTTTCATGCATTGCTGGCGCGCGGGGCGCTGGCGCCGCCGCCCAGGGTTCCGCGCACCCAAATTCCCAGCCGCGAACCACCGCCGCTCTTCGCCGCCCAGCTAGGCCCGGCAGCCGACAAGCAGCAACTGCGGCGCATGACGCAGCTCCATCAAGATGCGGAGAACGGCGAGGGCAAGGAATCCAATTTCACCGATTTCCCCAGCCTGTTCGACGACACCCTTTGCACCTATGCCGACAAGACGCTGCAGCTTTTCCGCATTTCGGGCTCTTCACGGGGCGTGCGGCTGCCCTTCTTGCTCGCCCCGGACTTCGCCCAAGTCTATCGCGACGTCCTCAAGCGGCACGTTTTGCCGCAGATGCGCTCCACCCGTGCCATCCAAGCCTTGGGCCAGACCTATAATTGGGCCGATGTGGGCGGCGAAAAGCTGCTGGAAATCATCCAGGGCAGCGAGGTCAACAACCCCATCCTGCACAACTGGGACGGCCGCTGGGCGTCGTTCCGAACGCCCAAGGCCGTCAAGGGCAGGAAGGCGGCGCCGCAAAAGCCCGAGGACAATCCCTGGCCGCTGTTCCGCGAGGACGCCACCAAGGGCAATTACGAGCCGCCGGGCGAAGCCCATATCATCCTGCTTCAGGATATCATCCGCTTCGAAGCCGACGCGCTGGCCAAATGCTGGCGTGAGTTGAGCCAGCTCTACACCCAGGAATTCGCGCCGTCGGGCCGCATGGATCAGGCACGGGAAGGAGCCTTTCGCGACGGCATCATGAAGTGGTCGGCCAAGCTGCCCGACTATATCGGCGAGCATCTGGCCATGAAGGCGCATTTCGAATTCGAACGCCTGGATGCGGATTGGATGCGCAAACTGCTCGCCAATTTCGGCAAGAACGATTCCGAGCGCCGCCGCAATGCGCCGTTCCTATCGGAATTCGTCCTGCAACTGGGCTACTGAGGTCATCTTGCCCCGCTTGGACCACATCAATGTGGTGGTCTCGGACATGGCCCGCTCCATAGACTTCTATACCTCCGTCCTGGACCTGCGTCCGATCATGGACCGCGAGTTGTCGGGCGATTGGTTCGAACGGGTGACCGGCATCGCCGGTGCACGGGCACGCTGTGTCATTCTCGATGCCGCTGACGGCGCGTGCCGGGTGGAACTGCTGCAGTTCGCCCAAGGCGCCGCCGCCAAAACCGAGCCGCCGTCCAGCGGCGGTCTGCGTCACTTCGCTCTTCGCGTCCACGACCTGAACGCCCGCCTCGCCATCCTGCGCGATCGCTGGGGCCAGACCGTGCAGCCGGTCTCGGTCCCCGACGAGATCGTCAAGGGCGGCAAGCGAATGTGCTATATTCGCGATCCCGATGGAGCCATGGTCGAGTTGTGCGAGTATGGAGCGCAACGTCCGGAATTCTGTTGAGAGGATTCGGTCATGCCTGATCCCAGGATGAGCATCTACGAGGGCGATATTACCCGCCTCAAGGTGGATGCCATTGTGAATGCCGCCAATTCCTCGCTGCTGGGCGGCAGCGGCGTCGACGGCGCCATTCACCGGGCCGCCGGTCCGAAATTGCTTGAGGAATGCCGCGGCCTGGGCGGCTGCCCGACCGGCGACGCCAAGATCACCCACGGCCACCAGCTACCCGCCAAATGGGTGATTCATGCCGTTGGCCCCGTCTGGCGCGGCGGCAGCCACGACGAAGTCATGCTGCTGCGCTCGTGCTACCGCCGGTCGCTGGAATTGGCCGTGGAGGCCCATGCGCGGAGCATCGCCTTCTCGTCCATTTCCACCGGCATCTTCGGATTTCCCAAGAACCTCGCCGCCAGCACCGCCATCGGCACCTGCGCCGAGTTCCTTGCCGCCTGTGGGTCACTGGAAAAGCTTATCTTCTGCTGCTTTGACATCGAGGCCGTCGAGGCCCATCGTCGCGCCCTGGAAAATCTCGGCTGACTTAGCGTGGGGCGTTGCTTGCCGCGATCTTCTTGCGCATGGCGTCGAACAGGATCTCCACATTGCCGCCGCCCGCCCGGACCACGGCGGTGAAGTCCGAACGGATGGTGGTCACCATGCTGATATTGTCCACCACCACATCGGCGACACCCACCTTACCGGCCGGACTGACCACAACCAGCCAATCCACCGGCATGGGCTCTGCGCCGGAATTGACCAGACCGGTGTGGACAATCACGACGTCGTCACGCCGCTCGGAGGCACGGAAGACCACGTCCGGCTTGGTCTTCGCGTCGTCGATCATGCTGCCATAGGTGGCCACGAAGTATGGAATCAGCAAATCCGTGAAGACCTGCCGTTGCTCCGGCAAGGCCTTGCGCCAATAGCGCCCCAGCAACAGTTCCGAAATATAGTTGATGTCCGCATTGCCAGCGACCAGCGCGGAAATCCTGGCACGCTTCTCCTCGACGGAAAGAGTCGCGCCATTAAAGGCCGTCCCCGCCTCGGCCACCACGGAGCGCACCAGCTTCTCGGCGACGTCGGCCTCCAGGGCCTCGGCGGACTGACCAAACATCAGTGTCACGGCCAATATGGCGACGGTCATTCTGACTTTCTGCAATAACGTCAACCCGGATCTCCCGATCAAGCTCCTAACCGGCAGTAACCTATCAGAATGCCCAAGATTCCGCCAGCCGACCGCCAAGGCGCAGCGGAGCAACCCGAAGCGCCAGCCCGGTCCGATCATCGGTTTCGACCAAGACTCCACACAGGGTGCCCGATCCTTCCGCCGGAGACAGCCGCTCGCCGGGGATCTTGCGGACGAATTTATAGATTGCGGCATCCTTCTTCATGCCGATCACCGAATCGTAATCGCCGCACATCCCGGCATCGGTTTGATAGGCGGTGCCGCCGACCAAGACCTGGGCGTCGGCGGTGGGGATATGGGAATGGCTGCCCACCGCCATGCTGATGCGCCCGGACGCGGCATGGGCCAAGGCCATCTTCTCGCTGGAAGCCTCGGCATGAATATCGAGGATGATGGCATCGGCCCCACCCGCCCCCAGCCTCGTCTTGGCCAATTCACGCTCCAGGGCGGCGAAGGGGCAGTCCAGCGGATCCATGAACAGCCGTCCCATGAGCTGGACCACCATTACCTTGCGGCCACGAGTCGCCGCAAAAATACCAGCCCCTCGGCCCGGTGTACCCGCAGGGTAGTTGAGCGGCCGCAGCAGGCGGGGCTCTGCGTCCATATAGGGAATGATCTCGCGTTGATCCCAGGTGTGATTGCCCAGGGTCACCACATCGATCCCGGCGGTCAGGAAATCGTCGCAAATCTTGGGCGTGATGCCGAAGCCATGGGCGGCGTTCTCGCAATTGGCGACGATGAAGTCGGGGGCCAACCGCGCCTTGATTTCGGGCAGTCGCTCCATGATCACGTCACGACCCGATCGCCCCACCACGTCACCCAGGAAAAGTAGTTTCATGCCTGCTCCACGGCGATCACGCCCAACTCGGTCGCGATCTTGTCCAATTTCTGATCCCATGCCTCGGCCGGAACCGCGTCCACCCGTTGGGCGGAATAGGCGAGGCCGATGGCCATCACCTGGCCATCCGACCGCAGGAGTGCCAGGGTCCGGTCATAGTAGCCGCCACCATAGCCCAAGCGGAAACCCTTTGCATCGAAGGCCAGCAACGGCGTCAGAACCACGGAGGGGCGAAGCACGGCGGCACCTGCTGGCGGATGCCTGGTGCCATGCGGCCCGGCCTCCAATTCGTCACCGGGGCTCCAGGCCCGAAACGCCAGGGGCCTGTCACGCCCAACCACCACCGGCAAGGCCAATTCGTATCCCGAAGCCGCCAGAGACGTCATCAGCGGCCGCGGATCGATCTCGGTGTCCAGCGGCCAATAGCCCGCCACCACCGCGCCCGCCGGAATCCCGAGGGCCAGAGCGGCCAGGGCTTCGGCCGCCGCCGGACCGAGCAGCCGGGCAGCCTCGGCGCGTTTGGCGGTGGCGGCGGCGCGCAAACGTGTCTTGGGATCGAGTGTTGTTTTCGGTGAGTCTGTCATGGAAGATGCCGGAGCGGCGCCACCTCGACCGTTGGCTTGCGGGTCCTCCGTGGCCTGCTTGTGCAGGTGGGAGCCATGTAACGGAACCAGGGTTCCGGCAGGGACAGCCCCCGAGAGGTATCTATTGGCCCCAGGGACATGTGCTACCTGACGAGCCGCGCAGCAAACCGCTCCGACCTGGAAGCCTAGGCCCTTTCCAGGCGGGTCGCAATGCCCTCGATGCGCTGGGCCAGGGATTCGATCAGCTTGGCCAGCCGGGCGTCGCCGTCGGCGGCGGCGGCCACTTCCTCGCCCAGCTTGGTCAGTTGCTCGCGCGCATCGGACAATTCATCGGCCAGCAGCAGGCCGACCATGACCAACAGCCTGGAATCGCTGACATTGCCCACGGAGGACAGCAGATGCTGGGCATGGGCATCCACCTCGCGGCCCAGGCTCTGAACGCGGGAAACCTGGGAGTCATCGCAGGCGATGTCGTAGACCCGGCCGTTGATGGTGACGTTGACGACAGCCACGGCTAATCCTCCAGCAGATCGCGCAAGCGGTCGATGGCGTTGTCCAGCCGGGAGGAGACGACGCGGGTCGTTTCCTCCAGCCGGGCGTAATCGTCATGGGCGCTACGAAGCTCCCCGGCCAGCAACAGGTCGCCGGCCCCTACCCGCGCCGAAGCGCTTTCCAGCCGGTCGATGGCGCTGCCCAAGCGGCGCATGGCCTCCTCGGTTCGGTGCAAACTGCTGCTTTGACGCTGATCCACGCCCAATACCCCGGAAAATTCATATGAAACCGAGGGTATGGCCGAAGCGGAAGGGAGTCAACGCACCAGCGACGATAGGATGTGTTAGGGTTTGCTCCCGTCCCTGGCTGAGGCTACCCTTTCACGACGTCATTCTCGCCCCAGGGGACCGATCAATGCGCCTCGCCATGCCAACGGCAGCCCTTCTGCTCTCCACCCTCCTCGCCCAGCCGCTTGCCGCCCAGGAGGCCTTGCCCCTGACCAAGGGACAAAGCGTTTATGTTCCGGTCTATTCCCAGATCTCCCACGGCAATTTGGACGGTCGCGGGCAGCCCATGGAGTTGCTGCTGTCGGGTATGCTGAGCATCCGCAATACCGACCCGACAACCCCCATCACCATCACCGCCGCCCGCTATTACGGCACCGACGGCAAGGTTCTGCGCGAGTTCATCACCAAGCCGACGGTTCTCGGCGCCATGGCCTCCACCGACTATTTCGTCGAGCACAAGGACAAGAGCGGCGGCACCGGAGCCAATTTCGTGGTGGAGTGGCATGCGGACAAGCCGGTCAATCCCCCCCTGATCGAAACGGTGAACGCCTATTTCTTCGGAACGCAGTCGGTGGCCTTCACCAGCCCGGGACGCCCGATCCTGGTCCCGAAGTGACCTCTTCATTCGCCGAAGCCGCCAGGGCGATGCTGGAACAGGCTCGCTTGACGAAAGAGCGCGTCACCCTGGTCAGCCCGCCCGCCGCCGCCGGATGGCAGGGAATCGGCTGGTGGCTGGCGACGGTGGACGCGCTTGCCCGCCAATGTCCTGATCAGGCGTTCGACGCGGTGCTCGACTGCGGTGCCGCCCCCGGCCATGCGCTGGCGGCGCTGCGCGCAGGGGTCAAGGCCGTGCGCCTCGATGCGTCACCGGAAACGCTCAGGGCCGTCGGCGAGATCGCGACGGCCCTGGGGAGTACTCTCCTGGATGCTACTTGGCGGCCGGAGCGGCCGGAGTAGCGGGAGTGGCCGGGGCGGCGGCAGCGGCCGGGGCGGCGGCCACATGCTTGACCTTATGAGCCTTCGCCACCTTGGGGGTCTTGGCCTTCTCGGCCTTCACCGCCTTGGCCGGCTCGGCCTTCTGGGTGGTGGCCGACGCGGTCGACCCGCTGGCCTGGTTCATGGCCCCCACGGCGGCCGGAGCGGCGACGGTGCCTGCGGTCGGGGTGCTGCCCTGGGCGAAGGCCGCGAAGGGAAGCAGCGAGGCGGCGACGAGGGCGGTGGCGAAAAAGCGGGAAGTACGCATGGACGTGGTCCTTATCTGGTGTCTCGTCCCGAAGATCGGCGCCGCTTGCATCAGGTGGGGCAGGTCGCCGTTCGGTAAGGCCAATGTCGCTCCCGCTCGTGGCGGCAGTAAGGTCGAATTGTGATGCTTTCAAGGCAGGTGTTGCGCTGGGGCCGGATTTCTCCCACTCTCCCCCCGACACCCACCCGCACCATTCGAGGCCCGCCATTTCCAGCCAACCCTGCCGCCTTTACCTGATCACGCCACCGCGTATCGAGACACCGTTCCAGTGGGTCGATACCCTGAGCGCCGCCCTGGACAGTGGCGATGTGGCCTGTCTGCAAATCCGCCTCAAGGATCTGGACGACGACGCGGTGGCGCGGGTCGTCGACGTGCTGCGTCCCGCCGCCCAGCGGCGCGGCGTCGCGGTGCTGCTCAACGACCGCCCCGACCTCGCCTTCGAGACCGGCTGCGATGGAGTCCATATCGGCCAGGAAGACGCACCCTACGCCCAGGCCCGCGAGGCCATCGGCCCCAACGGCATCGTCGGCGTCACCTGCCACGATTCCCGTCACCTCGCCATGGAGGCGGGCGAGCGCGGCGCCGACTATGTGGCGTTCGGCGCCTTCTTTCCCACCGAGACCAAACAGGCCAAGTCCCGCACCGAGCCGGAAATCCTGGAATGGTGGAGCGGCTTGTTCACCATTCCCTGCGTCGCCATCGGCGGCATCACCACCGAGAACTGCCGTCCCCTGGTGGAGACGGGCGTCGACTTCCTGGCGGTCTCCGCCGGAGTGTGGAGCCACCCGCAAGGCCCGGCGGCTGCGGTGGCCGAGTTCAACCGGATCATGGGCGGAGGCTGAGATGCGGCGCGTCTGCGTCTTCTGCGGCTCTTCCATGGGCAACCGCCCGGAATACGCGGCGGCAGCCGAGGAATTGGGCCGCCTGATCGCCGCCGAGGGCCTGGAACTGGTCTATGGCGGCGGCAATGTGGGCCTGATGGGTGTGATCGCCGACGCCGTCCTGGCGGCGGGCGGCAAGGTCATCGGCGTCATCCCCGAGGCGCTGATGCGTTGGGAGGTGGGACACGACGCCCTAACCGAGCTTCGCGTCGTCGCCTCCATGCACGAGCGCAAGGCCATGATGGCGGAGTTGGCGGACGGCTTCATCGCCATGGCTGGCGGCATCGGAACCCTGGAAGAACTCTTCGAGATCTGGACCTGGGGCCAATTGGGCCTGCACGCCAAGCCGCTGGGATTCCTGGATGTGGCGGGCTATTACGGCCACCTGCACGCCTTCCTCGACCACATGGCGAATGAAGGTTTCGTCAAGCCGCGCCACCGCGACATGGTGGTGGTGGAAAGCGACCCCGGCGCCTTGTTGCGGCGCCTTCGGGGCTATACGCCTCCCGCCACCATCCAGGTGATCGACAACCAGACCAACTGACGCTCCGAACGGCTTGACACGCCCGCCCCGCCGCCATATAAAGCGGCCTCTTTTGCGAAAGTGGGGAGCCGATCGGGACAGAGTCCCGGATATGCCCCACGGCGCCGTTGGACTTTCAACGGCTGAAGATGTAGATGGGCGATTAGCTCAGCGGGAGAGCACTCCCTTCACACGGGAGTGATACGTTAAGGCAATCCGCAAGTTTGCGGGGAGCCAATCGGGACAGATTTCCGGACAAGTGCCGGTTTTGCCCCAGCAGCGCCGTTGGGCTTCCAACGGCTGAAGATGTAGATGGGCGATTAGCTCAGCGGGAGAGCACTCGCTTCACACGCGAGGGGTCGCAAGTTCAATCCTTGCATCGCCCACCATCTACATCTTGTTTTTCAATGAGTTAGATCGACACGGGTCATGAAAACCGGACAATTTTTGTCCGGAAATTTCCGACATTATCGTCGAAAAGCAAGTTCGCAGTCCGCTGCGGAAATCGTTTGCTCCCTGTCGGGGCCTGGAAGCAAAACCTCAGAAGGTCAAACGGAATTAAGTGGCCACCGCCCAGGTCCACTCATCCGATTGTAGCCCCGACGGCAGTAGCCTCTTTCCCACCAATTCCCCGATTCTGCCAAAATCTAGCCACTCCCTTCGGCCAATAGCGTCGCCACACTCCTTGGGCGAACCACTCTTCAATCTGCGCTTTAGAATATCGAGTGCCCGCAGGATTATCAGAGACCTATGGCACGGAAGTTTGGCTTAGACGAACACCGGTTCCTCCGCCAGCAACCTCTCCATCTTCCAAGAATTTAACCCCCCTCGCTTCCATTGCCGCCTGCAGATCTCGAAGCGTCCGATCGTATGGGCGGCGAGCCCCACGCTCAAAATCAGCAATGGTCTTCTTGTTCACTTTTGATGCCTCAGCGAGTTCATCCTGCGCCCACCCCAGGAGCGCCCTCGCGGCTCGACACTGCGCAGAATCCATTTTCTTACCCAACCTTCCATTAATTATGCTGTCTTTAACTCCCGAACCTGCCATTATAAATGCAAGGTTATCACACGGCGAGGCAATGACAAACAATGTCTCGCGTCACTGGAAGCAGGAGCAACCACGATGAATTCTGTTACCGAACCCTGGCTCAGCCGTCGCCCGGACCTTTGGCTGCCGGACATTTTGCATAAGACTGCCACGGGCGGCCTTCGGGCAGGGTGTGATGCCCAATTGCTTGGCATCTGCCTCACCACAGGGCTGATCCGGTTCGCTCCTTTCGCTATTCCCTGCCCTGTTGGCATCGATGACGCCGAGCTGCCCACCGTGCGGCGGCAGGAAGGCCCCGATCACCGTCGACTACGCCTCCTCGGCTTGTCGCTGGCCAAAGCCATTGATCAGCAGTCATTGATCATCGAAGAACATCGCGCCCCCATCCGTGATTCTCACACGTTCTTGGACGTGTACATCGAGGCTCGGTTTGGTCGATTGGCAATCGAACTGGGCGCAAGGGACGGGCGCGACATCCCGCCTTTGTTGCGGTGCGTCGTGGACCATGTGCTGGTCCTGCCATTTTCTGGCTGGAGTGGCGCCACTTTTGTCGGTGGACATTTTTTCCGCCCCGACTCCCGCCCACTGGCCATGCCGTCATTCAAGGCAATGGCCGATGCTTTCGAACACCAGACCACCACAATTTCCCAAAATCAATAATCAAGGACCCCACACTATGTTTATCCCTGCTGACCGCCCCGTCACCGCCGATATTCTCCTGTCGGCGATCGACAATCTGCCTCTGCCGTCACCGATCAAGTTCGGCATTTTCGGCCTCTCTCAAAACGCTGTTGGTCGGCTGCGCGCCGACTGTGGCGTAGAGGGCCTCGGACATTTAGTTACCCCGCCGCGGGCCATTTTGGCTCGCTTGCTCGCGACCGATCAGAATCTTGTTTTGCCGCTCGCCTTTCCCACTGTCAGCGAATTTGTCGATCACCTTGACGCCGTTCTGCCCGCTCCGCCGGATCTTCGCACCATTGCCTTGATGCTGGGCCGTGAGGAATCGGCAGCGTCTCGCTGGTCAAGGGGGGAGAACCTTTCTGCCTACCCGGCCATCCGGACGATGATGGCCCTGGTCTCGATTGACCCAGCGCAGACAAACCGCCGCTGGGAGTTGCTGAGCCGGATGGCGAACCGGGAAGCACGATTGCGTGGCATTGAATCCCTGGATAAGGCCGGTTCATGGGGTGCCAAGATCCAGCCCTGGCTGTCCAGCAATATGCCCAACGGAGGCACCGCCATGGCCCCGCTCAACGGCTGACCGGTCAATACCCACGCCTGATCCCCACCTCAATATTATTAGAAATTAATTTACGCAAAATAGGAAAGATTGAATAATGAAAAAGCTGCGCCCCAGTGCCAAAAAGATCGAGAAAAGACACCCTGGCGATAACAATGAGAGTTTTTCGCTTTCTGACTTCCCTCCTGAGGAAGAACAGCAACTTCCCCGTGACCCAGGAGACGTTGCAGCCCGACATATGCTCGATGCGGCTCTTGCCGCAGCCCCGGATGTCGTTGATCTTGCCCGCCGGAATGGGGTGGCTATCGTCGTCACCGTTCGAGCCCCATGGGCCAGTCTAGTCGCCAAGGCTTGGGCAGACCGATTTTATGACAGCCAACAAATGGTCAACGGAGACACTGCCACGGCCGCCCACATTGGGCGCTACACTTTTCCCTCAGCCCCACGGGTGGCCTTTATTCGCGATGGCGAAACTGCGGCCCCGCGGCGCGATGAAGCGTCGGCGGTCATCGCAACAACCTTGGTTTTTGGCGGTACGGTTGTCGGTTTCGCCGAAGTTCCTGCCGAGCATCTTCCGGCAGCGCTGCTGGAATCCGTGGATGGAAAGATCAACGTTCCACCGCTTGATGGCAATCTGCTTGGCACTATCATCACGGATATCACCCTCACAAAGCCATATCAAGCCATCCCGAACGCAATCGCCGGTAGGATTGGGCCCACCGACCTGCGGCTTGTTGCACGCCCCGACCAGAACGCTGATGGAATGATCCATCGGCTGATCACCATGATTGATGGCCGCCAAAAGCTACCTGCGCTGACCTTGGACTCGATGGGAGGAATGGTGGAGGCCGTTGCGTGGGGAAAGGCGCTGGCCAAGGATCTGGCCGACTATCGCGATGGAAAGCTTGATTGGTCCGATGTCGATCGTGGCGTTCTGCTCTCAGGCACCCCCGGCACGGGAAAAACGACATTTGCTCGGGCACTGGCTGGCACATGCGGAGTGCCGCTGGTGGCATCATCCCTAGGTGAATGGCAGTCAGCGGGTCACCTAGGCGACCTGCTAAAAGCCATGAGGAAGACTTTTACTCAAGCTCGCGCCATGTCACCAAGTATTTTGCTTGTTGATGAGATTGATGGATTCGGAAGCCGCACTCAATTCAAGAGCGATTATAAGGATTATTCAATTCAGGTCGTCAATGCGTTTCTGGAACTTCTTGATGGGGCCTCGGCACGGGATGGCGTCGTCGTCGTTGGGGCAACCAATAATCCAGATCGGATCGATCCGGCGATCACCCGCGCAGGGCGGCTGGACCGTCACATTCAAATCGGCCTTCCGGATCAAACAGCACTTCTACAAATTTTTCGCCACCACCTTGGCAGTGACCTCTCCAACGACGACCTTGCCCCAGCCGCCATGTTGGCACTTGGCGGATCGGGCGCAGATGTTGCGAAGTGGATTCGAGGCGCGAGGCGAAGGGGCCGCCAGGATCGCCGTCCGATGCACCTCGATGATTTGATGGCTGAAATTCGGGGCAGCGCCCAGACCGTCAGCGCCGAAATTTGTCGTTGCTGCGCGGTTCATGAAGCCGGCCATGCTCTCGCAATCGCCCTTCATCGGCCAGACGCGGTAAAGCATGTCAGCATTCGTCAGACTGGGTCCACGGGAGGCGGCGTGCTGAGCCATCGGCCGGAGATGGAACTGGCAACCAGCGCAGACATCGACCAGTTGCTGATAACGACCCTCGCCGGGCGAGCTGCCGAAGAGCTTGTGCTTGGGCAGGTGTCGAGTGGGTCTGGCGGTGGACCCGACAGTGATTTGGCCCGCGCGACAATGCTTGCGACCACAGCTATTACAGCCCTGGGTCTTGGAGGGCAGTCAGTTCCGATCTGGTCAGGCATTCCGACACCGGACAGCCTTGACCTCTTGTTGATTCGGCGTCCCGACATCTCGCTCCAAGTTGAAGATCGCATCAGGCGGGCTTATGCCGCCGCTATGGACCGGCTCACGACAAACCGGACAACACTCGACTTGATCGTCGAGCGTCTGCTTGAAATTGAAACTATGTCAGGAGAAGAACTGGCTGCCATTATATCGATGCCGTTTCAACGCCAGGGTTCTGCATGATGAGCCCTGAGATGTCGGAGAAGTCGACATCAAGGGTGAGCTTGGAATTCAAGCCTATGGTCTATTCCTCTCCGATGCCGCGAGAAAGGGCATCCAGGGAAACTCACCCGCTGGTAGCGGCACCCAACTATCAGATCACATTCAAAATTGACATCCTATGGCCATATAGCAATAGAATGTCGATTTTTCAATGAAATGGAACCAGACGGAAAGACAGAACTCTAGTATCAAAGACATCTTTTGGTTGCTCTGGATAATCTTCCCTTTTGAGACTCTGAGCCCGTCCGGAAGGTTCTTGAGTCCGATGAATCGGATGTGATTCCATGGCTCCCCAGGCGAATTTGGGGGGGGCGGCATGTGGACGAAAGAGAACCGGCGGGTCTACGAGCGCACTGGGCTGCGCTATCCGAGCGACCTGACGGATGAGGAATGGGCACTGGTGGAGCAGCTGATCCCGCCAGCGAAGCGCGGCGGGCGGCAGCGGACGGTGAGCATCCGCGAGGTGCTGAACGGCGTGTTCTACGTGCTGATGACCGGCTGCCAATGGCGGGCCTTGCCCAAGGATCTTCCGCCCAAGAGCACTGTGCACGAGTATCTCGGTTTGTGGGAATGGGACGGCACCCTGGCCCGCATCCACCACGCCCTGTTCGTCGAGGTCCGCGAGATTGCCGGAAAGGAAGCCAGCCCGACAGCGGCGATAATCGACAGCCAAAGCGTCAAAAGCGCGGAAAAAGGGGGGCGCGGATCGATCCGTCGGGCTACGACGCGGGCAAAAAGGTCAAAGGCAAGAAGCGCCACATCGTCGTCGATACGCTCGGCCTGATCCTGGCGGCCCATGTCCAGCCCGCCGATGTCCAGGACCGTGATGGCGCGTTGCCAGTGCTCAAGGAGGTCCGTCGCCTGTTTCCGTTTATCGTCCGGGTGTTCGCCGATGGCGGCTACCAGGGGGCCGCCACGGCTGCGGCCATGCGCGAACTCGGGGAATGGCACCTGGAAATCGTCAAGCGCTCCGACACCGCCAAAGGTTTCGAGGTGCTGCCAAAGCGGTGGATTGTTGAACGCACATTCGGCTGGCTGGGCCGCTGTCGCCGCCTCGCCAAGGATTTCGAAAATCTCGCCAGGATGGCCCTGGCATTCCTGCGCCTGGCCATGATCCGCCTCATGCTGCGCAGGATCGCAAGGGGGCGAAAATCATAGAGAACTTTGCGGACGGACTCTCTGGCACCGAAATGTATTTCTACGCCAACCTCACCGCCTTCCGCCAATGGGAAGATAAACCCCTCTCTTTTTGATTGTCGGAACTGACGGCCTGAAGACATTCAAAATCGACATCCCATGCCCGGTTGGCGACAGGATGTCGATTTCACGCAGAATTTTTAAGAAACCCAATGCCTCGATCGCGACATGGTGTTCTATTTTTAGCTGGGTCGATGGCGGACGTCGCACTGCGTGAATATCGTCCGTTGAGGTGTAGATTTGCTGGCACGCTGAGGTGGTCATGCCTCAGGCTGCCTTGCACTGAGCGAAGATGTTTTCGCCACGGAAAACAGCGATGGCATCGGTCATTTTGACAGCCACGGACATCTGCGGGAAACTCACCCGCTGGTAGCGGCACCCAACTATCAGATCACATTTAACATCGACATCCCATAATCGCCCCCGCCATGTGGTATTGGCGGGCCTCAGGGACACTCCGCTCAAACGGTGGCCCGTATAATCTGTGACCTCGCGCAGATTATCGTGATCTTCAACGACGGGAGTTCTCAGAGCGGAATCCATAGCTCGAACTTTACCTCGTTGCCCGATGGCGTGTAGTTCAGTCGGCCGCCGAGTCTGGCTGCAAAGTCGGAGGCAATGTACAGTACGAGGCCGGAGCCGGTTTTGCCGTGGGCGCCGGGGGCACGATAGTATTTGCGGAACACCAGGTGCGAATCCGGCATGCCGGCGCTTCCAACCGGGTTGCAGACCTCGATGAGCAGGCCACTCCTTCCCTTGAGGGCGGATTCTCTTACCACGACGCGGACATCCTGATCGGGGGGGCCATATTTGATGGCATTGTCGATCAGGTTGCCAATGGCCACCCCCAGGAGCTGCGGGTCACTTTTGATTTCGCGGTGGAAACTTGCCTCAAGCCGGATGCGATCGGGCATGGTCGAGATTGAGATGAGCGTGCCGATTAGGTCCACAGGCTGGCAAGGCGCGATATGCGTGGTGATCCGCCCAAGACTGAGGCGGTCGGCCTGCAAAGCCCGTTCGACGATGGAGTTAATGTCGTTGATCGCTCTCGTGATGCGCTCTCGACTACCCGGCGCCAGGACATCGCCTCCCAGTGACATGCGGATGACGGCGAGGGGTGTCTTGAGTTCGTGGTTGAGCATGGACATGAAACGATCCTGCTCGTCGCGGCGGCGGATCTCGATAGTGCCCTCGCCAGCCTCCACCCAATCGTTCATTCCCGCCGCTCCTCTGATTCGGAGCCGCAGACAGAACCACTGACGGTTCAAACCGTCTAAGCCAAATCCTTGCGATGCGGGCAATTGGAAGCGGCGACGGAGGGATACTCTTCCTGCTCCCAATCTCCCGGAAAATTACGTCGATACCTCCCATTTGGGAGTATTGCGCCCATGCATGGTGGGTGAACCTACCTTGAAGGTAAGAATCACTTTCCTCTGATCAAACCCGGGTGATCAACCATGCATCAGAATTTAGCCCGCCAGCCTGTTTTTGATGACGTGAGTGTGCTTATTGATCAACAACACCAAAATCTGTTGCAATTAGCCAATATGGCAAAAAGATTTAACGAATTCAGAATGGATTCCGATTCGGTCAAATTGGTGTTTGACCAACTTGTTCAGCATACAAAAGATCATTTTGATCTCGAAGAGAATCAACTTCGCGTGACAAATCAATCGGCGTACTACGAGCATAAATTCGCACATGATGAAGTCAGGCATAGGATTGCATTGTTTTATAAAAGAAATAATTTGCTAAGTTATAATTTGATGATGAGGGCAATTAATATCCTGCTTGAGCACCTTGAGGCAGAAATATAAATACGTTTTCCATAATCTATATATTAAATTACATCAGAGAATTTAGAAATGGAAGCCATGTCTCCAGCAGAACAAGAAGCACTTTTTCAGAAGATTATTCGAAAGATGCCCTCTGTTCAAGACCCGTTAACGTTGGAGGAGCTAGCACTTCTTTCTCTATCGATGATGCTTCGGAGAACCACATCACAAGGTCTGCGGACATCACTTAGTTGGAAAATTAAAAGCATTATCGCCAATATTAAAAAATTACCGCCAGAAAATGACCACATAATTGTCATGCGTGCAGCGTCACTGGAATGCATAAAGGTTTTACAAACCGCCAAATCACTACGCACGTCTAGAGCCGATCAAAGTCAATAATAGGCAGTTTCATAGATAATATTTAAGACATGACGAGATATTGTTTTAGTGAGGTTAAAATGCTCAAGATGACAGATGATCTCAGAATTGGGCATCCAATCATTGATATGGATCACCAGCGCCTCCTTGATATCATTAATGACTTCAATCGTTTGTCAGTTTCACTTACAAATAAACGAATGATGCACCAAACGTTGAAAGCTCTTCATAAGTATGGGGAGGAACATTTTTTGAGAGAGCAGAAGATCCAGATTGAATTTGGATATCCATACTGCAATGGACACGCCGCTGAACATAAAAAGTTAACGGATCAAATTGCGGCTCTTGCCACTGATTTTTTCATTAATAAATCAAAACAATTAGATCTTAATGCGATTATATATCTCAATCAATTTTTGGAAGATTGGATTGTCCGTCACGTGAAGAAACATGACATGACAATGCAGCATTACCTGGTCAAATCAGTACCGTCTGATCATGATGGCATCATGGCAGTTGAACGCTTCCGTTGCCTCGACATGGTTGCCCTGGTTATCGATGAAAGCGCCAAGTCCCGAGAGTTCATAGCCAAAACGCTGATTCGTATGGGTATCGTCATCGTTCTTGAAGCCGATAGCATCGTTGACGGCATGAAGAAAGCCGTCAGTGAACCTGTTCCCGATTTTCTGGTGGTCAGCTCTGGTTTGGAATATCAGAAATTTATGACCGCCCTGAGAACCGTAAAGAAAGATTATATCGCTGAAATGCCGACAATCTTGGCTCTTGATCCCATTGACGCGGGTTCTGTTGGTTTGGCGGAAGCGTCTAGTATGCAGGGATCATTCACCAAGGTTCAGAACCCCAGGGATATTTCCATGGCGATTAGAAGCTCGGTGACCTACCAATAACTTATTCAACATACGAATCGACTATATAATAGTATATGGGTGCTGCTATGACGAAAAGTTCATATGGAATTGTAGAGAGTTTTCTTCATTCACACGCTGAATATATTCAGACATTAGTTTGTATAGTTAGCGCCGATAAGCTAAATAATGACATTGTCGATAAAATACGCGACCACAAAATTTGCCAGATTGGCATTTGGATATCAACATTAGCTGATAGATACGGTGTAGACGAAAATTACATCGCATTGGATAGTGCGCACAAAAGCTTTCACAATGACACGGCAAACATATTTGCCGATTTAAATAGTGAAAATAAAGAAAAAATCATCTCAACACTAACTAATATAAATTCAATGGCGGGTGGAGCATTTCATGGAATTCTTACGCCACTTACACTCTTCCTTTTGCAAACAACAAATGAAGAAAATGGTCGGTTTTAGATGAGCCATTTACCTTCTTATTAATTAAGATGGGGCGCTGATATCAAGCGAGAAAATCCCCATGCCTCCAAAGGAAGCATGGGGCTCGGCAGCACGCTCTTGGACAGTCTCCCAAACCAAAATGCGGCGCATCTGCATCCAGCACAGTCCCAAATGGGAGTATCTACAAGGCCAGCCTGAGGCCACTGTGCCCAACAAATTTCTACCATGACAAGCCTTTGTTGCTTGTTAAAAAGGGTGCAAATCACCCCATGCGTTTATCAAGTAATTGTGAGATGGCAACCAGAGCCAGCTCGAGCCCAGGAGCGAATTTATGCGCATTAATTTAAAAATGAGTATTGGCTCTGGACTAACCGCTGCTGCGCTAATCATTTTTGTGATTTTCGCAGTCTTGACAAGCTATAAACTTGGCATAATCCAAGATGAAGGCGCGGAGCTATCATCCATAGCAATTTCAGCGGCGAGCGCAGCTGGCGCAGGGCATAAATTATATCAAATAATAGCTGACGCCGAAATAAACCGAGAGTTGGCGGAAACTAAAAAGGATTGGACAGAATCAAAAAAGAATGTCGGTGATCTTTTTTTAAAATTTGGCGCGGTAAACTTTACAAGCAATGAAAAATCAATAATTCATGACGCTCACACTAACTATGCTGAAATTGTGAAAATATTTGAAAAGGAGATGCTGCCTCGGCTTGAGGCAACGTCAGAGCTTACTGCCGAGATCCGCGATATTGATGGAAGGCTCGACAAACATATCAAAATAATGTCTGACGCGTTTTCTGCATTACGTGATATTTGCATCAGCAAATCTAAGGATTCAGATCAGACATTTGATGATTTTCGTTATAATGTTGTTTTGTATGGCGCAATTTTTGGCCTTGCAATGCTGCTAATTAGCACCGTTATGACGCTGCGCGTGAATCGCAGTATTTACCTGCCCATTACATCCGTCACGAATGTCATGACAGCTCTTGCCGATGGTGATTGGTCGACCCCTGTATCAGGCCCAATTGGCGCAGATGAGATTGGTTCTATGGTTCGTTCCGTTAAGGTGTTCAAGGAACTTGGGTTGGCTGCTGAAGAGATGAAGAGAGAGAGAGAAGCGGCAGAGCACCAAGCCGCTGCTGAGCGCCGAAAATTCATGCTTGCGCTCGCAGCAAATTTTGAAAATAGCGTTATGGGGGTGGTGCAAGCGGTTTCAGGCTCCGCATCAGATTTGCAGATTACGGCTCAATCACTGACAACGACGGCAGAAATAACCAGCACTCAGGCAACAGCCGTCGCAGCAGCGTCAGAACAGGCAGCCTGCAACGTGCAAACAGTTGCCGCCGCCGCCGAAGAGCTATCCGCCTCAATATCTGAAATTAGCCGCCAAGTCAGTGAGGCTGCCCGTATATCAACAGATGCATCGGCAGAAGCCTCACGGACAAACGAAAAAATCCAATCACTGGCTGCATCAGCAAATAAGATTGGTGAGGTTGTAAATTTAATCAATGATATTGCTTCACAGACCAATTTGCTTGCGCTAAATGCGACAATTGAAGCTGCACGGGCAGGTGAAGCAGGCAAAGGCTTTGCTGTTGTAGCAAATGAGGTTAAGAATCTCGCGAACCAAACAGCGAGAGCTACAAGCGAGATTGGAAGTCAGATTGCCACCGTACAAGACGAGACTCTTCAAGCAGTTGAAGCAATTAAGAATATTGGAATGGTAATTGAGCAGGTTAAGCATATTTCTGCGGGAATTGCGGCAGCTGTCGAGCAGCAAGGTGCTGCGACCCAAGGAATAGCGGAAAATGTTTTACAAGCCTCACAGGGAACACAAGAGGTTTCCAGCAATATCAGTGGTGTAACGCAATCTGCCAATCAAACGGGCACTTCGGCATCTCATGTCCTGTCCTCTGCTAATCAGCTAATTGCACACTCTGAAAAGCTGCAAGGCGAGATGCAGCGGTTTTTGAACACTGTTCGGTCATCATAATCCGCTTTTTAGGGCAGGCGAAGCTGTCGGGCTTCCCGACAAGATTCTGGCGTAGGTTTTCCCGACATGAAGTTGGTGTTGGGAAAACCTACAGATGGGCGCCGAGGTCTAAAAATAAGACCAAAAGGTGGTGGATGGTCTCAAATGGGATTTGAAGGCAAAAGCCCAAAGAGAAGATATGGCTTTGGATTTGTGAACAGCAGCTACGGTCAGCAAATGGATGACACTGACATTGTTTCCGTTGAGAGGCTCACCGAAGGTGCAAGAACTCTCCTAAACCAGTTGGCCTCAGCAAGGCGCGACGTAATTTTGCTTCGTCATCGCCTTCAAACCAAAGGTCGGTTAACGCCAGCTGCCATTGCCGATCTTGATCGGGCAGACGAGGAGTTCCGCGTCTCAATCGAAAGAATGAGGGCGATCTGTGATCTCCAGGTGGATACCGTCACAAAGCTCAATTCTCTTCAGGAAGATGACGCATAACCATGAAAAATGAAAAAAATATTGAGATATTAGATCTCTCATACCGGGATCGCTTTGTCGCTGCCTACAAAATGTATGCAAGTGGTGTAGAGGATATCTCTTCATTTTTTGCAGCAGATGAAGCTGATGCATCTGATAAATCAATTGCGTCGATTCTTAGGGATGAATTTGCTCAGGCTCTGCATAGCTTCTCAATAAAATCAGTTATGATTGGTGGCTATCATGCACTAACTCAAGGTGAAGCAGTAGTAATTAGCGACTTCTTTGATGAGTATTCATTTGCCGAAATTAAAAATGACGACGCATTAACGGCTCTTTCAAAAATCCTTGAAGCGGCCCCATTGCAAAATAATGCCAATAAGTGTTTTGACCAAAATTTATTGGGCAGCGCGTTAGAATTATATGACTCCGACATTGAAATTGGCGCAGCGCTAGCGCTCAGCGACAACATAAGCAACAAAGATATAAAAGATATTATTGATTGCGAAAAAGCAGAGCACTCAATAATAAAAGAAAACTATTATCAAATGATATCGTTATGCGGAAGCGATTTTGATCGCCCACGGATATTTAAAATGGCTCATCTATTTCTTTCTTCTGTCCGGTCTCATTTTGAGCACGAAGAACTGCTTATACAGAAGTTCGACGATGTAAATTTTGAAAATCACTGCGCGGAGCATATTGATATCATATTATCCATTTCTGTTTTAATCGATGAAATTCAGGTTACCATAATTGCAGAAGAACTATTTACAAGAAAATTAAAATTTATCGAAGACCGCATAATGATGCATGCGTCATCAATGGATGCGGCGCTTATGAATGCCATACTTATAGGGCATTAATTTCTCAAGAACTGCTGGATTAATTCATGCGTACATTACGCATAATTACCTTGCAGATGCTGGCGAGCCTTGCCAAGCACCCTGACCGCCGTGGCGCGGACCCGGATCAGGTCGCGCATGGCCTCGTGGGCACCATCCGGCACCCAACCCGCCGTCATTCGCCGGCCCACAAATCCAGTTATGGGCGCAAATTTGAGTGTGCATCGGCGGAATCGGTCGTGGCCGGAATCGCTGAAGCGGGAGATCGTGGCGGCGAAGTTGGAGCCGGGGGCTTCAGTCGCGGCGGTGGCGCGGCACTACGAGGTCAACGCCAACCAGGTATTTGCTTGGCGGCGGCGATTTGGGGCGGCCGGCCTCGATATAATGACGCCGACCTTGGTACCGGTGGTGCTGACAGGAGAGGTACCGTCGCTCGCGCCTCCCATCACCCCGGATGATCGGATCGAGATCGAGTTGACCGGGGGCTATCGTCTTTGTGTCGGCGGAGATGCCTCGGCCGCGACGCTGCGGCGGGTTCTCGGCGTCCTGGAGCGGCGATGATCCCCATTCCCAGTGGCGTGCGGGTGTGGCTGGTGGCGGGGCACACCGACATGCGCAAGGGTTTCGACGGCCTGGCGGTGTTGGTGCAGGAGCGGTTGTCGCGCGATCCGCACTCGGGCCATCTGTTCGTATTCCGCGGCCGGCGCGGCGACCTGATCAAGGTGCTGTGGTACGACGGTCAAGGTGCTTCTTGCTGGGACCCAGATATTCGTCGAATAGCCAGCTTGTGGCGAACATCACCGAGAGCGCCAGAACGATAAAACGGACCTTCGTCAATTAAGCGCTCCGATGGCTCCGAGCCCATCCCATTTTTGCTGCTAAACACCTTAGCAAACGCCGCTGTCCGCATCCAGTCATCACCGATCATTAAATTTGACTCCCTATTTCAAACCTACGTAGGCTGATCATCCACATGGTTCGGTCTGCCTTAAAGGAACTCAGGCAGTGGCGACTTCAAAAATGCGGACAGTTCTGTTCGTTGATGACGAGCCTAAGGTCCTTGAGGGGCTTGGCCGCTCTCTATTCGATTACAGTAAGGCGTGGAACATGATTTTTGTGCCTGCAGGGGATAAGGCACTTGAGGTTTTAGATAGACAATCCGTTGACGTGGTGGTGACCGACCAACGGATGCCTGGCATGTGCGGGATTGAACTACTCGACGAATTCCAGAAAAGGGATCCCAGGGTTGTCAGGATATTGCTGACAGGCAACACGGACCAGGATACCGCGACGGCGGCCATCAATCAGGGCAAGGTCTTCCGCTTTCTCACCAAGCCGTGTCCCACAGCCACCCTGGTCGATGGGATCAACCAGGCGATCCGGCAACTTACGGATCAGGAAGATGCCGAGAAGGCCCACGCCGAGGATTTGTCGCGCAACAACGCCATGCTGAAGGCCTTGGCCGGAGACTTGACGGAGGCCAATCAGCAACTTGAGCGGCTGAGCTTCATAGCCGCCCATGACATGCGCGAGCCGTTGCGGCAGATCGCGTCGTATACACAAATGCTTGAGCGGCGATTTCCTAACCTCGTGAACCACGAGATGGCAGAGTATTTTCAGTTCATTGTCGCTGGTGTCAAACGTATGGACGGTATCGTCCAGGGGTTCTCAAAATATACCCAAGCGATCACCGACGAGCAAAACATCACTGATGTCAGTATCAGCCACGTATGCGCTTTGGTCCTGGAGAGCCTGAGCCACGCCATAGTGGAATCTGGCGCCCAGATACGGGTCGATGAACTGCCGGTTGTCATCGGCTGCCCGCGGGCGCTCACGCAACTGCTGCATCACATCATCGGCAACGCCATCAAGTTCAAGCATCCAGAAGTCTCTCCGGAAATCCGGATTTCTGTTGCAGACGGCAATCGGGACTGGACTTTCTCAGTGGCTGATAACGGCATTGGTATTGAAACAACCTCGCACAATATCTTCGATATTTTTCGGCGCCTTCATCGCCCGGGAGCGTATGACGGGCATGGCGTCGGGCTCGCCATCAGCAAGGGTGTTGTGCGGCGCCACGGCGGACGGATTTGGTACGAACCTAATCCGTCGGGGGGAACCGTTTTCCATTTCACTTTACCGAAAAAGCCGGTCCAGGATCTACAATGAGTAGAAAACCACATATTTTGTTCGTTGATGACGATCGCAATGTCCTGGATGGCCTTTCGCGGAACTTGGCGACAGAGGCCAGCCGATGGGACATGACGTTTTGCGATTCTCCCGAGGCGGCACTCGATCTCCATGGGGCCAGGCAATTCGATGTCGTCGTCGTCGACATGATGATGCCTGGGATCAACGGGATCGAACTTGTGTTGAAAATGAAGCGGGTCTCCCGGGGGAGCGTCTACATCATGCTGACAGGAGTCGCTGATATGGGCGTGGCGGTGGAGGCAATCAACCGCGCCGAGATTTTCCGATTTTTTCCGAAGCCCTCCGCGAAAAACCAGTTGTGCGAAGGGATTACGGCGGCTTTGGAGGTTCAGGCCAAGGATCCGTTCCAGGCGGGACCCGTTCCAGAAAAGATGGTCATGAACACCCTTTCTGACGGGGTTGTCATGTTAGATGACAGGGCTCAAGTCCTCTTCATGAACGCCATTGCAGTGAAATACTGTGCAATGGCCGATGGCCTTCATATCAGCGCCGACAGGATCATCAGGCTTGGCACCCCAGAGACTACCGCGCAGTTTCATGACTTGGTGCGCCGCACCGCCAATGGCGGGCTTGGTGGCCCCGTTCTTATCGAGCGGCCGAAACTTGGGTCGGCTCTCTCCGCCATTGTCAGCCAAGCGCCAACAACCGGGGATTCTGACGGAGCAGCGCAGAACGGACGGGTCGTTGTCTATCTGCGTGATCCCCTTAGCAAGTATATTCCCGGTGCCACGGAATTGGCGACGCTGTTCGGACTAACCCCGGCCGAGGCGCGGATCGCTCACTCACTCTTATTAGGGAGCTCTTTGGAGGAGGCAGCAGTCAACTCTGGCATCGCCGTTGGCACCGCCAGAAACTACCTCAAAAAGGTTTTTCTCAAGACCGGAGCCACACGCCAATCGGATGTTGTTAGAATGATTCTTAGCTACTTTTAAGTAGCCGCTATTCACTCTGCATTTGGGGCAGTCGATATCCAACTAGAGACATTCGACTCTTCGTGGTATTTTGAAGGCGTGTCATGGCTACCAAGTTGTGGGCTTGTAAAATTAAAAAGGGTGGTCGAAATAAATCGTGAATCGGAAATGGCCTCCTGAAGCGCCCAAATCAGCACCTCATGGTTTATTGGCTTGCTGAGAAATCGAACATTATGGCCAAGTTCACGCAGCGATGTGGCTATATCCCAGTGGCCGGACAAAACAATGGGGACTGTATTTGGAAACAGCTCATGAAGCCGATAAATTAGTTTCTTTCCATCCATTTCAGGCATGGCCATGTCAGTGACCACAACATCGACAATGTAATTTGACATAAAATCTATGGCATCAGCCCCGCTACTGGCGAAATTTATATCCAATTTGCTTCTGTATTGATTGAGGACACGGCTAATGGCCGACAAAACATTTGGCTCATCATCAACAAATAATAAGCTTGGCTTCTGCATATTGCTGACAACTCTATCTAATTATTTTATTTAAAAAACACGGGGCTGGTTCCGTTTATTTCACCAAAATGTCCTAGTAAAAACTTCATAAGCCGGAAGGTTGGTATGAACTCCGCTCTGATCGATGTTTCGTCGGCGTGGCGCACGATTGCCTGACAATCAACGAAGTCGCTCATATTTTGGAGGCGTGCAACGCGCAAGCTGATTTTATCCCCCGGCTTTCCGCCGGCGCACTGGAATCGGATACCTGAAACTGAGATATCGAAGATTGGGAATATCCGATTATCGATGACGACAACCATTCCATCGCCGAATCTGCGGCTATGTCGCCGTCGGTCCTTTCCGAAGAATTTTGGGTTTAGGGATACCTCACTCACGAAGCCATTGGAGGCAAACAGATTAGGCTGGGCCTGAGCGTTCATCCGATGTGTTCCTTTGGACAGCTGCCTGCCATCGCTATCGACGATCATGGGGCATTATCACCATCATCCACTGTGGCTTGATAAGTCCCATTTGGGAGTAGCTGGATCATTGGAAGCCGTTCACTTTCAGCCCAAAGCAATGGAAGATTTAATAATTTCTGAGGACAGCAATGATGGCTCTTCTCCAATGGGCCCCCCGATACAGCGTTCATATTCCAGAAATTGATGTCGAACATCAGGCATTGTTTGGCGTCCTTAATGATCTCTGGGCGGCTACGGAACGGGGCAGTGACAAGCAAGCCATCGTTGCGGCCATTCATCGTGTGTCCGAGACGATGCGAAATCACCTCCGCCACGAGGAGTCCCTCTTAGAGCAATGGGGGTATCCGCGGTTCAACGAGCATGTTCTTGAACATCAAAAGCTGCTTTTGCAGCTAGACACCCTAGTCGCCAGCGCCGTGAGCAATGACAAGCGTGAAATGGAGATCAACGAACTCGATTTCATCAGCAATTGGCTATGCGCCCATATTGAGAACAGCGACAAGGACTATGCCCGTTTTGTCGCAGAAAAAGAGGGCGGGGGCGAGATTGCGAAATCGTCGCCAAGCTGGCGACAGCGCATTGCAGCCAGTGTGACGTTGTCGCGCTCGGTCATGGCGGCTCTAATCCTGATTACGATGGCGGTGGATATCATCGTTGTTGGTCTGCTCTCCTATGGGCTGAACGCCACGAGGAATCTTCAGGAAAGAGAGATCCGCGCCACGGTGGAAAGCACGGCTCTTCTGCTGGATCACAACATTTCGGAATCTGTCAGTAAAATTGACCTGGTCCTCCATGAGGTCGAGGACTGGCTGGAGCATGGGCATAGTGTAAACGGACGCATAGAGGCCAGGGAGGCCAATAAGTTCCTGGATAACCGAAAATCATGGCTTTCGGGTTTGGCCAATTTTCGCGTAACTGATGAGCATGGCACCATCTTGTATAGTTCCGGCACCTCCTCCCCTGAATCAACATCCATTTCTGATCGCGACCACTTCATTGTGCATCGAGAAAATAAGCGTTCTGGACTTTTTGTCAGTAACCCCATATTGACGCGCATCGGCCATGAATGGGGCATCTCGCTATCTCGGCGCTACAACAACCCGGACGGCAGCTTCGCGGGTATTATATCCGCGACAATCCCCATCGATTATTTTAACAATCTGCTGTCGGCGGCTAATCTCGGGCCGAATGGTGTCGCCTTGTTGCGCGATGGTGATACGGGTTTGATCACCCGGTATCCAGCCAGTTTGTCGCCATCCCAGCAGATCGGCACCAAGGTTTTTTCAGACGAATTGGGACAGGCTATCGCCTCGGGCGATCGGGCTAGGTCTTTTCATACCCAACATACCGGCGACGGGATCGAGCGGCTCAACGCCTATCGCCGCCTGTCGGCTGCACCGTTTCATCTCGTCGTTGGGATGGGAACAGACGATTACCTTGCCCGATGGCGCTCAGATGTCGCCAAAGCCGTTGTCATCGTCGCGGCATTTTTACTGTTGTCGGCCGGTTCGGTCTGGTTGTTGTGGAGGCTATTCGGCCTGACCAAGAAGGCCAACAACTCGGCCCAGTTAGTCAGGGAAATCGCTAAGTCAAAGCAGCAACTGAGCGAGGCACACCGCATCGCGAGGCTGGGGTTCATTGAGTTGAACACCATCAGCGGTATCTATTCGCTTGGCGAGGGCACCCAGGACATGCTGGGTATCGATCCAACTTTGAAGTCAGGTTCGGAAGAAGACGTTTTTTCGAATGTCACCTCCGACGATAGGGCCCAGCTTGTGGGATTGCTTTCGGGCAAATCGGGATCATGCTTTGACCTTGAATTGCGGATCGGTGTGCGGACACTCCATGTCCTTGGCGAGGTCAACAGCGAACCCACCGCCCCCGCGATGATCGTCATGACGCTTCAGGACATCACCGACCGGATCATAGCCGAGCAAGAGCGGGCGGCCATGATCGAGCGGATCGCGGAGTCCGACAGAATGGAAGCCCTTGGCACCCTTGCCGGCGGCATTGCTCATGAGATCAATACCCCGACCCAATATGTCACTGACAATATCGCCTTTATGAATGACGGAATTTCCAGCCTCCTTGATCTGGCCGAGAGCGTGAAGGCTGTAAAATCAATGGAAGGCGATTTGGTCGGCGTGAAAAAAAATTTGGACAGCCTTGACCTCGACTTTCTCAAGGCGGAGTTGCCCGCTGCCGCGGCCCAGGCCCAGGACGGGACACTTCGCATCTCCAAGATCGTTCAGGCCATCAAGGAATTCTCATATCCCAGTTCCAAACTGCCACATCCCATCGATCTCAATCACCTGATTGACGTGGTTGCCACTGTCACCCGAAATCAATGGAAATATGTGGCGGATTTGGAATTCGACTTAGACCCTGACCTGCCGAAAATTTCCGCTATCGAAGGCGAGATCAACCAAGTGCTCGTTAATCTGCTGGTTAACGCCACGCATGCCATCGCGGAACTTGGCTCTTCATCTCTCGGTCGGATCGAAGTGAAGACGCAGAGTTTGGGTGATGGCGTCGAATTAACCGTCAGGGATTCTGGAGCCGGGATCGAGCCGGAAAATCTCAAGCAGATCTTTGAGTTGTTTTTCACCACGAAAGCTCCAGGCCAGGGAACAGGGCAAGGACTGGCGATTACCAAAGCGATTATTCATCGCCATGGCGGCCAGATCACCGCAGAATCCGAACCCGGGTCAGGTGCGTGCTTCCGTATCCGCCTGCCTCTTGAAATACCCGCGGCCTCGTTTGAAGACGCTGTTTGATCGTAAGGATAAGGTTCATGAGCACCTCCCTTCCCACCGTTCTGTTTGTCGATGACGAGAAAAGCGTCTTGGACGGCCTACGCAGAAGCCTTTATGGCCAACGCAATGAATGGAACCAGGTGTTCGCCGCCAGTGGCGCAGAAGCTCTCGAAATTCTTGCACGGGAGCAAGTGGCTGTCGTGGTCAGCGATATGCGCATGCCTGGGATGGATGGGGCAACACTGTTGGATCGTGTCAGAACGATACAGCCCGAAGCAGTCCGAATAATTTTATCCGGCTTTTCTGAGCGCGAAGCTATCTTTCGTACCATTGGCCCGGCACATCAGTACTTTGTCAAACCCTGCCCCCCTCATGCCCTGGCCGAGGCAATCAGACGCTCATTGGGCGTGCGTCAGATTATTCGATCAGCTGATTTGATGGCTTTAGTTGGGGGGGCGACATCCATTCCTGCCCTCCCAAAAGCTTTAACTGACTTGTTAAGTGCGCTGCAATCTCAAGAAGGGTCCACTGCTGAAGTCGCACGAATTATCTCATCGGACACTGGACTGACAGTCAATTTGCTTAAGCTGACCAATTCCGGATTTTTCTATCTGCCGTCATCCATTTCGGATGTAATGCAGGCCGTGAAGTTACTTGGTTTCGAAATGGTTCGAACTTTGAGCGTCCTCGGGACCGTGTTCGAGTCGTTCAGTTGTACCGGTATCGACTGCCTTGCCGTCAAGCAATTGCAAAAAAGAAGCCTGCAGATCGGGCTTTTGGCTCGCAGGATCGCTGAAAGCGACCGCCTTGACCCGCATGAAATTGATCTCATTCAATGCGCCGGGATGCTATCCCATGTTGGATCCCTGCTTTTATTTGCCAAATGCCCGGTTCCAATGGCCGAGCTACGTACCACGTTGGACCGCTCAGGCGGCGGCATCGTCGCGGCTGAACGGAACGCCTTGGGAGCATGTCATGCCGAATTGGGGGCGGCACTTCTGGGGCTGTGGGGGTTCACGGATCCGGTGGTTGAGGCGGTACTTTTTCATCACGAACCAAGTCGCTGCGAATTCTTCTCACCCCACACGATGGGGGCCATTACCGCCGTGCATGCGGCCCAGCATCTGGTGAAACCTTCTCCCGCAGATGAAGCGGGAAAAGCCGAATGGATCAATGGGCTGGATATAGTGTTTTTGCAAAAAACTGGAGCAATCTCCAGAGTTGAGGATTGGCTCGAGGTCGCCGAGCGGGCACGTGTGGAGTACGAGTCATGAAGCAGGTTGAAAAGATTTTGGTCGTCGACGATGACGTCAATCTCCTGGCGGGATTGCGCCGCCACCTCGGGCAGAAGTTTGATCTGCTGACTGCAGAAGGCGGCGCCGAGGCATTGAGGCTCGCGGACAGTGCCGGGCCTTTCGCCGTTGTCGTATGCGACATGCGCATGCCCGGCATGGACGGTGTTGAGGTCCTCCGTCGGCTTCAGGAGATATCGCCAGATACGGTTCGGATCATGCTGACCGGCAACGCGGACCAAAAGACAGCTATCAATGCCATCAATGACGGGAAGATTTTTCGTTTCTTCAACAAGCCATGCCCTATGGCGACGCTTACCGACGGCATCGAAGCCGCTCTCCGTCAGCACCAGTTAATTCAGGGCGAGCGAGCTCTTCTGGAAGGAACCTTGGCAGGCAGCATTTCCTTACTGAGTGATGTTCTGTCGCTTGTGGCCCCGGATATTTTCCACCGCTCCCGACGAATCCACGGCTGGGCTGTAGAGATTGCGCGTCATATGAAGCTTGGTGATCCGTGGGTTGTGGAAATGGCAGCGGAGCTGTCACAACTGGGGGCTATTGCCGTTCCTCCGGAAGTGATTGCCCGACACCATGCGGGGCAGCATCTTTCCGCGATGGAACAGGAGATGATCAGCAGCATTCCTGCCGTCGGAGCGACCCTTATCAAGAAGGTCCCTCGCCTTGAGCCGGTCGCTCGGGCAGTGCAATTCTCTGCTGGGGGCGAGCGTGATTTTGATCAACGTTCCCTGGCCACTCTGCCGGGGCGAATTCTCAAAGTACTGCTCAATTTGGATCGAATCGCTGGAGCTAATCCGTCCAAAGAGGCTCTTGTCGCACTCGAAAAGGAGGGCGGATATGATCTCGCTGTTCTTGCCGCAGTTGGGGCCTGTCTTTTAACCCCTGGCGGTCACTCTGATGACGGGGCCGAAATTCGCGTTGCTGTTCCAGCATCAGGCATTTGCGCTGGTGATATCTTGGTGAGTGACTTAACGCTGGAGAGCGGACGACTGGTGCTCGCCGCCGGAGAAACCATCAGTGATTTGCTGTTTCTCAGACTACAGAACATCAACAGCATGGCGCGGCTGAAAGAGCCCATCATGGTGCGCCGCTTTGCCTCGAGGCCCAGGGCAAAATAATCGGGAGAGAGTTATGCCGGGTTGTCGTAAGGCAATTGCCATCTTGATGTTCGCTATGACGGTCTGGTGCTCAGAGGGTGGGGCTGGTGATGCGCCGACATACACTATCTCGGTCGTACCCCAGTTCGATCATCGGCGAATTGAGGCCATTTGGCGTCCAATTATCGAACGGCTTGAGCCCATGACGGGCTTTCGCTTTCAGCTGGTGATGGAACCGACCATTCCGGCCTTTGAAAAAGCTCTAAATGCCGGGGCTTATGACTTCGCCTACATGAATCCCTATCACTACGTGGTCGCCCATCGCCGTCAGGGATATCAGGCCATCGTCCGCGACGTGGAAAACGATCTTTATGGCGTCGTTGTTGTGGCGAAAGGCTCTGGCCTGACCAACGTTGCGATGCTAGACGGCCGGAAGGTCGCGTTCCCCGCGCCCAATGCCATGGGAGCTTCGTTGATCCCACGTGCCGAATTCATCCGCAAGTTTCATATTAAGATCTCCGAGGTCTATGTGAAGTCGCATGATTCGGCCTATTTAAACGTCTTACTGGGCCAGACGGATGCGGCGGGAGGTATCCGCGTGACCTTCGATCAGCTAAAGCCGGAAATCCGAGATGGCTTAACCATCATTCACGAAACCGAACGCTTTCCGCCGCACCCACTGGCGGCTCACTCGCGAGTTCCTGCCGCAGCTGTCGTTCGTATCCAGCAGGCATTGCTGGAACTCGGACGAGACCGTCAGGGGCTGAGGCTTCTTGCCGAGGTCCCGATCAAGTCGGTCGGGCCCGCCAGCGATCAGGAGTATGAGACCTTGCGCCATCTTGGGCTGGAGGCGTTTTACGTCGACCAATGAATATTCGCGTCAAGCTTCTCGTTCCTCTTCTCCTTGTCGCGGCCAGCGTACTTGCGGTCATGCATTTCCTCGCCTTCGCCTCATTGAAGCAGATGCTGGTGGTGGAACGAGTGAATGGAGAGAAGCGCGCGCTGACCCTGGTTGGTTTGGCCATCGTCCCAGACCTTCTGGTTAGCGATTTGGCCAAGATATACGAGACGCTCTCCGAAGTTGAGCAAAACCATCCCTGGTGGCGATCTTTGACTCTGACGACCCCAGCGGGAAAGCAACTCTATCCCCTGGGGAAGGCCGAGCAGATTGAGGCGATGACCCGGCTCAGCGTTCCGTTGGCAGGGGTGGGGCGGTCATTGGGAATGCTAACGGTCGATCTAGAGGAAAACAGCCTAGTGGCTCCTGCCATCAGCGTCTTACGGCGACTAGAACTGATGGTCGCACTGATCTTGCTGTTTGGAACCTTGGCTGTGGTGTGGCAGCAAAATAAATCGGTCATTCAGCCGATAAAGAACTTGGCCAAAGCCAGTCATCTTCTGAGCGAAGGCAACTACGACGTCAGCTTACCCATCCCGTCCGGTGATGAGATAGGAAAGTTGGTCAGCAACTTCGATATCATGCGTCATGCAGTCGGCAGCCGTGAAACCGCACTTCGGCAAAGTGAGCGCTGGCTGGAAGCGGTCATCGATAATTCAACGGAAGCTATCCTGACGTTGGACGATCAAGGCAGAATCCAATCATTCAATCGTGCCGCCGAACGCATTTTTGGAGCTCCGGCCAGCAGGGCTATTGGAGCTCATTTTGATCAACTGGTTCCGCTTGAATCCATGGTGGAGGGGGGAAGCGCGGAGATCGAGGTTGCACGATTTGATGCCAGTCGGTTTCCGGCATTAATCACGGCCAGTCGAGTTTCGGCAGGTGGCCTGAGCATGGTGGTGGCGACCATCGGGGATCTAACCCAGAGGCGCCAGTACGAACGGATCCGTGCAGATCAGCATGCCGAGTTGGAGCGTCTCGTGACCGAGCGTACCGTGGCTCTCAAGGAAGCCCAGCGCGAGGCTCTGCAGGCATCTCGCCTAGCCAGTGTCGGACAATTGGCGGCAGGTATTGCGCACGAGATAAACACCCCGATCCAGTATATTGGCGACAATCTCAACTTCATTCAGGATGCCACCAAAAACATCCTCCCCCTTCTAGACGAAGCGCGAAAACTGGCTAGCAATTCGGAGCATTTCTCCAACGGCGATCCGCTTATTCGGGAATATTTCGACCGCGTTGATCAGGCCGATCTAGACTTTTTGATGAATGAACTGCCTCCTGCTATTTCCCAGTCCCTGGAGGGAGTGACGCAGGTTTCAAGAATCGTGTTATCCATGAAGGAGTTTTCCCACCCAGGAACGACCCAGAAATCAGCGGTCGACATAAATCGAGCCTTAGAAAACACCGTGACGGTTTCACGGAATACATGGAAACATATCGCAAATCTTGATGTCAAACTTGACCCCAAACTGCCAAGAGTTAATTGTCACCCAGGCGAAATAAATCAAGTATTTTTGAACCTTATCATCAATGCCGCACATGCAATCGATGAATCAGGAAAACCTAAGCCCGGCAAAATTACTGTCGAAACGTTTAGTGCCGGGGATTTTATCGAAGTCCGCTTTTCCGACAATGGGACCGGCATACCGGACGACATCAAGGACCGGATTTTTGACCCCTTCTTCACCACCAAGGACGTGGGAAAGGGTACCGGTCAAGGGCTGGCCATTTGCTATGATGTCGTCGTCGTTAAGCACGGTGGCCAAATTGTCGTGGGGGGGGCGAACGGGGAAGGAGCCGTATTCACAATCCGGCTTCCGGTGGCATAGTTCTCCAGGTCCAGGGAGCCGACGCAGAGTGAATGGGTCATGAGCCTGGAAGACGGAGTCTTGCCCTCATTCATTCTTCCTCGGCTTTCTCGTTGGCCTGATAGGGAGCCCACGCTAAAACATTCGCGTTCGCAGAGTCGCACTGTTTTGATATGGACGCACCGGTCACTCGCTGAGCAACCAGGCCGTTGATGCTAAGCATTCCGGTCTTAATCAACTTCCAGCTGACCTGAATACAGGCTGAGCGCGGAATTTCGTCTACTTGGATATTGCCGTCCTTAGCCGACAGTTTTCCGCCGTAAACATTGCTCGCGCTAGTGATATTCCCCTGTGCAGCCATTTGCATTTGCGAGATCAATTCGGACGCATTGGCGTCGTTGGGAGGCTGTGAGGATTTGTTGGAGTAGAAGAATGCCAGCCCTCCTGCAGCGCCAAGGAAAATGGCTATAACGGCGGCGGTTCTGAGCATGCGAAAGCGCCGCCGCTTTCTGGACGACATGGCCTTCTGGCCGTTCGCTGACATGCGCGAAGAACTGCTAATGGCTGTATTGCGGATAGCGGCCTTCTGCGTCGGCATGGAAGAACCGGCGTGTTCATCCGCCGCCGCCATGTCGCTGACAGGCGGATTGCTATTATCCTCCAAAGGCTTTTTCTCTTCGGCCGGGGGTACTTCAAGGCATTGGCGGATTTTCTCAAATATTTCCAGATCGTACTGTGCCTTCTTAGCCTCTAAGAGAGCGAATGCGTTTTTGTCGGGCGCTCCGGCCACTTCGACGGCTTCGCTAAGGTCTTTAAGCACCTTGAGGATCCGCGCATCCCGAGGAATACCCGCTCCAACAGGGCCGTCGTCAGGAAAGCCGCTGCCGTCAAATCCACGATCCTGGAGGTAGATGGATTCGGCAACCTTCCCCAAACGTGGAATATTGATAACGAGGTTGCGGGCAATTTCCGGGGCGCCGTCCAAAGTAGACTGTTCTTCCGCACTCAGGGATCGGCCAGCGTGCCGCTTTTGAACCAATTCGAGCGGGACCGATAACTGCCCAATTAATGCAAGGGACGACGCAATTTCCAACTGCCAGTGACATGGGAATTGGCCATCAACCGTCAGCTTCCTGACATAATCACGTATCCGTTTGGCCTGCCTTGATATAATTGGATTGGTAGAAGACACGAGATCAATGAGAACCTTGATACTGCCAGCCAGGGTCTTTTCCAGAATCTCGTGTTCGGCCTGAAGCATTTTGAATTTTGTGATAGCTTCATTTATTCCTATTTCGAGAGTCGGAATTGGACATGGTTTATTATAGAACCTGAAAATATGGCCGCTGTTGATGGCATTGATCGTTGTTTGCTGGTCTGAATTTCCCGTCAACATCAACAAGACGGTATGGGGCGAAATCTCGTGAATGTGGGCCAGTGTCTGAAGCCCATCCATTTCAGGCATCCGCATGTCGCAGACAACGACGGCAAAAGGCGCGTTCCTCGCTTGAGCTGTTCGTGCCACCTCAATAGCTTCCGGTCCGCCTTGGGCTGTTACCAGATTAAATTTACCAACAAGCTGGCGACGCAGAGACAAAAGCAAATTGGCGTCATCATCGACAATAAGAACCGGTCCTTCCATTGGCCGTATCCCTTATTTGAAAATGCACTAACATTTACAGATCACTTTCACTACAGCAATTTGCAATACTCAACAAGTAACTTCATATTCAATCATTTTATGGCGCCACATTGTTTTGTAATGCGGTGAATTATAACATTGATTTACTTAATTTTACAACTATCTACAATATACTTTAGCGAACATTCTTTCTTCCATGGACTCCCGGTCGCCAACTCAACCATCGCTGACTTGCAGGATTCCGGCACCATATAAATGGCCCCAGATGGCACATATGATGCGCGCGTTTTTATTCTGACATTTGAAGCAACAGTGATGTCAGTAACTATAGTTGAATACACCGTACCGCAGGTCCGGATGTACAAAATGACGCCTATATCTATTTTTTTATGAGTGATTTCCATTGATGCCTGCCGCGCATCAGAGCTGCTATCAATGGTACATTGCCTGCAGTTTTGTTTCTCCTCTAGTCCCGTTTGCCACTACGACTAGTGCACTGACTCATTCAGAAGATGCAGGCAAGCGGGAGAGTTTTTCGAAGATGCCCTCTGCGGTCTTGGTCCAG
>NZ_PGTO01000058.1 GCF_003284725.1 Paramagnetospirillum kuznetsovii | reverse complement strand
ACGTTGTCGCCCGGCATCACCATCTCGGTGCCTTCCGGCAGGCTGACCACACCGGTCACGTCGGTGGTGCGGAAATAGAACTGCGGACGGTAGTTGGTGAAGAACGGGGTATGACGACCGCCCTCTTCCTTGTTCAGGATATAGGCTTCGGCCTTGAACTTGGTGTGCGGCGTGATGGAGCCGGGAGCCGCCAGAACCTGGCCGCGCTCGACGTCTTCACGCTTGGTGCCGCGCAGCAGGGCGCCGATATTGTCGCCGGCCTCGCCCTGATCGAGCAGCTTGCGGAACATTTCCACGCCGGTGCAGGTGGTCTTGACGGTCGTCTTGATGCCGACGATCTCGACTTCCTCGCCGACCTTGACCACGCCGCGCTCGACGCGACCGGTCACCACGGTGCCGCGGCCCGAGATGGAGAACACGTCTTCGATCGGCATCAGGAACGGACGGTCCTTGGCGCGCTCGGGCTGCGGGATGTAGCGATCCACCTCGGCCATCAGCTTCAAGATCGCCTCGCGGCCGATCTCGGGACGCTTGTCTTCCAGGGCGCACAGGGCCGAACCCTGAACGATCGGAATGTCGTCGCCGGGGAACTGATACGAGCTCAGCAGCTCGCGGATCTCAAGCTCCACCAGCTCCAGCAGCTCGGGATCGTCGACCATGTCGACCTTGTTCATGAACACCACCAGCGCCGGAACGCCGACCTGACGCGCCAGCAGGATGTGCTCGCGGGTCTGCGGCATCGGGCCGTCGGCCGCCGACACAACCAGGATGGCGCCGTCCATCTGCGCAGCACCCGTGATCATGTTCTTCACATAATCGGCGTGGCCGGGGCAATCCACATGGGCGTAGTGGCGGTTGCCGGTCTCGTATTCCACGTGCGCCGTGGAAATGGTGATGCCGCGCGCCTTCTCTTCCGGCGCCTTGTCGATCTGGTCGTAGGCGGTGAAGGTGGCGCCGCCGGTCTCGGCCAGAATCTTGGTGATCGCCGCCGTCAGCGAGGTCTTGCCGTGGTCAACGTGACCAATGGTGCCGATATTGCAATGCGGCTTGTTCCGCTCGAATTTAGCCTTAGCCAT
>NZ_PGTO01000057.1 GCF_003284725.1 Paramagnetospirillum kuznetsovii | reverse complement strand
CCTAGTGCACTGACGCAAACACAGGATTCACAATCGATCTGCGCCGTGCGAGTCTGTGGTCATGGCACAGACCGTCAGCATCATCGTCTCTCCCGAGGACCAAGTGCGCTTGGCCGAGGTCATTGGGGATCGCAACAGTCCGCAAAAGCACGTTCAACGGGCGCGGATCGTCCTTCTTTCGGCTGAGCATCGGCCCGTTCTTGAGGTGGCCCGCGAAATCGGCATCAGCCGCCCAGCGGTGTGGCGCTGGCAACTGCGCTATGCCGAGCAAGGGGTTGATGGCTTGCTGCGGGACAAGACGCGCAAGCCGGGCAAGCCTCCTTTGTCCCTGGAAACGGTCGCGAGGGTCTTGGCTCTGCCGTGCTCCAACCCGCCCGGCAGCGTTACCCATTGGACAGGCCGTGCGGTCGCCAAGGCCGTTGGCATCAGCTTGCGGGCGGTCCAGCGGATCTGGGACGCCCACCGTCTTCAGCCGCACCGGTTGCGCACGTTCAAGAAGTCCAAGGACCCCGCCTTCGCCGAGAAAGTCGAGGATGTGGTTGGCCTCTACATGGAGCCGCCGTGCCACGCCGTGGTGCTGTCCATTGATGAGAAAAGCCAGATCCAGGCCCTCGACCGCACCCAGCCGGGCCTGCCGCTGAAACCGGGCAAGTGCGCCACCATGACCCACGATTACAAGCGCAACGGCACCACCACCCTGTTTGCCGCCCTCAACATCTTGGACGGCACCGTGCTGGGGCGTTGTATGCAAAAGCACCGGCATCAGGAATTCATCAAGTTCCTCAATGCGGTGGAGCGGGCCGTTCCCGCAGGGAAAATCATCCATGCCATCCTCGATAACTACGCCACCCATAAGCATCCCAAGGTCAGGCAATGGTTGGCGGATCACCCGCGCTGGGTCTTCCATTTCACCCCGACATCGGCTTCGTGGCTCAACGCCGTCGAGGGATTCTTCTCCATCATCACCCGGCGGAAAATCCGCCGCGGCGTGTTCAAATCCGTTGCCCAGTTGGAAGATGCCATCCGCGCCTATATCCGCTACCACAACGGTCAGGCCAAGCCCTTCGTCTGGACCAAGACCGCAGAGGGCATCTTCGAAAAACTCTCCCGCTTGCCTGCATCTTCTGAATGAGTCAGTGCACTAG
>NZ_PGTO01000056.1 GCF_003284725.1 Paramagnetospirillum kuznetsovii | reverse complement strand
CCGACTAAAGTTACGCCGTCTGGCGCGGGTTGAGCAATGGGGCCGGGCTCGGAGCCCCGGAGGGGCTTCGATTTCGGCCCCATTGCCTTGAGTTTGGCGGCGTGAGCCGCCGGGGTCTGGTATCCCAAGGCCGAGTGCGGCCTGGTGGTGTTGTAGTCGGCCACCCAGGCGGCGATGACGGCGCGGGCCTGGCCCATGCTGGTGAAGACTGTCTCGTTGAGCAGTTCATCGCGCATCCGGCCATTGAAGCTCTCGCTATAGCCGTTCTGCATCGGCTTTCCTGGGGCGATGTAGTGCCATTGTATGCAATGATCCTGCGACCATTTCAGCACGGCGTTGGAGGTCAGTTCGGTGCCGTTGTCAGAGACGATCATCCCCGGCTTTCCCCGTCTGGCGATCAGCGCCGACAGTTCCCGCGCAACCCGCACGCCCGAGATCGATGGATCGGGCACCGAGGCCAAGCACTCCCGCGTCACGTCGTCGACGACGTTGAGCACGCGGAAGCGCCGTCCGTTCTCCAACTGATCATGGACAAAATCCAGCGACCAGCGGGCGTTGGGTTTGGCCTCCACCAGGATCGGTGCGCGAGTGCCGATGGCCTTGCGTCGGGTGCGGCGCTTGCGCACCGCCAAGCCCTCCTCGCGATACAGCCGGTAGACACGGGTGATGCCGGATGGCTCCCCCTCGCGACGGAGGAAGATGAACAGCCGTCGATAGCCGAACCGGCGGCGCTCCTGGGCAATCTCTCGAAGTCGGAGGCGCAAGCCGCTGTCGTCGGGCCGAACCGACTGGTAGCGGATCATGGTACGATCCGCCGCGATCACGGCACAGGCCCGACGCTCGCTCATCTCGAATTGGCTTCGCAGATGGGCGACAGCTTCCCGCTTGGCGGCGGGCCTCACCATTTTTTTCCCAGAAGATCGCGGAGCGCGGCCTCGTTCAGCATGGATTCCGCCAGCAGCTTCTTCAGCCGGCCGTTTTCATCCTCAAGCGCCTTCAGCCGCCGGGCTTCCGACACGTCCAGGCCGCCGTACTTGGCCTTCCATTTGTAGAAAGTTGGCGAACTGATCCCGTGCTTGCGGCACAAGTCCAGTGTCTTCGCCCCGGCCTCCTGTTCCTTCAGGATGCCAATGATCTGCTCTTCCGTGAACCTGCTGCGCTTCATCTCGTCCGTCCTTGTCAGGGCCGGACTCTACTTCAGACTGGAGGAGGATTCCCACGGCAGGTCA
>NZ_PGTO01000055.1 GCF_003284725.1 Paramagnetospirillum kuznetsovii | reverse complement strand
AAATGTGAAGCAGGCACCACCGGTCTGGGGCAGTCATGTGTCCGGCCTGTTTGCGCGGCATACCTGGCCGCTGGCCATGATGTGATCCGCGAACCGCTCCCAAATCATCCGTTCGGCCTCGACCGGCCATGACACAGACAGGGTTTTTCGGCTCTTGGGTCTGACCGGTCACCATCACGCTTTCATCGCCCTCGCAATCGAAGTGTTATGGCTGGAAGTTTTGGTCAGGCCGCCAATCCGGCTTGGCTGCGATAGGTGCCGCCATGGGCGAGGATGGCCCAGGCGATCCTCGCCAGCTTGTTGGCGATGGCGACGGTGGCCTTGCGCGCTGGCATGCGCTCGAGCAATGCCTTGATCCATGGGCTTTTCGTCTGGTGGCGCAACATCCCGGTGGCGCAGACGACGAGCAATGAGCGGAGATAGCGGTCGCCGGTCTTGGTGATGGGGCCGAGGGAGGTCTTGCCCCCGGTCGAGTGCTGCGATGGCACCAGGCCCAGCCAGGCGGCAAAATCACGCCCGGTTTTGAAGCGACGAGGATCGCCCATGGTGGCGGCGATGGCGCTGGCGGTGATCGGGCCGATGGAGGGGATGGTCGTCAGACGCTGGCTGGCCTCGTCGCGGCGCTGAGCCGCCAGCATCTCGCGCTCAAGCGCATCGATCTTGACCTCGGCGTCGCGCAGTTGCGCCGCCAACATGCCAAGGGCCTCGCGTGCCATTGGCGGCAAGGCCGGGTCGGCAGCATCCACAGCAAGGGCGATCAGATTGTCGAGCCCCTTCTCGCCGCACGGCGCGACGATGCCGAACTCGGCCAAATGCGCCCGCATCGCATTGGCGAGCATGGTGCGCTGGCCGACCAGCAACTTGCGGGCGCGGTGAAGCATCAACGCTGCCTGCTGCTCGGGCGTCTTGACCGGGACCGTGGTCACCGACCGTCGTGCCATCGCCTCGCAGATGGCGGCGGCGTCGTTGGCGTCGTTTTTGCGCCCGCGCTTGACGTAAGGCTTTACATAGGCTGGCGGGATCAAGACCACCCGATGGCCCAGCGCCGCAATCGCGCGCGCCCAATAATGGGCCGAGGCGCAAGCTTCCATCCCCACCATGCACGACGGCAGCTTGGCGAAAAAGCCAAGAACCTGGCCACGACGCAATTCTCGCCGCAGAACGGCATCCTCATCGGCGTTCACGCCATGGAGCGCGAATGCGCCCTTCGACAGATCGATGGCAATCCTGATAATCTCGTTCATGGGCGGCCCCTCTTTATGGTCTGTTTCCAACGACCACTTTGGCGCATTGCGACGCCGGTGAGCAGGGGCCGTCCACCCCATCATC
>NZ_PGTO01000054.1 GCF_003284725.1 Paramagnetospirillum kuznetsovii | reverse complement strand
TCGGCGGGCGTCACCGTGGATGTTTCGGCCGCCAGCCAGCCGATCTCGGTTACCGGCGGCACCGGCAACGATACCTTTACCGGCGGCTCGGCCTACGACCATTTCGACGGCGGGGCGGGGACCGACACGGCGGTGTTCCACGGCGTCAAGGGCGACTACAAGATCGGCGCGGCCAACGGCACCATCTCGGTGCAAGACACCAATTCCAGTGATGGCAACGATTACACCGACTATCTGACCAATGTGGAGACGCTGCGGTTCAGCGACGGTTCGCTGTCGGTCAGTGCGGGCCAGAGCGCCACCAATATTTCCGGCCTGTCGTTTACCGGCGCCACCGGTTCAGGCGTCACCATGGCCTATACGCCTTCCTCCACCTTGACAGTGGAAACCTCGATCAAGTTCAGCGCCATCACCGGCGAGCGGCAGTTCGTGTTGTTCGGGACGTCCTCGGGGGCGTGGAATTCATCGACGTTCGCCCAGACCGTCGGCAACCACTCGACGGATATATGGGTCGATCCAACCACCCATCATTTTGTCGCCTATCTCTGGGATGCCGCGGCAGGTGCGGGTGTCTCGGTCGAAGGAACCACGGCGGCCCAAGCGGGACAGTGGTACAATTTGGCTTTGTCGGCGCAAAACGGCGGTGCACTTCGGCTCTACGTCAACGGCGTCGAGGAGGGCACCGCCGGTTCCGTACAGACCATGTCGTCTGGCGACATGTTCGTCATCGCCGCCAACGCCAACGCGGCTGGCGGGGGCGTCACCAATGCCGGCCTGAACGGCGAGGTGGCCGGTGTGGCCATCTGGGACAGCCTGCGCAGCGGGAGTCAGATCCAGTCGGATTCCCAAGCGATCCAGGCTGGCTCCCTGTCGGGGGGCAATCTGCAGGGCTACTGGAATTTCAGCAGCGCCAGCGGTGGGACCATCACGCCGACCACGGGCTCGGTGGCAATGGTAAACAACTCCACCCCCTTCACCGAGGCGCTGACGGCGGCCATCGGTTCGTCGCTGACCGGCACAGGCACCGCCGACATCATCGACGTCGGCACCGGCTTTGGTACGGTCGATGCGGGCGGCGGCAACGATACCATCAAGCTCTCCGGTAGCGATCTGGCGACCATGACCACCATCATCGGTGGAGCGGGCACGGATACGGCCATCGTCGCCAATGCCGGGACCATCGACGACACGGCGGCGGGCAAGTTCACCGGCGTCGAGACCCTGACGGTCACCGGTGGCGCGGCCACCTCGGTCACCTTCGGGGCCCTCGGCCGGTATAACGGCGTCAACACCATCGACGCATCTGCCGTGACCGGTAACCTGACGGTGGAGACCTCGGCTAATTTCAACGGCGTCACCCTGGTGGCCGGGTCGGGCTACAATTCCATGAATGCCGGCGCGGGGGTGGATGCCGTCCGGGTTCTGTCGAGCGAGTCCGAGACCACTCTGAGCGGCTTCTCGGGCCAGTTCAGCGCCTCGTTCACCGGCGCCTATGCCGGTGCCACGCTGATCACCAATAATGTGGACGAGCTTTACTTCTCCGACGGCAAGACCCTGGGCCTGTCCAACACCGCCAATGTGCTCACTGTTTCGGGCGGAAGCGGTAATGATGTGGTCCATGTGAGCTGGGGCGTTGACGTGATCGATGCCGGGTCGGGCGGCAACGACACCTTGATCGCTTCCGGCGGCGCGGCGACCTTCAATCTGCACAGCGGCCTGACCAGCGCCGACACCATTACCGGCGGCATCTATGGCGACCGATTGGTTCTGGA
>NZ_PGTO01000053.1 GCF_003284725.1 Paramagnetospirillum kuznetsovii | reverse complement strand
ATGAGGGGCTTCTCCTTCCTATGACGAGCTTAGCGAGACGGATATGGCATTAGGCGACGCGAATGTTGGTTCGGCCCCTGGGGTCGACTTCAGTGCGCTGCAACGGGTCAAGCAGTCGGAGGAGCTGCTTGCCCAGTTGTATGTTGTCGATGAGTCGCCGCGTCGTTTGGGCCGTGGTCCGGTGCATGTCCTGATGGTGGTTTCGGTTTTGTCCGTGGTGGCGTTCATCACGACCTTGCTGATGCGCTACAACACGTTCGTGACCATGTCGGAGGAGACGCAGGCGAAGCGGTCCAATTACGAGGTGATGATCCAGCGCCGCGACAATCTGTTCGGCAATCTTGTGAAGCTGACGCTGAACCACGCGGCCTTGGAGCACTCGATTTTCTCGCATACGTCGGACAAGCGGACCGAGGGAGTCGAGGCGGGCAAGGGCGGCCCGATCGGCTCCGCGCTGGAGCAGCTGATGAAGCAGGGCGGGATCGGGAAGCTTCTGGGCGATGTGGGGGGCGGCAAGGCGCTGCTTGGGGCGGATGGCGGGTTCGGCGCCGCGCTGGGCCGTCTGATGGCGGTTGTGGAGCAGTATCCGACCATCCAGTCGGTCGACACCTACAAGCACATGATGACGTCGCTGGTGGAGATGGAAGACCGGATCGCGACGCGTCGCGAGGAATACAACGGGGCGGCCTCGACCTATAACATCGAGATCACCAAGTGGCCGTGGAACTATCTGGCGTTCATCACCGGCTTCAAGCGGGCGGAGTATTTCCAGGAAAAGCCGTCGGGCGACACGCCGATCATCACGCCGCAGCTTTTCCAGGAACTTCTGCCCCTCAACCATGCGCAGGAGATCAAGAAATGATCTGGACGGCGGTAATCAAGGGAAGCGCGCTGGTGACCTTCGTGCAGGGCGCCATGGTTCTGGTGGACAAGATCTTCGGCGAGGAGATCTTGCCGCACCGGATCTACAGCAGCGCGGAAGCCGCGCAATTGCTGGGAATGGATCGTCTCGAGGTTCTGGGCCTGATCCGTTCGGGGACGATCAAGGCGAAGAAAGTGGGCGATAATTATCGTATACTGGGCTCCAATCTTGTGGATTACATGAACCGATGAAGTTCGAAAATTGCAGGGATTGCCGCGAGGAAGTGGTGTGGTGGGCCTTTACCGCCGACATCTGCATGACCCTGTTCAAGGGTGTCCTCGGGCTGATGAGCGGCAGCGTGGCGCTGGTGGCGGATTCGCTGCATTCGGGGGCGGACGTGGTTGCCAGCGGCGTGACCCAGCTCAGTCTGAAGATTTCGAACAAGCCCGCGGATGAACGCTATCCGTTCGGCTATGGCAATATCCAGTACATCTCGTCGTCCATCGTGGGCTCCTTGCTGCTGATCGGGGCCAGCTTCCTGATGTACGGTTCGGTGATGAAGCTGATCTCGGGCTCCTACGAGGCGCCGAGCATCTTCGCGGCGGTCGGGGCGTCGGTGACGGTGATCGTCAACGAGCTGATGTATCGCTACCAGATCTGCGTGGGCAACGAAAACAACAGCCCGGCCATCATCGCCAATGCCTGGGACAACCGGTCCGACGCCATCTCGTCGGCGGCGGTGATGGTCGGCGTGATCGCCTCGGTGATCGGCTTTCCCATCGCCGACACCATCGCGGCCATCGGGGTTTCGGCCCTGGTGGGACGCATCGGCCTGGAACTGATCGGAACCTCGATCCACGGCCTGATGGACAGCTCGGTGGACACGGACCTGCTGCAGACCGCCTGGCAGGTGGCCATGGACACGCCCATGGTCCACAGCATCTATTTCCTGCGCGGCCGCCATGTGGGCGAGGACGTGCAGTTCGACATCCGCCTGCGGGTCGATCCCAATCTGCGTATCAAGGACAGTTCCATGGTGGCCGAGGCGGTGCGCCAGCGTATCCAGGAGGAAATCCCCCACGCCCGCGACATCCGCCTGTTCGTCAGCCCGGCGCCCGCCGTCGCGGCAAGGGCCTGAGCAAGAGAGGG
>NZ_PGTO01000052.1 GCF_003284725.1 Paramagnetospirillum kuznetsovii | reverse complement strand
CTCGACCATCCCGCGCTTCGCCAGCGCGGTCAGGGAAGCACGTTGCTCTTGGGTCAGAAACGGCGCGTCGGACATAGCAAATTCATGGATCGCTCTCTCGCCGGACACAAGCCTCTTTTGGGATTCTCAGAGAGTCGGGTTATAGCAGGAAATCATCCAGTTGCAGAGGTTGATGTGCTGCCACCGGACGGGTCAGTTGGCGGCCTTCGAAGCGGTCGAGTTGATCGACCGCCAGGCCGGTCCCGGGTCGCTTCGGGGCGACATCGCTTGCCGCCAGGCGGGTGCCGACGGGCAGGTCGCGAAGGGCGACCAGGCTGCGGCGCAGGGCGCGGGTTGTGTCTTCTTCCTCGCCGCAACGAACCTTGACCGGCGAGCCGAGCGCGGCCCGGGTCAGCCGGACCACGCGGACCAGTTCCGTCAGTTGCCCTGGTTCGATCGATGCCTTCTGGTCGATGCCAGGCAGGTCACGCGACAAGGTGAAATGCTTTTCGATGGCGACGGCGCCGCGGGCGACGGCGGCGATGGCGGCGACATGATCGGGTGTATGGTCCGAAAAGCCGACAGGAACCTCGAAGACCGCGCGGTAGGTATCCATCACCCTGAGATTGGCGTTCTCGGTCTTCGACGGGTAATTGCTGGTGCACTGGAACAGCAGCAGCGACGTTCCGGCGGCCTTGAAGATCGCCACCGCGCGGGCGACTTCCGCCAAGTCGGCCATGCCGGTGGAAAGCAGCACCGGGATCCGGCTTGCGGCCAGTTCCTCAAGGAAGGGCGTGTTGGTCAGATTGCAGGAACTGACCTTGATGGCTTGGGGGGCCAGGCTCAGCACCTCACGTAGGCTGACCCGCTCGAACGGGGTCGATAGGAACACCAGACCCAGTCGCTCGGCGTGGCGCTTCAGCCGGGCCATCGCCGCGATGTCCAATTCGCAGGCCTTGATGATCTCGTACTGGCTTTTCCCGGCGAACGGCCCCTGTTCCTGATAGGCGGCTTTGGCGGCCAGCGGCGACAGGTATTCATCGACATGGAAGCTTTGCATCTTGACGCAGTCGGCGCCGGCTGCGGCGGTCGCTTCGATCATTTGGGCTGCCAGAGCTTCGTCGCCATTGTGGTTGATGCCGATTTCGGCGATCACGAAGGGATGGGGCCCGCGCGCGATCTGGTCGATAAGGGTGTGATGTCCGTCAGTCATGGCACGCTGTTTCGGTCGGAGTGCAAGATGGGGTCGGCGGTGGTTGAACCAGGGGCTGGCGGGGGACCGCCGACCGGTTCGCGAACAGCGCGGCCGCATCGACCAGCAGGCGGTGTCGGGACAAGATGTCGGCCAGGGCCTGGCGGTTGGCGACATTGTCCGGGGCTGCCTTCAAGGCAAGATTAAACACTTCCGCCGCGTCGCTGGTCATGCCCATGTCGCCGATCAGGATGCCGACCTGTTCCAGTGTTTCCGGGCTCGGCGGCATTGCCAGCAACCGTTCGAGCCGCTCGAGCCGGTGGTCCAGGGTGGTCAGGTAGGCATCCAGGACGGTTTCGGCGATTTCGGGTATCTCGGGGACTTGATTGGTGCGATAGACCTTGGCGGCCTCGGCCATGCGACGGCGGCTGTACAGGAAGTCGGCGACCCCGGCCCGGGCATGGGGAAACAACGGAGATCCCGGGGTTTCTAGCGCCATCCAGCGGGCATGGGCATGGGCGGCGGCGGCGGCGGCGGCCTGACCGTGGCCGTGGCTGCGTTCGTTCAAGGCGGCCAGCAACGCGCCCAGATTACCCCACAGGGCGGGTTTCAAGGGCGCTTGCTGACGGACCAGGCGGAACGCGGCGATCGCACGGCGGGCTCCGGCCAATTCGGCGATGTTCATGCCGCACGAACGCGCCGAGGCGCCGATCAGGTCGCATTGGGCGTCAAGGTCGTCGGGAGACAACCGCGTGACCAGATGGAATACCGCCGCCGCTTCGAGCCAGCCTTCTCGGGCAACCATCCACTGCGCCGCCGCCTTGAGCAGATCGACGAAAGCGTTCAGTTCCTCGGGCGGGATGTGCCCGGGCTCGGGGCGTTGGGCGGTGAGCAGGCGGGCAGCCAACTGGGTGGCGGCCTCGGACGAAGGCAAGGCGGCCATGCGCACAAGGGCGGCGACGGCATCTCCGTTTCGCCACTCGGCCTCGGCCAGGGCCAGGGCGACCGAGATGTCGTCCGGTGCCAGCAGGCCGGCCTCGGACAGCGCTCCGAAGGCCCCGGTGGTATCCCCCATGTCCAGACAGACGCGCCCCAGCAGCCACCAAGCCATGGCACTGTCCGGGTCTTCATCGACCAAGACAGCGGCTTGGGCGCGCGCCTGGTCCAGACGGCCCGATCGCCAGGCGTCCAGGGCGGTGTCCAGGCTGGGCGTGCTGGCGTCGATCACGGTGCGATGATCTCCTTGACGGAATTGGCAAAAGGCTAGGTGCGATAGATGGACAATTTATTAATCCATGGCCACAATCGGTATTTCAAGATCGTGGATAATATATCCCGACTGACTGTTAATCCCAAAAGGGGCTTGGTGAATCCCAAAAG
>NZ_PGTO01000051.1 GCF_003284725.1 Paramagnetospirillum kuznetsovii | reverse complement strand
TGACGGTCTGTGCCATGACCACAGACTCGCACGGCGCAGATCGATTGTGAATCCTGTGTTTGCGTCAGTGCACTAGGCATTTTTTGCTGCTGTCTGGCTGGCTGATGTGCCCATTACGGAATGGTGCCCAAATGGGAAGCCATACTCCCATATGGGATTAGTTTTGCCCTGGCTCTTCGATGAAGGTAAACCCGACCAAGGAGGAATGCTCAAGGCTACTTGGTCCATGAACTATCGGAGCGGACGAGAGGGTCTTGGTACTATGCGGATTTCCACCTTCCACGGCACACCAACGGACGCAGCCACCACGGCTTTCCGCCATACCGCAACCAATCGGCAACACCTGACTGGCAGGGAACGTCATCTCGAGTCGGGGACGGTAATTGTCTCGAAGACCGATGTTAAAGGCGTCATAACCTACGTTAATTCTGCCTTTCTGGAAATCAGTGGCTATGATGAACATGAGGTACTTGGCGCCCCTCATTCAATCCTTCGTCACCCCCATATGCCGAGGTCGGTGTTCAAGTTGTTGTGGGATACCATCCGCTCTGGTGAGGAAGTCTTTGCCTATGTGAATAACAGGGCACGAAATGGCGACCATTATTGGGTATTCGCCCACGTAACCCCGACGGTCAACCGGACCGGGGAGATCGTCGGGTTCCATTCCAATCGGAGAGCACCATCTCCGTCCGCGATTGAAATCATCACCCCCCTATACGAATCAATCGCCAAGGTGGAAATTTCCGGAAGCCGGACCGACGCAGCCGAGCGTGGCTTGGAATACTTGACATCTCATATGTCAAAAATAGGACTGAGCTACTCAGAGTTTCTATTTTCTATATAGATTTTGGAATATTGAAATGAATGCGATTTTCCGCCATCCGCTGTTCACGTCTCCGCTGAACATGTTGACATTGTCCATGGGCATTTGCGCTGTCCTCGGTGGAGGGGCGACGATGATTGCCGTTACCTCTCTTCCCCTCTATGGATTGCTACTTGCTGCGGGTGGCGTCGGAGCATTTGCCTGGAGCCTATATGCGCTGCGGCGCACATATTACACCGTCGAATTGGTCGTGCACGTTCTCGAAGGGGGAGCGGTCGGCAACCTGGAGCAAAGGCTGGTGGATATCGGGCGAGGACGCGATACGCTTAGCCGCCTCTGCCGTGCGACCAACAATGTGCTCGACGCCGCCGATTCGTTCGCCCGTGAAAGCAATGCCTCCCTGAAGGAGGTAACGGCAGGCCGGTTTCATCGCCGCATCCTCGTCGCCGGCATGCATCGCGCCTATAAACATTCCGCGACGACGATCAACCGCATGACGGAAAACCTTGGAATCCGCATTCGAGAAAACAGTTCCCTTGCCGAAAAGTTTCGCGATGCCGTCAATACACGGGTCGACGAGGGGGTAAGCATCAGTCATGGCACATTGAGTGAAGCGGACGCCATGAAGAAGGAGGTGCACAAGGCCTCCGCCCTTTCCGCCGAGGTCTGCGACATAGCTCAAGCGACATTGCGGGAGGCCGAGTCGGTGGCGCGGTCGACCGAGGATCTCAACGCCGCCCTGATAGATGTCCGTGGCCAAGTCTCCAAGGCCTCAAAAATCGCCCACGACGCCGACCAAGATGTCGATACCGCGAATGTGGCTTTCTCCAATTTGGTGGAAACGGCTCAGCATATCGAAAAGGTGGTCGATATCATCACCGAGATTTCGGCGCAAACTAACCTTCTCGCTCTCAACGCCACGATCGAAGCAGCTCGTGCCGGTGTGGCCGGGAAGGGCTTCACCGTGGTGGCGAATGAGGTGAAGTCTCTTGCCATCCAGGCGGTGAAGGCGACCGAAGACATCCGCACGCAGATCGCTTCGATGCAGACGTCCGTTTCCAGTGCGGTCGATGTCATGGAAGCGATAGGACGGACAGTCCGGCAAATCAGCCAAATCACCCTTCAGGTTGACGAGACCATCGATCAACAGACATCGGCGACTGATTTGATCACAAAGGCCACTGCCCAGGTCCGTCAAAGCGTCGAACAGTCTGCGTCATCCACTGAATTGGTATCAGCGTCATCAAAGCACGCCGCCTCGGTTGCAGAGCGTCTCTTTTCAAGAGCCACTGACGGAGCGAATAATTCCAAAAAACTGACGGAAGAAATTCATGACTTCATGTCACGGGTCACCCTAGTTGGTAAAATCTGATTTAAAGGCTGGGGGTGGGGGCAACGAAAAGGCATTGAGTTGCAGCCATCAGATGGCTATCCATTTGAGTAAGTTATTAAGTGTATATTTTAACGATACGCAATATAAAATACGACCGCAATCAATTTGATTTTAAGGTCTGGAACGAGGCTTCCGATGAGCAACGTTAAGATTTTCGATGGACCGTATGCCGAAACTATTACCATTTTAGAAAATGTTAGGCACTATCTTTTATATGAGGAGTGGTATGACCGGCAAAGAGTTGATAAAAAATCAGCACACATAATAAACATTGAATTAATGGATATAATTGCCAGGCTCAGCCATGTTTTGTCATGGCTAATTGCCCAGAAAGCCGTTCATGCTGGAGAGATGAGTGACCTGCCGTGGAACTTTCATCCAGCCATGGGTAGAGTCCCGACTAAAGTTACGCCGTCTGGCGCGGGTTGAGCAATGGGGCCGGACTCGGAGCCCCGGAGGGGCTTCGATTTCGG
>NZ_PGTO01000050.1 GCF_003284725.1 Paramagnetospirillum kuznetsovii | reverse complement strand
GGGCCGAACCAACATTCGCGTCGCCTAATGCCATATCCGTCTCGCTAAGCTCGTCATAGGAAGGAGAAGCCCCTCATATGGCCTCAGGCCGATGCCCCTTCGTCAAGTTCATTGGCCTTCTTGAAATGCGGCAAGGCTTCCTCGTGCCGCCCCATCTGCTCATAGCTGAAGGCGATGGCGCGATGCACCTTGCCTTCGTTGGGGCGCAGACCCAGCGCGATCTTGAAGCTGTCGATGGCGTCATCGAAGCGGCCGAGATTGTCCAGCGCCACGCCCAGACGGAACCGGACGTTAAAATTGATGGGATTGGCCTCGGCCACCTTGATCAGCAGCGGAACGGCCAGATCGTATTTTTGCACCTGCACATAGGTCAGGCCGAGAACGGTCGCCACCTTGACGTTGTCGGGCGCATCGGCCAGGGATCGTTCGAGCAGTTCGGTGCCCCGGTCGACGGCGCCGGTCTTCACATAGGCGATTCCCAGGTGCAGAGCCACATCCACATCGAAGGCATCGGCGTCGTAGACCTGCTCCAGCAGCAAGGCGGCCTGGGAATAGCGCCCAGCCTTGGCGTGGGAGATGCCCTTCTCGCGGTAATACACCAGACGGATGTCGTCGTTGACGGAAAAGGCCGTGCGGAAGGCATCGACCATGTTCATTCCGAGCTTCTTCGCCACCGAAAGGCCGTAGTGGGCGTAAAGAGTGACCTCGTCAAGGATATCCGACGGCTTGCTAGACATACTGTTCTCCAAAATCCTAATCAGGTGGCTCTGATCACTTTATGACGTGGCAGGCTTCGCACGGCCCGCGCACTTCGTGGGGACTGACATTCCGGGCGACCATATCACGCGTGATCGTCGGCGGGGGCAGGCTTATCAAATCGGGGTCCGGGGTCAACTCGAACCCCTGGCCGATGGGGTGACAATCGGTGCAGGCGCCGCGATAGCCGTGGGGGCGAGGGTCGCCCGCCAGGATCATGGGCGCGCCTTCCAACTGGGCGAAGCCCAGGCCACCCTCGGCCTCGCGCAGGACCACCGTCAGCTTTCGCACCACCGGAGCACCCGGCCGGTTGTCCTTACGCAGCACGCTGATTCGCGCCTCGGAGCGGTTGGCCACGATCCGGCTGGCGGCCTTGAAGCTTTCCATGTCGGTGACCGGGGTATCGTCGATCCTGACGATGACGTCGCCCGCCAGAAGCCCGGAAAACGCCGCGTTCAACGTGACTTCGCCCAACAAGACCCCTTGCAGGCCGCGTGGATAGTTCAGCTTGCGGGCCAGTTCCTCGGTCATCAGACGTCCGTCCATGCCCTGCCAATGCCCTTCGAACACCGTCAGCTTGCGCGGAACGAAATTCGGCAGCGGCGATTCCGTGGCCGCAGTGGCCCCGGCTGCCGCGGCGGGATCGGGTTCCACCGGCATGGCCACATTGGTCGCCTGGGGGTACTGGGTCTGAGGAAAGGCCACCGGCGCCGCGACCGGCCCGGCGACCACCGCTTGGGACGGCGTGTTCATGGCCTGGGGCGCGACCGCCCCCTGCCGTCCGATGACGAGCACCAGGGCGACGACCAGTCCCGCCACCAGAAGCGCGACCTTGCTATTCATGTCCGGCCAATCCCAACACCATGATCATCACACCGAGGTCAGCATCTTGAGAGCGATGGCGGCCATGGTCGCCGCGTACACGCCCTTGAGCACCCGCACCGGCAAGACCCGCATCAGACGCGCACCGATGATGCCGCCCACATAGGCGCCGGGGATCATCACCAGGGCCAGGGTCACCGGCGCTTCCCAGTGGATCAGCCCCGTGCTGGATCCGTGAAGGAAGGCCACCACCGAACCGGCCACCGAGGCCCAAAATACCAGGACCGAACTGTTGGCAATGGCGTTTTGCAGGCTGATGCGCCCCACATAGCGCTGCAGCGGAACCTCGATGACGCCGCCGCTGATGCCGAGAATGCCGCTGAACAGACCCATGGGCAGCCCCAGCACCGCCGAGCGGGCGGGCCCCTCCGGCAAGGCCAGGCCGCTGGGCTTGGGCCTGGCGGTGCCGTCGGCCAGGGCCATCAATTCGTCCATCTCGTCTTCGGCCTCGGCGGCGGAAATGGACTCGGCCGTTTCCTCGCCGCCATTGGGCTGAAGAATTTCCAAGACCGCCTTGCCCGCCATGATCAGGGCGAACAGGCCCAACAAAATGCCCACCACCGAATCGCCGATGGCGTTGCCGATGAAATATCCCAGGACCACGCCGCCGACGCCCCAGGGAATCAGGGGCTTGACCTTGTCCCACTGGACCAGTTGAGCCTTGTCGTTGCGCAAGGACGCGGCACCGTACACCACCACATTGGTCAAAAAGACCACCGGGCGGATCAGATACATGCCGTAGCCGAAAAAGACCATCATGCCGGCGACCTGAAGCACGCCGCCGCCCATGGTCATCATACCGCCGGTGACGCCCGCCGCCAGGGCGAGCATGACCAGGCCGAGGATATCGGCGATGGAGTATCCGCCGATCTTGGCGCCCCCCACATGATCGGTATCGATGAAAGGCATGCCCGAAGGAATGCCGGGTGAGGCATTGCCCGCCGTCACGTTGCCCTGGACCACATTCATGCCCATGCCCGGAATGGCGGTCGGTCCCCCCACCACCGCCCGGGCCTTGGACCACCAATTGGAGGAACCGGCCGCCACGGTCTGGGTCTGGGGCTGGCCGGGTGCCGCGGCGGCGGGCGCGGCGGCGCCCTTCTTGAAGCGAACCACGTCTTGGAGATGGGACACGATCACCTGGGCCGGGACCGTGAAGCCTTCCACCTTG
>NZ_PGTO01000049.1 GCF_003284725.1 Paramagnetospirillum kuznetsovii | reverse complement strand
TTGATCGCTGGCGGTGGTCGTGTTGATCTGGAACTCGCCGCCGATCTTGCTTCCATTGGCGTTGAAATGCTGGCCATAGACACCAGAGCCGCTGCCATCCTGGCCGTATGATTGCCACGTCGCCACGAAACTGCCGTCCGCCAACCCAGTCACCGAGGGCTGATATTGATCACTTACTGTGGTGGTATTGATGCGGAATTCGCCGCCGGTCTTGCTGCCACTGGCGTCATAGTGTTGGCCATACACACCCCATCCGCTGCCGTCCTGGCCGAGAGACATCCAGCTTGCTACGAAGCTGCCATCGGTCAATGCCGCCAGGGAAACTTGATCATGTGTGGTGGTGTTTGGGGAATTGGCGATTGTGCTGCCACCGTCCGGCAGATTGAGGTGCGGCGAATTGATATCAACCGCGATTTGCCCTTGGACAGTCTGTCCGTCGGGGCCGGTGACCACATAACCAAAATGGTCGACCCCATGTCCAAGAGCCTTCGGCGTATAGGTGAAGCTGCCATCGGCGTTGATCACCACGCGGCCTTGGCTTGGCTGATCATTGGCCGCCAGCGAGAATGTCATGCTTCCGGGCGCGGCTGCGGAGGCCGCCAACTGACCCGTGATCACTTCACCAACATTGGTATAGACCGCAGCATTGGTCGTGGTCGGAGCATCGTTAACATTGGCGGTGTTGACCTGGAAGGTCTCGACCCGGGTGGCACCATGATCGTCCGTGGCCGTGACCGTCACCGTGCTGGTCCGGTCGGCGGAGGTCTCGTAATCGAGCGGTCGGGTGGTGACCAGTTGGTTCTGGGCGTTGAGCGCGAAGCGGCCGCCGGCACTGTCGGTCAGTGTCAGAGTAACCCAATCGGCGGGATCCGGGTCGGGGGAAGAGAGATTGGCGACGACGGTTCCGGCGGCCGCATTCTCGGCGACCGAGCCGCTGGCGACGGCCGCGCCGTTGCTCGTGAAGATGATGTCGGATGGGGCGCGATTGGGATCGACGACCGTGATGGGAATGGTGTTGGTGGCCACCATGCCCAAGTCGTTGGTCACCCGAAGAGTGGCCATGAAGACACCCGCCCCGCCATAGACATGGGTGACATCGGCGGCAGAAGATTGCGTCACTCCGCTGCCGTCGCCGAAATTCCAGTCATAGCTGACGAGATAATGGTTGGCGTCCACGGCGGTGGAGGCGTAGTCGCGAAACGTCATAGCCTGACCGACCATGATCGTAGGCTCGTAGGTAGTCGCAACGGCCGTCGGCGCGTCATTGGTTCCGTTGATGGTAACCGGAACCCATGCGCTTGCCCCACCACTGGCGCGTACGAGGACCATGTCGGTCAGCGACATCCCCGCCCCCAGCGATTGGATCGCCGAGGAGCCATTGGCCGTCAAAGTATAGGTCCAAGCACCACTTGCATTCTGGGAAATGGCACCGTAGCTGCCGCTGAAGCTGCCGCTGCTGAATTGCAACTGGCTCGGATCCATATCCGGATCGCTGAGGCTCATGTTGACCAGAGCGCTGAGGGAAGTGTCCTCGGTCACGCTCGGCGCATTCGCCACGATGATCTGGGTTGGGTCGTCGGAACCGGCGATATTCACCGTTACCGAAGTCTGGGTGCCGTCGGCCGAAGCCACCGCGAAGGTCTCGGTAACGGTCTGCCCGCCCTTCAGCTCATTATGGACGCCGTTCATCTGATAGGTCCAGGCGCCGGTCGCATCGATGGCGAAGGTGCCATACTGACCGGCGGTTCCCGCCTGGGCGACGAAGGTGGCTGCGCTGTCCACGTCGGAGATGCTCAGGGTGCCGCTGGTGGACAGGGCAGCGTCGGTCTCGGTCAGATTGGCCGTCGCCGAGCTCAGCACCGCCGCGTCGTTGCTACCGGCGATGTTGACGGTGACCGAGGTCTGGGTGCCGTCGGCGGACGCGACCGCGAAGGTCTCGCTATAAGTCTGCCCCGCCTTGAACTCGTTGTGAGCCGCAGCCTGATAGGTCCAGGCGCCGTTGGCGTCGATGGCGAAGGTACCATACTGGCCAGCGGTTCCAGATTGCGCCACGAAATGGGCTTCTCCGTCGTCCACATCACTGATGGTCAAGGTGCCGCCGGTGCTCAGGGCCGTATTGCTCTCGGTCAGCGCCGAAACAGCCGAACTCAGCACCGGGGCATCATTGGTGCCGGTCACCGTGATGGTTTCGGTGGCGGTGGAGGCCGCCCCGAACTCGTCCTTCACGGTGTAGCTCACCACCACGGTCTGGGTCTGCCCGGCGGCCAGATGATTGAAGTCCGCACCGGGATTGAACACCAGCTGGTTATTGACCACCGAGACACTGCCCTGGTTGACGCCGACGCTGGCACTGCTCAGGGTCAGGGCATGTATCATATCGACGTCGGTGGCGCTGGCCAGCACATCCAGGGTCAAAGTTTGGTTCTCGCCACCGGTCGCAGTCAGAGCGGCCGCTACCGGCGCATCATTAACGCCGTGGACTTCAATGGAGACTGTGGCGATGTCGGACGCCCCGTACTGGTCTGTGACCTTCACATCAAAGGAGAAACTGGTGACGTCCCCGGCGGACAGCCACTGGAACCCCGCACCCGGCGAGAAAGTGACGACACCGTTGGATGCTACCGTGACGCTGCCTTCGGTGGGGTCGCTCGCCTTGCTATAGGTCAGCACCGCGCCGCTGTCTACATCGGTACCGGTCACCGAGAAGCTATGGGCGGCGCCATCCTCGCTCACGGTCGTGAACGTCGCGGGAGTCCGATGGCTGATGGCACTGTCCAGTACCTGGAGCCAGCCGCTGTCTTGGCTGCCGACCGGGCGGGCATCGAACATGTCATAGGCGATGAAGCTGACTTGGCCATTGCCGAACGGCATGAGCGCCGCGCCGACCTCATTGCCGTTGGCGAACAGAACCTTGCTCCCGGGCGGCAGGCTTGCCGCTGAAATGGGATAGGTTCCGTCGGCTGTGGGCACTGAGGCGGCATCATCGCCGAACGTGGTTCCTGCGGCCCCCGACTGCTTGGCGAAGGTGCTGCCGTAGGTGTCGGTATCGGTCACCGAGAAGCCGAAGACACGATTGAGGAATGCGGTGTCCTTGTTAGCACCGTCAGCCATCAGAACGAGGCTGCCGCCGCCCGCCACGAAATCGCTGATGGCCTTCGCAGCATCGGTCGATAGAGAAGCCGAAAGGTTTCCGACCTCCAATTCCGGAATGACCAGCACGCTCTTGCCCGCCAGGGCGGCATTGAAGTCACCGGCGGCATAGCCGGTGAAAGTGGATACCGTATGCCCCATGCCACGGAGGGCGGCCTGGGTATTGTCGGATTCCGCCCAATAGCCATTGGAGGTATCGACGAAGGAACCGTTGTCGAACAGGGCGATATTGGCACCCACCAACTTCTCCGCCGCCAGTCCACCGGGGGTGGAGTAGCCGTTATAGGAACGGTCGATTGCAACCGGGGCATCGTTGGCGCCAGTCACCGTCACCAGCAGCGAGCCGCTGGCCGTCGCATTGCTCAGGTCCGCAACGGTGTAGTTGATAACTACATCGCGGCTCCCGCCCACCGGCAGATCATCGAAGGAAGCGTTGTTGGGGGTGAAGACGATCTGGTTGTCGACAATGTTGACACTGCCGATTCCCGGCGCGGTGCTGACCGAAACAAGCCGTAACGAGTCGCCCGCATCTGGGTCGCTGTCGTTTGCGAGAACGTTGAACGTTCCGACCAAATTCTCGCCGAGGGTCGCGCTATCCCCGCGTACCACCGGAACGTCGTTGGTTCCAACGATGTTGACGTTAACAGAGGTCTGAGTGCCGTCGGCAGAAGCAACAGCGAAAGTCTCTAAATAGGTCTGCCCTGGAGTAAACTCATTGTGGGCACCGGCCTGATAGGACCAGGCGCCATTGGCATCGACGGAGAAGCTGCCGTACTGGCCCGCCGTGCCGCTCTGCGCCACGAAGGTCGCCGCGCTGTCCACGTCGCTGATGGTCAGCAGGCCCGAGGCCGAGAGCGCCGCATTGGTCTCGGTCAGCGCCGCCGTCGCGCTGCTCAGCACCGCCGCGTCATTGGTGCCGGTCAGGGTCACGGTAACGCTGGTGGTGGTGCCGTCGGCCGCAGCCACCGTGAAGCTGTCGCTCACAACCTGGTTGGCGGCAAGCTCGTTATGGGCACCGGCCTGATAGGACCAGGCACCATTGGCATCGACTGAGAAGCTGCCGTACTGGCCCG